>NZ_JBVJTD010000012.1:0-294202 GCF_055605965.1 Streptomyces sp. NPDC037126
AGGTGCTGGACCGGCACATGCACCACCTGCGGACGCCCCATGCCCCGCCCTCGGAGCATCCGCAGACAGCCCAGAACCTAACGAAGCACTACTAGGGCCTGTCGTTCGGATCAGGTCAGACAGGCCCCAGGCGGCCGCACACGCTCAGCGGCCCAGGACCACCGTGCCCGACGAGCAGAACCAGCCCCCGGTGCCGGAGGCGACGCCCAGCCGCGGCAGGCGTCCGTCCCGGCCGTGCACCTGGCGCTCCCCGGCCTCCCCGCGCAGCTGCCGCACCGCCTCCACGAGCAGGAACAGCCCCCGCATCCCCGGGTGCTGGGCCGAGAGGCCGCCGCCGTCGGTGTTCACCGGCAGGTCGCCGCCGCGCACCAGCAGGCGCCCCTTCTCCACGAACGCGCCGCCCTCGCCCTTGGCGCAGAAGCCCAGGTCCTCCAGGGTCACCAGGGTCATGTAGGTGAAGGCGTCGTAGATCTCCGCGAAGTCGATCTCGGCCGGGCGCACCCCGGCCCGCTCGAAGGCCAGCCGGCCGCTCACCGCGGCCGGGGACACCGTGAAGTCCGGCCAGTGCGACATCGCCGCGTGGCTGACGTGCTCGCCGGTGCCGAGGACCCACACGGGGTCCGTGCGGCAGTCGCGCACGTACTCCTCGGCCGCCAGGAGCACCGCCGCGCCGCCGTCCGAGCGGATGCAGCAGTGCAGCTTGGTGAAGGGGTCGGCGATCAGCGGTCCGGCCTGGACGTCGTCGACCGTGATCGGGGCGCGGAACATCGCCTCCGGGTTCAGGGCCGCGTTCGCCCTCGCCTGGACCGCGACCTCGGCCAGCTGCTCGACGCTCGTGCCGTGCTCGATCATGTGGCGGCGGGCCGCCATCGCGTACTTGGCGACCAGCGTGTGGCCGTAGGGCACCTCGAACTGCAGCGGACCGCGCGCGCCGAAGGACAGTTCGCCCGTCCTGCGGCCCGCCCTGATGTCCGCCCGCGCCGTCGAGCCGTAGACCAGCAGGACCGCGTTCGCGTGGCCGGCGGCTATCGCGTCCGCCGCGTGGGCCGCCATGACCTCCCAGGTCGAGCCGCCGACGGAGGTGGAGTCCACCCAGGTCGGGCGCAGGCCCAGGTACTCGGCGACCTCCACCGGGGCCAGCGTGCCGAGGCCCGCGGAGGCGAGGCCGTCCACCCGGGCGCGGTCCAGGCCGGCGTCCGCGAGCGCGCGGCGGGCCGCCTGGGCGTGCAGTGTGTAGGGGGTGGCGTCGGCGACCCGGCCGCAGTCGGAGAGGGCCACGCCCACCACGGCGACCTTCCTGCTCCCTGGTGTCATAAATCTGACGGTACATCAGGTAATGGCCCCGGTGGCAGGTGTCGCGGCTCTGGGCATCCCGGCGGCGCTGACCTAATATGACGCACCGTCAGATGAGGGACGCGGAGGGATCAGCCATGGACACCCGCCTCACCGCCGAGCAGGACGAGATCCGCCGCACCCTGCGCGAGCTGCTGCACCGGCAGTGCGGCCCCGCCGAGGTGCGGGCCGCCGTCGACGGCCCGGACGGGTACGACCCGCGGCTGTGGACCGCCCTCGCCGACCGGCTCGGCCTGCCCGGCCTCGCCCTCCCCGAGCGGTACGGCGGGGTCGGCTGCTCGGTCACCGAGCTGGCCCTCGCCTGCGAGGAGACCGGCCGCGCCCTCGCCCCCTCCCCGCTGCTCGCCACCTCCGTGCTCACCGCGCCCCTGGTCCTCGCCCTGGGCACCGAGGCGCAGCGCGCCGCACTGCTGCCCGGGCTCGCGGCCGGCACCCTCACCGCCGCCCTCGCCGTCCCCGGCCCGGCCCTCACCACGGCCCTCGCCCTCACCCGCGGGAACGGCGGTTACACGGCCGGCGGGGGACGGGCCGGCGGGGTGCAGGCGCGGCACACGGAGACGGGCTGGCGGCTGTACGGGCAGGCGGACCAGGTGCTGGACGGGCACAGCGCCGGACTGCTGCTGGTCGCCGCGCACACCGGCGGGTTCGCCCGCTCCCGGACGCTGCTCTTCCTGGTCGAGGCCGGGGCCGAGGGGCTGGCGCGGGCCCGGCAGACCGCCCTCGACGCCACCCGGCCGCAGGGGCGCGTGCAACTGCGTGAGGTGCGCGCCGAGTTGCTGGGCGACGAGGACACGGACGTACGGCCCGCGCTCGCCGCGCACGGGGACCTCGTCGCCACCGTGCTCGCCGCCGAGGCGGTGGGGGCGGCCGACCGGGTGCTGGAGCGGACCGTGCAGTACGTCGGGGAGCGCGAGCAGTTCGGGCGGCCGGTCGGATCCTTCCAGGCCGTCAAGCACCGGCTGGCGGACGTGTACGTGGCGGTGCAGGCCGCGCGGTCGGCCGCGTACTACGCCGCCTGGGCGGCGGCGCACGGGGAGCGGGCCGGAGCCCTGGCCCTCGCGCAGGCGGGGGAGGCGCTGCGGTGTGCCGCCGCCGAGGGCATCCAGTTGCACGGCGGGATCGGGTTCACCTGGGAGCACGACGCCCATCTGTACTTCAAGCGGGCCGCCGGGGACGAGCTGCTGTTCGGGCCCGGGCACCGGCTGCGGGAGCGGGCCGCGGAGACGGCGGGGCTGTTCCCGCGCGGGCAGGTGGCGGTCTGATGGGCGCGGGCGCCGGCGTACGGCTCGTGCAGCGGGTCTCGTCCACCCGGGTGTTCGCGAAGGTCGCCCCGCATGTGGTCCCGGCGCTGGACCGGGGCGTGCACCGGCTCACCCGGGGCCGGGTCCTGCTCAGCGCCCGGCTGCTGCCGGGGGTGATCCTCACCTCCAGCGGCGCCCGCAGCGGGCTGCCCCGGCGCACCCCGCTCGCCTGCATGCCGGAGGAGGGCGGCCGGAGCTGGATCCTCGTCGGCTCCAACTTCGGCCGCACCGGCCACCCCGCCTGGACCCACAACCTGCTCGCCCACCCGGAGGCGTCCGTCAGCTGGCGGGGCGAGGACATCCCCGTCACCGCCGTGCCGCTCACCGGACCGGAGCGGGCGGCGGCCTGGCGGGCGGTGCTCGCCTTCTGGCCGCCGTACGCCGCCTACCAGGCCCGGGTGACGCGCGAGATCCGGCTGTTCCGGATCACACGGCGGCCGTCCTAGAACGTGGCGAGCCGCTCCACCAGCAGGAACGCGCCGATTCCCAGCATCGCCGCGCCCGAGGTGCGGGTGACCGCGCGGGCCGCCGCCGGACGTGCGGTGAGCAGGACGCGGGCGAGGACGCCGACGGTGAGGTAGACGGCGGCGCAGCACGCCATGTGGAGCAGGCCGAGGGCCGCCGTCTGCGCGGCCACGGGGAGGTGGGGGCCCCGGAGGGTGAGGAACTGGGGGAGGACGGAGAGGTAGAGCAGCAGTCCCTTGGGGTTCAGGCCGCTGATCGTGGCGCCCCTGAGGAAGATCCGGTCCTCGGGCGGGGCCGCCCGGCCGGCGTCCGGTACCGCCGGGCGGCGCAGCACTCCCCAGCCGAGCCACAGCAGATAGCCGGCGCCCGCCACCGTCAGGGCGGTCAGCAGTCGGGGGGAGCCCGCGACCAGGACCGCCAGGCCCGCGCTCGCCAGCGCGGTGTGCAGGGCGTACCCCGAGACCAGGCCCGCCACCGCGCGCGGTACCCGGCCGCCGCGCAGGGCGGCCGCGATCACATACGCCCAGTCGGCGCCCGGCACGCAGACCAGCAGCAGGTCGACGGCGAGGAAGGAGAAGAGCAGTCCCGAGTCCATGTCGGGGACATTAGGCGCGATTGGCCCGAAAGTGTTCCTGAAGTTTGCCCTTGATCACGGATTCTGGGCAAATATCTTCTTCATGGACGACGTAGACCGGAAAATCCTTGCCGAGTTGCAGCAGGACGGGCGGCTGACCGTGACGGAGCTGGCCGCGCGGGTGCGGCTCAGCGTCTCGCCCTGTCACCGCCGGCTGCGCGAGCTGGAGCGCTCCGGCGCCATCCAGGGCTACCGGGCGGTGGTGGACGCGGCCGCGCTCGGGCTGAACTTCGAGGCGCTGGTCTTCGTCTCCATGCGGCAGGAGGACCGGGACACCGTCGCCGAGTTCGAGCGGGCGGTCGGCGAGCTGGAGCACGTGCTGGACGCCCAGCGGCTCTTCGGCGAGCCCGACTACCTCCTGCGGGTCGCCACCGCCGACCTCGCCGCGTTCCAGCGCCTGTACGACGAACGGCTCGCGACCCTGCCGGGCGTGCAGCGCCTGACCTCCACCCTGGTGATGAAGCACGTGGTCAGGGACCGGCCGCTGCCCGCGTAGACGGCAGGCGGTGGCTCAACGCGTGAACCACCGCCCGCCAGACAGGACTTGGACTTCGTAAGAGGGGTGAGCGCTACTTCGTCGGCTTCTTGCCGGTCACGCCCAGGTGCACCAACAGAGCGAGGTTCGGCTTGAGTTCGGCCTGCTTCACGCCCCAGGAGGAGAAGCCCTTCTGGTGGGACGCCACCGCGGCGAGCATCGCGACCAGGGAGCCGGCCACCGCCGCGGGGTTCACGTCCTTGTCGACCCTGCCCTTGGACTGCAGCTCCGCGATGGAGTCCGCGAGGGAGTTGTTGACCGAGTTCAGGATCTTCATGCGGATCTTGTAGAACCGTTTGTCCCCCTCGGCCGCGCCGAGGTCGACCACACGCAGGATCGCGTCGTTCTTCCGCCAGAACTCCAGGAACCCGTCCACGAGTTCCTGCGCGGTCTGCCAGCCCGCCTTGCCGGTCCAGGCGCGGCCCTCCAGGAGTTCGGTCAATCCCGCGCCCTCGGCCGCCATTTGCTCGGCGATCTCCAGGACGGCGCCCTCGACGTCCGGGAAGTACTGGTAGAAGGTCGCGGGCGAAGTACCGGCCTTCCGGGCGACATCGATGACCTTGACGTCCCGGTAGGGGGAGGAGCTGAGCATCTCGCTGAGGCAGTCGAGCAGCTTCTGCCGGGTCGCCTGCCCACGCCGGCCGGCCACGCGGCCGTCGACGGTACGCACTTGTCCTGTCATGCCGTCAGCTTACCGAGGGGTGATCGGAGCGCGATTCGGCCGACTGCAAATGGGGTGCACGGGTGTATGGAGGGTGGTGTTGCTGGTCTGCGGGGTGCGCGTCGCCCGGCTACTTTGACGACATGGCCGAAAACAGGGCATCCGCGAACGAAGAGGCATACGGGGAGGGCGTGCCCTGCTGGGTGGACGCCCAGCTCGACGACGTCGAGGGGGGCAAGCGGTTCTACGGTGAGCTCTTCGGGTGGACCTTCGAGGCGGCGTACGGCTCCTCGGTGTGGGCGCGGCTGGGGGGAGAGCCGGTCGCCTCGATGGCCCCCAAGATCGACGGCCGGCTGCCCACCGTCTGGACGGTCTCCTTCGCCACCCCGGACGCCACGGCCCTCGGCCGGCGGGTCACCGCGGCCGGCGGACAGGTGATCATGGCCCCGTTCCCGGTGGGCGACCTCGGGGTCGCGGCCCTCGCCGCCGACACCGAGGGCGCGGTGTTCGGCCTGTGGCAGCCCGGCACCCACCCCGGCTTCGGGCGCCGGCACGAGCCGGGCACCTTCGTCTGGGCCGAGCTGTACACCCCGGACACCGCCGCCGCCAACGTCTTCTACGGCGGCCTCTTCCACGACGCCCTGTTCGGCGCCGGTGCCGAGCCCGACTTCGGCCGTGCCGACATCACCGACGTCTTCCCCGCCGAGATGCCCGCCCACTTCCTCGCCCACTTCCGGGTCACCGGCCTCGACGGCGCACTCGACACCGTGCGGCGGCTCGGCGGCAGGGTGCAGGCGCCACCCTTTGAGACGTCGTACGGACGAGTGGCCGTCGTCACCGACAATCAGGGGGCGTCGTTCGCACTGCTGCAGCGGTGAAGCGACCGCATTCGTCGGTGTTCGCGGTAGAACACCCCGATTCGTCGCCGGGTTCGCAACCAGCCGCTCGGCCAGGAAGAATCGGGGTGCGTGCCGCCACGGCGGTGCGGTGGTGAGACGCTGCACTTCGGTCGCGTACATAAGGAACGGCGCGGCCAGTACGGGGAGGTGGCAGGCAAGTGGTGGATCAGCTGACGCAGCACGATCCGCGGCGGATCGGGCCGTTCGAGGTGCTGGGCCGGCTGGGCGCCGGCGGCATGGGGCTGGTCTATCTCGCGCGCTCGGCGTCCGGCCGGCGCGTGGCGATCAAGACGGTGCGCACCGAACTGGCCGAGGACCAGCTCTTCCGCGTCCGCTTCACCCGTGAGGTGGAGGCGGCCCGCGCGGTCTCCGGGTTCTACACGGCGGCCGTGGTCGACGCCGATCCGCGGGCCGCCGTGCCGTGGCTGGCCACCGCCTACGTCCCCGCGCCCTCCCTCGAGGAGATAGTGAACGACTGCGGGCCGCTGCCGGCCCAGGCCGTGCGCTGGCTGGCGGCGGGCGTCGCCGAGGCGCTGCAGTCCATCCACGGGGCCGGGCTGGTCCACCGCGACCTCAAGCCGTCCAACGTGCTGGTGGTCGAGGACGGCCCCCGGGTGATCGACTTCGGCATCGCCTCCGGTGTGTCCAACACGCGTCTGACCATGACGAACGTCGCCGTCGGCACCCCCGCCTACATGTCCCCCGAGCAGGCCAAGGACTCCCGCAGCGTCACCGGCGCCAGCGACGTCTTCTCCCTCGGCTCCATGCTGGTCTTCGCGGCCACCGGCCACCCGCCCTTCCACGGCGCCAACCCGGTCGAGACCGTCTTCATGCTGCTCCGGGAGGGCCCGGACCTCACCGGTCTGCCCGACGAGCTGCGCCCGCTGATCGAGCTCTGCATGCAGATGGAGGCCCCCGGGCGCCCCAGCCCGGCCGACCTCCAGGCCCAGCTCGCCCCGCACCTGTTCGGCTCCGGCTCCGACGACAGCGGCACCGCCTCCGCCTGGCTGCCCGAGAAGGCGGTCGCGCTCATCGAGTCCCGCCGTGGCGGCCGGCCCGCCGTAAAGCCCGCCCCGGTCACCGCGGGCGGCCCCCGCAGCGGCGGCCGCGCGGCCGTACCCCCGCCGCCGCCGTACGACCCGCCGATGCCGGCCGGTGCCCCCGACACCGGGCCGGTCCGGCTGGCCGGCGCCCCGGTGCCGATCGGCCCCGGCCCCCGGGTCGCCGACGCCCGCGCCGCCGCCGTCAAGGCGCCCCCTCCGGAGGCCGGCCTGGTCGCCAGCTGGTCCCGCCCCCGCCCGGGCCTGGCCGGCGCCGACCCGGCCCTCGCGCCCGTGCCGCCCCAGCCCCCGGAGACGGCGAGCGGCTGGCGGCCCTGGCGTTTCCGCATGTCGAACGATGTGTGGGGCACCCCGTCGGTCGACGGCGACCTCGTGTACGTCACCTCCTTCGAGGTGCACGCCCTCGACGTGGGCACCGGCCGCCGCCGCTTCAAGACGCGGGACGTGGCCTGGTCCATGGCGGTGGCGGACGGCCGTATCCACGCCTCCGACGGGCCCACCCTCTTCGCGCTCGACGCGCGCGAGGGCGGCGACCTGTGGCGGCTGTCCACGGACGCCTGGGTGTACTCCCTCAGGGCGGACCGCGGCACGGTCGTCACCGGCACCCGGGGCGGCGGCGTCCAGGCCTGGGAGGCCGCGAACGGGCAGAAGCTGTGGGAGATCAGCGGCTGCCAGACCGACTTCGAGTCCCCCGAGTCCGGCCCGCTCGTCCACGACGGCACGGTCTACGTGTGGCAGGACGCCCGGCTGCGCGCCCTGGAGGCCCGCACCGGCGAGGAGCGCTGGTCGTACCCCATCGGCGACGCCGCCTCCTGCGGCGGTGTCCCGGTGCGGCTCGCCCCGGCCCCCGACGGCTACGTCTACGTCAGCGCGGGCACCCGTGTGCTCGCCTTCGAGGCGGCGAGCGGCATGGTCCGCTGGCACTTCGAGGCCCCCGCGGTCTTCCTGTGCCCGCCCGCCTTCGCCCCCGGCCCGGCCGTCACCGGCGGCGGCATCTACCTCGCCGACTACCTCGGCACGGTCTACGCCCTCGACGCCACCGACGGCCGCGACCGCTGGCGCATCGCCACCGAGGCCCGCTCCTCCATCGACCCGGTCCTGGTGGCGGCCGGCCACGTCCATGTGGGCAGCGGCAAGGGCCTGTACACCCTGGACGCGGTCACCGGCACCCCCAAGTGGCGCTTCCAGGCGGGCGGGGACGTCGTGGGCGCGCCCGCGGTCGCCGAGGGCCGGATCCACTTCGGTTCCACCGACCACCTGCTGTACACCCTGAAGGCCGACGACGGCCGGCTGCGCTGGAAGCTGGCGACCGGCGGCGAGATCACCGGCTCCCCGGTGGTCAGGGACGGCGTGGTGTACGCGTGCAGCAAGGACCGCTGTGTGTACGCGCTGGACGCGGAGAAGGGCACCGGGACGGCCCGCACGACGTGAACCGGGTGCGTGACGGCCGTCGTACCGGCTGACACGGAAGGGTTCCGGACGGCGGCCGTCCAGGGCCGACGCTACCCCCGGTACCCGGCACCCGCCATGCGGTCCCGCGCGGGCCGGGGCGGCTCACCGCACCCGGAACCCGTCCCGGCGCCGCCCGGCGAACAGCGCGGCCTGCCGTTCGGCCGGCAGATTGCCCAGCGCGATGAGGTGCGGCGCCTGCGCGAACGCCTGCGCACGCGCCGCCTCCTTGGCCGCCCACAGGGCCCGCACGGTCCCCTGCACCCCCTCCGGCGGATACCCCGCGACGACGGCGGCACAGCGCACGGCCGCGTCCAGCGCCTCCCCGGGCGCGGTGAGTTCGGAGACGAGCCCGACGGCATGGGCCCGCTCGGCGGAGATCCGCTCGGCCGTGCCCATGAGCATCATCCGCGCGGCCTCCCCGTACGGCATCCGCTGGGCCATGAGCACGGACTCGTACGCGCTGACCATGCCGTAGGCGGTGTGCGGATCGAAGAAGACCGCCGTGGTGTCCGCGACGACGAACTCGCTCTCGCCCAGCAGGTAGAAGGCGCCGCCGCAGGCCATCCCGCGCACCGCGGCCACGACCGGCTTCCACAGGTCGTTCGCCTTCGGCCCGACCGCGAGCAGCGGATCGTCCTGCATGTACGGCGACGACGGCTGCGGTACCACCGCGTCCCGGTCGATGCCCGTGCAGAACGCGCGCTCCCCGGCCCCGGTGAGCACGACCGCCCGTACGGCGTCGTCGAAGCGCAACGCCCGCCAGACGGCGGCGAGTTCCCCGGCCATGGCGAGGTCGACGGCGTTGAGCCGCTCGGGCCGGTCGAGCGTGACCACGGCGACACCGCTGTCCTTGTCGGTGTCGACCCGGACGGTGCTCACGCGAGGATCCACTGCGGCAGCCCGCCGGAGAAGACCACCTGCACCCGGGCGCCGACCCGGATCCGCTCCGGCTCGACGGAGTCCAGGGCCGCCCCGGCCCGGCTCACCACGTTCCCCACCAGCCGGATCCGCGGGGCGTCCTCCAGCTCCACGACGACCACGTTGTACGGCGCCTGCGCCGCGTAGTCGGGCAGCAGCGGCGGATGCGGCACGACGTAGGACCACACGCGCCCGCGCCCCGACACGGGCCGCCACTCGCTCGCGAAGGACTGGCAGTGCGGGCAGCAGGGCCGGGGCGGGAAGCGCGCCTCGCCGCACTCGCCGCAGGCCTGCACGCGCAGTTCGCCGCGGGCCGCGTACTCCCAGAAGGGGGCGCCGTCGGTGTCGGTGACCGGAGTCAGCATGGTCAGCTCCTCAGGAGGAGAGCGGAGGTGGGGACACCCTCACCGGCCGTGACCAGGCAGGTCGCGGCACCGGGGACCTGCGCGGTGCTGGTGCCGCGCAGCTGCCTGACGCCCTCGTTGATGAGGTTGAAGCCGTGCACATAGGCCTCGGAGAGCCCGCCGCCCCCGGTGTTGACCGGCAGCCGGCCCCCGATCTCCAGCGCGCCCTGCTCGGTGAAGGCGCCACCCTCCCCCCGGCCGCAGAAGCCGTACCCCTCCAGGGAGAGCGGGACGAGCGCGGTGAACGCGTCGTAGATCTGCGCCACGTCCACGTCGTCCGGTGTGACGTCGGCGTGCTTCCACAGGTGCCGGGCGGCGGTCCAGGCCGGGCCGGTGAGCGGGTCGTCGTTCCAGTAGTTGACCATGCCGTGGTGCTGGGCGGGCAGCCCCTGGGCGGCGGCGTGGACGTACACGGGCCGCCGCGCGCAGTCCCGGGCCCGCTCCCGGCCGACGACCACGCACGCGAGGGCACCGTCGGTCTCCAGGCAGTTGTCGAAGAGGCACAGCGGCTCGCTGATCCACCGGGAGGTCATGTACATCTCGCGGGTCAGCGGCCGTTCGTACATCACCGCCGCCGGGTTCTGGTTGGCCCGGTTGCGGCAGGCGAGGGCGACGTTGAACAGGTGGTCGCGGGTGGCGCCGTACTCGTGCATGTACCGCCGGGTCAGCATGGCTATCTCGTCGGCGGGCCGCAGCAGCCCGAAGGGGCGGGTCCACTGGGCGGGAGTGGGCAGCTGCACCGTGGTGCTGGTCCACGGCCGCGGCCCGCTGCCCCGCTTGCGGGACCGCCAGGCGACCCCCACCGTGGCCTGCCCGGAGGCGATGGCGGCGGCGAGGTGCGCCACGGTCGCACAGGACCCGCCGCCCCCGTACCCGACCTTGCCGAAGTAGGTCAGGTCCCCGAACCCGACCGCCTTCGCCAGCTCCACCTCGTCCGTCTCCTCCATCGTGTAGGAGGCCAGGGCGTCGACCTCGCCGGGCGCGATCCCCGCGTCGTCGAGCGCGGCGAGCACGGCCCGGCAGGCGAGCGTCCGCTCGTCCTCCGGGAGGTGCCTGGCGAAGGTGGTCTGCCCGATACCGACGATGGCCGTGGCGTCCTTGAGTCCCGTTCCTGCCATGGTGTGCGGCCCCCTCCACTGGCTGACAGTCCGTCAGGTTACCGCTAATCTGACGGACAGTCAGCTACGTGTGTCGGGGAGGTCCGCCATGGACGGCGAGTGGGACACCATCCCGGAACTGGTCAGGTCGTCGGCCGGGCGGTACGCGGACGCCGAGGCCGTGGTCGACGGCCGTACGCGCATCACGTACGCCGAACTCGGCGCCCGCGTCGAGCGCGCCGCGGCGGCCTGCCTGGCCGGGGGCCTGCGGACCGGCGACCGGGTGGCCGTCTGGGCTCCCAACTCCCTGGACTGGATCGTCGCGGCCCTCGGCGCGGTCTCGGCGGGCGCGGTGCTGGTGCCGCTGAACACCCGCTTCAAGGGCGCCGAGGCCGCCGACGTGCTGCGCCGCAGCGGCGCCCGGCTCCTCTTCGTCACGGGCACCTTCCTCGGCACCTCCTACGTGGCGTCGCTGCGCCGCGCGGCGGGCGCGCCCGCCGGCGCCGCCCGCCCCGGCGTCCCCCTGCCCGGCCTGCCGGACCTGGAACAGGTGGTGGTCCTCTCGGGCGACGCACCCGCGCACTTCCGGACCTGGAAGGACTTCCTTGCGGCGGGGGAGGGGATCTCCGGAGCGGAAGTCGCCGCCCGGGAGGCCGAGTTGGTCGGCTCGCACCTCTCGGACATCGTCTTCACCTCGGGGACGACGGGCCGGCCCAAGGGCGCGATGATCACGCACGCGCAGACCCTGCGCGGGTACGGGATCTGGGCAGAGCTCGCCGGACTGCGCGCCGGCGACCGCTATCTGATCGTCAACCCCTTCTTCCACACCTTCGGCTACAAGGCCGGGGTGATCGCGTGCCTCATGCGCGGGGCGACGATGATCCCGCAGCCGGTGTTCAACGTGGACACGGCCCTCGCCAACATCGCGGCGGAACGGGTCTCGGTGCTCCCCGGTCCCCCGACCCTCCACCAGTCCCTCCTGGACCACCCGTCCCGGGACGCCCACGACCTCTCGGCGCTCCGGCTCGTGGTCACGGGCGCCGCGGTGGTGCCGCTGCGCCTGGTGGAGCGGCTGCGCGGCGAACTCGGCGTCGGCACGGTCCTCACCGCCTACGGGCTCTCGGAGGCGAGCGGCATCGTCACCATGTGCCGGCGCGGCGACGACCCCTCGGTGATCGCCACCACCTCCGGCCGCGCGATCCCCGGCACCGAGGTGCGGGTGGCCGACGCCTCGGGCACGGCGGTTCCGGCGGGCGTCCCGGGCGAGGTCCTGGTCCGCGGCTTCAACGTCATGCGGGGCTACTTCGCCGACCCGGCGGCCACGGCGGAGGCGGTGACCCCGGACGGCTGGCTGCGCACCGGCGACGTGGGGGTCCTGGACCGGTCCGGCAACCTGCGCATCACGGACCGCATCAAGGACATGTTCATAGTCGGCGGCTTCAACGCCTACCCGGCGGAGATAGAGCAACTGCTCGGCACCCACCCGGACGTGCGGGACGTGGCCGTGATCGGCGTACCCGACGCCCGGCTCGGCGAGGTCGGCAAGGCGTTCGTGGTGCGCGGCCCCGGCTCCACCCTCACGGCCGACGACCTGATCGCCTGGTCCCGCCGCGAGATGGCGAACTACAAGGTGCCGAGGTCCGTGGACTTCGTCACCGGACTCCCCCGCAACGCGAGCGGAAAGGTGCTGAAGGGGGTCTTGCGGGGCAGGGGACCGGACGCGCCCGGGAGCTGACGGGAAGGGGGGCTGCTCAGCCCTTCACGGAGCCGAGGAAGGCGCCCCAGGCGCGGGGACCGAAGAGGAGTACGGGGCCGTCCACGGCCTTCTTCGAGTCGCGGACGGGGATGACGCCCTGGAGGTCGGCCACTTCGACGCACTCGCCGCCGGTGCCGTTGCTGTAGCTGCTCTTGCGCCACATGGTTGCACTCAAGTCAATCCCGACGCTTGCCATTTCGGTAGTCCTCTGCCGCAGCCTCGGTGATCGCAAGGGACGCCTCAGGCGGCAATGCGGCGGCCCTGAGCAGATCGTACGACTCGCGGTACTGCTTCACGAGTGCCGGATAGTCAATGAGTTGACCGCTGTGCAGGGATTCGGTGTACACCACCGGAGGTGCGTCCGTGAAGGTCATGAACCTGGTCATGCCCATCATGAACGGATGGACACCGGTGGTTTGCGGGATGATCTGCAGAATGGAGTGCGTCTTCCGCACCACCTGCGCGATGTGCTCCAGGAGTTCCGCCATCTGCTCGTCGGCAAGCGCTGGTCGCCGGATGAGTGACTCGTCCAGCACCGCCCAGAACTTGGGTGGGTTCTCCGAGTCGAAGAGCTTGGCGCGGGCCACGCGGACGTTGACCTTCTCCTCGACCTCCTCGTCGGAGGCGCGGGGCATGGCGGCTCGTACGATCGCTCGGGCGTAGGGCGGTGTCTGCAACAACCCCGGCACAAGCATCGGCGCCCAGTCCTCGACGGTCTCCGCATGGCGCTCCATCTCCGCCACGTCCGCGAAGTACTCCGCATGCCCCGACTGCCGTGCCCTGCGGGCGTCTTCACAGCGGCGCTCGAAAAAGCCGTCCGTGCCCAGCACCTTGTCGGCGTGCCGGGCCAGGTCCACCGGCATGCGGCGCTCGCCCCGCTCGATCTGGCTCAGGAAGGGCACACCGCGGAAGCTTCCCTCGGCCAGTTGTTCCAGGGTGAGGCCCGCCAGTTCCCGTTGGTAGCGCAACTCGGCGCCGTAGAAGGAAGGGACGTTGGCCGATGCGTCAGGATCCTTGCGTGGGGGCACAACTCATCACCGCCGTTTGCCGGTTGCACTGCGTAGCCGAAACCTCTTCAAAAGGTACCGACGCCGGCTTCACCCTGTGACTGTTTCCTCACAGCACGCACCGGAAGGCGTACGCATCGTGCCGTCCCCAACCCCCGCCCCCGCCGATTCGGGCAACTCCGTCTACGACATCACCCTCTGCGTGGACGACCTGCGCGCCGCCCTCTCCGGGCACGGCATCGTCCTGCCGTCGCTGCGGGTGGACCTGGCGAGCTTCGCGGGCAGCTACCGGCCCCCGGCCGGCCTCGTCGCGCTCGGTAACTGCAACGCCGCTACGGCACGCAAGCTGGTCGCGGCGCTGCGGAGCGCCGGGAGCGCGATCGGCCGACCGCCGCTGGACATCGAACTCCCCGCCGTGCCCGGGGTCCTTCAGGGCCTCCGTCGCACCGTCCGCCGCTATCTGGACGCACCCTGCCCCGATGTCCAGCTCTGCGTCACCGAACTCGTCACCAATGTGATCCGGCACGTGGGAGAGGGGACCCAGGTTCGGGTAAGGGTGACGCGAAAGGGCGGCAGCCGTGTTCGCGTCGAGGTCACGGACCCGGCCGGCCAGGCTCTCCCCGCGCCTGTGACCGGGACCCCCGAAGACGAGGAGGGCCGTGGGCTCGCCATGCTGGACGCGGTGGCGCTGTGCTGGAGCGTGGAGCGGGGGGTGGAGGGCAAGACGGTGTGGTGCGAGCTGGCGGTGACGGAGTGAGTGACGGCCCGCCGGCGCGAAGCCGCCTCCGCCCCGGACACACCTCGGCCGCGGCGGCTTCCCCTCCGCGCCGCCGCGGCCGATCCCCGTGCGGGAAAGGTCTAGCTGGGGTCGGACGTGATGTGGGTGTTGTCCGGCGTGGCCGTACCGCCCGTGGCGTCCTTGGTGTCGGTGATGTGCGTGTTCAGCGGCTGCACCGTGCCGCCCGCCTGGGCGTCGGTGATGTGCGTGTTGAGCGGCTGCACCGCGGCGCCGGCCTTGGCGTCGGTGATGTGCGTGTTGTCCGGCTTGACGACGGGCTCGTCCTTGGTGGTGTCGCTCATCAGGTGCTCCCCTTGGAAATCGCGTTGCGGCTGTGCGGGCCCATCCGGTCACTCCCCCGAGATCGACCGGATGGGCCACTGGAGCCGCCAACTCTAGATCGAGAGCCCGGCGGCCTCACCGGCGGTCCGTGCGCCCCCCGACGCGACGTCCCGATGTCCAAGAGGATGCCGGAGGGCGATAAACGATCGATGAACGCCGGGGCGGGCGGCTCAGGCCGCGGCGGCCGGCGTCAGGAGCGCCTGCACCTCCGCCGCCTCCGGCGAGTTGAGCCGCTCGTAGATCTCCAGCGCGTCCTGCCAGCAGACCTGGGCCCGGCCGGTGTGGCCGATGCCGTTCAGGGCCTTGCCGAGCACGGTGAGCACATTGCCCCGGCGCCACTCGCCGCCGATGTCCCGCAGCTGGCTCAGGGACATCTCGGCGTGCGCCGCGGCCTGCGCGGGCCGCTGGGCGAGCAGGTCCACCTCGGCGAGCCGGAAGAGGGTCATGCCCTCCCACAGCCGCTGCCGGCTGACCCGGAAGACGGGCAGTGCCTGACCGAGGTGCGCGGCGGCGTCGTCCAGCCGGTCGCTCCTGCCGAGCGCGAGTCCGAGCGCGTAGTGGCCGTTGGCCGCCTTGAGGGAGTGCCCGAGTTCCTCGTACATCTCGGTGCCCTGCCGGGCGAGATGGACCGCGCTGTCGGCGCGCCCGGTCTGCAGGTGCAGCCGCGAGAGGTTGCACAGCGCCGCCGCCGCGCCCGACAGGTCACCGCAGGCGCGGAAGTCCCTTATGGCGCGCTCCAGATACTCCTCGCCCTCGGCGTAGCGGCCCTGGTAGAAGCAGAAGGCGCCGAGGATGTTCGCCGCCCAGCAGCAGGGCAGGGGGTCGTCGGCGGCCTCCGAGAGGGTGAGCGCCCGCCGGGCCTCCTCGTGGGCCAGGGCGAACTGCCCCGACCAGTGGCGTGCGTTGGCCAGTACCAGCACGGCCCGGCCCTCGGCCCTGCCGTCGAAGGCGGTGTGCGCGGCGTCGCGCAACGCGGCACCGGACGCCTCGTACTCCTTGAAGTTGGCGCCCGACTCGGCCAGGTCGACCGCCGCCCACAGCAGGTCGACCGCCCGGCGCAGTGTCGTGCCGCTCGACGACTGCCGTACGCAGGCGAGCAGCGGCACCGCCTCGGAGTAGAGCCAGTCCTGCGCGGTCCGCCGGTCGGGGAAGACGAGACCGGGGACGGCGGTCGGCTCCAGGTGGTCCACCAGCCGGTCGCCCGGCCGTTCGATCGCGTAGACGCCGGCCACCGTGGCCAGGTAGAAGTCCAGCAGCCGCGACAGCGCGGCCTCCCGCTCGCTCGGCGGCTGCTCGTCCCGCTCCGCGCACGCACGCGCGTAGAGCCGGACCAGGTCGTGGAAGCGGTAGCGGCCGGGCGCCGCCGACTCCAGCAGGGACGTGTCGACCAGGGACTCCAGCAGGTCCTCGGTGTCCTCCGCGGGGAGGCCCAGGACCGCCCCTGCGGCGGCCAGGGAGATGTCCGGGCCGTCGGCGAGCCCCAGCAGCCGGAAGGCGCGCGCCTGGGCCGGCTCCAGCTGCCCGTAGCCCAGCTCGAACGTCGCCTTCACCGCAAGGTCGCCGGCCTGCAGCTCGTCCAGCCGGCGGCGTTCGTCGGCGAGCTTGACCGCGAGCACCGAGACCGTCCAGGTGCGGCGGGCCGCCAGGCGGGACGCGGCGATCCGGATGGCCAGGGGCAGGAAACCGCACGCGGCGACGACGTCGAGGGCGGCCTCCCGCTCCGCCGCGACCCGCTCCTCGCCCACGATCTTCGTGAACAGCGCGAGCGCCTCCTCGGGGGACATGACGTCCAGGTCCACCAGATGGGCCCCGGCCAGGTCCACCATCCGCACCCGGGAGGTCACCAGGGCCGCGCAGCCCTCCGTCCCGGGCAGCAGCGGACGGATCTGCGCCGCGTCCTTCGCGTTGTCCAGCAGCACGAGGACCCGGCGGCCGTCCAGCACCGAGCGGTACAGGGCCGCGCGCTCCTCCAGGCTGTCCGGGACCGCCGAGTCGGCCGTGCCGAGGGCCCGCAGGAAGGAGCCCAGCACGGTCTCGGGCTCCGCGGGGCGCGGGCCCGCGCCCTGCAGGTCGACGTAGAGCTGGCCGTCCGGGAAGGCGGTGCGGGCGCGGTGGGCGACATGGACGGCCAGGGTGGTCTTGCCGACGCCCCCGATGCCGGCCAGGGCGGAGACCGCCATGACCCGGCCCTCCGTCTCGGACGCCGAGGCCAGCACCTCGCTCAGCTCGTCCACGACGGTGGACCGGCCGGTGAAGTCGGGTACGGAGGCGGGCAGTTGTGCCGGGCGGACCGGGACCGCGGCCGGTTCCTGCGCCGGGGCGGACGGCTCGGCGAGCGCGGGGTCCGCCTGGAGGATGCGCTGCTGGAGCTCGCGCAGGCCCGGGCGGGGGTCCACGCCCAGCTCGTCCGCGAGCAGCCGGCGGGTGTCGGCGTACACCGCCAGCGCCTCCGCCTGCCTCCCGCTGCGGTACAGCGCCAGCATCAGCAGTTCCCGCAGCCGCTCCCGCAGGGGGTGCGCGGCCGTCAGCGCGGTGAGTTCGGAGACCGCCTCCGCGTGGCAGCCCTGCTCCAGGTCCATGTCCAGGCGTGACTCCAGCAGGCCGAGGCGCCACTCCTCCAGGCGGACCCGCTGGGTCTCCGCGTAGGGGCCGGGGACGCCGGCCAGCGGCTCGCCGTCCCACAGGGCGAGGGCCTCGCCGAGCAGCGAGCGGGCGCGGCCCAGGTCGCCCGTGCCCCGCGCCTTCTCCGCCTCCGCCGCCAGGTCCTGCGCCGCGGCCAGGTCCAGCACGCCCTCGCCGAGGCCGCGGACCGCGTAGCCGCCGGACTCGCTCACCAGGACCCCAGGGTCCAGGACCTTGCGCAGCCTCGACGCGTACGTGCGCACCGCCGCCAGCGCCTGGGACGGGGGCTCGGGGCCCCACAGCGCGTCGATCAGCTCCGCCGCGGTGGCCGTACGGCCCTCGCGCAGCAGCAGGGCGGCCAGCAGGGCGCGCTGCTGGGGGGAGCCCGTGCTCAGCGCCTCCGCGCCGCGCCAGGCCCGCACCGGACCGAGCACGCCGAAGCGCAACGCCGCCGGTTCCGCGCCGGTCGCGGAGCCGGGACGTCGCTGCTCAGGCACTCGCGGCCCACCGTCCATGCGTTCGCCCCCCTCGGCATCACGAACCACCCCGTCAGTTTGCCTTGTTCCGGGTGGTTGCGTCAGCCGTGGGAGACGCCGATCACAGGCCGGTGCGTCTCAGTCCACAAAGCCCTCACACCCTCTTCGCACACACGCGGCCGACACCGATAGCTGACGGGTCGTCAGATCGGCGCTACCGTGAGCGCCATGGACACCCACGACAGCACTTTCCCGCTGATCATCTCCGTGGACGACCACACCGTCGAGCCCGCCACCGTGTGGCAGGACCGGCTGCCGAAGAAGTACCGGGACACCGGGCCCCGGATCGTTCGCGCCCCGCTGAAGGAGATGACCTTCCTCGGCGGGCGCTTCCGGCCGGTCATGGGGGCGCCGGGCAGCGACGACGGGCCGCTCGGCGACTGGTGGGTCTACGAGGACCTGCACCGGCCCCTCACCCGGCTCGACACCGCCGTCGGCTACGACCGGGACGAGATCAAGCTCGAGGTCATCACCTACGGGCAGATGCGTGCCGGGTCGTACGACGTCCCGCAGCGGCTCGCCGACATGGACGTCAACCACGTGCAGTCCGCCCTCTGCTTCCCCACCTTCCCGCGCTTTTGCGGGCAGACCTTCACCGAGGCCCGGGACCGGGAGCTCGCCCTGCTCTGCGTCCGGGCCTACAACGACTGGATGGTGGAGGAGTGGTGCGGGCCCGAGGCGCACGGCCGGCTGATACCGCTCACGCTGATACCCCTGTGGGACGCCGAGCTGGCGGCCCGGGAGGTCCGGCGCAACGCCGAACGGGGCGTCCGGGCCGTCGCGTTCTCCGAGATTCCCCCGCACCTCGGTCTGCCCTCGGTCCACACCGACGACTGGGACCCGTTCCTCGCGGCCTGCGACGAGACCGGCACGGTCGTCGCCATGCACATCGGCTCCAGCAGCCGGATGCCCTCCACCTCCGCCGACGCGCCGCCCGCCGTCGGCTCCACCATCACCTTCGCCAACTGCTGCTTCTCGATGGTGGACTGGCTGATGAGCGGCAAGTTCGAGCGCTTCCCGAACCTGAAGGTGATGTACGCCGAGGGCCAGATCGGCTGGATCCCCTACATCCTCGAACGCGCGGACGTGGTGTGGGAGGAGAACCGGGGCTGGGGCGGGGTCGCCGACAAGGTGCGCCGCCCGCCGTCCGAGCTGTTCGCCGGACACGTCTACGGCTGCTTCTTCGACGACGCCTTCGGCCTGCGCAACCTGGACGCCGTCGGGATCGGCAACGTCCTGTACGAGACCGACTACCCGCACTCCGACTCCACCTGGCCCAAGTCCCGCGAGGTCGGCGAGGCCCAGATGGGGCACCTGGCGCCGGACGTGGTCGAGCGGATCGTGCGCGGCAACGCCATCGACCTGCTGGGCCTGACCGCGGACGGCCTGTGGCGGGGGGCGAAGTGAGCCTGGCGTACGGCATCCAGCTGCCCGTCCAGGCGCAGAGCGCCCTGTTCGCCGAGGCGTGGGAGGCCGGGGCCGGCCCGGCGGACCTGGTGGAGATCGCGCGGGCCGTGGACCGCGCCGGGTTCGACTACCTGGCCTGCTGCGACCACGTGGCGGTCCCGCGGCGGCTGGCCCCGGCCATGAGCACGGTCTGGTACGACCCCGTCGCCACCCTCGCCCACCTCGCGGCCGTGACCGGGCGCGTCCGGCTGCTCAGCCACGTGGCCGTGGTCGGGCTGCGCCACCCGCTGCTCACCGCGAAGCAGTACGCCACCCTCGACCACCTCTCCGGCGGGCGGCTGGTCCTCGGGGTGGGGGCCGGACACGTGCGGGAGGAGTTCGAGGCGCTGGGGGCGGACTTCGAGCGCCGGGGAGCCGTCCTGGACGAGAGCATCGACGCCCTGCGGGCCGCCCTCGGGACCGAGGAGTTCCCCGAGCACCACGGCAAGTTCTACGACTTCGCCGGGCTCGGCCAGCGGCCCCGGCCGGCGCAGCCGCGCGTCCCCCTCTGGGTCGGCGGCTCCTCGCCCGCCGCGGTGCGCAGGGCCGCGCTGCGGGGCGACGGCTGGCTGCCGCAGGGGGACCCGCGCGAGCGCCTGCCGGTACAGGTCGCCCGGATCCGGCGGCTGCGGGCCGACCACGGCGTCGAGGGCCCCTTCACCGTCGGTGCCCTCACCGAGCCGCTGTACGTCGGCCGGGCCGGCTGGGACGTCGGGCGGCGCACCCTCACCGGGTCGCCGGAGGAGATCGCCGAGTCGCTGCGGGCGTACCGGGCGCTGGGCGTGGACCAGGTCCAGGTGCGGTTCCGCAGCCGTGGCCGGGCCGAACTCATCGAGCAGATCGAGGCGTTCGGGGCCGAGGTCGCGCCCCGCCTGAACTGAGGGAGGAGCTTCATGGGCAAGCTGGACGGGCGGGTCGTCGTCATCACCGGGGCGGCCCGCGGACAGGGCGAGCAGGAGGCCCGGCTCTTCAGGGCGGAGGGCGCGCGGGTGGCCGTCGCCGACGTGCTGGACGACCAGGGGGAGGCCCTGGCCAAGGAGATCGGGGCGCTGTACGTGCACCTCGACGTGGGCAGCGAGGAGGGCTGGCGGGAGGCGGTCGCGGCCGTGAAGCGGGCGTACGGGCGGATCGACGGGCTGGTCAACAACGCGGGCATCCTGCGCTTCAACTCCCTCGTGGACACCCCGCTGGACGAGTTCATGCAGGTCGTCCAGGTCAACCAGGTCGGCTGCTTCCTGGGGATCAGAACGGTCGCGCCGGAGCTGACGGACGGCGGCACCATCGTCAACACCGCCTCCTACACCGCCCTGACGGGCATGGCGGCCGTCGGCACGTACGCCGCCACCAAGCACGCCGTGCTCGGACTGACCCGGGTGGCCGCGCTGGAGCTGGCGGACCGGCGGATACGGGTCAACGCCGTCTGCCCGGGCGCCATCGACACCGCGATGTCGAACCCGGCCCGGCTGGACCCGGACATCGATCCGCAGGAGATGAGCCGGGCGCTGGACGAGCTGTACCGCAAGCTCGTGCCGCTCGGGCGGGTCGGGCAGCCGGAGGAGGTGGCGCGGCTCGCGCTCTTCCTCACCTCGGACGACTCCTCGTACATCACCGGCCAGCCGTTCGTGATCGACGGCGGCTGGCTGGCCGGGGTCAGCGTCATCTGAGGGATCGTCAGCTATTGACGCTCGCGACGGCCGGTGCGACAGTCGGCCGACAGACTGGATCTGACACAACGTCAGAAAATCACGGGACGGTGAACCGCCGTGGAATTCGGGCTCTTTGTACAGGGATACGTGGGCAAGCGCGCCGAGACCGACCCGCTCGCCGAGCACAAGGCGCTGATGGAGGAGACCGAGTACGTCATCCAGGCGGACAAGTCCGGCTTCAAGTACGCCTGGGCCTCCGAGCACCACTTCCTGGAGGAGTACTCCCACCTGTCCGCCAACGACGTCTTCCTCGGCTACCTCGCGCACGCGACGGAGCGCATCCACCTCGGCTCCGGGATCTTCAACCCGCTCGCCCAGGTCAACCACCCGGTGAAGGTCGCCGAGAAGGTCGCCATGCTCGACCACCTCAGCGAGGGCCGCTTCGAGTTCGGCAGCGGCCGGGGCGCCGGCAGCCACGAGATCCTCGGCTTCCTGCCCGGCATCACCGACATGAACCACACCAAGGAGATCTGGGAGGAGACGATCGCCGAGTTCCCGAAGATGTGGCTCCAGGACGAGTACACCGGCTTCCAGGGCAAGCACTGGCAGCTGCCGCCGCGCAAGGTCCTGCCGAAGCCGTACGGGAAGTCGCACCCGGCGATGTGGTACGCGGCCGGTTCCCCGCCGTCGTACGCCATGGCCGCGAAGAAGGGCCTCGGCGTGCTCGGCTTCAGCATCCAGAAGGTCTCCGACATGGAGTGGGTGCTGGAGCAGTACAAGACGGCCGTCGTGGACGCCGAGCCCGTCGGGGACTTCGTGAACGACAACGTGATGGTGACGACCACCGCGATCTGCGCGCCGACGCACGCGGAGGCGATCGAGATCGCGGTGAACGGCGGACTGCACTACCTGCCCTCGCTGGTCTTCCGCTACCACGACACCTTCCCCCGGCCGGAGGGGTTCCCCGAGTGGCCGGAGACGCTGCCCGAGTACACCCCCGAGTTCGTGGAGCTGCTCATCGAGGAGGAGCTGCTGATCTGCGGCGACCCGGACGAGGTGACGCGGCAGTGCAAGCGGTGGGAGCAGGCGGGCGCCGACCAGCTGTGCTTCGGGCTGCCGGTGGGCGTGCCGAAGGACCGGACGCTGCAGACGATCCGGCTGATCGGGGAGCGGGTGATCCCGGAGATCGACACGGATCCGGTCCACCGGACCACGCGCTTCCGGGCCGCCGTGTGAGGGCCGTCGCGGGACGTGGGTGCGTCGCGGCTCGCCGCGCGGTTCCCCGCGCCCCTTCAGGTCGGACCCCGCGCCGGAGTTGAGAGGGAGCCCCATGTTCGATCACGTCATCAAGGGTGCGACGGTCGTCGACGGCACCGGCGGCCCCGCCCGCACCGCCGACGTCGGCATGCGCGACGGCCGTGTCGCCGCCGTCGGCGAGGTCACCGGGGAGGCCCGCACCACCGAGGACGCCTCCGGGCTCGTCCTCGCCCCCGGGTTCGTCGACCCCCACACCCACTACGACGCCCAGCTGTTCTGGGACCCCTACGCGACACCCTCGCTGAACCACGGGGTGACCACCGTCGCCGCCGGGAACTGCGGGTTCACGCTCGCGCCCCTCAACCCCGCCCGCCCGGGGGACGCCGACTACACCCGTCGCATGATGTCCAGGGTCGAGGGCATGTCGCTGGTCGCCCTGGAGGAGGGGGCGCCCTGGAGCTGGAACGGCTTCGGGGAGTACCTGGACGCCCTGGAGGGCCGCATCGCCGTCAACGCCGGCTTCATGGTCGGGCACTGCGCCCTGCGCCGGTACGTGATGGGGCCCGACGCGACCGGCGGACAGCCGGACCGGGAGCAGCTGGACGCGATCGTCCGGCTGGCGCACGAGGCCATGGACGCGGGGGCCTGGGGCTTCTCCACCACCCAGTCCACCACCCACTCCGACGGCGACGGCCGGCCGGTCGCCTCCCGGCACGCGGCGCCCGCCGAACTGCTCGCGCTGTCCCGGGCCGTCGGCGAGCACGAGGGGACGCAGATCGAGGCGATCGTCGCCGGCTGCCTCGACCAGTTCGCCGACGCCGAGATCGAGCTGCTCGCCGAGATGAGCGCGGCGGCCGGGCGGCCCCTGAACTGGAACGTGCTCACCGTCGACGCGGCCGTGCCCGAGCGGGTGCCCCGGCAGCTGCTGGCGAGCGAGCGGGCGCGCAAGGCGGGCGGCCGGGTCGTCGCGCTCACCATGCCGATCCTCACCCCGATGAACATGTCGCTCGGCACCTTCTGCGCGCTGAACCTCATCCCCGGGTGGGGGCCGGTGCTCGGGCTGCCGGTACCGGAGCGGATCGCCCGGCTCCGTGACCCGGACGTGCGCGCCGGGATGCTGCGCCGGGCCCGCTCCAAGGAGGCCGGCGTCTTCCGGCGGCTCGCCGACTTCGGCCGGTACGTCATCGGCGACACCTACAGCGAGGCCAACGCCGGGCTGACCGGGCGGGTGGTCCGGGACATCGCCGAGGAGCGCGGGCAGGACCCGTTCCACTGCCTGGTGGAGATCTGCGCGGCCGACGGACTGCGCACGGTGCTGTGGCCGATGCCCACCGACAACGACCCCGCCTCCTGGGCGCTGCGCGCCGAGACCTGGCAGCACGAGGACGTGCTGCTCGGCGGGTCCGACGCCGGGGCGCACCTGGACCGGATGTGCGGGGCGCCGTACACCACCCGGTTCATCGGGGACTGTCTGCGCGGGCGCAGGCTGCTGGGCCTGGAGCAGGCCGTGAAGATGCTGACCGACGACCCCGCGCGGCTCTTCGGACTGCGCGAGCGGGGCCGGATCGCCGAGGGCTGGCACGCCGACCTCGTGCTCTTCGACCCGGAGCGCATCGACGCCGGCCAGGCGAGGCTGGTGCACGACCTGCCGGGGGACAGCCCGCGGCTGGACTCCCGGGCCCTCGGGATCCGGGCCGTGTGGGTCAACGGCGTCGAGGCCATCCGGGACGACGTGGTGAGCGGGGCCGCGCCCGGGCGGGTGCTGCGCTCGGGGCGGGACACGGGGACGGTGAGCACCCGGTGAGCGACGGGCAGCGGCTGTTCGTCGGCGGCGTCTGGACCGAGCCCGACGGCGGGCACTACGAGGTCGTCGACCCGGCGACCGAGGAGAGCGTCGGCCGGGCCCCGGAGGCCTCCGCCGAGCAGGTCCGGGCCGCCTGCGCGGCCGCCCGGGAGGCCTTCGGCGCCTGGTCGCGGACACCGGCGGCGGAACGGGCGGCGGTGCTCGGCCGGGCCGCCGACCTCGTCCGCGCCCGCCTCGGGGAGCACGCCGACCTGGCGCGGGCGGAGACCGGGGCGACCACCGGGACCGCCCGGGCGATGCAGGTGGGCGTGGCCGCCGCCCGGTTCCGACGGTACGCGGCCGTGGAGCCCGCCGAATGGGCGATCCCGCCGCAGATCAACGAGGCCGGGCCGATGGGGCGGGCCGGGGTGATGGGCGCGCTTGCCGTGCGCCAGCCGGTGGGCGTGGTCGCCTGCGTCACGTCGTACAACAACCCCTGGGCCAACGCGGCGGGCAAGGTCGCCCCGGCGCTGGCGATGGGCAACACGGTGGTCGTGAAGCCCGCGCCCCAGGACCCGCTGTCCGTCTACCGGATGGCCGAGGCGCTGGAGGCGGCCGGGGCGCCGCCGGGCGTGGTGAACGTCGTCTCCGGGCGGGACGTCGGCGTGGGCGAGGCCGCCGTGGCGTCCCCGGACGTCGACATGGTGAGCTTCACCGGGTCGACGGCCGTCGGGCAGCGCATCGGCGAGGTCTGCGGGCGGGGCATGAAACGCCAGCTGATGGAGCTGGGCGGCAAGGGCGCGGCCCTGGTCCTCGACGACGCCGACCTCGCCTCGGCCGTCGCCGGCATCGGCACCACCTTCTCCTTCTACAGCGGCCAGATCTGCACGGCGCCGACGCGGGTGCTGGCCCAGCGGGCGGTGTACGAGCGGCTCGTGGAGCGGCTGGCCGGGTACGCGGGGCGCCTGAAGGTGGGGGATCCGCGGGATCCGGACACGGTCGTCGGACCGGTGATCTCCGCCGAGCACCGGGCGCGTGTGGAGGCGTACGTCGAAGTGGGCCGCAAGGAGGGCGCGACGGTGGTCGCGGGCGGCGAACGCCCGTCCCTGGAGCGGGGGTTCTACGTGGCCCCGACCCTCCTCGCCGACTGCACCAACGACATGCGGGTGGCCCGCGAGGAGATCTTCGGCCCGGTGGTCACGGTGATCCCCTTCGACGAGGAGGACGAGGGCGTGGCCCTCGCCAACGACTCCGACTACGGCCTCATCGACTACGTCTGGTCCGGCGACGTGGCCCGCGCCTTCCGGGTGGCCCGGCGGCTGCGGGCCGGCGGGGTCGGCGTCAACACCGTCGGGCGCAACATGGAGGCCCCGTTCGGCGGCTTCGGGAAGAGCGGCGTCGGCCGTGACGTGGGCGTGTACGCCCTGCACGCCTACAGCGAGGTGCAGGCCCTCGTCTGGCCGGGCTGAGCGGGCCCGGGCCGGGCAGGCCCTGGCCGGGCGGGCGAGGCGGCCCCGGCGTCACTGGGTGAAGAACGACACCGGATGCCGGGGATCGGCCGAGCAGGCGTACACGCCCGCGTGGCCGCCCCGGCCGACCACCATGCCGGCCGGCTCGCGGGCCGCGTCCCACTCCTCGCCGCCCGGCTCCAGGTGCCGTTCCTCCAGGGGCTGGAAGCGGTGCGGCGCGCCGTCCGGGCCCCAGCCGCCGAGCGCGTACTCGTACGTGTCGCACTGGAGGAACAGCTCCAGCGGCGCCCCGCACTCCCCGCAGTCCAGCGCCCGGGGCATGTCCGTGACCGGCCAGCTCATGGCGCCGCCCAGCTTCCAGCCCGGGATCACCGACACGTCGTCGGACAGGTTCCGCTCGTCCAGCCAGGCCTCGAAGCGCTCCGCAAGTCCCGCGGGCAGCTCCTCGTGCCAGGGGTACTCGGTCAGCCGCTCCGGGTGCAGCACACAGGCGCGCGGGATCATGTCCCAGCCGTAGTCCCAGTGCTCCTCGGGGTCCGGCTGGACGGTGAGCGGATCGGTCACGTCGGCCGCCCCGCGCCAGACCAGCCGGCAGGCCTGGCCCCAGCCGTCCGGATGCGGCTGGTCGTGCCACTCGGGACACCACAGCAGCTGGACGAGGTCGGTGCCCGGCGGGAAGGGCAGCTCGGGGAAGTCCGCCGCCGTGAACTGGGCCACCGCGACCAGCGGACACGGCTCCTCGGGACGGCCGTTGACGTCCTTGTGGCCGGCGCACTCCGGCCACGGCTCGGCCGCCGGCCACCACAGCGGGCCGCCGAGGTGGCTGTCGCGCGGGCCGGGCGTGCCGCGCCGCGGGTGCAGCCGCACCGTCGTGCGCGCGTGGGGCGCCAACTCCGGGAAGTCGCGGGCGGGTTCGACGGCCGGGGGCGCGGTGGTGAGCTTCACGCGCGCAGTGTCGCAGACCCGCCCGGGCGGCCCCTCACCGCTCCAGGTCGACCCGTACCGTCAGCAGGTCCGTGCCGAGCACCCGCACCGCCGTGCTGTTGAGGCGGGGCAGGGAGCGCAGCCGGGCGACCGGGTCGTCGTCGGGCAGGAGGCGGGCGGTGCCGCGGTACCAGCGGCCGGCGACACGGACGCGGACGCGCGGGTCGGCCTGGATGTTGCGCACGTACTGGGACCGCGGGCCGAACTCCGACACGAGCCAGAAGGCGTCCCCGACCCGGCGGCCGCCCACCGGGGTCCGCCGGGGCAGCCCGGAGGTGCGGCCGGTGGTCTCCAGGAGCGTCTGGAACGGCAGGTGCCTGATCAGCGGATTGGCGAGGTGCCGCTGGAAGCGGGTCACGATGCGGTGCTTGCGGTCTGCGCCTGACATGTCTCCTGCTCTCTCCCGGTGCGACGCCCGCCGCGGCCCACGCGCCCGCCGCGCGGAGAGCCCCCGCGGTGCGAACGGGCGGGCACCCGACGCGGGTCAGCCTCCCCCGCGATCGGGATCCCCCGCAAACGGGGGAGGCGGAGGGGCTCCTAGCCGTCCCGGTCGGCGAGCCGATTGCCGTGGAAGCCGAAGGGCACCCGGGCCGGGAGGTGCACGGTGGCGACCGGGGGCGCGGCGAGGTCGCCGGCGTCCAGGACGACGAGGTCGCTGCGGTCGGTGGCGGCGTCGTGCACGTACGTCAGCAGCCGGCCCGGGCCGCCCGGGGTCTCGTCGGCGGGGGCGAACGCCGCCTCCCCGGAGGTGCGGCCGGCGTGCCGGACGACGTGGGTGTCGGCCGGTCCGGCGGCGAGGTCCCGGTCGCCCCGGTCGCCGTACGGCGGCGCCTGGTCGGTGAACCGGGTGGTACGCACCCAGCGGTTGCGGTAGGAGGCGGCGCGTCCGCCCTCCATGCGGACGCCGTGGACCATGCCGTCGCCGAAGAACCAGTGTCCTGAGGCGGCGTCGGCCGGGTTCGGGCCGTTGCGCAGGTACCAGCCGGTCAGCTCCGGCGGGACCGTGCCGGTCACCGGCAGGTCGTGCGCGGTGAGTTCCTCGGCGACCGGGGCGTGGTTCCCGGTGAGGTGCCTGGGCGCGGTGGTCATCGGGCCACCTGCCCGGCGGCGCGGGCCTTCGCCTGGACGCGGGCGACGTAGCGGACGGTGAAGACCATCGGCACCACGAAGCCGGCGATCTGGACGACGGTGGCGGGTGTCGCGTGGGCGCCGCCGGTGTGGTCCAGCAGCGCGAGGGCGACGGCGCTCACGGCGAAGGCGGCGGTCCAGACGGCGGTGATGATCACGTTGGTCCGGATGAACGGCTTCAGGCCCCAGTACTCGCGCGGTGTCGTCCGCTTGGCGATGCCCAGGGTGAACGGCCGCCCGATGGCCAGCGAGACGCCGGCGATGACGGCGAGGGTGCCGGAGGAGAGGGCCGCGGAGTAGTCGTGCACGCCGGAGTGCGGGTCGGCGAAGGCGATCGCGGTGAGGGCCGCGAAGAAGACCGCCGAACCGGCCTCGATGATCAGCGCGTCGAAGCCGGCGCCGCCCCGCCTCTCCTGGGCGATGATCCCCACGGACAGCACCAGGGCGGCGAGGGCGCCCCACTGCCAGTCACCCGAGGGGATGACGGCGAAGACGATCCACGGCAAGAACGAGCGCAGGTACGACACGGGGTCCCCCGAAGGTGTGGTCTGGTCTGGGCCGGGCGTCGAGTTCCTGTCTCGACATGTCAAAAGTAGAAGGTGGTGTCGTGACATGTCAACTGTGGAATGTAGAGTGGAGGGCATGAGCCTCAGACACGCACTGCTCGGCCTGCTGTCCGAGCGTTCCGCCAGCGGCTACGACCTGCTGAAGACGTTCGACACCTCGCTGGCCAACGTCTGGCCCGCCACCCAGAGCCAGATCTACACCGAGCTGACCAAGCTGGCGGGCTCCGGGCTGATCACGGTGAGCGCCGAGGGGCCGCGCGGACGCAAGGAGTACGCGCTCACCGACGAGGGCATGGACGAGCTGCGCCACTGGCTGACCGAGACCAGGCCCCAGCGCAACACCCGCAGCGACATCCTGCTGCGCGTCTTCTTCCTCGGCGTGCTGCGGCCCGAGCAGGCGCGCGCGTACCTGACCGGGCTGATCGAGATGTCCCGGGAGGGGCACGAGCAGCTGCGGCAGCTCACCGACGCCGTCGACTGGGACGACGACAACCTCGCCGTCTACGGCCGGATCGCCCTGGAGTACGGCCTGCGCTTCAACGCGATGCGCCAGGAGTGGGCCGAGTGGGCCGCGGAACAGATCAAGTAGCCCCGAGGAAGACCGGATTGGTGAACGCGGCCATCGCGCCGGGCACCGGGCCGAGCGCCGTCTCGTGCCGCAACTCGGCCCGGACGTAAGCCGCGTAGGCCGCCGTCGTGCGCCACTCGGCGGCGCCCGTGCCCGACACCGGCAGCGGGTCGCCGGTGAACAGCACGCCCTGGTCGGTCACGAAGCGGACCGAGCAGCGCGGGCCGCCCTCGACCTCCAGCCGGACGGTCACCGGGGTACCGGAGTCCACCGCGAGCCGCTCGCCGATGCCGGCCCGCCCGCCGCCCTCGGCGCTCGCCGTGAAGGACAGGGAGACGTGCCGGGACTCGGCGACGTAGGACCGGCCGGCCCGCAGGCCCGCCAGGACCGCCTCCCGGGTCAGGTCCTCGGCCAGGACGACGGTCTGCGGCAGGCCGACCGCGTCCGGGTCCCGGTGGGCGTCGGAGTCGCCCATGGCGGGCAGCCACCCCCGCTCCCCGCGCACCGAGGCGACGAGCTGCGCGTCCCACGCGGCCAGCGTCACCTCGTCGTCCGGGGTCCAGGGCCCGTTCCACACCTCGACCGCGTCCGCCTCCAGGTACCCGGACTTCCAGGCGCAGCCCACGCAGGTGGCGTGCGGATGCGCCGGTACGACCAGGCCGCCGGCCTCGCGGATCCGCCGGGCGAACCGGGCCCACTGGTGGTCCCGGGCCCGGTAGCGCCAGTCCACGAAGGTGCCCGGGTCGGTGCCGACGGCCAGCACGTGGCCGTTCCTGGTGGTGACCTCCTCGCCGAGCAGCACCAGCAGGTCCTCGCCCGCCGCGTCCGCCCAGTGCGGGTGCGCGGAACTGGTGTTGTGCTCCGAGCTGTTGATGAAGTCCAGCCCGGCCGCCCGGGCCAGCGCCGCGATCTCGCCCGGGGTGCGGCGGCCGTCGGAGTGCCAGGAGTGCAGATGGCAGTCGCCCCGGTACCAGGCCCGGCCCCGCCCCCGGGCCCGCGGCGGCGGATACACCGGCGCCGGGGTCTCGCCGGGCTCCCCCGGTGTCAGCGTGACCGTCAGCTCGTACGACAGCCCCTGCGGCGCCACCGTGTACGGGCCGAGCGCGACGTGCCAGGTGCCGGGGTTCAGCGGGCCGGGCAGGTACCCGGGCGTCGCGTCGTCGGCGCGTACGAAGAACTCCGTGCGCGCGCCCCCCGACCAGCCCCGGAAACCCCGGCCGCCCAGCTCGGTGCCGCGCTCGTCGAACAGCCCGATGTCGAGGGCGTTGCCGGCGGTGCCGGGCGGCACGGCGGGCCTGTCGTAGGTGTAGGAGACCTTCAGTCCGGCGGTTCCCGCCGGTACTTCGACGGGTACGTAGACGTAGTCCGGAGAGCCCGGAGGCAGTGTGCCGCGGATGGTCGTCACGCCCCCCACGGTAGGCGTCCCGGAGCGGCGCCGGGAACCGCGACACAGGCCACACCCGGCCGTCGGCACCCCCCTGTGCACCGGAATCCCGGTCGGCGTGGACAGTTGGACCCGCCGCCGCTACAGATGGCCCATGCGCATCGCCGTCACGATCTTCCTCACCGACGAGACCGTCACCCCCGTGCGTCTCGCCCGCGAACTCGAACAGCGCGGCTACGCCGGGCTCTACCTGCCCGAACACACCCACATCCCGGTCGAGCGGACCACGCCGTACCCACTCGGCGGCGACCTGCCGCCCGAGTACGGCCGCACCCTCGACCCCTTCGTCGCCCTCGGCCAGGCCGCCGCCGTCACCGAGCGGCTCGCGCTCGGCACCGGTGTCACGCTGGTCGCCCAGCACGACCCGATCGCCCTGGCCAAGCAGATCGCCACCCTGGACCACCTCTCCGGCGGCCGCCTCACCCTCGGCCTCGGCTACGGCTGGAACGTCGAGGAGGCCGCCGACCACGGGGTCAGGTGGCGCACCCGGCGGGAACTGGTCCGCGACCGGGTGCGCCTGATGCAGGCGCTGTGGGCCGGGGAACCGACCGCCTACGAAGGCGGGTTCGCCCGTGTGCGGGCCAGCTTCGCCCACCCCAAGCCGGTGCGGAAGCCGCGGGGGCCGGTGGCCGGTCCGCGCACCCTCGTCGGCGGTGCCGCCGGGCCGAAACTGTTCGCGCACATCGCCGAGTTCGCCGACGGCTGGCTGCCGATCGGCGGCCGGGGCCTCGGTGAGTCCCTGCCCGCGCTGCGATCCGTCTGGGCGGACGCCGGCCGCGACCCGGCCGCCCTCCAGGTGGTCCCGTACGCCGTCCTGCCCAGCCCCGGCAAGCTCGCCCACTACGCCGAACTGGGCATCGAGGAGACGGTGGTGCAGCTGCCGTCGGCCGGGGAGCGGGAGGTGCTGCGGACGCTGGACGAGTACGCCGCGTACCTGTAGCCGGACCCGTCCGGCCCGCGCACCGCACGCCCCCCCTGGCCCCGCCGGAGCGCCGGAGTCCCTACGTATGCTCAGAGGATGACGACTTCCGCGACCTCCGGAACCGGCCCGACCGAGAACTCCATGCGTCGCGCCCTCAAACGTGCCAGGGACGGCGTCGCCCTCGACGTCGCCGAGGCGGCGGTGCTGCTCCAGGCCCGCGGCGAGGCCCTGACCGACCTCGCCGCGTCCGCCGCGCGGGTGCGGGACGCCGGCCTGGAGGCGGCGGGCAGGCCCGGTGTCATCACCTACTCGAAGAGCGTCTTCGTCCCCCTCACCCGGCTGTGCCGGGACAAGTGCCACTACTGCACCTTCGTCACCGTCCCGGGCAAGCTGCGCCGCGCCGGGCACGGGATGTTCATGTCCCCGGACGAGGTCCTGGACATCGCCCGCAAGGGCGCCGCCCTCGGCTGCAAGGAAGCCCTGATCACCCTCGGCGACAAGCCCGAGGACCGCTGGCCCGAGGCGCGCGAGTGGCTGGACGCGCACGGCTACGACGACACCATCGCCTACGTCCGCGCCGTCTCCATCCGCATCCTGGAGGAGACGGGCCTGCTGCCCCACCTCAACCCGGGCGTGATGACGTGGACGGACTTCCAGCGGCTGAAGCCCGTGGCGCCCAGCATGGGCATGATGCTGGAGACGACCGCGACCCGCCTGTGGTCCGAGCCGGGCGGCCCGCACCACGGCTCCCCGGACAAGGAACCGGCCGTCCGGCTCAGGGTGTTGGAGGACGCGGGCCGCTCCTCGGTCCCCTTCACCTCCGGCCTGCTGATGGGCATCGGCGAGACGTACGAGGAGCGCGCGGAGTCCCTGTTCGCCCTGCGCAAGGTCTCCCGGGCCTACCACGGCATCCAGGAGCTGATCGTCCAGAACTTCCGCGCCAAACCGGACACGGCGATGCGCGGCATGCCGGACGCCGAACTCGACGACCTGGTCGCCACGGTGGCCGTCGCCCGGCACATCATGGGCCCGAGCGCCTGCCTCCAGGCCCCGCCGAACCTGGTCGACTCCGAGTACGAGCGGCTGATCGGCGCCGGCATCGACGACTGGGGCGGGGTGTCGCCCCTGACCATCGACCACGTCAACCCCGAACGCCCCTGGCCGCAGATCGAGGAGCTGGCGGCGAGGTCCGCGGCGGCCGGCTTCCGGTTGCGGGAACGCCTCTGTGTCTACCCGGAGTTCGTGACGCGCGGTGAGCCGTGGCTGGACCCGCGGCTGCGCCCGCACGTGAGCGCGCTGGCCGACCCGGACACGGGCCTCGCCCTCCCGGACGCGGCCGTCGAGGGCCGCCCGTGGCAGGAGCCGGAGGAGGCCTTCGTGCCGAGCGGCCGCACCGACCTGCACCGCACGATCGACACCGACGGCCGCAGCGCCGACCGGCGCGACGACTTCGACGAGGTGTACGGCGACTGGGAGGCCCTGCGCGAGGCGGCCGTCCCCGGCATGGCTCCGGAGCGCATCGACACCGACGTCCGCCAGGCACTGCGCACGGCGGCCGACGACCCCACCCGGCTGACCGACGCCGAGGCCCTCGCCCTGCTGCACGCGGACGGCCCGGCGCTGGACGCGCTGTGCCGGGTGGCCGACGACGTGCGCCGCTCGGTGGTCGGCGACGACGTGACGTACATCGTCACCCGCAACATCAACTTCACCAACGTCTGCTACACCGGCTGCCGCTTCTGCGCCTTCGCCCAGCGCAGGACCGACGCCGACGCGTACACGCTCTCCCTGGAGCAGGTGGCCGACCGCGCCCAGCAGGCGTGGGACGTGGGCGCGGTGGAGGTGTGCATGCAGGGCGGCATCCACCCCGACCTGCCCGGCACGGCCTACTTCGACATCGCGAGGGCGGTCAAGGAACGCGTCCCCGGCATGCACGTCCACGCCTTCTCGCCGATGGAGGTGGTGAACGGCGCCACCCGCACCGGCATGTCGGTCCGCGAGTGGCTGTCGGCCGCCAAGGAGGCCGGCCTGGACACCATCCCCGGTACGGCGGCCGAGATCCTGGACGACGAGGTCCGCTGGGTGCTGACCAAGGGCAAGCTGCCCGCGGCCACCTGGATCGAGGTGGTCAAGGCGGCCCACGAGCTGGGCATCCGCTCGTCCTCCACGATGATGTACGGCCATGTCGACCAGCCCCGCCACTGGCTCGGCCATCTGCGCACGCTCGCCGGCATCCAGCGCGAGACCGGCGGCTTCACGGAGTTCGTGACGCTCCCGTTCATCCACACCAACGCGCCGGTGTACCTGGCGGGCATCGCCCGGCCCGGCCCGTCCGTGCGGGACAACAGGGCGGTGACGGCGATGGCCCGACTGCTGCTGCACCCTTACATCACGAACATCCAGACGAGCTGGGTCAAACTGGGCACCGAGGGGGCGGCGGAGATGCTCCGCTCCGGCGCGAACGACCTGGGCGGCACCCTCATGGAGGAGACGATCTCGCGCATGGCGGGGTCCTCCTACGGCTCCTACAAGTCCGTACGGGACCTGGTGGCGGTGGCGGAGGCGGCAGGCCGCCCGGCGAAACCCCGCACCACGACCTACGGCGAGGTCCCCGAGGAGCGGCGGCGCGCGGCCGAGGAGTCCGACGGGCACCTGCCGGATCTGCTGCCCGTGCTGGACTGAGTACGATGATCCGACCCCCGGCCCGAGACGGGGCCCCGTAGCGGAGGAGATGCGTACCCGTGGCTGCCGGACTGCCCTCGTGGGCCTGGGTCACCGGACTGACGGTGGGGGCGACCGCGGCCGTCGTCTTCCTCGCCGTACAGGCGGACCACGGGTCGCATCCCGCGGCCGCCGTGGCGAAGCCCAGCGCCTCGGCGTCGGCGGGCGCGCACGCGACCGCGACACCGAAGGCGCCGGCCGCGCCCGCCCTGCCGGACGCGTCCGGCACGGGCCGGCGGGTCGTGTACTCGCTCGGCGAGAAGCGCGTGTGGCTGGTCGACGCGACCGGCAGGGCGTCCCGCACGTTCACGGTGTGGCCGGGCACGGTGAGCCCGCAGCCCGGCCGCTACTCGGTCACGCTGCGCACGCAGTCCCTGAAGGGCTCGGACGGCGTCGAGATCGAGCACGTCATGTACTTCACCAAGGTCGACGGCGTGAACATAGCCTTCTCCAACGCCCTCGACGGCGCCTCGCCGCCCCCGGCCAACGGCCAGAAGCTGGGCGGCATACGCATGCACAAGGAGGACGGCGCCGCGCTGTGGGGCTTCGGTGACACGAACACGCGGGTGACGGTCGTCAGATAGCGTCGTCGCGCCGGGCCGGCAGCTGGTTGACGATCAGCGCCACCCCGCTGAGCAGGAAGACCCGGGTCGCCGCGTCCAGTCCGTTCCACGTCTTCGACTGCCACATCGCGAACCACTCACCGCCGATCGCGATGAACCCGGCGCCGAAGAGCAGCACCAGCATCAGCAGGCCGTAGGTGGACCAGCGCCGGGCGGACTCGTCCCTGCGCCGCGCCCAGAGGCAGGTCCCCCAGATCAGTACCAGGGCCGCCACCGTCTCCCAGGCGATGATCGCCACGTAGGCGGTGTCCTGCAGGCCGGTTCCGGTGATGGCCCGCCACATCAGGTCGTGGTCCTGGAACGTCGTGTCCATCGCCAGTACGTGCCGCACGAACTGCTGGTTGGTCCCGAAGTCCGTGATGTTCCCGAGGGCGACCAGGGCGATGTAGAGGGCGAGTATGCCGGTCAGCACACCGGCGGCGAGTCTGAGGCTCGAGTGACGCGTGGGGGTGGTGTTCATGGCCGAATTCTCCCCGACGAACTCGGCCTTCCTGCATGCGCATTGAGCCAGAATCCGTCGGCTACCGCGTCACCACCGGCCGCACCCCGGTCAGCAGCAGGCCCCAGGAAGAGGTCCGGGTGGCGGAAGGCCGCGAAGTGGCTCGCCCCCGGGACGAGCGCGAAGCCCTTCACCGGGGCGGTGACCGCCTCGTGGAAGCGGCGGGCCGGCTCCGGCGGGGTCAGCACGTCGCTGTCGCCCTGGAAGACGAGAAGGGGAGGCGGAAGTCGGTGCCCTCCGCGTACTCGTCGATGGACGTCGCCTGGGGGCCCAGCTGCTCCGAGAAGGCCTGCGCCTTCAGGTACGAACGCAGGTCGCGCAGGGTGTGCGCGGGCGAGAACCACAGGGAGCGGACGATCACCGTCTTCATGGTGTCGTAGGTCAGCGGGTCGGTCGTGACCACGGTCTTCGCGTACTGCGCCCACTCGTGCGCCGACCAGGAGGTCCGGTCCGGACCCAGGGCCGTCATCCGCGCCAGCTGCTTCTTCCTGCCCGCCTTCGCGAGGCGGCCCAGCAGCGCCTCGTGGGCGGAGGCGTCCCCGCCGCCCACGATGTTCTGGTCCGTGCCGACGTACGCCGAGTACAGCTCCGGGTGGTTGCGGGCCAGCCGGAGGCCCACGACGGTGCCGAAGCTGTTGGCGAGGAGGACGACCTTGCCCACGCCGAGGCGGGCGCGGACGTGGGCCGTGACCTCCAGGGGAGGTGGGCGGAAATGACCGCTGGATGATGGTTTGCCCATCTGAACGGCCCGTTCCTGGTCGATTACAGTGCTGAACGTCGTACGGGCGGACGGTGCCGTGAGGAGGTCACGATGAGTGCGACAGCCGGCCCCGTCTGGGGCCGTGCCGAGCAGCAGGACTTCCGCAGCAGGGTGCGCGGCACCCTCCTCGGGTCCGCCGTCGGCGACGCGCTGGGCGGTCCGGCCGACCCGCTGTCCCTGGAGGAGATCCGCGCCGCGTACGGCCCGGAGGGGCTTCTCGACCTGGCCTTCGGGCAGGGGAGGCGCGGCACGGTCACCCACCACACCCAGCTGACCCTGTTCACCGTGGACGGGCTGATCCGGGCCCAGGTGCGCCGCGACACCGGCGCCTGGCACCCGCCCACCGATCTGCACCGCGCCTATCTGCGGTGGGCGGCCACCCAGCGGGACTGGGGCCCGGACGAACGCCGCAAGGACGACGGCTGGCTGGCCCGCGAGGAGTGGCTCTACGCCCGCCGCGACCCGAGCCGGGCGCTGCTCGCCGGGTTCGGCGACGAGACCATGGGCACGCTGGAGACCCCGAAGAACCCGGGAGAGCTGGGGCCGGAGGCCGTCGCCCGCTCGGCGCCCTTCGGGCTGCTCGTCGGCTGGGAGCCGCAGCTCGTCATCCAGCTGGCGGTGGAGTGCGCCGCCCAGACCCACGGGCATCCCATCGCCTATCTGTCGGCGGGCGCGTACGCCGTGATCGTGCACGGCCTGGCCCGCGGGGAGAGCCTCGACGGCGCGGTGCAGCGGGCCCTCGCCCTGCTCGCCGCCCGTCCCGGCCACCAGCCCGTCTCCGACGCCCTGCAGCACGCCCTCGGCGCGGTGCGGCAGGGGATGCCCGGCCCCTCGCGGGTGGAGGAGCTGGCCGGGGACGGCACGGCGGACGGGCTGCTGGCCGCCTCCGTGTACTGCGCGCTGGTGGGGGAGGACGTGCGGCACGGGCTGTGCCTGGCGGTGAACCAGAGCGGCCCTTCGGCCGCGGCCGGCGCCCTCACCGGGGGCCTGCTCGGCGCCCTGCACGGCGAGACGGCCCTCCCCCCGGCCTGGCTGGCCGAACTGGAGGGCCGCCCCACGGTCCTGGAACTGGCCGACGACTTCTCGATGGAGATGACCCAGGGCCCCGCCCTGCACGGCCCGGCCGGCTCGTCGCCGGGCTGGCTGGCGAGGTACCCACGGGCCTGAGCCCCGCACGGAGCGCGGGGAACCGCGCGAACCCGACTCCGGCGGGGCCCCTACGGCGCTCCCACCAGGTCGTCCCCGGCACCGGAAGGCGCCGGCACGGCCGCCGCGGCGTCCCGTGGTGCGAGATGCCGGAGAGCCGCCAGGGCATCCGGCCGCCGGCCGTGAAGAAGTCGGAGACGTCGTCCACGCGCCTGTGCGACCAGACGCCGATCGCGACCATCACACCGAAGTAGCCGACGCGTACGGCCCAGTCGAGACTGTTCATGTGCCCGATCGTGGGTCTGCGTACATGAACACGACAAGCGACCGCTAGGTCAAGTCACGGTAAAGATGTTCGCCTGGATGACCACCGTTCATCGATGTGAACCACTCGGCGAGTGGGCCGAGTTCGGTCAGCGCATCAGCTCACCCGCGTTGACCAGCAAGGACTGCCCGGTGACGGCCCGCGCCCGGTCCGAGCACAGGAACACCGCCGCGTCCGCCACGTCCCCGTCGGTGGCCAGCTCCGGCAACGCCATCCGCTCGGTCAGCCGCGCCAGCACCTCGGCCTCCGGCACCCCCTCCGTCTGGGCGGTGAACCGCACGTACGCCTGCACCGGCGGCCCCCACATCCAGCCCGGCAGCACCGTGTTGACGCGCACCCGGTACGGCCCGAGCTCCCGCGCCAGCGAGTACATCGCGCTGGTCAGCGCCCCCTTCGAGGCCGCGTACGCCGCCTGCCGCACCTGCGAGGGCGCGGCGACGGCCGACTGGGTCCCGACGAACACCACCGAACCGCCACCGCCCTCCTTCAGTGCCGGCAGACAGGCCCGGGTCATCCGCAGGGTCCCGAGCAGGTTCACGTCGACGACCGACTGCCAGGTCGCGAAGTCCGCGTCCTCGATTCCACCGAAGTACGAGTCCCAGGCCGCCACGTGCACCACGGCGTCGATCCCGCCGAACCGCTCCCGCGCCAGCGCGGCGAGCCGCTCGCACTGCCCCTCGTCGGTGATGTCCGTCGCCCGGTAGGCGGTGCGCCCGCCCCGCGGGTCGATCTCGGCCGCGCTCTTGGCGAGGTTCTCCTCGGTGCGCGCCCCGAGCACCGCGTTCCCGCCGTCCTTCACGACGGCCGCCGCGACCTGGTGGCCGAGCCCGGCCCCGACCCCCGAGACGACCACGGTCCTGCCGGTGAGCAACGACATCGGTGCCTCCCTGGTATGGCGCTTCATCTGACGGGGCGTCAGAGTATGGGCGACCGCAGGAGGACGGAAGGGGAGCCGCATGAGCGAGGACACCCACAGCGAGCGGTACACCGAACTGGCCGCCGTCGGCCCGTACGGCGTCCGCCCCGGCCACGCCCTGATCACCATGGTCGAGCCGCATCCCGGCCACGAGTACGCGTACAACCGTTGGTACGAGGACGACCACTACTACGCCGGCGCCATGGCCATGCCCTGGATGTACGCGGGCCGCCGCTGGGTCGCGACCCGCGAGCTGCAGCTCCTGCGCTACCCGGAGAAGTCGGCCGTCGCCCAGCCGGTCACCACCGGCTGCTACCTCTCCACGTACTGGATCACCGCCGGCCGCTACGGCGACCACATGAGGTGGACGGTCGCCATCAACCGGCGCCTGAACCGGGACGCCCGCGTCTACCAGGACCGCACCCACGTCTTCACGGCCTTCCAGGACCACGAGACCACGGTCTACCGGGACGGCGCCGCGGGCCCGAGGGACTTCCACGCCCTGGACCACCCGTACACCGGGCTGGTCCTGCAAGTGATCGACGCCGACTCCCCGCAGCAGCGGGCCGAGCTGCTGGAGTGGCTGGCCGCCCGGCACCTGCCCCGCCGCCTCGCGGGCTCCCCGGCGGCCATGGTCACGGTCTTCCGGCCCACGCCCCTGCCCGGCGACCGCATGACCTACGTCAAGCAGGTGGAGGGCGTGGACACCCGGGTCACCCTGCTGTGGTTCCTGGAGGCGGACCCGCGGGAGTGCTGGGAGCCGCACTTCACGGGGCTGGACGCGGACGTCTCGGGCTCGGGGCTGGGCCGGGTGGAGCTGGTGGCGCCGTTCGTCCCGACGGTACCGGGCACGGACCGGTACGTCACCGAACTGCGCGGGACCTGAGCCCTCACTTCAGCTCGTCGGGGCACGGCGTTCCGCGGGGCAGCTGGTACGGCGCGGCCAGCCGGTACGTGCCCGACTTCGGGGCGAGCAGCACCGTCCACTTGTCCCCGTCCGTGTCCTCCTGCGTGGGCATGAGGCACCCGTTGACGTTCCGGTACTTCTTCGGCGCACCGGACGAAGCGGACGGGACCGGCTGCGGCGGCTTCAGGCTCTTGCCGTGCTCGTCGACGACGCTCAGCCACGGCGAGTACGGGATCCGGATCAGGATCCGCCCGGCCCGGCGCACGTCCAGCGTCATCTCGCCCTGATCGGCCCGGTCCACCACGGCGTCGGGTTCGGCCAGCGGCGTCGGGTCGGTGACCCTGAACAGCTGCCAGTTGGCGTCGCCCCAGACCTGCGTCAGATACGGCATCCCGCGCCGGAGCAGCTCCCGCTCCCGCTCGCCGCCGTCCCCGTCCGGGTTGTCCCTGGGCAGGACGACGAAGTGCACGGCCCACCGCTGGAGCCACTCGTGGTAGTTCGCCGAGTTGAGCGTGTCGTCGTAGAAGAGCGGGTTGCGCTCCATGTCGGCCTGCCGGTTCCAGCCGCGCGCCAGGTTGACGTACGGCGCCAGCGCCGAGGCCTCTCGGTGCGAACGCGCCGGGACCACCTCGACGCGGCCCTTCTCGGCGCCGGCCTTCTGCAACTGGTTGACCAGCGGGGCCAGCTCACGGGCCCAGGAGGCGGCCGGGGTCGTGTGGATGATGTCGTCCACCGACTTGAAGCCGATCCAGCCGACGAAGCCCAGGAACGCCACCACGGTCGCGTACCACCGGCGCGACTTCGGCGTGCTGAACGGCAGCGCCGCGATCAGGGTCGCACCCGCGAACAGCATCGGCAGCCGGGAGATGTTCGACCCGATCTGGGAGTTGATCAGCCAGACCAGGACGACGCCGACGCTGTAGACGGCCGCCGTGAGCCGGACGGTCACCCACTCCCTGGGCACCAGGTAGAAGCACAGCAGCCCGTACGCCAGCGGCAGTATCACCGAGCCGATCGTCATCGGCTGGGTGCCGGAGAACGGGAAGAGGAAGTACGAGGCGGCGACGACCACCGTCGGGGCGAGCCCCAGCGCCCAGGCTCCCGGCCGCCGCTTCTGCAGGAACAACGCGACCGCCACCAGGCCCACGAACAGTCCCGAGACGGGGGAGGCCATGGTGGACAGCCCGGCCAGCGGCGCGGCCACCGCCGCCTTGGCCCAGCGTTTGTGCCGCCACCGGTACGGCCAGCAGAACACGGCCGCGACCGCGCCGAGCGCGAACATCGTGCCGAGCCCGAAGGTCACCCGACCCGAGATCGCGTTGCACAGGAACGCGAGGACACCGGCGAGGGACGCCCACAGGGGGTTGCGCACCGCCCGGCTGCGGATCAGGACCAGGGTGAGCAGGCCCGCCGACACCGTTCCGGCGATCATCATCGTCGTACGGACGCCGAGGACGGCCATCAGGTACGGCGACACCACGCTGTACGACACCGGGTGCATGCCCCCGTACCAGGCGAGGTTGTACGCCGAGTCCGGGTGCCGGCCGACGAACTCGGCCCAGGCGTCCTGCGCCGCGAGATCGCCGCCACTGTTCGCGAACGTGAAGAACCAGAGGATGTGCAGGACGCCCGCGAGCGCGGTGAACGACAGCACGGGGTGCACGAGCACCCGCCGCCGCAGGGGCTCGGCGGCGGTGAGGAGACGCGCGAGGGTGCCGGTCCCGTCCGACTCCGCGCGGGCGGCACGGCTGTCACGGCCGTCACGGCTGTCGTGATGACCGTCCGTACCGTCCGTACCGCCGGTGTCAGCCGCGGACAGGCGTATTCGCGGGCCGGATCCCGGGCCCGGTTCGGTGTCGTCGGCGCGTGTCGGCTCCGCTGTGGCCACCTGAAGGCACTCCCCGTGTCCCGTCTTCTGTTCTCGGCCGCGTCCCTCGGTGTTCCCGGCCGTTTCCCGTACAGTTCGCGGCCCTGTCCCGTGACCGGCGACCTGCCCCGATTCGTGACGCTAGCACGCACCCCGCCACAGGGCTCCCGGGCGGGGCGCCGTGGGCGGGGTGCGTGGAGGGGGCGGGAGCGGTGCGATCAGCCCAGCCGCGTGAGCTTCGCGGCGAAGCCGGGCTTGGCCAGATCCTTCTCCAGGGCCACCGGAACGCTCACGGCACCGGCCGAACCGTCACCCACGGTGAGCGTGCCGACCTTGGTGCCGGCCTTCGCGATGTGCGGCACCGCGTCGGGGGCGAAGGACAGCTTCACCTTCAGACCGGACCAGCCGGCCGCCGTGACGTCCTTGGTGGCCACCACCGGGGTGCGGCCGCCGAGGCCGTCGTCCACGTACCCGACGACATCGCCCTGCTTCAGGATCGTCGCCGGCTTCAGCGCGGCCTGACCGGCGCGGATCAGCTTGTCCGCGGCGTTCAGCGCCCCCGTGAGGATGGAGTGGTCGGAGGGGTCGGCGGGCTGGCGGATCACGGCGCCGACGACGGTCCGGGTCTCGCTGCCCACCTGCTGCTTCGCCGCGAAGACGAGGTTGCCGAGGGCGGAGGTGGTGGTGCCGGTCTTGATGCCGACGACGTTGTTGTGGCCGACCAGGTGGTTCCAGTTGGAGTGGTAGGCCCCCTTGTAGTCGTTGTACGACATCATCGCCGCGACCTCGCGGAAGGCGGGCAGGGTCATCGCGGCCTTGGCCAGCTTCACCTGGTCCACGGCCGTGCTGACGGTGGTGTTCGTCAGACCGGAGGGGTCGGTGTACGTGGTGTTCGTCATGCCGAGGTCCTTGGCGGTGGTGTTCATCTTCGCCACGAACGCCTTCTCCGAGCCCTCGTCCCAGCGGGCCAGCAGCCGGGCGATGTTGTTGGCGGAGGCGATGAGGATGCTCTCCAGCGCCTCGCGCTGGGTGATCGAGTCACCGGCGGTGACGTGGACCGTGGACTCCTGACCCGCGTCCGACTGCTGCTCGGCGGTCTTGTCGATCTTTATCTTGGGGCCGGCGGCGCCGCTCGCCAGCGGGTGGTCGTGCAGGATGATGTACGCCGTCATGACCTTGGCGACGCTCGCGATCGGCACGGGCTTCTGGTCGCCGGAGGAGCCGAAGGTGCCGATGCCCTGGACGTCGAGAGCGGCCTGCCCCTGGGACGGCCACGGGATGTCCACCTTGCCGCCGGCGAAGGTGTACGAGTCCTTCGCGGTGAGGCCGAGGGTGGGCTGGGGGAGCGGACGGAACGTCTGCACGACCGCGAAGACGATCACCAGGAGCAGGACCAGAGGGGTCCAGATCTTGACCCGGCGCACGATCGTGCGGACCGGGGTCTGCGGGGGCGGGGGCGTGTTCGTCAGCTCCGCCAGCAGGTCCAGCGGCGGCTTCGGGGGCAGGGGCTGCTGGGTGGTGCGCTCGGGGCCGACCTGGGGGACGGCGGCGGTGACGTCCGGGGGCGTCGGCGCCGGCTTCATGTCGTTCTTGAGCGCGACGAACCTGCTCGTGCGCTCGGGGTCCGACTCGGGGGCCTCGGGAGCCTTGGGGGCCTTGGGAGTGCCGAGCTTGAGCATGGTCGTGGGCTGGTCGACCTGCGGCGCCTTGGGGCGGAGGGCCTTGAAGACGGTGGTCGGCTGATCGACCCCCGCCTCGGCTCCGTCGTCGGCGTCGTCGTCCCCATCCGCACCACTCGTGCTGGTCTCGTCGTGGGGTGCGGGTGGCCCCTGCGGGTCCTCCTCGCCGTCGGCGGCCTCCGGCTCGTCACCGTCCGCCCCTGCCTCGGCGCCGAATTCACCGGCCCCGACAACCTTGTCCGCACCGGCCTTCGCGCCCGCGTCCGCCTTGGAACGGGCGTCGGCCTTCGCGTCGGCGTCGGCGTCGCCTTCGGCGTCCGCGTCGCCTTCGGCGTCCGCGTCCGCCTTGGAACCGGCGTCGGCCTTGGCGTCCGCGTCGGCCTTCGAGCCGGCGTCGGCCTTCGCGTCGGCACCGGTCTCGGCGTCCGCGTCCGCGTCAGTCTTCGAGTCGGCGTCAGTCCTCGCGTCGGCATCGGCCTTGGCGTCAGCGCTCGCGTCGGCCTTCGCGCCCGCGCCGGTCTTGGCGTCAGTGTCGGCGTCCGTCTTCGCGCCCGCGCCGGTCCCGGTGTCCGCGTCGGTCTCGGCCTCGGCCTCCGCGCCCTGCGCCGAGCCCGCGTCGGACTCGGCGTCAGTGCTCGCGTCCGACTTCACGTCGGCGTCGGCCTTCGAGTCGGCGTCGGCCTTGGGTTCCGCCTTCGCGTCCGCGTCGTTCGTCGCGGCCGCCTCGGTGCTCGCATCGCCCTCCGGCTCGGCGTCTGCCCCGGCCGTCTCGTCCGCGTCCGCACCCGCCTTGGAGTCCGCGCCGCTCTCCGCGTCGGCCTTCGTGTCCGCGGCGTTCTCGGCGTCGGCGTCAGCCTTGGGCGTCGCGTCCTCCACCGGCTCCTCGGGGTCGGCGTCCTCGGACTGTTCCGTCGGCGCCGTCTTCTTTGCAGTCGCGTCGGCTCCGCGGACCCAGGCCGAGACGGCCTTGCGGAGGGCGGTGTCCTCGTCCGGGGTGTCGGAGCCGCCGTCGGCCCGGTCCCCGCCGTCCGCCGGCTTCTCGGCGTCCCGCATGGAGAGGATCTTCGTCGCGGTGTCCACGCCGCCCGGGGAATCCTTTTCGCGGGACACCGCGAGCCGCGGATCACGCGCCTCGGGAACCGAACCCCCGCTCCCCGACGTCGGTTCCGCCGACGACTCGCGCTGCTTCGACTTGTCGGGGGACTCGCCCGCCACCGATGCCTCCTCCATGCGCCGCACGCCCACGCGCGCGCCCTGTCCGAACCATGTACCAGTGTCCTGTGTGAGGGCTTGCCCCTCGCGAAAGACGAGAACGACATACCTACCGGTTCCCTTACGAACCGGTCACGCGCCCTCGACAGACCAATGTGAGAGGGGTCACCCTGTCATTCATCCACGCGGGGAGGCATGGATGGGCAGGAGCCGCAGAACAATTCCGGAGGAGCTTCTGCTGCTCGCACTGGACCCGGCCACGGGTACCACTGCGCAGCCGCAGTCGCTCGACCTCGGTCTGGCCGGAGCGCAGCTAGTGGAGCTGGCGCTGGCCGGACGGATAGCCCCAGACGGGGATCGTATCGCCGTGGTGGTGCCACGGCCCACAGGAGATCCAACACTGGACTGCGCGTTGGAGTTGCTGCGAAGGCGTGGCGCTCCCGTGCGGGCCGTCCACTGGATCGGCGGACCCCGGCTGGGGCTGCGCCAGATCTACCTCTCGCATCTGGAGCGGTGCGGCATGGTCGCCGCGGTGCCGGGACAGATGTGCGGGGTGCTGCCGACGACGCGGTACCAGGCGACGGACACCGCCATCAGCCGGGAGATCCGTTCCCGGCTGGACTCCGCGATCCGCACCGGCGTACCGCCGGACCCGCGGACCGCGGCGCTCGCCGCCCTGGCGCACGCCGTCGGGCTCGGCAAGCACCTGTACCCGGGCAACGAGGGCAGGTCCTCGCGGTCCCGGCTGCGGGACCTGATCCGGCACGATCCTATGGGCGGGCTCGTCGCGCACGCCGTCATGGACGTGCAGAACGGCGCGGTCGCGCAGCCGCGCCGCGGCCCGGCCGCGGCCGGCCGGCAGCCCGCGCCCGGAGGCCGGCCCGCCGCCGAACCCGCGCGCGGTGTGCCGATGCAGCCGCGCCGTGGCTCCATGGCGCGCGCCGTGGCCCACTGAGTCACAACGCCGGTCCCCACGGAACCGGTTCGGGAGCCGCTGGTCCGAGCGGTGCGGTGAGACCCCGTCGGTCTCACCGCACCGCTCGACTGCGTCCGGAACGCGCTCTCGGGTGGCGCGTTCCGGCGAACTGACGCGTACGCGCCGCATATCCACCATTTCCCAGCGGTAGAAAGCACCTTGGTGGCAGTCTGCTGAACAGCAGATACGGAAAGTGTTAAGCAACAGGCAGGCAGCCGGAGGTGCACGTCCCGTGGCGTCCAATGTCAATCCCACCGTCAGGCGGCGCCGGCTGGGCCAGGAGCTGCGCAGGCTCCGCGAGCTCAAGGGCATGACGGCCGAGGAAGTGGCCGAGCGGCTGCTCGTGTCGCAGTCGAAGATCAGCCGCCTGGAGAACGGCCGGCGGAGCATCAGCCAGCGCGACGTGCGCGACCTGTGCGGAGTCTACGAGGTCGAGGACCAGCGGATCGTCGACTCGCTGATGGAGATGGCCCGGGACTCGCGGCAGCAGGGGTGGTGGCACACCTTCGGCGACATCCCGTACAGCGTGTACATCGGCCTGGAGACCGACGCCGAGTCGCTGCGGGTGTACGAACCCCAGCTGGTCACCGGACTGTTGCAGACCCGCGCCTACGCCGAGGCTCTGGTGCAGGGCGCGTTGCCCGAGACGTCCACCGCGGAGATCGAGAAGCGCGTCCAGGTGCGCATGCGCCGACAGGAACGTATCACCGCGGGCCACAACCCGCTCCGGCTGTGGGTCGTGCTGGACGAGGCGGCGCTGCGCCGGGAGGTGGGCAGCAAGCTGGTGATGCGGGAGCAGTTGGAGCACCTGATCGAGATGTCCCAGCTGCCGCACGTCACCGTCCAGGTGCTGCCGTTCGAAGTGGGTGCGCACCCGGGGCTCAACGGCCAGTACGCGATCCTGGAGTTCGCCGACGCGGCCGACTCCAGCGTGGTCTACCTGGAGGGCGTGACCAGCGACCTCTATCTGGAGAAGGCCCAGGACGTGCAGAAGTACGCCGTGATGTACGAGCATCTGCGGGCGCAGTCCCTCAATGTGGAAGCTTCCCGGCAATTCATCGACAGAGTGGCGAAAGACTACGCGGAATGAGCATTCGACACAGAGGGCGCGCGATCGTACACCGTGGGTGCGCTCCCGTGGAAGTCCCATCTGGAATATGCCATCCGGTTGAGTGAACGGCTACTCCGGCGGGGGCGGTTGCCCGGTAGCGTCGATCACGCCAATCAGACGACAAGGTTGGCGTGAACCGCACTACCGCAACTCGCAACAGGAGTGGACATGGCACTGATTCAGGGCGCTTCGGAGACGTGGATGAAGTCTTCCTATTCCGCGGGCAACGGCGCCTGCGTCGAGGTCAAGTCGCCCACCGCCGCCGAACTCGCCGTCCGCGACTCCAAGGTCACCGAGGGCCCCGTCCTGGCCTTCCCCGCCGGCGCGTGGAACGCCTTCGTGGCCTCGGTCAAGGCGTAAGGGGTTCTCCCCCGCCCCTCGTCCGCCTGACCGTCGGACGACCGCGGACCACCCGTCCGACGACAACTGCACAAGCACCGCCAGAAGAGCCCTCTCGACCAGACGCCGTCCTTGCCGAGAGGGCTCGGCCGCGCCCGGCTACCGCACCGGGAACGCCACGTCGCACACCGGGTCCCCGGCCCCCGCCGCCTCCCAGTCCGCGAAGTAGACCTCCCGGCAAGGTCCAGCCATCTCCAGCCCCTCCCGGGCCATCCACTGCTCCACCGCCTCGAACGCGGCGAGGATCTGCGGATGGGCCACCTGCGCCTTGGTGATGCGGGTGTAGGCCAGCCGTGCCGCCGGCTCCACCCGGACCGAGGTCTCCCAGGTACGGCCGTGGCGTTCGGCCCACGCGCGGGCCGCCGCCTCGTCGGCCACCGGGACACAGGACTCGGCGGGCCCGTCGCTCTCCATCGACACCTCGGCGTGGTAGACCACGAACGGCGCCCCGGTCACCCCGCCGCACTCCCGGGCGGCCGCCTCCAGCCGGCCCAGCGACGCGCCGATCCACGCGGGCAGCTCGCCCGCCAGCGTGTGCCGCGACTCGGTGATCACGACCTGCGCCGGCACGTCCACGGTTTCGATCGCGAACTTCTCGTACATCTCGGAGCTCCTCCCCGACAGTCGTCCACGGAGGTACTCGGCGAGGGTCCGCTGCCCGGCCACCCGGGCCTCCACGTCCGCCCAGTAGCGGGCGAGCCGTTCGGCCGCCTCGGCGCCCTCGGCCCCGACCACCTCGGCGATCCGGGCGAGCGGCATGTCCAGCTGCCGCAGCAGGGCCACCAGGCGGGCGCGCTCGGTCTGGCCCGCGTGGTAGTAGCGGTAGCCGCTCGCCTCGTCGACATGGGCCGGGACCAGCAGTCCGAGCCGGTCGTACAGCCGCAGGGCCTTGGCCGACAGGCGGGCCCGCGCGGCGAAGGCGCCGATGGTCAGCAGCTCCTCGTTCACGATGCCATCCTCCGTCACCGGGCGGACCCGTTCCGCCCGGCGAGGAGGACGTTCGTCCCTGCCCCAGGGACAAGGTCAAGCCCCGCCCGGCGGTCAGCCGAGCTGGGCCTCGACGGCCGCCACGACCTCGGCCGACTCCGGCTCGGTCTGCGGCGAGAACCGGGCGACGACCCGGCCGTCCCGGCCGATCAGGAACTTCTCGAAGTTCCAGCGGATGTCCCCGCTGTGCCCCTCGGCGTCCGCGAGGCCGACGAGCCGCTCGTACAGCGGGTGCCGGCCCTCGCCGTTCACCTCGACCTTCTCGGTCAGCGGGAAGGTCACGCCGTACGTCGCCGAGCAGAACTCGGCGATCTCCTCGGCGGTGCCGGGCTCCTGCCCGAGGAACTGGTTGCAGGGCACGCCGAGGACGGTGAAGCCCTGGTCGCCGTACCGCTCCTGGAGCTTCTCCAGGCCCGTGTACTGCGGCGTCAGGCCGCACTTGGAGGCCACGTTCACGATGAGCACGGCCTTGCCGGCGTACTGGGCAAGGTTCGCGGAGCCGCCGGTGAGGGCCCCGATCTCGACATTCAGCACGTTGTGGTCAGCAGTTGTCATGGATCGGATGCTATGCGCTCCGCCGGGCGCGCCGATCAGGACGTCCCCCGCAGCCGTCCGGGCGTACAGCACCGATCGTCCCGCTCGCCCGCGGTCCACCAGGCCCGCCTCCCTGAGGACCTTCAGATGGCGGCCCACCGAGCCCAGGGGCCGGCCGGTCAGGACGGTCAGCTGGGTGGTGCTCAGCGGGGAGTCGAGGAGGACCAGGATCCTGGCCCTGACCGGGCCGAGCAGGGCGCCCAGGGCGGACGGGACGGGCCGGCCCGCCGGGTCGGCGAGGGCGCCGGCGCACGGGTAGACCGCCGCGTACCGCAGCCCGTCCTCCCAGGCCACCCAGCCGGCCCGCTGCACGGTCACCGGCACGAAGACCAGTTCGGCCCCGGAGATCTCGCGGGGCGGGTACTCGTGGAGGTTGATCTGCAGCCGGTTCCCGCCGAGCCAGCGGGTCCGCCCGGGCCGCAGGGCGTCGAGCGCGCTCGCCCAGCCGCCCCGGCTCACCTGCGCGGTCCGCGCGACCACGTCCGCCTCCAGCACCCGCCGGCGCCGCTCCCAGGACGGCCGTACGGTCTCCTCCCACACCCGCTCCAGGAGTACGGCCGCCCGCTCGGGCAGGTCGTCCCGGTCGAGCCCGGCCGGGAGCGGACCGGCGAGGGAGGTCCGCAGATGGGCGCGGGCCGCGTCCGGGCCGGTCGCCCGCACCCTGGCGACCGCGTCGGCGAACCGCTCGCCGTCCCGGGGTGTGGGCGTCAGGAAGTCGGCGATCCACTCCCGGCCGAGCCCGGCCCGTACCAGCCGCGCCGTCACGGGGTCGTCCGCCAGCCACCCCCGGTAGGCCGGCAGATGGGCGCGCAGCCACTCCCGCTCACCGGGATGCGCGGCGTCCCCCACATGCAGCAGCCGCAGGCTCGCGAAGGTCTCGGCGAACGGGGAGACGACGAAGCGGCTGCGGGCCAGGGTGTCCGCGTTGAGCTGCCACCACCCCACCCCGGCACCCCCTCACGGCCGTACGGCCTTTCGCACCCCGGCGAAACAATATCGGCCCCTGCCCGCCCCGCCCGAGACTCCGGGCATGCCCAGCTACCGGTCCCAGTTCCGCACCCCGGAGTTCACGCCCCTCTTCCTCGGGTCCGCCGCCCAGACGGCCGCCCAGACCGTGGGCGGCCTCGCCCTCGGCACCCTCGTCTACCGGGCCACCGGATCCCCGCTGCTGTCGGCGGTGAGCATGTTCGGCCCGTCGCTCACCCAGGTGCTCGGCGCGACCTTCCTGCTCTCCGGCGCCGACCGGCTGCCGCCGCGCACCGCCCTGTCCGCGATCGCGCTGGCCTTCGCGGCCGGCACGGCACTCCAGGCGGTGCCCGGACTGCCGGTCGGCGCGGTCTTCGCCCTGCTCCTCGTGCTGGGGCTCGTGGCCTCCCTCGGCGGCGGGGTCCGCTGGGGCCTGCTGAACGAGGTCCTCGCCAAGGAGGGCTACCTGCCCGGGCGTTCGCTGTTCAACATGATGGGCGGGCTCACGCAGATCGCCGGATTCGCCACCGGCGGCGCGCTGCTGGCCGCGCTCCCCGCGCGCGTCTGCCTGCTGCTGTCGGCGGCCCTGTACCTGGCGGCCGCGCTCGTTCTGCGCCTCGGCCTGACCGCCCGAGCGCCCCGGAGCGAGGGCCGCCCCTCCCCGTCGGCGACCTGGCGGACCAACGCCCTGCTGTGGTCGTCCCGCCCGCGCCGCCTCACCTACCTGGGCCTGTGGCTGCCCAACGGCATGGTCGTCGGCTGCGAGTCCCTGTACGTGTCCTACGCCCCGCATGCAGCCGGCACCCTGTTCGCCTGCGGGGCGTTCGGGATGTTCGCCGGGGACGTGACGGTGGGCCGGCTGCTCCCGGCCGGGGTGCGCCGCCGGCTGGCCACGCCCCTGTTGCTGCTGCTGGCGGCGCCGTACCTGCTGTTCGGCGCGCACCCGCCGCTGCCGGTGGCGGCGGTGTGCGTGACGGTCGCCTCCGTGGGCTTCGGCGCGAGCCTCGTGCAGCAGGAGCGGCTGATGGACCTGACCCCCGGCGAACTCGCCGGCCAGGCCCTCGGCCTGCACTCGTCCGGCATGCTGACCATGCAGGGGGTGAGCGCGTCCCTGGCCGGCGCGGTGGCCCAACTCACCTCGCCCGCCGCCGGGATGACGGTGATGGCGGCGGGCTCGGTGTGTGTGACGCTCGCCCTGGCTAGTGCTGGTCGCCGCTCTCCTGCGCCGGAACCTGGACCGGCGGGACGGGCACCGGAGCCTGCTCGGCCCCGGCCGGAGTCTGCTGCGGCCCGGCCGGAGCCGGCTGCCGAGGCGTGAGGTCGGCGTCGATCTTCTGCACGGCCCGGTCGAAGTAGCGCAGCAGCTCGACGGGGAACGGCATGACGAGCGTGGAGTTCTTCTCTGCGGCGACCTCGACGACCGTCTGCAGCAGCCGCAGCTGCATCGCCTCCGGCGAGTCCGACATGATCCTGGAGGCGTTGGCGAGCTGCTGCGCGGCCTGGAACTCGCCGTCGGCGGTGATGACGCGGGCCCGCCGCTCCCGCTCCGCCTCGGCCTGCCGCGACATGGACCGCTTCAGCGACTCGGGCAGCTGGACGTCCTTGATCTCGACGCGATCGACGTGGACGCCCCACTCGGCGGCCGGGCTGTCGATCATCAGGGCCAGACCCTCGTGCAGCCGCTCCCGGTCGCTCAGCAGGTCGTCCAGGTCGCTCTTGCCGATGACGGACCGCAGGGACGACTGGGCGACCTGGCCGACCGCGAAGACGTAGTCCTGCACCTCGATGGCCGCGCGCACCGGGTCGACCACCCGGAAGTAGACGACCGCGTCGACCTTCACCGACACGTTGTCCCTGGTGATGCCCTCCTGGGTCGGCACGGGCATCGTCATCGTCTGCACGTTCACCTTGCGCATCCGGTCGGCGAACGGGATCAGGAAGGTGATGCCCGGCTCCCGGTGACCCGGCAGCGCCTTCCCCCACCGGAACACGACCCCGCGCTCCACCTGGTTGATGACCCGCATGCCGCTCCTCAGCACGAGCAGCGCGAGCAGGATCACGACCACCACTGCGACGACGGTGCCTGTCATGGCACTCCTTATCTCCAACACGTCTCCGTCCGGGGTCCGGACACCGAGGAGGACACCCGGCCGGGCTGGCTGGATGCGCACGGTACGTCAGGGATCCGTAAAGAAGGCGACGCGCGCCGTCCGGCCTCCCCCTGCGCGGTAGGGTGCGCGCGCGGTACCGCGGCAATACAGTGCGCCGTGGTGCGGACGCGTTCCACAGGTGCGTTCCACAGGGGGAGGAGAACGTGCCATGAGCAGGTCTGACGGGGACCGGGCCGTCGTCGCGTCGACCGGTCCGGAACAGATGATCGCGGAGGCGCGCAAGGCGTTCTTCGTGATGTTCGGCTTCCTCGCGACCGTCTGGCTGCTGCAACTGGTCAACTTCGCCGACCACTACGCGCTTTCACGGGACCACGGCGTGACGTCCGGGGACGTCGGCACGCTGCCGGACATCCTCGTCGCGCCGCTGCTGCACTGGAGCTGGGCCCACATCGAGAGCAACTCCGGACCGCTGTTCGTCTTCGGCTTCCTCGCCGCCTACCGGGGCGTGGCGCGCTTCCTCGGCCTGACCCTGCTGATCGCGGTGACCAGCGGCCTCGCGGTGTGGTTCCTCGAACGGGGCGACGTGGAGACGGTCGGCGCCAGCGGCCTGATCTTCGGCTACTTCGGCTACGTCGTCGTACGCGGGCTCTTCGACCGCCACCTGATCGACACGCTGCTCGGCGTCGTCATGGGCGCCTCCTTCGCCTACCTCCTCACCGTGGCCGTGCCCGGCACGCCGGGAGTGAGCTGGCTCGCGCACCTCGGCGGGCTCGCCGGGGGCCTGGCCGGGGCCTGGCTGTTCCGTGACCGCCGCCCCCGGACCGGCGCTCCGCCCGCGTCCGGCGGCGCCGGGGGCTCCGCCGCGGACCCACGGGCCGACCTGCACAAGGAACTCGGCGACCTCGGCCTGCTCTGACCGGGCCGGGCCCTCACCCGTTCACGCGCCGGGAGCGCGGAAGGCGACCTTCCGGCGTGCGGCCTCGTCGATCTCCTCGACCGTGAGCAGGGGAGTGGCCCGGGTGCGGAGCGCCCCGCTCGCCTTGACCGTGAGGCTGACGGCGGCCATGGACACGGGGTCGGGGAAGTCGAGGATGCACACGAAGTCGTCCTCCCCGAAGCCGTAGTACATGGCCTCGACCGTCCCGCCGAGTCCCGCGACGACCTGCTCGACGGCGGCGCGGCGGCCGCTCGCGCCCTCCGCGAGCAGGCCCTTGGCGCCCTCGGGCGTGTAGCTGGCCTGGATGAGGAACTTCGGCATACGGGTGCTCTCCGCCGTCGCTGGTCCGGTACGCCGAAGTCCTTCCCGCCCATCCGGCCGCCGCCACCCACCGGGCGCCCGGATTCACTCGGCGGCAGCTATTCGACTTCGTGTCCGCGAGGTATTTCCGGCTCCTCTCCACCTGTCTGACCGGCCGTATCGGGCGACTCCGTGCCGGAAATTTGCATTCCCATGGTGAACCCCATGCGAATCGCCTCGATTTCGCACCGCCCTACCCCGCGGATATCGAAATCTCCTTTGCGGAAGGTCATGTGATTTCATGCTGCACGCTCCGGGGCCGCCGCCCGTTCATCTCTCGTCGCCGCCCGGTCCCGGTGGGCGTCCGGGGGCCTCCGGCGGCGCGGCCCCGGTACGACTGTCCGCCCGGCTCAGCACGCGGCCCGCGATCGCTCCCAGATGGATCACCACGCCGACCGCCACCAGCCACGACAGGATGACCATGACGACGCCGATGGGGCCGTACTTCTGCTCGTTCGCCACGATCGCCCCGGAGAAGTAGCGGGCCGAGAACGCCCCGAGTCCGATCCAGCACACGCTGGTGACCAGGGCCGGGGGGAGGAGGACGCGCCACGGCACGATTCCCGCGAGCAGCACGTACATGCTTCCCCACCAGAAGGCGACGGCCCAGAAGAAGCCGACCAGGCAGGGGAGCAGCCACCCGCCGACCGCCCTGCCGAGCGCGGCCTGCACGGCCGCGTAGGAGAACAGCCCGGCGAGCCAGGTGAGCTGGGAGGCGGTGCTCCGCCAGCCGCTCACAAGGACGCCGAACAGCATCCGGTACCAGCTCTGGAGGGTGCCGGCCACGGCCACGGCCCCGAGCAGGAGCAGGACGGCGCTCGTCGCGGTGAGGGGGTACGAGTTCGTCGTCGGCGCGAACAGCGTCGCCACGGCCTGTGCGGCCTGCTGGTTCAGCCCCAGCCAGCCGGCGACGACCACGGCCGCGTTCCGGCCCGCCGCCGCCGAGATGATGATCAGGAAGGGGAAGAAGCACAGCAGTGCGAGCGCGGCCAGCTGGAAGGAGTGCCCGAAGAAGTCCACCGCCGAGAGCCGCCCCCACAGCCGGCCGGGCCCGGTCTCCTCGAAGCGGCGGGTGGCGGTACGCCACTGCTGGTCGGCGTGGCGCAGGAGCATGCGCGTGCGCCGGCGGGACGTCTTCCTGCCCTCGCTCATGCAATGAAGTGAACTCCGGTCCGCCGGGTGTGTCGCGCCGGCCGGGTGCCCGTCCCGCGGCCCATCCCTTCGGATTAACTTTTCTTCCATTTTCTCCAGGTGGCCAATAATTGAGCCGGATATTGTTAGTAATTATTCACCCGTTCGCGGCGCACCCGCCGCCGGATGGCGGCGTTAGTTACAACATGACGAAGGTAATGACGGGGCGGTTGCTGGGATCGGGTCCAGATTCGTCCTGCTCGACTGCTGGGCGTCCTCCCGTGCGGCTGGGTTCCTACACCTACCTGCCTGCAGCGACCGGCATGGATACCACAAAGGGAGTCCTGATGAAGGGTGGACTTCCCGTCACGCTCGAGGTGACCGAGGACATCCTCCAGCAGTTCATGGACGCGATCACCTACTGGGAGGGATGTATTTCCAGAGGGTGGGTCAGTTCGGGGATCGCATTCGGTTGCGCATCGGCGGAATGATCGAACCGTCCCATGTCTCCTGAGTACGGGTATTATCCCGATTTCCCCGTCGAGTATCCGGAGGGATATCCGGACGGCCACCAGGGCGGCGGGGGGCGGCACCGAGCGCCCGCCGACGACTTCTCACCGCCCCTGGTCCCCCCGGACTCCAGCTGGGATCCCGCGGAAGAGCTGGCCTACATGCTGCGCGACGCCATCGAGCAGCAGCCGAAGATTCCGGCGGCACGTCATGAGGACCACTTCGAGGACTACCTCGCCGGTCCGGGCGCTCCGGTCGCCCCGGGCCCTCCCGACGCCCCGGACCTGCCGGGCACGAAGACCCCGCGCGAAGCCCTGGTGGAACTCACCGCCGAGCTGGCGCCGGTGAGGACCGCGCCCCGCGGCCATCGCAAGGTCAGGAAACGGCAGCGCCCGAGCAGGATCCGCGTCGCCAGCTATGTCATCGCCGCGCTGGCGACGGTCATCGCGTCCGCCGTGAGCACCTTCGGCGGCCTGATCGCCTACGACCCGCTGCGGTTCGTCGCGGCGTCGCGCGCGCACAGCAGCGTGGTCGCCTGGTGGCCGCTGCTGGTCTTCGGCCCCTGGCTGGTGGCGTCGCTGTCCATCGTCCGGGCGGCGCTGTACCGGCGCCGGGCCTTCCACTCCTGGTCCGTCCTCCTGGCCTTCTCCGCCATCGCCATGACGCTCTGTGCCGCGCAGGCGCCGCGGAACGTCATCAGCGCCGCGACCGCCGCCCTGCCGACCTTCGCGTCACTGACCTGCTTCCAGCAGGTGGTGCGGCAGATCACCCTCACCAGGCCGCCCCGGAGGTCGATGCCGCGCCATCGGGTGCAGTCTCCCGAGGGGGCCGCCGAAGAGGCGACGAGCGGGCAAGGGCCGCGGACCGGCAAGCAGCCGGCGAGGGGCGCCCACCCGCAGAAGGACCGCAAACGACCGACCGACCGTCCCCAGCCGCGCCGTTGACGCGAGGAAGCGACGCCGGCGACGCCGAAGGCATCACATCAATGACGCATTCCCGCACACCAGTTCAGGCAGGTCCGGTCGGCGGCCACGGGTCCATCCACGATGCTCCGGCCATACGGCCACATGCCGGCGCGGGACGAGAACCGTTAGCCCCACCGGTCTCCGCCCGGCCCGGAGCCGCCCCGCCCCGGCCCAGGGGCGCCCGATGAACGGCCCCGGCACGGCGCACCCGCTCCTCCCCGACGTCGCCCGGCTCCGCCCCCGCCAGCAGATGGCCCTGGACTGCGCCGTCTGCGCCGAGCCGCTGGGAGCGAGCGGCCGGGTGCTGTGCGAACTGCGGCACCGGGGGCTGCTGTTCCGGCTCTGGGTCTGCACCCCCGGCTGCCGACCGGCCCGACCGGCCGTCCCTGCGCCGTAGCGCTGGCAGGGCGGCCGAGGCCCGGGCAGGGCGGCGTCGGCTTCGGCGGAGCGGCTGGGCCCGGCGGGGCGGCCTTGGCCTCGGCAGGGTAGCTATGACCCGGCGGAGCGGACTTGGCCTTGGGTAGGGCGGCCTCGGTCCTGGCAGAGGGGCTGGGGCCCGGCGGGGCTCCTTCCGGGCGGATGGAGCGGCCTTCAGGGTGGGCGGAGTGACCCTCCGGGCGGCCTTCCGGATGTGGCCGGCCTCGGTGTGGCCGGCGTGCCGCGCGGCCGCTCGGACTGGCCGTCGTAGAGGCCCCGACCTCGTTCCGGGCATCCGGCACGGCCTCGGGGGTACCCGCGTCGCAGCAAGGCCCTTGGCCGAGTCCGGTACGCGGTGACAGCAACGGAGACCCAGATGAAGGCCCGCCGATCAGCAGCCCTGCCGACCGCCGCGCCGGTCCCGGCGGATCCACGGCCCACGCAAGTCCTCTCCGGCCGCTACCGGTTGGGCGCCAGAATCGGATCGGGCGGCATGGCCGACGTCTACGAGGCCGTCGACACGCGCCTTCGGCGGCCCGTGGCCGTCAAGGTCTTCCGGCCCGGCCCCGACCCGCGCACCGAGGACCGTCTCACCTCGGAGGCCGTTCTCCTCGCCCGCCTGCAGCACCCCGGACTGGTCACGGTCTACGACGCCGGCCGCCACGACGACCAGACCTACCTGGTCATGCAACTCGTCGACGGCCCCACGCTGCGCAGCCTCCTGGTGTGCGGAGCCCTGCCCCGGCGGCGCGTGGCCGACCTGGGCACCGCCCTCGCCCGAGCGCTCGCCCACGTCCACCGCACCGGCATCGTGCACCGCGACGTCAAACCGTCGAACGTCCTGCTCGACACGGCGGGCGCCCCCCACCTCGCCGACTTCGGCATCGCACTCCTGGCGAACGCCACGCGCCACACCGCACCGGACGTGCTCACGGGCACCGCCGCGTATCTGGCGCCCGAGCAGGTCACGGGCAGGCGGGTGGGACCGGCCACGGACGTCTACGCGCTCGGCCTGGTCCTGCTGGAGTGCCTCAAGGGCGAACTGGAGTACCAGGGAACTCCGTTGGAGGCCGCGGTCGCCCGCCTCCACCGCCCGCCCGTCGTCCCCGCCTGGCTCTCCTCGGACCTGGCGGCCCTGCTGCGGGCGATGACCGCCCTGGACCCCGAGGCGCGCCCGGACGCCGATCAGTGCGCGAAGACCCTCGCCTCCCTGGACGCCGGAACTCCCCGCACCGGCGGGCCGATCGGCGCCGTAAAGCCTCCGGCGCCTCGTACGGCTCCCGGGGACGAGGAGGAGTCCATACGGACGCAGGCCGCGTTCGTACGGACCGAGGAGGTGGCGGCCACCCGGCCCGGGCTGCTGCGCGGCACCCGGCGCAACCGCCGCCTGGCGGTGGGGACCGCCCTGGCCGCGGTCTCCGTGGCCATCGGAACGACCCTCGCCCTCGCCCAGGGCACCAGCGGGAACCCCGACGACCGTGCCGCCGCGCACCCGACCACCGCGCCCCGGCCCTCCAGCACGGCGACTCCCGAGGCCGGCCCCACCCCGGCCCCGCCGACCGGACCGCTGGCCGAGCCCCTCTCCAGGCTCATGACCTCGTCCGGCTCACCGGCCCCGACCCGACCGGCACCCGCCCGCCACCACGGCGGCACCCACCACGGACAGGGCCCGCACCACCCCGGCGACAACCACGCCCACCACCCCTCGCACGGCACCCCGAAGCCCCCGGGAAAGGCCCACAAAAGCGCCGACGACTGAGGTCGGGCGGCCGACGGGCCACATGTCCTGCCCGCCGGTACCACCCGGCCTGCCTCTCCCCGCGTGAGGCCTGCATCTCCCCGCGTGAGCCGGACGGCATGAGCCGGACGGCATGAGCCGGACGGATGTCAGGCGCCCGGCACCCCGGCCCCGGTGAGGGCACCCACACAGCCCTGCAGGTCGTTGTGCACACCCTGGGTGCACGCCGCTCGGACGGCGTCCGAGACCGCGACGCCCGTCCGCTGGACCATGGTCGTGCACGCGGGGATGTCCGCGTGGGCGGCGGGAGCGGCGAAGACCGCGCCGAGCGCGAGGGTCAGACCGGTGAGAAGACCGGCCGCACGGGACGACGTGCGCATGGGAGCCACCTGCTCTCCGGGGTCGGTCGGGGACTCGCGGGCTCAAGGCACCGAGCGGCGGAAGCGTCCGGGGCCCCGGCCCCACGCCCCCGGCTCGGCAGCATCGGCCCCCTCCCTCCGACGCTAGAACAGCCCGCCTCCCCGCGCACGTCGACCCGGCTCCGGGCGGCATCCCAGGGAGGGAACACACGGGGGACAACCGCTTCTCTGGCTTGAGCATCTCTCCTCCGCCACCGAGGTCGACCTGCTACTCATTCAGTGTTCGACCAGCTCGGTCCTGCTCGGAGTGGCTGGAACGCGAAGGTCCATGAGCGGAGCGCACCACGTGCCGGCTTGCTGTCGGACGGCCAGTCAATCTCGTTGTTCACATGCTGGAGAGACATCGTCGAGTTGCCATTTCCCTCGCGCATGCGCCTGGCCGGAGGAGTGGAGAACGTGTGAAGATGCTTGGCGTGCCGCCAGCTCACGAACTCCGCCGTTGGCTTTCCAGCCAACCGCCAGAATCCCTGCAGCACCTGCTGGCCTTCCTCGCGGTCGTCCATGGGCACACGTTTCGATATCAGGGCGAACCGACACAGCAGGCTCGCGCGACCGCCTCAGGCATGCGTTCCTGGGTTGCCAAGGCTCCCGCGGACCTGCTCCTGCGCATCTCCGAAGTCGGACACGAGGTGGCCGACAAGATGGCTCGTCAGCACGGCTTCGCCGGGCAGGGCCTCTCTTACGCGGAGGTCGAGGGCCTGAAGTCGACGTTCACGGCCCTGCCGCCGTCGCTGGCATGTCTGACCCTCCACTGGTACGCGCTCACCGACGAGAACCCGCCCGAACGTCAGGGCGTTCTGGAGCACTGGCACACCCTCTGGCAGGCCGCTGCCGCCCCAGCGCCGTGGCCCGAGCCGCCGAAGTCCCGCCGACGCTACGCCAAGGCGGGGACACGGCCGGCCGGCACGGCCCCACCCTCGCAAGAGGTCCCGCGAAGCACGCGATCCCAATTCGCCGACAAGGAGAACCCGGTGCCCGACGACCTCGCCGAGCAGCTCGTAGCCGCCGCGCATCGACTGCGCAGGGAGGGTAAGGCGCTGGCGGGCCGGCTGGAAAGCCTTGCGATGCACATCCGCAGGGGCCTGGGCACGAGGGACGCCCAGGTGTCCGATGCTTTGGACGCCTGGTTCGGTCGGCGTGCCGAGACAGCCGAATTGGTTCTCGGTCTGGACGGCAACACCCGCTGGACAGACGAGCAGGGCCATGACGACCTGGACCGGCTCCTGGCGGACGTTCGCGCGGCAAAGATCCGTGAGGAGATCGAAGCAGCCCTGGCCGATCGCGCACGGCTCGTCACGATGTCTGCCGGGACAAGCAATCCGGGCGTGCTCAGCGGACTGCAGGCGGCGATCGTCGCCATCGACGCCCGGCTTGAGGAGCTTCAGTCGACCGACGGGACTCCATCTGAGCCCCGGTCGGCCGCCTCAGCCACCGGGGAAAGGTGCCCTGCGCCTGACACGACGGGCGGGGCGGTGGGAAATACGCTGGGTGAAGAGCCGCTTGCCGAAGTGGGCGCGCACAGTATTCCCGCCGCAGTCGAGAAGGAAGCACCGCCGCGAGAGAGGGAGTTCGCTCCCCGGTCGCCCGAGCCGCTCGCGGGCGTCGCAGGAGAACCGGCTTCCGAAGAGGCGGGTTCGGACGGCGAGGAGACGGAGACCCAGGCAGACGCCCGTGCAACCGAACATGAGGAGGTGTCGTTCGCGGCAGCCCCCGCGACGGCGGCGACCGCGCGGGCCATGGACGGGCCGGAGGGGCGTCTCGGACAGACCGCCCCCCTCCCACGACCGCGCACCACACCATGGCGGCCGGCGGTACCGCACGGGGCCCTCCCGTCGGACGACTCGCAGCGGACGCCGGACGAGGACGAGCGGGAGGCCACCGACCCTGGCGGCGCGACCGGAGCCGCCGGGGCGACCGGCATCTGGACACGGACAGGCGATCACCCCTCTCCGGCGGAGACGTTGATCGCCGAGGGCAGGCTGGCCGAGGCCTACTGGCTGAGCCGGGCCGCTGGGGAACGGGAGGAGCGGTGTCAGTCCCTCGCGTTCGCCGCGTCGGCGTTCGGGCTGGCGCCCGGCCAGCAGACGGCGATGACCCTGCAGCTCAACGTCGAGGAGGAGCGCGGCCCGCTGTCGACCGCGGAGGACCGGGACGGGTACCTCGTTGCCCTGGCCGCCGCGGTACGCAGTGGCCTGCAGGCAGGCTGGGCGTTGCCGATCGTCAACGACTTCGCCCAGCTGCCCGGTCTGCCCGAGGTCTGGAACGAGCTGTTCCGTACGCTGGCCCAGGAGGTCCGCAGGGGAGTGTCGGTCCAGCCGGGCGAGGAGTTCAGCCTCACGCAGGACGACACCGTCGATCCGATGGATTTGGGTGACCGGGCGGAGGCCCTCAAGCGTCGCCTGCCAACCAGCAAGATCGCATACCAGCTCGCCTCGCGGGTGCTCCAGACCCTGCTCAAGGACGACGCGGAACTCGGGCGCACCCTCAACCTGATCACGGCATGGTCGGTGGGCGGGGCAACCCCTGAACAACTGCGCCAGGATCTTGAGGGCACCTACGGGGAAGACGACTCCGTCGATCGGATCATCAGGGACACGACGCGCCGGGTCAGTTCCCCCAACCAGCGCAAGACCAAGATCATCGCAACGGCCCTGGATCAACTGCGCGGGCGCATCGGAGAGGTGACGATGCTTCTGCGCGAGGCGGTGCAGGTCGCTGAGATGCCGCAGCGCGGTGACAGCCGTCGCCTCCGCGGCGAGTTGGTGGCCGCCGTCCAGGCAGCACTGCAGGCGGCACCACTGCCCGGTCCCGGCGGCGAAGCGGTGCGGTTGCTGCTCAACTGGATCAACGCCGGGCCCAACCCGGTCCCGCCGGGGTCCGTGCGTGGGCTGCCGAGTACCAACTCGCTGCTCGTCCTGCCGGGCCTGACCTGGATCACGACGGCCGCAGGTCAGGACGTACCAGACCTGTCCGCGGCAGACACCCTGGACGCCCTGCTGGAGCTCACGGATCCGGCCGATACGGGGAAGGCGTTCGCCGCCCACATCGACCGCGGTGACCTGCACCTCGCCGGACGGCTCGTCGAACTCGTGGCCACGGGTCGACTCCGCGCGGTCTCCGCGTCGGAAGCGGGCCAGGTGGACACGCTGCGGCGTCGGCTCGGTGACGCCGAGGCCGAGTGGCGTGTCAAGGCCGGAACGGCCCTGCGCCGGGCCGCCGACCTCTTCGCCCAGGTACGCCTGCAGAACCTGCTCACTCCCGAGCAGGAGAGTCACTTGGCGGCCCAGCTTCTCGATTTCGAGAACTCGGACAACGATCTGCGGTTCCGGCGGCGACTGGAGCAGGTGCAGGATGTGGTCACCCAGCTGAGCACCAGAGTGTCGGAGAAGACCGACCAACTCCGCGAGCAGCTGGCCGGCCTGAATCTGGGAGAGGCGGACGTCACCCGGATCAGCGGTCTCATCGACCGTGGGGACGTCGCCACCGCCGAGGAGTTGCTCTCCTTCGCCCGCAAGGGCGAGAGCATTCCGGAACAGGCCGCCGAGACCGGCGCGGAGATGGCAGCCTTCCTTGCGGGCGTGCGGCACCCGGACGCTCCCAAGGCCAGCAGCACGGGAGTCAGCGCGCGCTGGTGGTTCGCCCACTACGCACGCGGGCGCTCCCGACAGGCCAAGACCGACGCGGTCACGGTGGCCCTGGAGGCCTGGGACTCGCTCGGACGACCGAACGAGCGCCGCAACTCCTTCCAGAAGCACGTCCCCAGCGTGTTGCGCATGCTCGGCTTGAGCATCAAGGGGCCGGTCCGGCTCGGCGACCAGGACCGCAAGGACTGGCAGGTGATGACACTCTCGATCACCGCCGAGATCAGTGACAACGTCCCCGGTTACGTGTCGCGGCTCGGTTCCCGCGCGGGTGGCCTCTACCGAGTCCTCGTCGTCGCGAACGAAGAGCTCGGTCCCGACGCCCTGCTGCGTCACCTGCCGGAGGCCGCACTCGGCGCCAACATCATCCTCTACCTGCAGCCGCTCGGCATCGGCGGACGTCGACGCCTCGCGCAGGCCTCGTACCAGAAGCCGCAGCAGGCGATCGTCGTCGACCCGGCCGTCTTCGGCTGGATCGCCGCAGGCGAGGCCCGTTCCTTCCGCGCGGTGCAGCGCGTGACGCTGCCGTGGGCCGCGTACCGACCGTACGAGCCTTTCCAGGCCGGGCAGGTCTCCGCCGAGGTCTTCAAGGGTCGCGACGACGAGAAAAGCGCGATCATGGCTCGAGAGGGCGGTCTCTTCCTCTACGGAGGGCGGCAGCTGGGCAAGTCCTCGCTGCTCCGACAGGTGGCGGACAGCTTCCAGGCGGGGCACGGCGGTAATCAGGTAGCGGTCTACACAGACCTCCGCATCGCCGAGATCGGGCTCAGCCGGCTCCCGAACGAAATCTGGAGCGTGCTGGCCGAGCAGCTGAAGCTTGTGGGGGTGCTCGACAACGGCACGTCGGGGAACGCGGTCCCGGCCGCCGTCGCCGCTCGGATCCGGCAATGGCTGGACGAGAGCTCGGAGCGGCGCATCCTCTTTCTCGCCGACGAGGCAGACGCCTTCCTCAATGCGGACGCCCGACCCGTCGATACGGCCGGAGCGCAGTCCACGTTCCGGATCCTCGCCAGCCTGATGCAGTTGATGGCCGACACCGAACGCCGCTTCAAGATCGTGTTCGCGGGTCTGCACCAGGTGCAGCGGTACAACCGGCTCACCAACTCCATCACCGGGCATGGCGGCGAGCCCGTTCTGGTCGGCCCGCTGCGCCCGAAGGCCGCGGTTGACCTGGTCGTTGAACCGCTGGTCGCGGTCGGGCTGTTCTTCGAGAACCCCGACCTCGTATGGCGCATCCTGGCCCTGACCAACAACCAGGCCAACCTCGTACAGATCGTCTGCGAGGGACTGGTCGAGGAGATGCAGAGCCGCGCCCTGTCCCCGGACGGCGGGCGTCCCCGGATCACCGCTGCCGACGTGCAGAAGGTCGTCGCTTCCGGAGGCATCCGTGACAAGATCCGCGACCGGCTTCGGCTGACCATCGACCTGGAGGACCGGTACCGCGTTCTGACCCTGATCCTGGCCCTGCGAAGCCTCACGGACGGCTACGCTCGCGGCTACACGCCCCAAGAGCTGCAGGAACAGGCGCACGGTGTGTGGCCGGACGGCTTCCCGGAGCAGAACGGCGTGGACGAGGTCCGCACCGACCTGATGGAGATGGAGGGCCTCGGTCTGGTCCTCCCGCTCCAGGGACGGAGTAACAGCTTCGTCATGCGCAGCCCGAACATCGTCAACATGCTCGGCACCCGCGACGAACTCGACGCGGAACTGCGCACCAGCGAGTTCACGCAGAAGTACGACTACAACCCGCGCGTTGCCCGCCGGTCCATCGGTGTCGACCGCCGTCAGGTCATGCGCATGAGCCCACTGACGGACGAGCAGTGGTACGACGCGCTCTCCCGGCGCACCACAATGATCTCGGCCACGGAGGCACTTGGCGCCGGATTCCTGGACAAGGCCGCGAAGCAGTACGCCGGAGAGGGCCGCCACTTCGTTTCGGTGCCGACGACGGAACTGGCCCAGACGGTCACCAAGTGGGCCCGCGAGCATACGCCGCACCTGCTCTTCGTCGACCTGCGCGGCGTTCCATCGGCGGACGTCCGGGACGCGGTCGAACGACTCGCCAAGTACGCCTCGGCGTCGGAGGAGGACGGCAAGGAGATCCCGCGCCGGCGCACGCTGGCCGTCGTCGACCCACTGACCGCGTCAGGCCTTGATCTCCCGGAGGTATTCCGGGTACAGCCCCGGCGCTGGAACAGCACCAGTCTCCGCGCGTGGCCGGAGCAGCCGTTCGTATCGGCCCCGGAGCGGCGCAACCTCATCGAAGCAACCGGGGGCTGGCCCGCCATCGTCGAGCAGACCATCGCCCAGTACATCCACGGCGCCCCGCGGGAGAATCTTTTCGAGGCGATGCGTCGCCGCATGGACGATCCTGGCCCCGCCACCGACCACCTGCGACGGGTCGGGCTCTCCGAACGCCATGTGCGGCAGATGGCCGCCTGGGCCGACATGTTCAGTCTGGAAGAGCACCGTCAGGGCAAGGCCCATGCCGTCCCCCAGGACCTCGCCGTCGTGCTCGATGACGACCTGGACGAGGCTGAGGCACTGCTGACGGATCTTGAGGCGCTTGGGATCCTCGACAACGACGGAGAGATCCTTACCGTCGACAGCGTCACCTTCCGTGCGCTCCAGACCGTGGCGAAGCTGCAGGACGGGTCGATGTGACCGAGCTCATCGGATCGGTCGGCATGTTGTCCCCAGAGGTCGTCCTGCACCTGCCGGGCGCGCGACGCCACTGTGCGCGGGTCCTGGCCGACCTGCGCGCCGGGCTCACCTGCGTCTGGCTGTTCCCGGACGCCGAGGTGGAGTCGGACCGCGCGGACCGCGCCTTGGAGGCGGTGATCCACCACCTCGACGACGTCGTGGACATCCCGCGCAAGGAGTCGCACCGGCGCACCACGCTGAGGACGCCCACGCCGGACGCGCGGTACCTGTGGGATGCGTTCGGCGCCGAAGAGGCGCCCGTCTTTCGAAGCTCCGAGGACAGCTTCGACATCGACGACGGCTTCGGCGACTGGGACCCGTTCGGCCTCTCCGAACAGGTCGGCAGCTCCGGTTCGCCCGAGGCTCGTCCGCTCGGGGCCGTCCCTGCCGCCAGGTCCTGCGACCGCCCGGACAACGACATCGCCGTGCGCCTTGCCGACAGTCTCAATCTGCACGGAGACCTGGTTTCGGAACTGGTCACCGAGCCGGACGGCCGTGCGCCCGTGCTCGTCGTCCGCGCATGGAGCGAGGCGAACCCGCTCGCCGTCTCCCGACTGATACGTCGCTTCCAGGCTGCCGTGAAGGAGGCCGGCCTCAAACCAGGCGACCGGCCCCGGCTCCTCGTGGCCTCTCGTCTGCGGGACCTGGAGGCGGACACCATGGGACTTCTCGACGCAACGGTGTCGAGACCACACTGGTGGTGGGGTGTCTGGAGCCACCTCGACACGGCCACCGTGGTGGCTGACGCCATTCCTCATGCGGGCGTCGGGCACGCCCACGACCGTATGACGCCCGGCAAACTCATCCGGCACGCCCTGCGCTGCGAGACGGTCGTCCAGGCAGCTGGCCCCGATCTGGAACTCGCCGTGAAGCTGGCCGACACATGGAGCGGCAAGATCAAGGAACTGGCGCCCGCCCTGCGTGAGTGCTGCGCCGACTCCCAGGCGCACCGCGCTCATGGACGCGCGACGTCCGGCGCGGCATACGCCCAGTTTCCCGAACAAGGGCTGCGCGAGGCATGGTCGGCCGGGCTGGTCGACAGCTGGGAGGGGCAGATTCGCCGCAGTCCCCGCTCCGGTGCGGCGACACATGGCGGCTCGGAACTCGACAAGTTGGTGTGGCAGGCTCAGAACCGCGTGCTGCTGCCATTGATCGACGACGTCCGCCTTGGCTTCATCGAGCTACTCCCGCGCATTGCGGTACGCGGCATCGCACGACTCGTCGACACCTACGTCCGGCAGTCCCTGCGAGGTGCCAACGGCTCGGCGGCAGACCTCGCATCCATGGAACTCGGCGAGCTCTACGACGCGGCGGTGCACCGGGACATCGACCTCACCGAGGTTCAGTTCCGCCAACTGCGCACGCTCCGGTGGGCACGCAACAAGCTTGCCCACCGCACACCTCTCGACGACGTTCTGCTCCAGGACCTACTGGAAGCGCTCTCCCGTTTCTGACGTCTGGCGTCCCCTCAGGTCGTCGCCAAGTCCGAGGCTTATGAAGCGAGTTGACTGGGCGTCTTCTCGACGGAAGGGAAAACCGCACCGGGTGAAGTCTCGGCGACTGTTTCTGGCGAACTTCACGCCTAGCGCTTCGCGACCTCTTCGCGCAGTTCCTGCAGGCGGCGTCCGCTGGGGACGTGCGTGTACTGGCCCCACCCGTTGATGTCGCTCCCGGTCTGCGCCTTCAGCGCGGGGGAGGGTTGGGGGAATGCCCGGCCGTCGGGGATTTCGATCCAGCCGTCAGCGGTGATGGTGGCTTCGTGGGTCCGCCTGAGTCTCGACTGGTGGTGGCGAACCGTGTCCCCGGCTGCGGCCAGGCCGGCTTCGATGACGGACATCAGGGCGCCGGTCTTGCGGCCGCCCGTCTTGTCGACGGGCGGCTTCCCGCCCTTCAGGAGTTCACGACGCAGGACGTCGTTCGGGGTATCAACAAGGGGCTCACAGTGTCGCTGCAAGTAGGCGAACACCTCATCGTCGATCTCGATGGTCCGCATGGACTTGGGCATGTAACATCTCCGCACTGAACTTTATTACTGCCAGACTGCCAGATTCAAAGTTTGGTGTGGAGCTGGGCCCTGACCACGGGCAGCAGCCGGTTGGAGGGGGCTCCGCAGGATCGGCATAGAGGGCACCGATCTGGACGGGGGCGTGCCACCGGCGGCCGTGCACGGGGGAGTCGCCCATGGTCCCCGCGCAGGATGCGGCGTGAAAGCGCGTTCCCATGTTCGTTCCCGTACAAGCCCCAAAGGCCCCTCGGAGACATCTCCGAGGGGCCTTTCACATGCGTCGCGCCTGTCAGGCGCTGTGCCCCCGGCAGGATTCGAACCTGCGACACCCGCTTTAGGAGTTTTCCTTGAGCGGGGCCGTGACCTGCAGAGACGTCGGTCTGAGTGCATCTGGCCTGGGGAAACACCACCCCGTAGTTCTCCAGTGTTCACGGGGCTTCCCGACCTCATGTGTGCTGGATCCGTTCCCTCGGGGGCGGGGCGAGAGGGCGGGCGCTCTTGCAGACGTCGGTGCGTGTGGCGCCAGGAGTAGCGTGGGAGCTGCGGGGCGGAGTCCCGCGGTCGCACCGGCCCTACAGACGGGTGGTCATTATGACCAGCTCGGATACACCACCTGTCCCCCGGCGTCTGCCCAGTGGCGTCCACGAGGCCGTGCGGCCGGGATGTGCGCTTCTCCGGCTGGAGACGACCGAATCACGCAAAGGCGTGCTCGACGGCGCGTGGTGGCCGCGCTCGCGCGACATCGGCGCCGAGCTGCCCGCCCTGTTGAGTGCCCTCGTCGCCCACCTCGGCCCCGTGTCCCGTGTGGGGTTGGATGCCGCCGCCTGGGAGAGTCTCCCGACGCGTATCGTCGTGGACGACCACGTGGTGCACGTCGACTCCTTCCCGGTCGGTGACGACACGGTCCTGATCACCCGGGCCGACCGGGACATCTTCTCGCTGCTGGTCGTCCCGCCCGACGCGGCACCGGATGCCGCCCGTGCCGCGATGGCCCAGGCGGTCCGGGCGGACAACGTCAGCGACGCGGAACAGATCCTCATCGACACCGTGAGCAGGCGTGGTCCTGTGGGCTGAAGGGGTGGCGCGGGGCGCGACCGGCGTACGGCTTGACCACGGCGGCCCGTTCCCTGGGGCGCTTCTGTCGACGTCAGGCCCGCTGACGGCGCGCTCCTCCCGGCCTCATCGGGTAGAGCAGACCATCGGAGCCCGTGTCCATGAGCAGTCGTTCGGTCTGCGGGGAGGGGTGGTGCAGCAGGAGGAACGCCTGGGCCTCGGCGGCTTGCTCGGACACGTCGAGGAAGACGCGCAGGCCGCTGTCGTCACAGCGGTCGACGGTGGTCAGATCGACGTCGATGAGGGTGATGCCGTCCCGCAGACACTGCTCAAGAGCGGCGCGCACCCGGGGCGCGGTGACGGGGTCTATCACACCGGCCAGGGTGACCAGGGCCCGCGCCCCCCGGTCGTGCCGGTAGATGTTCAGCCGCGGAAGAGTCATGACGCCTCGGTTCAGGTGCTCGGATCCTCGGGTGCTCCAGAGCCTGCGTCCACGCCCCGGGCTCGCGTCGCCGCGGGCCGGGCGGGTGGTGGGGCGGGGTGGCCGGGTGGCCTGTCGGACGCCTGGATGCCGGCCCATGGTGCGGGGTGCGGCGGGGGCGCGCCATGGCCACGGCGACCGGGCCGGGGGGTGCTGTACCGGTACGCCGCGATCCTGTCGGCGTGCTGGAGCCCGAGCCGGTGGATCACGTACGCCGCCGCTGCGACGAGGATCAGGAAAGCGATGGCCGTCAGGAAGGCGTTCATGGCGGCCACCTCACATACCGATGATCAGCCGGCCGGCCGGCCCTGGCGGACCGGTCTGTCCGGTGCCGGCCGTGGACACCGCCGGGGCGCCGCCCTCGTACTCCCATGCCTCGTCCGGGTCCAGTGCCTGGTCGGTGGGGGAGACGGCGTGCCGGGCCGCTTCCGCGGCGATCAGCGCGGTCGCGGTCAGGAGCGGGCCGTCGTGGTCGGATACGGCTGCCATCAGACGGGCCGCCGACTGCGCCCCGGTCTCGGGCGGAACGACGAGGAGATCCCAGCGGCCGGTGCCGTAGGAAAGCAACAGCAGCTTGTGCGGGTCGATCTCCGACGTGAACCAGCCGACCTTGACGGTGTGCCCGCTCACGGGGATCTCGCGGGGGATGACCGGCCAGTGCTCCGGGTTGACGGCGATACGCGTGATGCGGCCCCACAGGGGGTCCAAGACGTCCGTGAGCGCCGGCAGTTCACTCAGCAGGTCCCGGGACCGTGGCCACCAGGCTCCATCCAGCAGCCCGCGGGAGGCGCCGTCGGTCTTCAGCGCGAGACGCACAGCCGGGGCTGCGACGGGCTCACGGTGCGGCAGGGTGGGGTACAAGGTCGCCGACATGGTGCGGACCCGTCTCCGGGGCCACCTGTGCGACGGCCCGGGTGTCGTCCTTCGCCGGGGACGACCCGGCGTGGAAGCCAGTGTGCGAGATGCCCTCGGTACTGCCCACACTACTCCGCGTTCACGGGCGGCGAGGGGAAGTGGGCGCACGGATCTGCGGTACCTGCCGCCGTGCGACGGTGACGGACGGCGAGGACGCGAGGTCAGCCGCGCCACTCCACCATGAGCAGCGTCGCGTCGTCGCTGGTCTGTCCGCCCCGCGCCCGTTTGAGCGTGTGGGACAGGGAGCGCGTCACCGCCCGGACCCCGCGGCCGGTCCTCTGCAGATGGTTCACACAGTCGATCAGCTGGTCCTCCCCGAACTCCTCCCCGCCGCTCTTGTGTTCCTCGACCACTCCGTCGGTGAAGCAGAGGACGCGGTCCCCGGGCACCAGCCCCAGCTCGCTCACCCGAGGCTCCGAACCACCCAGGCCGACGGGAAGGGTCGTCGGGGCGACCAGACGCTGTGCGACGCGGTGGCCACGGACGAGGATCGGCGGCGGGTGTCCGGCGTTGACCCATTGCACCCGTCCCGTCGTCGTGTCCAGCTGCAGCATCTGCACGGTGACGAAATGCTCGGGACCGAACTGCTCGGCCACGGCGCGGTCCATGAACGCGTAGATCTCCGACAGTCCGATGCCGGCGCGGCGGGCGTGGCGGTAGGCGCCGATGGCCACGGTGGCCATCGTGGCCGCGTCCAGTCCGTGCCCCATCGCGTCGATCATGACCACGTGGAGGACGTCGCCGTTCAGCGCGTAGTCGAAGCTGTCGCCGCCCACGTCGTAGGCGGGTTCCAGGATCCCGGCGACGGCGACCCGGGGCATGATCATGGCCAGCGGTGGCAGCAGGGACCACTGGATCTCCGCGGCGACGCTCATCCCCTCATCGCGTCGGACGTCGAAGAACAGGTCGGAATAGCCGTGCTTGGTCACCAGAAGGTCGGCCACCAGGCCGGAGATTCTGAGCAGCAGGCGGCGGTCGTCGTCATCGACGCTGTCCAGCGTCACCGCCATGACCCCCACCTGGTCACCGCCGTCCAGCAGGGGCAGATGGACCCGGACGCCGTCCTCCTGGCACACCTCGACAGGGACGGCGTCGAGAAAGCAGCGGCCCGCCTCGGAGTCGTCGATCAGCTGGGGTTCCCCGCCGGTGAGTCCCTCACCGGGCAGCGGTACGAGCACCAACTGGCCGTAGTCCTGCAACAGCACCTGCGGACGGCGGCCACCGAGCTGGTCCACCACGTCGGCGACCAGGGGCCCGATGAGATGGGGCGGGAGTTCGTGTGCGCTGTCGAGGATCTTTCCGAGGAGCGCTTCCCCGAAGCTTTCGGATCGGTCCGGGCGCCGGCCTGCTGTAATCCCCTCACCTTCCGCGGTCACGCTTCGGGCGGGGGCGGGCCGGGCTGACAACGGATCTGTCGATGCCATGGCTCCATCTTGCGGTCGTGGATGCCCGGCCCGCCGGTCGGGCGGAGCCGGCCAAACTGCTCACCTGGGTCCGGCTCCTCCTTCCGACTCCCATGTGTTCTGTCCGTCGAGGCCGCTCTCGGCGAGTGCCAGCAGGCGCGGAGCCGAGAGTGGGTTCGCAGGGTCGGCAGCGGCGGTCAGCAGCCGGGTGGCCACTCGGGCCGGCTCGTCCGGGGGGATCACCAGCAGTTCCCAGCGCCCCACGGTGCCGCAGTCCAAGGTGATGGCATGCGCCTCGGCGGCGGAATCGGTCAGCACCACCTCGATCACGTGGCCGGGTGCCATCACCTCCTGCGGGGCATCGGGCCAAGCGGCCGTCCCCACGGTCACGCGGGTGATGGTGCCGATGCCCGGATCCAAGGAGCCGACCAGCACGGGCAGCTCCAGTTCCAGTGCGTCGCAGCGCGGCCACCATGCGCCGTCCAGCGGGCCATGGCTGACGTCCGGCGTGAGGCGCAGCCGGGGCCAGGGCATGCGGTAGGAGTGCCCGTCACCTGGCGCCGTACCCCCGGCGGGCTTTGAGATGGCGTTCATCGTGCGATCCCGTTCCGGGCCGTGCGGTTTCCGGCTGCCCGTGTCGTGTCACTCGCCGGGAACGGCGCCACAGTCATAGTGCGCCCGGAAGTTCTCGGTATGTCTCAGATTACTCCCGGCTGTGGCAGGCGGTGTGGCGCGCAGCCATCGCACTGCCGCATCACCGGCGTGCCGAGGGCTGTCCTTCGGCGTGCAAGGTCAGCACGCAGGGGGCGACGGCGCCGTGCAGCCCCACGACCTCACCCATGTTCTGCCAGCCCCAGGACGAGAAGGCGGCTTGTCCTGCCTGGTCGGCAGAATGCAGCAGGGTGACCCCGAGGGAGGAGTGCAGGTCTGTGAGCAGACGCTGTTGCAGCCGGCGGGCGATGTCGCGGTGTTGAGCGTGCGGATGGGCCACGACCTGGGTGAGGACGACGAACCGTGCCCGGGAAGTGAGTCGCTGGATGATCTCCTGGAGCCTTCCGCCGCCCTGCCGGCCGTCGGAGCCGTCAGAGCCCACCGGAAAACCGAAGGCGCAACCGACCAGCACCGTCGTCTCGGCGACCAGCAGGGCGAAGCCGGGGCGGTGGGCGGTGACCGCCAAGCGGTGCAGGAAGTCTCCGCGGTCGTGGTATGCCTCTCCGGCGGTGCCCGCGACGGACTCCGCAGCCAGGTCGGCGATGTCCTCGCGCATGTCCTCTGCCTGCCGGCGGGTCAGCCGGCGAAGGCGGATACCGTCCCTGATGACCGGCTGGTCCGGCCGACGAGCGAGGTCCTCGGGCGCCCGCGTCGCGGTACTCATGAGGTCGCCGGATGCGGTGGGCGGCACGGGACTCGCGGGGGTCGCAAGGAGCAGCGAAGTCGATCCCGTGGCATCGAGGAGCCGGGCGATCTGAGCGCACGGATGGTGCAGCCGCAGGCGAGCGTGGACCCGGCCGGCGCGCCGAGCTGCCGACAGGAGGACGTCCAAGCCCCTGGCGTCGCAGGAGCCGACCGTGGTCAGGTCGAGGTCGATCTCGGTGACGCCGTCCAGCAGACACTGCTCCACTGCGGCCCGTAGCAGCGGCGTGGTGGCCGGCCCGATGTCGCCGGCAAGCGTGACGAGCGTTCGCTCTCCTCGGTTCCGCCGATGGATGTGCAGCTGGGAATGGGCCACCACGTCTCTCCTCGGCGGGGTTGCGGACCTGCGCGGGCGCTCCGCGCGGCTCCTGCCGTGATGAGCTCGCTGAGTTGTTTCGACCGCGGCGGACATGGTGCCGACCCGTCTCCGCGCCGACCACGGGGGCGGCCCGGATTCACTCGTCTCTCGCCGAGGACGACCCGGTGTGGGGGCCGGAGTGCGTGATGCCCTCGGTACTTCAACCGTACGTCGGCCGCAACCGGAAGCGGCTGCGTCGAAGGATGCGCACCTCACAGCCGAGGGCCGGCGGGGTAAGGGCAGGGGCGCCACCCCGCCCCTGCCCTGTCGCGGCAGGTGCCACAGGATGCGCGCCGGCTCTGGGACCAGCACTGGCCGCCGCGCAGTGCCCTGAATACAGCACAGCGCTGCCGCCCGCGATCGAAGCCGGACGGCAGTGCGGGTGGACGAATTGAATGCCAGCTCACTTCCGAACCCGCACGCGACGCGACCTCCGCTCACCGGGTCTCCGAACCCATCCGAGCGAAACGTCCCACGCCAGAAGGATTTGGTCCCTGAGCGAAAGCCAGCTTTCGGAAGGCGTTGCGGACACCGTTCAGCGGTTCGCGGTCGCGGGAGTAGTAGAGCTTATTGGTCAAAAGCACCGCCCACCGGCCGTCGGTGGGGGAGATCCACATGCCTGTGCCGGTGAAGCCGTAGTGGACCCACACGTTCTCTTCCAGGGACGTACCAGGGGCGGGGTGCCAGAACAGTCCACGGGCCGGCTGGAGCCCGCCGGTCTGCATGGTCAGGGAGCATGCGGTCCATGCGGTCGTGAAGCCTGCGCTGGTGCGGGACGTGGAGCCGTCAAGCATGTAGCGGAGGAAGGCGGCGAGGTCGTCCAGGACGGTGAAGACGCCTGCGATACCGCAGGCACCGCCCAGGAGGCGTGCGGAGAAGTCGTGGGCCGTTCCCTTCAGGTGGGTGTCGGTGTCCTGGTCGAGTTCGGTCGGTGCGCAGCGGCCGGCGATTTCGGCGGGCAGGGGGCCGAAGCGGGTGGAGGTCATGCCCAGGGGGCGCCAGGTGCGGGCGGTGGCCAGTTGGTCCAACGGGTGGCCGGAGAGGTATTCGGCGAGGTAGCCGAGGATGAGGGCGGCCCGGTCGGTGTACTCGACGGCTTCGCCGGGCGAGCGGTGGAGAAGCTCGTGCAGCACGCCGCGGCGGATGTCGTCCGGGTTGCTGCCGTAGAGGTTCTTCAGCTGGGCTCGCAGTGGGACGCCGGCGGTGTGCGTCAGCAGCTGCCTGGCGGTGACGGCGGTGCCCGTTCTCGGTGTCCTCGATCACCCCGACGAGCTGCCCGGTGAAGCGGCTGTGCACCTCAGCGAGGCTCGGGGCGAAGTAGCCGCCGACGTCCATCAGGCAGACCGTCTCGCCAGCGGCCCGGGACTCGATGTAGTCCAGCGCGCCGCCGGCCTGGGCGAACATCTCACGGGTGAGGGCGTCGACCATGTGTGTCTGCTCGACCTCGCGCTTCGCGGCCGGGTGGACGGGCTTCGGCTTGGGCAGCACTGCGATGAGCCGGGTCATCGCGGCGACCGCGCGGACGAACGCGGGACGCTCGGCCAGCAGGTGCGTGATCAGAAACGACGCCGTCTGCTCACCCGAGGCGAACTGGGTGGCGATTCGGGCGAAGTAGGCGTCCAGCCGGGCGCGTTCGAAGGTCTCCATGGCAGTTCCCTCTCATCCGTTCCGTCCGGGGGCCGTGCGAGGAGCTCTGGCTTCAACGGGTGCGGGCGCGTCCGAAAAGCAGCCGACCGGCTGCGAGCTCTTCATCGCCGCCAGGTGGCTGCTCCTCGGGGCAGTAGCGGGCCCAGGCATCAGTGAACTGCGTGCGGGTGAATCCCCGGGCCTGCCGTCCGCCCTCGAAGCGGAGGACGGCCGCCTGGATGCCGAAGTCCTTCAGCAGGATCCCCAGGTAGCGCGGGGGCAGACCGGTGTTGCGGTACTCCGCCCATGGGGCCTCCTGGTCCTTGAGCAGCTCCTCCATCAGGTCCCGTGTGCGTACGGTGTCGGGATGGCCGTAGCTGGCGAATACGCGGCGGATGTCCTTCAGCAGGCGCGTCTTCGCGTTGGACTCGTCGTCCTGCCCGACCTCGGCCGCGCACATAACTGTGCAAGCTTTCCGTGCTTGATCGGGCCAGGAGCCGCCTGCCAGTTCGGCGACGACCACCAGGGGCTCCCACGTGTCTGCCGCCCGGTCCTGCACCGGCATCGGAGGCACCAGATCCGCTGCGGTGTCCATCAGTGGGCGCAGCCAGGCGGTCAGCCGGTCACGCAGCTCCTCGTTCTTCTCGGCGGCCTTGACGCTGCCGAAGATGGTGTCGGCCTCGTCCACCAGCAGGGTGGGTGGGTCGTCACCGATGGCGCGGAAGACGACCGCTGGGCTGGTGTTGACCGTGATCAGCGGCTTGCGCACGGTTTCCGTGATCACATCCAGCAGGCGGGACTTGCCGCACCGCTTCGCCGGCCCGACCACCGCCAGACGCGGTGCGTGTTGCAGCGCAGGCTGGATGTGCGTGGCCGCCACCCACAGTGTGACGGCAGTCAGCGCCTCACTAACCTGTGCCGGAGCGCCGTAAGCGAAGGGGCACCCAGCCGTGCTGATGCGGTGGGGTGCCCCTTGCGTCTTTCTCGGGTCAGGTCAGTCGCGGCCGGCGGCCTTCCTCCCAGGCCCGGTCGATCGCAGCAGCGGCCGCATTCCCAGCCTGCCGCTCGATCTCCTCGGGTACCTCGCGCTCGTCGAGGATGAAGAGCCTTCCGCCGACGAGGTGAGTGGTCGCCTTCCAGCCGAGACGTCGTCCCGCCTCCCTGGCAGCACGTCGGACGTCTTTGAGCTCGCCCATCTCCGCAAGCTCGTCTGCGCCGAGGACCAGCTGCCCGTAGTAGCCCTGGTACTCCGGCTTCAAAGCGCCCTGCATCAGCGACTCAAGCCGCTCCACCAGCTTCTCGTACCGGCGCCGGGCCAGCTCGTCCTTCGCGGGCATCTCGCACAGCTCCCCACCTCTGCCCGCAGCCCGTGTGTGCCATATGTGTGCTGCGAGTGCGAAGGCCCTCCCGTCCGTCGGACGGAAGGGCCTCTGACCAGGTGTTTCTCTGTGCCCCCGGCAGGATTCGAACCTGCGACACCCGCTTTAGGAGAGCGGTGCTCTATCCCCTGAGCTACGAAGGCGTGGGTGGGCGCCTGGTGGGCGCTCGGTCCACAGGGTACCGGATCAGGGGCGGCCGGGGCTCAGGTCAGGGGGATGTGGATGAAGCGGATGCCGTCGAGGTCGGCGACCGCCAGGGACACCGACTCGTCGAGTTCGTCGGCGAGGGCGTCGGCGTGCGCGCCGAGCAGTGCGGGCAGGCGCAGTGCGGCGAGGTAGGCGTTGCCGAGTTCCATCACGCGGGGGGGGGAGGGAGGAGGACGACGTCCCGGCCGTCGAGGCGGACGTAGTCCATGCGGGCCGGTCAGTTCCGGGTCACGCGGATGCGGTAGTTCCCGTCGTCGTCCGTGCTCGTCACCTGGACGCTGATGCCGTGGGCCGGGTCCTTGAAGGTCTCGCCGGGGGAGAAGGTGGCGTCGGAGAGCTCGGTCTGGACGTTGGGGCTACGGGTGCAGCCGCCGCTGTTGCGGTGGGAGTCGTACACGGTGATCGGCCCGCGCCCGGTGTCCACCGTGGCGTCGACCTTGTAGACGAGGAGCCCCGGACGGCACACCACCTCGTCGTTGCCGCCCTGTGCGCGCACCTCCAGGGCGTAGACGCTGTGGCCGTCGATCGGCACGATCACCAGCTTCCCGCCGCCCGTGCGGTACAGCGGGGTCAGTGTGTACTCGACGCTGCCCCGGGCGACCGCGCAGCCGACCTGGGAGCCGTCCAGCCAGCCCAGCTTCCACTTGTGCCAGGCGAGGTAGTCGTTGTCGGCCCCCCAGTCCTCGCTCATGATGTCCCAGTGCCCGACCGCGCCGCCGCCGTCCTGGGTGTACAGATCGGGCAGGCCGAAGGTGTGGCCGTTCTCGTGCGGCAGCACCCGGAAGCCGGTGTGGGCGAAGGAGCCGGAGCCGTCGTCCTGGCGGGAGTAGACGAACGAGGCGTTGGAGACGGGCACGCCGTCGGCGACCGGGGCGTCGCCGTTCCCGGCGAAGGTCACGGAGAGCACCGTGTCCAGGGCGGAGGGGCCGGCGTTCGGGGTGACCAGCACGTTCAGCAGGTCGTACGAGCGAAAGTCCACGTTCGGGTCGGCGGCGGCCACGATGTCCTGCACCAGCTGCCGGTAGCCGGGGTCGAAGGGCGCGCCGCGCTCTATGCCGTACGCCTTGAAGGGCTTCGGCATCCGCAGCCAGTGGGTGACGGGCGTCTCGGGCCGGTAGTCCAGGCGGCCGTAGGACGCGGTGCGGAACCACTCCTGGGTTCGCGGGAAGAACTCGTGGAAGCGGTCCATCGCGCTGCCCTGGCCGGGCGCGTCGGAGAAGTCGACCATCAGGGTCAGGGCGTGGACGGTGCCCGTGGAGCGGGCGTAGCCGCGCGGGGTGGGCACGCCCTCGGTCATCTGCACGTCCGAGCTGCCGCGGATCATGCAGGGGGAGAGGGCGGAGGAGCGGGCGAGGCCGATCGGCCCGGCGGTGGAGGGCGCCAGCAGGTGTCCGGTCCCGGCCGAGGTGCTGACCGCGAGGGTCAACGCGGTCACCGCGGCGAGGGTGGCCACCCGGCGCGGGCGTATGCGGCGCGGGGGTGTGCGAGGGGGGCGTATGTGGTGGGCGCGTATGCGGCGGGGCGACAGCGGCTGCATGCATGGACCCTTCGCTCCACGGCAGCCGCCGGTCTCCGACTGCACCCTTGCGATCACCCTGTGTCGCCGAGGGGGCGGGCGCTCGCTGGAGGAGACCGATCGTGGGAAGGGCGGTCCACGACGGGGTGAATCCCGGCGGGAGACGGCGGGAGGTGAGTGTGTCTCAGGTCACAGCGATTCGTTTCGGGAGCGGGAAATAACCGGGGAACACTTCCCCGTTTAGAAGGGTGTCCGAGCGAAACGGGGACTGCTTCCCCGGATCGCCCCCCACACTCCGAGGAGTACGCCGTGCCGACCGCGACCTCCCCCGCAGTGCGCAAGGTGCCCCGGCCGCGCGCCGACGCCCTGCGCAACCGGGAGCGGATCGTCACCGCCGCCCGGGAGATGTTCGTCGAGCACGGCCCGGACGTGCCGCTCGACGAGATCGCCCGCCGGGCGGGGGTCGGCAACGCCACGGTGTACCGCAACTTCCCCGACCGCGACGCCCTCGTCCGTGAGGTCGTCTGCTCCGTGATGGACCGTACGGCCGAGGCGGCCGAGGGCGCCCTCGCGGAGACCGGGGACGCCTTCACCGCCCTGGAGCACTTCGTGCACACCGCCGCCGACGAGCGGATCAGTGCGCTGTGCCCGATGGTCTCCAGCACGTTCGACCAGAACCATCCCGACCTGGAGGCCTCCCGCGAGCGCGTCGAGCGGCTCGTCGAGGAGGTCATGGGCCGGGCCGTGGCGGCCGGTCAGCTGCGCTCCGACGTGGGTGTCGGCGATCTGCTGATCGCCGTCGCCCAGCTGAGCCGGCCCCCGGCCGGCACGGACTGCCTGCGCGGCGACCGTTTCGTCCACCGACACCTCCAGCTCTTCCTCGACGGCCTGCGGGCCCCCGCCCGCTCCGCCCTGCCGGGCAGGGCCGTCACCGTCGAGGAGCTGCGCGCGTGCTGACCGACCACTCCTGACGATCCGTCGAGTCCGGTCGGCCGGTCCCCGTGACCGGCCGGGTCCCGGCCGATGAGTCCGGACCCCGACCCCAGTCCGCCCCTACGCCCGGCTTCCCGGCCGTCACCGTCGACGAGCCGTCGCCTGCCCTTCGCTTGCCGTTTTTTCCGTCTACTCCGACTTTTCCGTCACGAAGTCCCGAAGTGGGTACCCCCATGTCCGAAGCAGCCGTCAAGGCTCCCGGCGCCGCCGCACCGACCGGCGACGCCAACCGCTGGAAGGCGCTCGTCTTCATCGCGCTCGCCCAGCTGATGGTCGTCCTCGACGCCACCATCGTGAACATCGCCCTGCCCCACGCCCAGACCGACCTCGGCATATCCGACGGCAACCGGCAGTGGGTCGTCACGGCCTACGCCCTCGCCTTCGGCGGTCTGCTGCTCTTCGGCGGCCGGATCGCCGACAAGTGGGGCCGCAAGCGCGCCTTCGTCACCGGCCTGGCCGGCTTCGCCCTCGCCTCCGCGCTGGGTGGCGCCGCCACCTCCGGCCCGATGATGTTCGGCGCCCGCGCCCTCCAGGGTGTCTTCGGCGCCCTGCTCGCCCCGGCCGCGCTCTCCCTGCTCGCCGTCATGTTCACCGACGCCAAGGAGCGCGCGAAGGCGTTCGGCATCTATGGAGCGATCGCGGGCGGCGGCGGTGCCGTCGGCCTGATCCTCGGCGGCTTCCTCACCCAGTACCTGAACTGGCGCTGGACGTTCTTCGTGAACATCCCGTTCGCCATCGTCGCCGCGGCCGGCGCCTACTTCGTCATCCGTGAGCCCGAGGGCGGCCGCAACCGCTCCCCGCTCGACATCCCCGGCGTGTTCCTCTCCTCGCTCGGCCTGATCGCGCTCGTCTACGGCTTCACGCGCGCCGAGTCCGACGGCTGGGGCGACGCCGTGACCGTCTCGATGTTCGTCGCGTCCGCCGTGCTGCTGCTCGCCTTCGCCGTCGTCGAGTCCCGGGTCAAGGCCCCGCTGCTGCCGCTGCGCGTGGTGACCGACCGCAACCGCGGCGGCATCTACCTCTCGCTCGGTCTCGCGATCATCGGCATGTTCGGCCTGTTCCTCTTCCTGACCTACTACCTGCAGGTCGTGAAGGGCTACTCGCCGGTCAAGACCGGCTTCGCGTTCCTGCCGATGGTGGCAGGCATGATCACCGGCTCCACGCAGATCGGCACCCGGCTGATGACCCGGATCCCGGCGCGCTTCCTGATGGGCCCGGGCTTCCTGGTCGCCGCGCTCGGCATGCTGCTGCTGACCCAGCTGAAGATCGACTCCTCCTACACCACCCTGCTGCTGCCCGCGATGGTGCTGCTCGGCCTCGGCATGGGCACGGCGTTCATGCCGGCGATGTCCCTGGCCACCCAGGGCGTCCAGCCCCGGGACGCCGGTGTCGCCTCCGCGATGGTCAACACCTCGCAGCAGGTGGGCGGCGCGATCGGCACCGCCCTGCTGAACACCATCGCCGCCTCGGCGACCACCTTGTACGTCAAGGACCACATCGCCGCCGCCACCGCCAAGCCGCAGCTGGAGCTGGTCAAGCTCGAGGGCATGGTGCACGGCTACAGCACGGCGATCTGGTTCGCCGTCGGCATCCTGGCGCTCGCCTCGCTGATCGCCTTCACCTTCGTCAACGCCGGCCGTCCGGGCTCCACCACGGTGGCCTCCGGCGAGGGCGTCGAGGACGAGGTCAGGGTGCCGGTGGTCGCCCACTGACCGGACGCTAGGTGTATTGACCTGCACGTCCGGTACGAGGGCCTGGGGCCGGGCACGCCGAGAGCACGCACCTGACGCCGCGCGGCCGCCCTTCGGGCGACGACGCGCATGGTCAGCCAGGCCCTAGCGGAGCCAGGGCAGGTCCGCACCCGCTTCGTTGGGCTGGAGGCCCTCGGCGACGATCTCCATGATCTCGCCGAGGGCCTTCTGCTGTTGCGGGGTGAGCCGGTCGAACAGGGCCTGCCGTACGGCGTCCACGTGACCGGGGGCGGTGCGCCTGAGCACCTCGAAGCCCTCGTCGGTGAGGACGGCGAACTGGCCGCGCTTGTCGGAGGGGCAGTCCTCGCGGCGCACCCAGCCGTTCCGCTCCAGGCGGGCGATCGCGTGCGACAGCCGGGAACGGGTGATCTTCGCCCGCATCGCCAGCTCGGTCATCCGCAGCCGGCGGCGCGGTGCCTCGGCGAGGCCCACGAGGAGGCCGTAGTAGATGTGCGGCATGCCCGCGTCACGCTGCAGCTGCCGGTCGAGGTGGTCCTCCAGCAGGGTGGTGGCGTGCAGGTAGGCGCGCCAGACGCGCTGTTCCTCGTCGGTGAGCCAGCGGTGCCGCGCGGCGGGATCGGGTGCCGTGTTCATGTCTCCACTCTACGAGCAGGCTCCTTGAAACTTGAACAAGTCGGGCGTACGGTGTCGGCGAAGAGCTTGAGAGTTAAAGCATCAGGGAGCCGCAGCCATGTCCGCCGAAGTGTCCGCCGCCACGACCACTGCGGGCCGGGAGCGCATGCCCGCCCTGTACCTCAGCCACGGCGCCCCGCCGCTCGCCGACGACGCGGTCTGGCCCGGCCAGCTCGCCGCCTGGTCCGCCGGCCTGCCCCGGCCCAGGGCGATCCTCATGGTCTCCGCCCACTGGGAGGAGGCCCCGCTCGCGCTGGGCGCCGTCACGACCGTCCCGCTCGTCCACGACTTCTGGGGCTTCCCCGAGCACTACTACCGGGTCCGGTACGACGCCCCCGGCGCCCCCGACCTGGCCGCCTCCGTGCGCAAGCTGCTGCGCGCCCCCGGCACCCCCGTCCAGGACATCCCCGACCGGGGCCTCGACCACGGCGCCTACGTCCCCCTGGTGGAGATGTTCCCGGACGCCGACATACCGGTCCTGCAGATCTCCATGCCCACCCTCGACCCGGTGCGCCTGATGGACATCGGCCGCAGGCTCGCCCCGCTGCGCGACGAGGGCGTGCTGATCGTCGGCTCCGGCTTCTTCACCCACAACCTCGCCGCGCTGCGGCACGCGGGCAACGGCGTCCCCACCTGGTCCTCCGAGTTCGACGACTGGGGCCGGCGCGCCCTGGAGGCCCGCGACTGGGACGCCCTGCTCGACTTCCTGGACAAGGCCCCGGCCGGCCGGTACGCCCACCCGCGCACCGAGCACTTCGCCCCGCTCTTCGTCACCATGGGCGCGGCGGAGGCCGGCGGTGAGCTGGACGCGCAGAGGTCCGTGATCGACGGGTTCTGGATGGGCATGGCGAAGCGGTCCGTGCAGTTCGGGTGACCGCCTCCCGGCGGGTCTACAGGTCCTTCTCGTACCAGGCCACGTCCCAGTAGCGGCCGAACTTGCGGCCCACCTCGCGGTACGTGCCGACGTGCCGGAAGCCGAAGCGGGCGTGCAGCCGACCGGAGGCCTCGTTCGGCTGCGCGACCCCGGCGTAGGCCCGGTGCACGTCCTCGCCGGCCAGTGCCGCGAAGAGGGCGCCGTAGAGCAGGGTGCCGACACCGCGCCCCCCGGCGTCCGGCGCGACGTACACCGATGTCTCCACGGATGTGGCGTACGCGGGCTTCGCGCGGAAAGGGCTGGATGTGGCGTACCCGAGAATCCGCGGCGAACCCGTTCCGGAATCGGTCCCGCTGGCAACCATCAGGCGGTACGGGCCGTCTTCCGGGTGGGAGAGCAGCCAGGGGCGGCGCTCCCGCGGAGTGAAGATCGCGGTGTCGAATGTGATGGCCGTCTCACGCACATAGTGGTTGTAGATCGCCGTGAGGTCGTCGAGGTCTCCCTCGATCCCCGGCCTGACCTGCACCTCTGTGGGCTCCGACACCATCACGCCTCCCGGTGTGGCCGACAGGGTACTGCATGATCAGAAAAATTGGGGGGCGTGTTGGGAATTCTGTCCGGATTCCAGTCGTTGTTTCCCACGGATGCAGGGCACTCGAAGAGAGTCCCGAGAGACATGTCCCGGAGTGCCGAGCGTTCATCAGGACCACCCGCCAGCCCACCATCGCAAGGGAGCACGCATGGCAACCCGTGCCGTCGCCCGTCGTAAGTCCGCCACCGGCGAGACGGCCGACTCGGCAAGCAGTGTTCGCGTTCATGGCGGCGAGATCGCGGACCGCGACCTGGTCGGCATGTACCTCGACGAGATCGCGCGTACGCCGCTGCTCGACGCCGCAAAGGAGGTCGAGCTGTCCCAGACCATCGAGGCGGGTGTGTTCGCGCGGCAGGTCCTCGACGGATTCGAGGAGACGACCTCGGACGCCACCCGGGAGGAACTGGAGGCGCTGGTCGCCGCGAGCGACCGGGCCAAGGACGTCTTCATCCGTTCCAACCTCCGTCTGGTCGTGGCGGTCGCCCGGCGCTACCCGCGCAGCGGCCTGCCCCTGCTCGACCTGATCCAGGAGGGCAACGCCGGCCTGGTGCGCGCCGTCGAGAAGTTCGACTACCGCAAGGGCTTCAAGTTCTCGACGTACGCCACCTGGTGGATCCGACAGGCCATCACCCGCTCCATCGCCGACCAGTCCCGCACGATCCGGCTCCCCGTCCACCTGGTGGAGGAGCTGGGCCGGATCCGGCGCGTCCAGCGCGAGTTCAACCGCGAGAACGGCCGCGACCCGGAGCCCGCGGAGATCGCCGCGGAGCTGGGCTCGACGCCGGAGCGCGTGATCGACGTCCTCGACTGGGCCCGTGACCCGGTCTCCCTGAACATGTCGGTGGACGACGAGGGCGAGACCCAGTTCGGCGACCTGCTGGAGGACACCTCGGCGGTCTCCCCCGAGCAGTCCGTCCTGACCCTGCTGCGCAGCGAGGAACTGGACGACCTGATCGGCCGCCTGGACCAGCGCACGGCCTCCATCATCAAGATGCGGTACGGCATCGAGGACGGCCGCGAGCGCACCCTGACCGAGGTCGGCAAGGAGCACGGCCTGACCCGTGAGCGCATCCGCCAGATCGAGAAGCACGCCCTCCTCGAGCTGAAGAAGCTGGCCCGCGACACCGGCTTCGACGCGGCGGCCTGACGGGCCGAACGGCGCGACGGGGCCAAGGGGTTGACGGCCCCCGGGTCGAGCCGGTGCCGTGACCGGTGCGACGAGGCGTACGGCGACACCGGCCGTGGTGCGCACGCGGCCGGTGCGGCGGGCGTGCGGCCCTGCGGGGCGCGTACGCCGGGTGGCGAAAGACGGCGCAAACATGGCGTGGTCCCGTCGCTTCAAGTCCCGGGCCCGCGGGAACAACCCTTCCGGGACCAGCAGCAGGGCCCCGGGAACCGCCGCACTCCCCACCCGCCACCACGCACACCTGGCCGACCCCACACGAGCCACGTCCCGACGCAATCCCCCCCCCGGCGCCGGGACCTTCCCAGAGCCGGGCTTCGGCGCCTATCCCCCCCGGGCGCCGAAGCCCGGTTTCCTCTTCCGTCCCTACGGAGCCGTCCCGTTCGGCGGCGGGAGTGCGAGCGGATGGCCGTTGCGGGGGCGGCCCGACGGCAGGACGGTTCCTGGTGCCGGCCCGGTCGCGGCGGCACTTCCACGCCACACGGCGTGACGGCTCCCGGGAGCCGCACCGGTTCGGAGGCGGTCCGGGCGGGGAGACGCGCGGCCGAGGGCCGTTCGAGGCTGAGACCGCGGGAGCCGTTGAGCTGCCGGAACGGCCGTGCGGAATGGAAACGGCGGCCCACCCCGTACCTGAACCCCGGGGTGGACCGCCGGATGGCAGATTCTGCCACACGGGCATAGCCTGCCGAGATGAGCACCACCCGCAGTACCCCCCGTACCACCTCCAGAACTGCCGACCGGCCGGCCCCCGGTTCCGCGCCGGTGTCCCTCACCGAGCGCCGCAAGGCCGAGACCCGTATGGAGATCGCCAGGGCGGCGGCGGCCCTGTTCGTCCGCCAGGGCCTGCGGGCGACCCGCGCCGAGGACATCGCCCAGACGGCGGGCATCGCACCGCGCACCTTCTACCGCTACTTCGCCACCAAGGAGGAGGCGGTGGCCCCGCTCTACGCGGCGGGCGCCCAGCGCTGGGCGGAAGCGGTCCGCACGGCCCCCGCCCACCTCACCGTCCCGCAGGCGCTGGAACACGCCGTCGAGCAGACCCTCACCCCCGGCCCCGGCGTCTCGGCGTCCTCCTGGGAATGGGTCCGCACCCTGATCCGCCTGGCCGACACCAGCCCAGCCCTGCGCAAGGTCTGGGCCGAGGTGTGCCAGGTGTACGAGGGCGCGGTCGCGGAGATCCTCGCGCGACGCCTGGCCTCCGCGGGGGCCGGCGGCGACGTCCCCGCTCCCTCGGTGATCTCGCCGGACCTGCGCTTCGCCGCGGCCGTGGCGGGCAGCGCCGTCCGCGTGGCCGTGGAGTCCTGGGCCGGCACCGCCGCCCCGGCCACCGGACCGGACGGCCCGGCGGCCCTGGCGCTGCGCAACCTGAAGTCCCTGCGCGCCTTCGAATGGGGCCGGGCCGGCAACCAGGGCCTGCGGCGCGGCGGTTCCTGACGGGGACGCCTGGCAAGGGCCGTCGCATCACGGCGGCCCGGCCCGCCTGACGGCCCCGGGCCGTCACGGCCGGCCGGGGAGCGCGTCCGCCGCCCGGGTCAGCCGCGCCCCCAACTCCCTTACGGCAGAAACCAGTTCCTCCGGCCTGCGCACGCCGAACTCGAGCCCGCTCATCGCCAGCCGTACCGCCAGCCACTCCACGGGGTCACCGGTGGTGCCGCGCAGCACGGCGCCGTCCCCGGCATCGCTCTCGACCACCCCGGCCCACGCCGGCACCCGTGCCGAGACCTGCTCCGCCGGAGCGGCGAACCGCACCTCGAACTCGTAGGTCTCCTGCTGCCGTTGGATGGAGCGCCGCAGATACTCGGCGGCGCTCCCGGTCGGCAGCTCCCGCTCCGTGAAGCGCACCCCGGTCGCGAACGGCTCGCTCACCCGGTCCACCCGGAAGGTGCGCCAGTCGGCGCGGTCGAGGTCGTAGGCGACGAGGTACCAGCGGCGCCCGGTCGACACCAGCCGGTGCGGCTCGGTCAGCCGGCGGGACTCGCCGCCCTCCTTGTCGCGGTAGGCGAACCGCAGCCGCTCCCGCCCCGCCACGGCCGAGGCCATCACGGTCAGCGTCTCCGGTGCGATGCTCGCCCCGTCCCCGCTGGTCAGCGGGGTGGTCGCGGCCTGGAGCGTGGACACCCGGTGCCGCAGCCGGGCCGGCAGCACCTGCTCCAGCTTGGCCAGGGCCCGTACCGACGCCTCGTCCACGCCCGCCACGGCGTGCCCGGCCCCGGCCCGCAGTCCCACCGCGATGGCGACCGCCTCCTCGTCGTCGAGCACCAGCGGTGGCATCGCCTTGCCCGCGACCAGGCGGTACCCGCCGTCCGAGCCCTTCGTCGCCTGCACCGGGTAGCCCAGCTCACGCAGCCGGTCGATGTCCCGCCGCACGGTCCGGCGGGACACCCCGAGCCGGCCGGCCAGCTCCCCGCCGGGCCACTCGCGGGGCGTCTGGAGGAGCGAGAGCAGCTGCAGCAACCGTGCCGGAGTGTCCGTCGTCATGCGTACGAGAATGCCGCAGATCTAGGACACGGTCTGGCCTAATGGGGTTCTACCTTCTTCTCATGACCTCGAACGACCGAACCACCCCCGCCCCCGACCGAGCCCGCTGGTTCGCCCTGGCGATCGTCATGACCGCGGCGTTCATGGACCTGGTCGACGTCACGATCGTCAACATCGCCATCCCGTCGATCCAGCGGACCGCCCACGCCTCGGTCAGCCAGATCCAGTGGATAACGGCCGGTTACGCCCTCGCGTTCGCCGCCGGTCTGATCACCGGCGGCCGGCTCGGTGACATCCACGGCCGCAGGCGGCTGTTCCTGATCGGCATCGGCGGCTTCACCCTCGCCTCCGCGCTGTGCGGCTTCGCCGCCGATCCGGAGATGCTGGTCGCCTCCCGCATCCTGCAGGGCGGCATGGCGGCGATGATGGTGCCGCAGGTGCTGTCGATCGTGCACGCCACCTTCCCGGCCCACGAGCGCGGCAAGGTCTTCGGTCTGTTCGGCGCCATCGTCGGCCTGGGCGCGGTCTCCGGTCCGCTGCTGGGCGCCCTGCTGACGGAGTGGAACCTGTTCGGGCTCGAGTGGCGCCCCATCTTCCTCATCAACCTTCCGGTCGGCGTCGTCGCCTTCCTCCTCGGGCGCCGCTTCATCACCGAGTCCCGCGCCCCGAAGGCGCTGAAGCTGGACCTCGTCGGGGTCGCCCTGGTCTCGCTGGGCCTGCTGATGCTGCTCTACCCGCTCACCCGCGGCCGCGAGCTGGGCTGGCCGCTGTGGGGCTACGTCTCGATGGCGGGCGCGCTCGGCGTGTTCGGGGCGCTGGTGGCGTACGAGCGGCGCAAGGCGGCCCGCGACGGCTCCCCGCTGGTCGAACTGTCGCTGTTCCGCGTGAAGAGCTTCGCCGCCGGCATCGCCGTGCAGACCGTCTTCGGTGTCGCGCTCGGCATCTTCTTCCTGGTGTGGACCCTGTACATGCAGATCGGCCTGGGCTGGAGCCCGCTGCGGGCCGGGCTGACCGGGGTGCCGTTCTCGCTCGCGGTGTCCACGGCGGCCGGGTTGTCGGTGCAGAAGCTGGTCCCGCGGTTCGGCCGGAAGGTGCTCCAGACGGGCGCCCTGGTGATGGCCGCGGGTGTGCTGATCTACCTGTGGGAGGCGCACCGCTACGGTCTCGCCGTCGCCTCCTGGCAGATGGCCCTGCCGCTGGTCGTGATGGGCGCGGGCATGGGACTGATCGTCGCCCCGCTGACCGACGCGGTGCTCTCGGAGGTGCCGCGCGAGCACGCCGGATCCGCGTCCGGGCTGATCAACACCGTGCAGCAGATGGGCAACGCGCTCGGTCTGGGGCTCGTGTCGGTGGTCTTCTTCGGGGAGGTCGGCGACCGGCTGAGCCCGGCCCAGGTCGGCCCGGCCTTCGTGCACGCCTTCCAGCACGCGCTGTGGTGGGTCGCCGGGATCATGGGCGCGATCTTCCTGCTGATGTCCGCCCTGCCGAAGCGGCCGGCCCAGCACGTGGAGGGCGCGGACGACGCGCAGCCCCTGGCGGCGGAGAAGGAGCCGGAGCTGGTGCACTGAACCGCTCCCTGCCTCTCCCCGGCCTCTGCGAGGGCCCGGCACCCGTGGGTGCCGGGCCCTCGTCGTGTGCGCCCCGGACAGCCGGGGCGCCCGATCATGCCCGATTCGCGCCCGAACCTGTTTACTTTCCGGAAAGCCGGGCGTAGCCTCCAGAGAAACCACACATTCGGGCATTCCCCGGAAGTGAACGGACAGTCAGTCGGAGGGCGAGCGCATGTACGCACCGGAACGGCAGCAGGAGATCCTCCGGCTCGCCCGCGACGGCGGCCGGGTGGACGTGCTGTCGCTGGCCGAGGAGTTCCAGGTCACCGCGGAGACGATCCGCCGTGACCTGAAGGCCCTCGACCGCGCCGGGCTCGTGCGCCGGGTGCATGGCGGCGCCATCCCGGTCGGCCGCCTCGACTTCGAGCCGGACCTCGCCGAGCGCGAGTCCACCGCGGCCGACGAGAAGGACCGCATCGCCAAGGCCGCCCTCGCCGAACTGCCCACCGAGGGCACGATGGTCCTCGACGCCGGTACGACCGTGGCGCGGGTCGCCGCGGCCATTCCGCTGGAGTCGTCCCTCACCGTCGTCACGCACAGCCTGCCCATCGCCGCCCGCCTCGCCGACCACCCGGGCATCCAGCTCCACCTGGTCGGGGGGCGCGTACGGCACCGGACCCGCGCCGCCGTGGACGCCTGGGCGCTGCGCGCGTACGGCGAGATCCGCGCCGACGTCCTGTTCGTCGCCGCCAACGGCTTCTCCGTCGAACACGGTCTGACCACCCCCGACCTCGCCGAGGCCGCGGTGAAGCGGGCCGCCATGGCGGCCGCCCGCCGTGTCGTCCTCCTCGCCGACTCCGCCAAGCACGGCCAGGAGCACTTCGCCCGCTTCGGCGACCTGAGCGACGTGGACCTGCTGATCACCGACAGCGGGCTGAGCCCCGAAGACACCGCCGTCATCGAGCGCGGCGGCACGGAAGTGGTGCGCGCATGATCCTCACCGTCACCCCCAACCCGTCCCTCGACCGCACCTACGAGGTCCGCGCGCTGAAGCGTGGCGAGGTCATCCGCGCCGAGACCGAGCGCACGGACCCCGGCGGCAAGGGCGTGAACGTCTCGCGCGCTGTCGCGGCCGCCGGGCGGCGCACGGTCGCCGTGCTGCCCCTCGGGGGTGCGCCGGGCGCGCTCATCGCCGATCTGCTCGACGCGCAGGGCATCGAGGTCGCCCCGGTCCCCATCGCCGGCGCCACCCGCTCCAACATCGCGCTCGCCGAGGTGGACGGGGTGCTGACGAAGATCAACGCGCCCGGCCCCGAACTCTCCCCGGCCGAACAGGAACTGCTCCTGGAGACGGTGCGCGAGCAGTCGCGCGACGTCGGCTGGATCGCCTGCTGCGGCAGTCTGCCCCGGGGGCTCGCGCCCTCGTGGTACGCCGATGTCGTCACGCGGGCGCACGCAGGGGGCGCGCGCATCGCCCTGGACACCTCCGGGGGCGCGCTCCTGGAGGCGCTGCGCGCCCGGCCCGACGTGGTCAAGCCCAACGCCGAGGAACTCGCGGTGGCCGTCGGACGCCCCCTGGCGACCGTGGGCGACGCGCTCAAGGCGGCCGAGGAACTGCGCGGGGCGGGGGCGCGGGCCGTGCTCGCGAGCCTGGGCGCCGACGGACAGCTCCTCGTGGAGGACTCGGGCGCCTGGTTCGGCAGCGCCCGCGTGGCCGCCGTCCGCAGCAACGTGGGTGCCGGTGACTCCTCCCTCGCCGGATTCCTGATCGCCGGCGGCAGCGGTCCCAAGGCCCTCGCCTCCGCCGTCGCCCACGGCGCCGCGGCCGTGCAGCTCCCGGGCAGCGTGATGCCGACCCCCGCCGACCTCGACCCGGGCGCCGTGACGGTCACCGCCGACATCCCACTCGACCGCGAACTGACGGAGCCGACGCCATGACCGGCGCCGCCACGTTCCGCACGGGCCGCTCGGTGAGCAGGCGGCCGTGCTTGCGAGCCGCGTTCCGTGGGGACCGCCACTTGATTCCGTGGCCGGGCTTGCGAGCCGTACTCCGCGTCGACCGCCCCGTGATCCGGTGGCCCGGCGCACGAGCCGGCCTTCAAGGTGCGCGCCCCGTGACCCGGGCGCCCCACGCGCCGGTCGCATCCACACCCCCGGATGCCTCCGGCCGGCCGGCCCCCGAGCGGCGGCACCTCCCGCCCGGCACCACCGGACGGCACCGTGACCCGGACCGCCGTGCCACCCCGGGCGGACGGGGTTTCCCCCGCACCGGCGTCACCGTGGGCCGGCGGGGTTTCCCCGGCACCGGCGTCACCGCGGGCGGACGGGGTTTCCCCGGAAGCGTTCCTCACCCTGCCCCCCGTACCCACCGCATCCCCGTCCCCCCTTCCGCCCACCTCACTCCCCGGGCGATACGCGCGCATAGGAGCCCGCGATGAGCGACATGATCACCGCGGACCTGGTCGACCTCGACCTGTCCGCCGACACCAAGGAAGCGGCGGCACGTGCCCTCGCCGAGCGCATGGTGGCCCAGGGCCGGGTGACCGACCTGGAGGGCTTCCTCGCCGACGTGGCCGCCCGTGAGGCCCAGATGCCGACCGGTCTCGACGGCGGTATCGGCATCCCGCACTGCCGCAGCGCCCACGTCACCGAGCCCTCGCTGGCCTTCGGACGCAGCGCCGCCGGCATCGACTTCGGCGCGCCGGACGGTCCGGCCGACCTCATCTTCCTGATCGCGGCCCCGGCCGGTGCCGACGACGCCCATCTGACGATCCTCTCCTCCCTGGCCCGGCAGCTGATGAACGCCGAGTTCACCTCCGCGCTGCGGGCGGCGGACGACGCGGGGACGGCGGCGGCGCTGATCCGGGGCGAGGAGCCGCCCGCGACGGAAGCCGCGGCGGACAGCGGGGGAGCCGAGGGCGCGGCGGACACGGCGGAAGTCGCGGGCGCGCAGGACACTGCGAGCGCCCCGGAAGACACCGCTGCGGCGTCGGTGGCGGCCTCCGCCGACGCCGCGGCGGGTACCACGGCGGACGCGCCCGGTGAGGGCACCGGCAGCGGCCCGGACTCCGGTGGGCGTCCCTTCCGTATCGTCGCCGTCACCTCCTGCCCGACCGGCATCGCCCACACCTACATGGCGGCCGAGTCCCTGGAGAACGCCGGGCGCGAGACGGGCGTCGAGGTGATCGTCGAGACGCAGGGATCGGCCGGCTTCACCCGGCTGGACCTCGCGGTCATCGCCGCGGCGGACGGCGTGATCTTCGCGCACGACGTCCCCGTGCGCGACAAGGACCGCTTCGCGGGCAAGGCCACCGTCGACGTCGGCGTGAAGGCGGGCATCAACCGCCCCGCCGCACTCATCGCCGAGGTCCGCGAGAAGGCGGCACGCGGCGAGACCAGCGCCCCGGCCTCCGCGTCGGGCGGCACGCCGGTCGAGCGCGCGGGCGACACCACCGAGGGCTACGGCACCAAGCTCCGCAAGTGGCTGATGAGCGGCGTGAGCTACATGGTGCCGTTCGTCGCCGCGGGTGGACTCCTCATCGCCCTGGGCTTCGCGATCGGCGGCTACAAGATCAACAAGGCGCCGTCGGTGATGGACCACTTCGTGTGGACCCAGGCCGACAGCTGGGGCGCCCTGCTGTTCCAGATCGGCGCAGTGGCCTTCGCCTTCCTCGTCCCGGTCCTCGCCGGCTACATCGCCTACGGCATGGCCGACCGGCCCGGTCTGGTCCCCGGCTTCGTGGGCGGCTCGATCTCACTGACCATCAACGCGGGCTTCCTGGGCGGCCTCGCGGCCGGTCTGATCGCCGGTGGCGTGGTGCTGGCGATCCAGAAGGTGCGCATCCCGCCGGCGCTGCGCGGCATCATGCCGGTGGTGGTGATCCCGCTGATCTCCTCGGCGATCGTCGGGTTCCTGATGTTCGTGGTGATCGGCAAGCCCATCGCCACCGCCCAGCACGCCCTCACCGGCTGGCTGAACGGTCTCACCGGCACCAACGCCGTCCTGCTCGGCGCCCTGCTCGGCCTGATGATGTGCTTCGACCTCGGCGGCCCGGTCAACAAGGTCGCGTACACCTTCGCCACGGCCGGTATCGCGGTCTCCGACCCCAGCGACTCCGCGATGAAGATCATGGCCGCGGTGATGGCGGCCGGCATGGTGCCGCCGCTGGCGATGGCGCTGGCCACGACCGTGCGCGGCAGGCTGTTCACGCAGACCGAGCGGGAGAACGGCAAGGCCGCCTGGGTCCTCGGCGCCTCCTTCATCTCCGAGGGCGCGATTCCGTTCGCGGCGGCCGACCCGCTGCGGGTCATCCCGTCCGCCATGGTGGGCGGCGCGCTCACCGGCGCCCTGTCGATGACCTTCGGCGCCACCCTGCGCGCCCCGCACGGCGGCATCTTCGTGGTCCCGCTGATCGGCAACCCGTTCCTCTACCTGCTCGCGATCGCCGCCGGCGTCTGCGCCAGCACGGTCCTGGTGATCGTCCTCAAGGGCATGCGCAGGCAGGCCCCCGGGGCCACGGCCGACGGTCCGGACCGGAACCCCGCCGCCACCTCGGAGGAGACCAAGCAGCCGGTGGCCGCCTGACCGGCGCGCCTTGTCCCTTTGGGGCGCTGTGAGTTGTTCACGGCACCTGCGAGATACGTCACGGTCCGGGGTCAAAGTCCCGGACCGTGGTGTGTACTGGAGGGCATGCCAGAGCATGTCTCGAGTCTCCAGTTGGCCGGTGCGGCCGCCCTCACCCTGGCCGGCGTGGCCTGGGCGATCGGTGTCATGCGTCTGCTGCGCCGCTTCCGCACGGAGGCCCTGCGAGAGCTCCCGGCCACCCGCCGACCGGCCACGCGCCTCCCGGTCCTCCCGCCCCAGCCGCAGTCCGGACCGCTGCGGGAGTCGGTCGAGCTGACCCCGGCGGAACGCGACGCCTTCGCCGGGCTGGTACGGCAACTCGGCAGCCGCTGACCGACAGCGGGCCCGCGGCACCCGCCCGCGCCGTCACCGGCCGGGCGTCGGTCTCTCGTCACCCGTCCTGCGCGGGTGTCATCCCAGCCGCGCCGCGCGCCGCTCCATGGCGTCCCGGGCCGCGTCCTCGGACATGTACACCTCGCACATGTGCCGCCCGTCGGGCGTCGCCGTGTGCTCGGCCTCCCACAGGGAGACCTGACTGCCGTCCGGCAGCAGGAACGCGTGCTCGTACAGCGCGTAGCTCAGTCCCACCCGGCCGGCCCGCCCGGGACGTCCGAACGCCTGCGTGATCTCGTGCGCGGTCGCCGTCGCCAGCAGGTCCGCCGTCTCCGCGTCCGGCCGGTCCGGGTTCTCCGCGCGGCGCAGCAGCCGGCGAGCGTGGTCGGCGGAGTCGTCGGAGGCGAACACGTGCCGGGGCTCGGGAATCGCCCACAGCCGCCTCAGCGCGGGCAGCTCCCAGTCCGGCGTCTGGGGCGGCAGCCCGAGCCGGGCCGTGGCGGCCTGCAGTTCCTCCTCGTCGACGTACACCTCGTGTTCCGGGGCCGCGCCCGGGGTGGGGTTGTGCACGAGCTCCCACAGCGTGACCGCCGAACCGTCGGCGAGCAGCCAGGTGTGCCGGTACGTCTCCCGGTGCAGTCCGGCGCTGTGGTGCGCGGAGTACAGCGAACTGTCGTGCGCCAGGGCGCAGTCGAGCCGCCATATGACCTCGTCCGGCAGCTCGAAGGAGTTCAGGGCACGGCCGAGGAGTCGCGCGAGGTGCTCCTCCGGAGACTCGGGCGACTCGGCTGGTTCGTACGCTGCCGTCTCGTACGGAACGCTCAAGGCATCTCCCGGCGTTGCTGCATGTCACCTTGTGGGTGCATACCGTAGCCCCTCGGTCGGACATCATGTCCGGGAACCGAGAAAACGTGCGCCGGGAAAACGCGCGGGCCGCGCGAGAAGTTCCCGCGCGGCCTCACATACGGTCAGAACCCGCCACTCAGACGGCACTTCCGGCGGTCCAGGCGTTCCAGGACATGTTCCAGCCGTTGAGGCCGTTGTCCGGGGCGACCGTCGTGTCGGGGGAGTTCTTCACGATCACGACGTCGCCCACGAGCGAGTTGTCGAAGAACCACTTCGCCGTCGTCGCGCCCTGGGCGCCCTGCACGTCCGCGAGGCCGACGCAGCCGTGGCTGGTGCCCTCCCGGCCGAACGGCGGGTTGCCCTTGTCGTACCAGTAGTTGCCGTGGATGAACGTCCCCGACGACGTCAGTCGCATCGCGTGCGGCACGTCCGCGATGTCGTACTCCCCGCCGAAGCCGACCGTCGAGCCGTTCATGCGCGTCTGCGTGAACTTCTCGGAGATCACCATCTGCCCGTTGTACGTGGTGTGCTGCGCGCCGCCGGAGGAGATCGGCACGGTCCGGAACGTCCGGCCGTCCCGCACCACGGTCATCGTCTGCGTGCGGGCGTCGACCGTGGAGACCTGCGACCGCCCGACGGTGAAGGAGACGGTCTTCTTCTGCACCCCGTAGACGCCCTTGGCGCCCCGGACCCCGTCGAGGTCGACCCGCATCGTGACCTTGGAACCGGCCTTCCAGTACTCCTGGGGCCGGAAGTCCAGCCGCCGGTCGCCGAACCAGTGCCCGACGACCTGCTGCCCGCTGCTGGAGTTCACCGTGATGTGGGACTGCACGGCCTTCTTGTCGGTGATCGACTTGTCGAAGGCGAACGACACCGGCATGCCCACCCCGACCGTCGTGCCGTTGTCGGGGGTGTAGGTGCCGATGAAGCTGTTGGCCGTGGTGACGGTGGTGAAGATGGAGTTCGCCGCCGCCGTGCGCCCGCCGGAGTCCTTGGCGGTCGCGGCTATCTGGTACTTCGTGCCGCGCTCCAGCTGGTGCTCGGGCTTCCAGACGCCGCCGTCCGCCGACAGCGACCCCGGCACCGTCTGTCCCGACCCGGCCACGGTCATCTTCACGCCGGTCAGCCTGCCGCCGCTGACCTTCACCCCGGTCGCGTTGATGGACGCGTCCGTCGAACCGTCCTTGGCCGAGATCACGATCCTGGCCGCCGACGTCCTGGGGGCGCCGGCGCCGCCCTTGCCCTCGTCGTCGGCATTGGCGTTGCCGCCGCACGCGGTCAGGCCGAGGGCGCCGACCGCCAGGGCGGCACAGGCCACCAGTGCGCGCCGCGCTGTAATGTCCGGCGTTGTCACGGGCTGCTCCAGGTTCGTGTGATGTGCGTGATCCGTTCCAGTGCGTGAACGAAGAGGGCGGCGGCGCCCGTCGGGGTTCCGCGCGATTTCCTTGGACGCCATCACGTGACAGAACCGCGACAAATTCACGGCCCCCGGCCGCGGACCGGCCCCGCCCACACCGCTACGACTGCTCCGCCCACCCCGCCACGACTGCCCGTCCCGGACCGCTACGGCTGCCCGTACAACTCCCGGTACGACGGCCACGACCCACCCGGCCCGTCCACCGACTCCGCCGCGCGCACGGCCCGTACGATCGCGCAGGTCACCAGATCGGCGCCCGCGGCGAGGATCTCGTTGAGCGCCAGCGGGTGCGCGTCCAGCGGGCGTGCACCGGTCGCCAGCGCGAACACCGTGTCCCCGTCGTGCAGGAGATGCACCGGCCGCACGGCGCGTGCGATGCCGTCGTGCGCCGTGCCCGCGAGCTTCTGCGCCTGGGCCTTGGTCAGGTCCGCGTCCGTCGCGACCACCGCGAGGGTCGTGTTGAGCGGCGGCGGCGCGTTCCGGGCGGCGGCCTCCTCCAGACGCCGGCAAGCGGCCTCGTGCACGCTCTGCTCCGGAAAGGCCATCCGCCCCTGGAACAACTCCCCGTACAGCACCCCCGTTTCCGGATCCATCACCGAGCCGGCGGCGTTGGCGACCGCCAGCGCGGCCACCGTGACGCCCGAGTCGAGCACCGTGCTCGCGGTGCCCACCCCGCCCTTGAGCCGCCCCGCCACGGCTCCCGTCCCGGCCCCCACACAGCCCTGGGCCACCCCGGCGTCCGGCGTACTCACCGCCGCGGCCTCCACCGCCGCGCGCCCCGTCGCCGCGTCCGGCCGGGCCCGGAAGTTCCCGCCGCGCCCCAGGTCGAAGACGCAGGCGGCGGGCACCACCGGCACGACATGCCCGGGATCCGTCCCCACCGGCACGCCCCGCTGCTGCTCCTCCAGCCAGGCCATCACCCCGGACGCCGAGTCGAGGCCGTAGGCGCTGCCGCCCGTGAGGACGACGGCGTCGACCCTCTGCACCACGTTGCGCGGGTCGAGGGCGTCGGTCTCCTTGGTGCCGGGCCCGCCGCCGCGCACGTCGACGGCGGCGACGGCGCCGCCCAACGGAGCGAGGACGACGGTGGTGCCGGTGAGCCAGCCGTCCCCGGTGCGGGTGGCGTGCCCCACCCGGAGTCCGGCGACGTCGGTCAGTGCGTCAACTGTCATGCGGGCCAGTCTGGCCCAGCCGCGGACGCCTTCCGGGGTCTCAACCGGCCGACGTGGCGGCGCCCGTCCGGGCCTCGCGTGCTGCCATCCGCGCCGTCAGCGTCACCCCCGTCGCCACCGCCGCCGAGGTGACCAGCCCCGTCGCGAGCACCGCCCAGTCGCCCAGGAAGGTGCAGCAGAGCACCAGCGCGGCGGCGACCGGCAGCACCAGTTGCTGGGCGATGCCGACCTTGAAGTGCCGCGAGTGCAGCGCCCAGACAGTGAGCAGGTACAGCGCCGTCGGCAGGGTCACGGCCGCCGAAGCGGCCGCGGTGGACAGGGGTGACTTGCCGACCGTCTGCTCCACGGCCACCTCCAGGCCCGCGCCGATCGCCGCGGCCGAGGAGAAGATCAGGTAGTGGCCGTAACCCCACAGGAAGGACTGCCGGTTGGAGCGCAGGTGCCCGTGGATGGGCACCACGAAGTAGATCCACCACGCGGAGAAGACGATGAGGAGCCCGCCCGCCGCGATCGGCAACAGCTCGCCCAGTGCGTCGTGCTCGTCCACGGCGGACTTCACGGCCACCGTGGCCGCGGAGATCGTCTCGCCGAGCACGATGATCGTGAACAGGCCGTAGCGCTCGGCGATGTGGTGCGGGTGCCAGGAGGTCGTGGCGGCCCTCTCGGCGTACAGCGGTACGCACATCTCCGCGATCGCCATCACGAGGAACACCCAGGGCCGGGCGGGCCCGGGCAGCACCACCAGCCCCACCCAGCCGACCTGGCACAGCAGCACGCCGCAGGCGTACCGGAGGGCCATCGAGCGCTCGCCGCCCTGGGCCGACCTCGCTGCCCTGAGCCACTGCGTGGCCATCGCCAGCCGCATGATCACGTAGCCGATCCAGACCACCAGGTAGTCGTGGCGCTGGAAGGCCTGGGAGATGCCGGCGGCGAGCACCAGGACGCCGGCGATCTGCACCAGGGTGACGATCCGGTAGAGCACGTCGTCGTTGTCGTACGCCGAGGCGAACCAGGTGAAGTTCATCCAGGCCCACCAGATGGCGAAGAACAGCATCGCGTAGTCGAGGACGCCGTCGCCCGCGTGCCCCTGCGCGACGGCGTGCACCAGCTGCACACCCGCCTGCGCGATCGCCACGACGAAGCACAGGTCGAACAGGAGCTCCAGTGGCGAGGAGACCCGGTGCGCCTCGTGGCGCCCGCGGGCGGTGAGCCGTTGCAGGGGGCTGGAAGGGCGGTGCGTGCCCGACGGGGCCGGCGCTGGAGCGGAACTCGACATCATGCTTCCCAGGACAGCAGAAAACCGTCCTGAAATCCCTGCCGCCCCGACGGACGGCCGTCCGGGCCCGGGGCCCTCGCTCCGCCGCAGGGCCGCCCGGGCCGGGGCCGTACCCTGGACGCATGAGCACCGCCCCCGAACCCGAGCCGCGCACTCCGACGCCCGCGCTGGTCTTCGACGATCCACTGGACCAGCAGTCCTCGGACGACACCGACCGCGGATGGGGCGAGCGGCCGGACCGCGACAGCGCCGCGGAACTGAAGCGCTTCCTCGACGAGAAGCCGCCCCACCACCTCTGAGCGGGCCACCACCTTCGAGTCGTCCGCCGCTTTCGAGCCTTCCGCCAGCTCGGCGTCCTCCGGCAGCTCAGCGCTGTCCGTGCGAGCGCCGCTAGCGCTGGTCGTGCCCGGCGCCGCGCTGTGCGACCAGCGCGTCGCGGATCTCCTTGAGCACCTCCAGCTCGGTCACCTCCATGACCTCCTGGGCGCCCTCCCGCGCCGCCTTGCGCGCCGCCTGCCGGGCGAGGAACTTCGCCATCGGCAGGACCATCAGGAAGTACACCACCGACGCGGTGATCAGGAAGGTCAGCGCGGCGCCCAGGACGGAGCCCCACATCAGCCGGATCCCCTGCGTCCCGTGGCAGGACGAGCTGAGGCACGAGTTGTAGTTGTCCAGGTTCTGCGTCCCGATCGTGCCGACCAGTGGGTTGATGATCCCCTTCACCACTGAGTTGACGATGTTCGAGAAGGCCGCGCCGATGACCACCGCGACTGCCAGATCGACGACGTTGCCGCGCATCAGGAAGGCCTTGAAGCCCTGCCAGATGCCCGGTTCCTGCTTCGCGCTCACCTAGGGGACTCTCCTCGCATGCACAGGTTGTGGAAGAAAACCCTCCGCAACCTACGTCACGATGCCGCCGTTGTGTCCAATCCCGTCGCTCGAATGCTGGACTCGACGGCAAGCCTCCTGGCGATCGACGCGGCCGGTTCACCACATCGTCACCGCCAGTCGCGCCGTGGCACTCGCGCCGACCAGGCGTGCCGCCGTGGTGCGCGGCACCGACAGGACGACCAGCGCGCCGCTCTCGGCCGCGCCGCCCAGCGGCTCCGGCACCCTTGTCACCCGCACACCGCGCGCGAGCACCCTGGCGCCGCCTCCGGCCGACGGTTCCTCGGCGGCGATGACGTCGACCCGGTCGCCGGGCCGCAGCAGCCGGACCGTGGCGGCGTCGGCGATCCGCACCGGCGCGGTCACCAGATCCGCCGCTCGGTGCCGTCGTACCGGTTCCGCGGCCGGGTGCCCGCGGGCGCGCTGGGTGTCGTGCGGTTCCGCCGTGGTGCGCGGGCCGGCGGCCACGAGCACGGCCGCGGTCACCGCGAGACCGGCCGCGACCGCCCGCCCGCGGCGCCGTACCAGCCGTTGCAGTCCGTACCGGCCGCCGCGCACCCGCACGGGAGGGAACGGTGGCACCTCGCAGGTCGCGGGGGCGTCCGTCCCCAGGGGACGTGGGAGCCGGAGGGGCGGCGGCAACGGGGATCGGGCCGGCGTGGGAAAGACGGAAACGGAGGGAGAGGGAGCAGACAAGGGCGACGGGGAAGCGGGGTGGGACGGGAGCGGGGACGAAGGCACGGGGATCACCGCCTGCGACGAGGGATTCGGCTTGCGAACCCACGATGAGGCCTCCCGCCGAAGTCCGCCGGAGCCCGTGGACCGCCGCACGCCTGTGGAAAACCCACCCACCCGAACGGGGAACTCCGCCTTCGCCGCCCGCCCAGGCGGACCGGCTGCGCTACGGCAGTTCGAAGCCCGGGTCCATCCCGCCGAGCGCGCCGGCGCACAGGCAGTCACGCGCCCCGGCCTCCGGCAGCGCGGCCACCGCGTCGAACAGCACCCCGCGCAGCCGGTCCACGTTGGCGGCGAACACCCGCAGCACCTCCTCGTGGGAGACGCCCTCGCCGGTCTCGGCGCCCGCGTCGAGGTCGGTGACCAGGGTCAGCGACGTGTAGCAGAGCTCCAGCTCCCGGGCGAGCGCCGCCTCCGGGTGGCCGGTCATGCCCACGACCGACCAGCCCTGCGCCTGGTGCCACAACGATTCGGCACGCGTGGAGAAACGCGGTCCCTCGACCACGACCAGCGTGCCGCCGTCCACCGGCTCCCAGTCCCGTCCGCGGGCGGCCTTCAGCGCCGCGGAGCGTCCGGCGGGGCAGTAGGGGTCGGCCATGGAGACGTGCACGACGTTCGGCACGGCGCCGCCGGGCAGCGGCAGCCCGTCGAAGTAGCTCTGCGCCCTGGACTTCGTACGGTCCACGAACTGGTCGGGTACGAGCAGGGTGCCGGGGCCGTACTCGGGGCGCAGACCGCCCACCGCGCAGGGGCCGAGGACCTGGCGGACGCCGACGGAGCGCAGCGCCCACAGGTTGGCGCGGTAGTTGATGCGGTGCGGGGGCAGATGGTGGCCGCGGCCGTGCCGGGGCAGGAAGGCGACCCGTCGGCCGGCGATCTCGCCGAGGAAGAGGGAGTCGCTGGGCGGCCCGTAGGGGGTGTCCACCGGGACCTCGGTCACGTCGTCGAGGAACGAGTAGAAGCCCGAACCGCCGATTACGCCGATCTCTGCGTTCGCCATGACCAGCACACTAGCTGGCCTCGAAGGCACGGGGGAGCCGGTGCCGGGGAACGCCGAGGGCCCCGCCGTCGTACGACGGCAGGGCCCGGAGCGAGAGGTCTCAGGCGGCGGAGCTGCTGGTGGAGCTCGACGAGGACGACGAGGACGACGAGGACGCAGACGTCGACGAGGACGTGGACGTCGAGCTCGACTTCGAGTCGGACGACGACGAGCCGGACGACTTCGACGCCGGGCTGCTGCTCGACGTGGAGCCGCGGGAGTCGTTGCGGTAGAAGCCGGAGCCCTTGAAGACGATGCCGACCGCGGAGAACACCTTCTTCAGGCGGCCACTGCAGTTGGGGCACACGGTCAGGGCGTCGTCGGTGAACTTCTGCACCGCCTCGAGGCCCTCGCCGCACTCGGTGCACTGGTACTGATAAGTCGGCACTGTCTTCCTCCTGGCACTCTTACTCAGTGAGTGCTAACGACGATCCATAGTGACGTATTCCCGGGGATCAGTCCACCGTCACCGGCACGCGGTGACCGACGCCACGTGCGACGGTCAGGTTCCGCGGCCGCGCGACCAGCCGGGAGCGCAGCGACAGCAGGGTCACCAGCGCGAGCACGGTGCCGGCCGCGGGGACCAGGAATCCGGCGCCGCCCCACAGCCGGTCCTCGAGCTGTCCGGCGACGGTGACGGCGGCCGCCTGGCCGAGCGCGACCGCGCCGGTCAGCCAGGTGAAGGCCTCGGTCCGGGCACCGGCCGGGACCAGGCCCTCGACCAGCGTGTAGCCGGTGATCAGCGCCGGCGCGATGCACATGCCGACCAGCAGGCCGAGTCCCGCGAGCAGCAGCACCGAGTGCGCCGTCCACAGGGCGGACGCGGTGATCGCGAGCGCCGTGTAGCCGATGACCAGACGGTGCCGGGGCGCGGCCTTCCAGGCGATGGCGCCGCAGACGATGCCGGAGAGCATGTTGCCGGCGGCGAAGACGCCGTACAGGACGCCGTTCAGGCCGGGCTGCCCGATGGACTCGGTGAAGGCCGCGAGGGACACCTGCATGCCGCCGAAGACGGAGCCGATGCCCAGGAAGGTCACGACCAGCACGCGCACACCCGGGACGCGCAGCGCCGAGACCTGCTTCGCGCGCGCGTGCCCGTCCTCGTCGGTCACCGGCGGCTGCGTGCTCTTCTGCGCGGCGAACAGCAGGCCGCCGACGAGGGTCAGCGCACCCTCGGTGACCAGGCCCGCCGCCGGTGCGACCGCGGTGCACAGCGCGGTCGCCAGCAGGGGGCCGAAGACGAAGGTCAGCTCGTCCGTGACCGACTCGAAGGCGGCCGCGGTGGACATCAGGGGCGAGCCCTGGAGCTTCACGCCCCAGCGCGCCCGCACCATGGGGCCGACCTGCGGCACCGAGGCGCCGGTGGGCACGGCCGCGAGGAAGAGCGCCCACAGGGGTGCGTGGGCCAGTGCGAGCGCCGTCAGGGACAGGCCCGACAGGGTGTGCACCAGGACGCCGGGGATCAGTACGGCGCGCTGGCCGTAGCGGTCGGCCAGGCGGCCGCTGTAGGGCGCGAACAGTGCCATGGACACACCGGTCGCGGCGGCGGCGGCACCTGCGGCGCCGTAGGAGCCGGTGGTGTGCTGCACCAGCAGCACGATGGAGATGGTGAGCATCGCGAACGGCTGGCGTGCCGCGAAGCCGGGGAGCAGGAAGGTCCAGGCGCCGCGGGTGCGCAGCAGGTGCCCGTATCCGGGGCGGGAGGAGGCCGTCGAGGTCTTCGCCGGCTCGTCGGTGGTGACCGTGGATCCCACGGCCCGTGCCTTTCTGCCGCCTGGTAGCGCGTGCCCCGTGAGGGCCCGGGCGCCGAGAGCTGTCCTCTTGCGCGGACTGCGGTAGATACCGGCGCCCACGAGGAGTGTGGGGGGCGTACGGCCGCCATACGGTCGCGCCAGCTCTGCGTCAGGCAGAGTTGGTTCGATCAGGGTGCCCCTTCATCGTACAGGGATCACCGCCCGGCACGGCTGTGAAAACGAGCACCACCGAGGCGGCCACCTGTGATTTCCCGGGGCGTGAGCCGTACGAAACGTCCGCTCAACGCGAGCCGCCCGTGCCGGCCCCGTCCGTGCCGAGCCAGTCGGCCAGCTTGCCGCCGTGGGCGACCGCGCGCAGCCGTCGTTCCGCCGCGTCGCGGACCGGGTCGGTGGCGACGACGAGCAGCTCGTCGCCGTGCCGCAGCACCGTGGTGGGCCCGGGAACGAACGATTTTTCGTCGCGTACGACGAGGGTCACGGCGGCCCCCGGCGGCAGCCGCAGCTCGTGGACCTCCACGCCGTGCATGCGCGAGTCGCCGGAGACCGACACGGACAGCAGGTGCCCGCGCAGCCGCTCCAGTGGTGCCGACTCGATGCCGAGGTCGGAGGCCTCGCCCTCCTCGCCCAGCTGCAGCCTGCGGGCCAGCCAGGGCAGCGTCGGGCCCTGCACGAGCGTGTAGACGACGACCAGCACGAAGACGATGTTGAAGATGCGGTGGCTGTCGGAGACACCGTTCACCATCGGGATCGTCGCCAGGATGATGGGTACGGCGCCGCGCAGCCCCGCCCATGACATGAGGGTCTGCTCCTGCCAGGGCACGCGGAAGGGCGCCAGGCTGAGGACCACGCTCAGCGGGCGGGCCACCATGGTCAGCGCCATGCCGATGACGAGGGCGGGCCAGACGTCGTCGCCCAGCTCGTGCGGGCTGACCAGCAGGCCGAGCACGACGAACATGCCGATCTGGGCGATCCAGCCGAGCCCCTCGGCGAACCCGCGGGTGGCCGGCCAGTGGGGGAGCCTCGCGTTGCCGAGCATCATCGAGGCCAGATAGACGGCCAGGAAGCCGCTGCCGTGCGCCAGGGCGCCGGCCGCGTACGCCGTGACGGCGATCGCCAGCACGGCGATCGGGTAGAGGCCGGACGCGGGCAGTGCCACGTGCCTGAGTCCCCAGGAGCCGACCCAGCCCACCGCGATCCCCATGGCCGCGCCGATGGCCAGCTCCAGGACTATCTCGCCCAGCAGGACGTACCAGTGCTCGACCGGGCCCGCCGTGGAGAAGGCGACGACCAGGATGACCACCGGGGCGTCGTTGAACCCCGACTCCGCCTCCAGCGTGCCCGTCACGCGCGCGGGGAGGGGAATTCTGCGCAGCACGGAGAAGACCGCCGCCGCGTCCGTGGACGACACCACCGCGCCGATGATCAGCGCCTGCCGCCACTCCAGCCCGACCAGGTAGTGCGCACCCGCCGCGGTCACACCCACGCTGACGGCGACGCCCGCCGTCGCCAGGACGCAGGCGGACGACAGGACCGGCTTCACCTCCTTCCACTTCGTGCCCAGGCCGCCCTCGGCGAGGATCACGACCAGCGCCGCGTATCCCATGACCTGGGTCACTTCGGCGCTGTTGAACTGGATGTGGCCGATGCCGTCCTGGCCCATCAGGACGCCGATCCCCAGGTAGACGAGCAGGCTGGGGAGCCCGCTGCGGGAGGAGACCCGCACGGCCGCGACGGCGACGAGCAGGACGAGGGAGCAGACGAGCAGGAGCTGGTTGAGGTGGTGGACGGTCAGCGGCGTTTCCTCCCCTGAGATCTTCGGTTACTTCGTTACCTTACCTAAGTCTTGACGCTTTCTTGACGCTTTTCGAGGCAAGATCGAACGCTCTTGCGTGCCGGTTCCCGACTCCGCGTCAAGGCGGCGAGGGCCCTGCGCCTATGGTTGCTCCAGCGCTCATTCAAAGTCACAGCCCGACCTGCCGCTCGCGTTAGGACAGCAAGGACAGCGATGCCCCCCAACACCACCGCCACAACGGGTGACACCGCCACCTCGGGTGCCACGTCCGTCACGTCCGGCAGGAAGAAGGGGCGCAAAGCCCGACTGATCGTGCTGGTGCTGGTCCTCGCCATCATCGGGGGCATCGCCTACGGCGCGTACTGGTCGATCAGCACCGTGCGCGCCTCCTTCCCGCAGACCAAGGGAACGATCACCCTCCAGGGCCTGTCCGGGCCGGTGGACGTCAAGCGGGACGGCAACGGCATCCCGCAGATCTACGCGTCCTCCGACGAGGACCTGTTCATGGCGCAGGGCTACGTCCAGGCGCAGGACCGGTTCTACGAGATGGACGTGCGCCGCCACATGACCTCCGGGCGCCTGTCGGAGATGTTCGGCAAGAGCCAGGTCAAGAACGACGAGTTCCTGCGCACGCTCGGCTGGGACCGGGTCGCCAAGCAGGAGTACGACACCAAGCTGTCGGCCGCCACGAAGTCGTACCTCCAGGCGTACTCCAAGGGGGTCAACGCCTACCTCCAGGGCAAGGACGGCAAGGACATCTCCCTGGAGTACGCGGCCCTGGGCCTCACCAACGACTACAAGCCGTCGCAGTGGACCCCGGTCGACTCCGTCTCCTGGCTGAAGGCGATGGCCTGGGACCTGCGCGGCAACATGCAGGACGAGATCGACCGCGCCCTGATGACGAGCCGCCTCGGCCCGCAGCAGATCCAGGACCTGTACCCGGAGTACCCCTACAGCCGCAACAAGCCGATCGTGCAGCAGGGCCAGTACAACGAGCTGACCAGGACCTTCCAGCAGAGCGGCGCGACGGGCACGCCCGGCGGCACGGAGACCTCTCGGGGCACGACGGCCACGACCGGCTCCTCCACCTCGGCCGCCGGCGGACCGGGCCTCACGAGCCAGCTGGCGGGCCTCTACAACGTCCTGGACAACGTCCCCACGGCCGTCGGCGTGAACGGCCAGGGCATCGGCTCCAACTCCTGGGTCGTCGGCGGCCGGTACACCATCACCGGCAAGCCGCTGCTCGCCAACGACCCGCACCTGTCGGCGTCCCTGCCGTCCGTCTGGTACCAGATGGGCCTGCACTGCCGGACCGTGTCCGCCAAGTGCCAGTACGACGTCACCGGCTACACGTTCGCCGGCATGCCCGGTGTGATCATCGGCCACAACGCGGACATCGCCTGGGGCATGACCAACTCCGGGGTCGACGTCACCGACCTGTACCTGGAGAAGGTCACCGGCAACGGCTACCTCTACGACGGCAAGGTCCGCCCCTTCCGCACCCGCGAGGAGACCATCAAGGTCGCCGGCGGCGCCTCCAAGTCGATCGTCGTCCGCCAGACCCAGGACGGGATGCCGCTGCTGTCCGACCGTGACGACGAACTCGTCCAGGTCGGCAAGCGGGCCACGGTCAACACCGCCGCACCCGACCGCGGCGACGGCTACGGCATCGCCCTGAGGTGGACCGCGCTCGACCCGGGCACCTCCATGGATGCCGTCTTCGCCCTCGACAAGGCGGCCGACTGGACCGGCTTCCGCGCCGCGGCCGCGAAGTTCGACGTGCCCTCGCAGAACCTGGTCTTCGCGAGCACCGACGGCCACATCGGCTACACGCTGCCCGGCAAGATCCCCACGCGCACCTCCGTGGACGACGGCTCCATCCCCGCGCCGGGATGGGACTCGAAGTACCGCTGGACCGGCTTCATCAAGCAGGACGAGCTGCCCTACGAGTACGACCCCAAGCGCGGCTACATCGTCACCGCCAACCAGGCCGTGGTCGACAAGGACAAGTACCCCTACACGCTCACCACCGACTGGGGCTACGGCACCCGCAGCCAGCGCATCACCGACCTGATCGAGTCCAAGATCAAGGACGGCGGCAAGATCTCCACCGACGACATGCGCCAGATGCAACTGGACAGCAGCAGCGAGATCGCCAAGCTCCTGGTGCCGAGGCTGCTGAAGATCAACCTCCCGGACAAGGACGTCCGCGACGCGCAGAAGCTGCTGGAGGGCTGGGACTACACCCAGGACGCCGACTCCGCGGCGGCCGCCTACTTCAACTCCGTCTGGCGCAACATCCTCAAGCTCGCCTTCGGCAACAAGCTCCCCAAGGAGCTGCGCGTCCAGGGGCAGTGCCTGTGGGTCGACAAGATCGACAGCACCGGCCCGCTGGACGACGACTCCAAGGTGCGCGAGTGCGGTGAGCGCGACACCGACCAGGCCCAGCCCGACGGCGGTGACCGCTGGTTCGAGGTCGTGCGCACCCTGATGGACAAGCCGAACAGCGACTGGTGGAAGACGCCCAGGTCGGGCACCCGCCCCGCGGCGAACAACATGGACCAGCTCTTCGAGCGCGCCATGATCGACGCCCGCTGGGAGCTGACCGCCAAGCTCGGCAAGGACATCGACACCTGGAGCTGGGGCCGGCTGCACCGCCTGTTCCTGAAGAACCAGACGCTCGGCACCGACGGCCCCGAGGTCCTGCAGTACATCCTCAACCGCGGCCCCTGGAAGCTCAGCGGCGGCGAGGCCACGGTGAACGCGACCGGCTGGAACGCCGCCGGCGGCTACAACGTCGTCTGGGTGCCGTCCATGCGGATGGTCGTCAACCTCGCCGACCTCGACAAGTCCAAGTGGATCAACCTGACCGGCGCCTCCGGGCACGCCTTCAGCGCGCACTACACGGACCAGACGGGCATGTGGGCCAAGGGCGAGCTGCTGCCCTGGGCGTTCTCCGACAAGGCGGTCGACAAGAGCACGAGCGACACCCTCGTCCTCAAACCGTGAGCATCCGGCACACCGGAAACGGCCCTCCACGCGCGCGTGGAGGGCCGTTTCGCACGAGGGCCCTCAGTCGCTCGTGAAGCGGCGCACCCCGGAGGGGGTCACCACCGCGTGCACCGGCCGGTCGTGCTCCCGCGCCGGCACGCGCGCGACGACCTCCGAGTCGTACAGGAGCACCACGAGCCGGGGCCGGACGCCCGCGCGGTCCAGACGCGCCAGCACACGGTCGTACGACCCCCCGCCGCGCCCCAGGCGCATCCCGCGCTCGTCGACCGCGAGCCCGGGCAGCAGCACGACGTCCGCGTCCGTCACGGCACCGGCGCCCAGGCGCTCGCCCGAGGGCTCGAACAGGGGCATTTTTCCGCCATGTTGGATCAGGGCCAGGGAGTCGGCGCCGGTGTACGCGCCCCAGTCCAGATCGTTGTCGGGCAGCAGCGCCGGGAGCAGTACCCGCACGCCCCGCGCGCGCAGCGCGTCGAGCAGGGTGAGCGTGCCGGGCTCGCTCCCGACGGAGACGTACGCGGCGACCGTGCGCGCGTCCGTCAGTTCGGGCAGCTCCAGGGCGCGCGCCGCCAGCGCGCGGCCCGTCTCGCGTACGTCATCCGGCGTCAACCTGTTCCTCACCGCCAGGAACTCCCGCCGAAACATTCGCTTGTCACTGTCGTCCGTGCGTCCGTCGTGTTCCACTGGTCGTTCTCGCGCCCTTTCCTAATGCAGTCATAAAGGGTCAACCAACCGGAGCCACAGTTTTCCCACAAAGGCACCGGATAAGGTTGCGGGCATGACTCAGTCCCACCCCAGGATCAGCAAGGCTGTCATTCCCGCGGCAGGTCTTGGCACCCGGTTCCTGCCGGCCACCAAAGCCACTCCCAAGGAGATGCTGCCGGTCGTCGACAAGCCGGCGATCCAGTACGTGGTCGAGGAGGCCGTGGCGGCGGGACTCGACGACGTCCTCATGATCACCGGCCGCAACAAGCGCCCCCTCGAGGACCACTTCGACCGCAACTACGAGCTGGAGTCGGCCCTCGAGAAGAAGGGCGACGAGAAACGGCTCGCGAAGGTGCAGGAGTCAAGTGACCTGGCGACCATGCACTACGTCCGCCAGGGCGACCCCAGGGGCCTCGGCCACGCCGTGCTGTGCGCCGCCCCGCACGTCGGCCACGAGCCCTTCGCCGTGCTCCTCGGCGACGACCTGATCGACCCGCGCGACCCGCTCCTCCAGCGCATGATCGACATCCAGGAGCAGCACGGCGGCAGCGTGGTCGCCCTCATGGAGGTCGCGCCCGAGCAGATCCACATGTACGGCTGCGCGGCCGTGGAGGCCACCTCCGAGGACGACGTGGTGCGGGTGACCGGGCTGGTCGAGAAGCCGGAGCCGGCGGACGCCCCGTCCAACTACGCGATCATCGGCCGCTACGTCCTCGACCCGCACATCTTCGAGATACTCCGCAAGACCGAGCCGGGCCGCGGCAACGAGATCCAGCTCACCGACGCGCTGCAGCAGCTCGCCGAGGACGAGAAGGTCGGCGGCCCCGTGCACGGCGTCGTCTTCCACGGCCGCCGCTATGACACCGGAGACCGTGGCGACTATCTGCGTGCCATTGTCAGACTCGCATGCGAACGTGAAGACCTGGGACCGGACTTCCGGACCTGGCTTCGCAGTTACGTAGCCGAGGAGATGCAGCAATCTTGAGCAGCGCCGCGACCCGCCCCGCCGGCCCGGACGACCTGTGGTCGGTGGACGAGCACCTGGAGGACATCCTCTCCACGGTCCGCCCCCTCGAACCCATCGAGCTGCAACTGCTCGACGCCCAGGGCTGTGTCCTGGTCGACGACGTCACGGTGCCGGTCTCCCTGCCGCCCTTCGACAACAGTTCCATGGACGGGTACGCGGTACGGGTCGCGGACGTGTCCGGCGCGAGCGAGGAGTTCCCGGCCGTCCTGGAGGTCGTCGGGGACGTCGCGGCGGGCGCGGCCGACCCGGTCCGGGTCGGGCCCGGCCAGGCCGCCCGCATCATGACCGGTGCCCCCCTGCCGCCCGGCGCCGAGGCCGTCGTGCCCGTCGAGTGGACCGACGGCGGACTCGGCGAGGGCCCGGTCAGCGGCATGCGGGCGCGCGGCTCGGCCCCCGAGGGTGCCTCGGGCCAGGTGCGCATCCACCGCCCCGCGGAGGCACGCGCGCACGTGCGCGCCAAGGGCGGCGACGTGAAGGCCGGCGACCTCGCGCTGGAGGCCGGGACCATCCTCGGCCCGCCGCAGATCGCGCTGCTCGCCGCCATCGGCCGCGGCACGGTCCGGGTGCGCCCGCGCCCGCGCGTGGTCGTGCTGTCCACCGGCAGCGAACTCGTCCAGCCCGGCGAGGAACTGCGCGACGGGCAGATCTTCGACTCCAACAGCTTCGCCCTCACCGCCGCCGCGCGGGACGCGGGCGCCATCGCCTACCGGGTGGGCGCCGTCGCCGACGACGTCGAGACGCTGCGGTCCACCGTCGAGGACCAGCTGATCCGCGCCGACCTGCTGGTGACCACCGGAGGGGTGAGCGTCGGGGCGTACGACGTGGTCAAGGAGGCCTTGTCGCACGTCGGCGACGAGGACGAGGCCGGCGGCGGCATCGAGTTCCGCAAGCTGGCCATGCAGCCGGGCAAGCCCCAGGGCTTCGGCTCCATCGGCCCCGACCACACGCCCCTGCTGGCCCTGCCCGGCAACCCCGTGTCGTCGTACGTCTCCTTCGAGCTGTTCGTCCGGCCGGCGATCCGTGCCCTGATGGGCCTCGGTGACGTCCACCGGCCCCGCACCCGGGCCACGCTGAAGGCGGACCGGGCGCTGCGCTCGCCCAAGGGACGCCGCCAGTTCCTGCGCGGCAGCCACGCCGGGGGCGAGGTGGTCCCGGTCGGCGGCGCCGGCTCCCACCTGGTCGCGGCACTGGCGCACGCAGACGCGCTGATCGTCGTCCCCGAGGACGTGGAGTCCGTCGAGCCCGGCACCGACGTGGAGGTCGTACTGCTCGGCTGAGCACGCGCGCCTGCCCGTCCGCAGGACGATCCTGGTCGGCCACGCGCGCGGGCGGGGCGGTACCGTGTCGCGCACAACAGGCCCGTGCACCGCACCGCGACGGGCCCGGACCGGGAGCGCCACACAGCATGACTGAGCCTTTCCGGGGGGAGACCCCCGGCCCCGTCGCGCAGGACCGACTGACGCACATCGACGACGCGGGCGCCGCCCGCATGGTCGACGTGTCCGGCAAGGAGGTGACCGCGCGCACCGCCCGCGCGTCCGGCCGCGTCCTCGTCTCCCCCCGCGTGGTGGAACTGCTGCGCGGCGAGGGGATGCCCAAGGGCGACGCGCTCGCCACCGCCCGGATCGCGGGCATCATGGGCGCCAAGCGCACCCCCGACCTCATCCCGCTGTGCCACCCGTTGTCGGTGTCCGGTGTGACACTGGATCTGTCGGTCGCGGACGACGCCGTGGAGATCCGGGCCACCGTGAGGACGACGGACCGCACGGGCGTCGAGATGGAGGCCCTCACCGCGGTGACGGTCGCCGCGCTCACCGTGATCGACATGGTCAAGGCGGTCGACAAGGGAGCGGTCATCACGGACGTACGCGTGGAGGAGAAGACGGGCGGCAAGTCGGGCGACTGGAGCCGGGCATGACCTACCGCGCTCTGGTGGTCACCGCCTCCAACAGGGCGGCGGCGGGCGTCTACGAGGACCGGGGCGGCCCGCTGATCGCCGACGGCCTCAAGCGCTTCGGCTTCGACGTCGACGGCCCCCGGGTGGTCCCCGACGGGGACCCCGTGGAGGCGGCCCTGCGCGCGGGTGCCGACGCCGGGTACGACGCCATCGTCACCACCGGCGGCACCGGTGTCTCGCCCACCGACCGCACCCCCGAGGCGACCCGCGCGGTGATCGACTACGAGGTCCCGGGCATCGCGGAGGCCATCCGGGCGTTCGGCCGGGAGAAGGTGCCGACCGCCGCCCTGTCCCGGGGCCTTGCCGGAGTGGCGGGGCGGACCCTGATCGTCAATCTGCCGGGGTCCACCGGCGGGGTGCGGGACGGCCTCGCCGTCCTGGAGCCTCTGCTGGCCCACGCCGTCGACCAGATCCGCGGCGGCGACCACCCCAGACCCAGTAGTGGGGGTGCGAGCTGAACAGCCCATCCTGGCCGGTCGTGCTCGCGGACGGAGATGTCGTCCTCCGGCCGATAAAGCTGCGCGACCAACGGGTCTGGCGCGAGGTGAACCGGCGCAACCGGGACTGGCTGCGCCCCTGGGAGGCGACCATCCCGCCGCCCACGCCGAGCGGTCCCATAGCGCACCGGCCGACCTACCGCCAGATGGTCCGGCACTTGCGCGCCGAGGCGAACGCGGGCCGGATGCTGCCGTTCGTCATCGAGTACCAGGGGCGCCTCGTCGGGCAGTTGACGGTCGCCGGGATCACCTGGGGGTCGATGTGCTCGGGCCACATCGGCTACTGGGTGGACGAGTCGGTGGCCGGGCGCGGCGTGATGCCCACGGCCGTGGCGCTCGTGGTCGACCACTGTTTCCACGCCGTCGGACTGCACCGTATCGAGGTCTGCATTCGCCCCGAGAACCGGCCCAGCCGCCGGGTCGTGGAGAAACTCGGATTCCGCGAGGAGGGGCTCAGGCCCCGCTATCTGCACATCGACGGGGCCTGGCGCGACCATCTCGTCTTCGCGCTCACCGCGGAGGAGGTGCCGGACGGTTTGCTCGGGCGCTGGCAACGGGCACGCTCCCAGCAGCACCGGCACGAGCCGCGGCACACGGAGCGCGAGAACACTCCGGGGAATCCCGCCTAGCCGCGGAAATTGAATATATGTTCGAAAATGATCGCCTGACGACCGGCTCATGGCATTGAATTCACGCCAGGAGGCCCGCCGCTGATCGCATCGGTCGCAAAAAAAGCTGGAAATATCAGCCAGATCGTGCGACACACCGGCCCAATTGGCCGATGGCTTCGAGCAAACCCCTCTACCGTGTGAGGCGTGAGCAGCAGCGGCCTCATCTACGCAGTCATTGTCGGGGCCTGGGCCGCCTACTTGGTGCCGATGTGGCTCCGTAGGCAGGACGAGCTGAACGAGGCCCGTCCGACGGAACGCTTCAGCACCGCCATCCGGCTGCTGTCCGGACGGGCGGGGATGGAGCGCCGATACGCCAGGGACCTGCGGGCACGCTCCGCCCAGGAGGGGGAGCCGGACACCGGCGAGCCGGACGCAGCCACCGACTCGGTGGACGTCCGGGCCTTCGCCCTGCCTCCGACCCGCCGTCAGGTCCACGCCGAGACCGGGCCCGAGACACCCCGCACCACGGAACCGGCGCACGAGCCGGCGCACGAGCGCCCCGCCCCGCCGGCCCCCAGGTCCGCCTTCGTGCCCGCGCAGCAGCGCGATCCCGCGGCAGCGCGCAACTCGGCGCAGGCGGCGGCACGTGCCCGGCGCTCGAAGGTGCTCGCGCGCCGTCGGCGCACCACCGTGATGCTCTTCTTCGCCTTCACCCTCGGCGCCGTCGTCGCGGCCGTCGGCGGACTCGCCTTCCTGTGGGCGCCCGGCGTGCCCGCCGTGCTGCTCAGCGCGTACATCGCCCATCTGCGCACCCAGGAACGCCGCCGCTTCGCCTACCAGATGGACCGCCGGCGCGCCGAGGCCGCGGCCCAGCGGCTGCGCGAGCGCCAGCCGCGCCGCCGCGCGCAGCTCGACACCGACCTCGGCGCCGACGAACCGGAAGAGGGCCCAGGAGCCGACACCGATCCCGGCCTCTCCGCGCTGGCCGCCGACCGGCGCGCCCTCGTCGAGCAGACCGACCACGCCGAGTGGGTCGACCAGCAGCAGCGCGAGCGGCAGCGGCGGCCCGGGCACGGGGACAGCTGGGACCCGGTACCGGTCCCGCTGCCGACGTACGTGACCGCGCCGGTCGCCCCGCGCGCCACCTCCGACGTCGATCTGGGCGGCCCCGACATCTGGAGCTCGGCACGCTCCAGCTCGGTCGCACCCGAGCACGAGGCGAGCCACGCGCCGGAGGCCGAGGCGGACGAGCAGGCGGCCGCGGCCGGCGACAAGCCCGCCGACGGCCGCAGCGACGCCCGCCGTGCGGCCTCCGCCCGCCGGGCCCGCGAGCGCGTGCGCACCCCGCTCTTCGACCAGTACGAGGAAGGCGGCCGCCCCCGCGCGGCCAACGAGTGACGGCCGCCACACCCCGCGAAGCCGCCCCCTGACCAGTCCGGGAACGGATTTCCAAGCACCCCGATCGGGATGCTAAAGTTTCACTCGTTGCAAGGGCCTGTGGCGCAGTCCGGTAGCGCACCTCGTTCGCATCGAGGGGGCCAGGGGTTCAAATCCCCTCAGGTCCACGCAGCATGAAGCCCCAGTCGGTGAAAACCGACTGGGGCTTCAGCACATCTACAGCCGCTTCGCGAAGCAGCGGCTCTCCTCGTGGTGGCGGTAGTAGCCGAACTTCACGCACGGTTCGTAGCCGCTGGACTCGTACAGGGCGATGGCCTCCGGCTGGGCGCTGCCCGTCTCCAGGACCATGCGGGCGCGGCCGGCCGTGCGGGCGTCCTCCTCCAGGGCCGCGAGCATGCGGCGGGCCAGGCCCCGGCCGCGCATCATGTCGATCACGTACATGCGCTTGAGCTCGGCGTCGCCGTCCTCGTTGCCGTGCCCGTTGCGGTCCTGGCTGCGCCAGCCGCCGGTGGCCACCGGGCGGTCGAGCTCGTCGTAGGCGATCAGGTACACACCGGCGGGCGGGTCGAAGTCCTCGGGGGCGAGGACGGTGGCGTCGCCCTCGTCGCCGTAGCGCAGGCGGTACTCGGCCTGGACCTCGTCGTTGAGCTTGACGGCGTCGGGGTGGTCGAAACGGACGCGGCGAATATTCATGCTGGGTATCGTACTTCTATGCAGTAGCGGACATCGGGTCGTGCTGGCTCCGTCCAGTGTGCCGGTATCGTGCCCTGGTGCTGACTGTGACCTCGGTGAACGTGAACGGGCTGCGAGCCGCCGCCAAGAAGGGCTTCGTGGAGTGGCTCGCCCGGACCGACGCGGACGTCGTCTGCCTGCAGGAGGTGCGCGCCGAGCCGCACCAGCTGCCCGACGAGGTCCGGCAGCCCGAAGGCTGGCACGTCGTGCACGCCCCGGCCGCCGCCAAGGGCCGCGCGGGCGTCTCCCTCTACACGCGGCGTGAGCCCGACCGGGTCCGGATCGGCTTCGGATCGGCCGAGTTCGACGGCAGCGGGCGCTACGTCGAGGCCGATCTGCCCGGCGTGACCGTCGCCTCCCTCTATCTGCCCTCCGGCGAGGTCGGCACCGAGCGGCAGGACGAGAAGATCCGCTTCATGGGCGAGTTCCTCGCCCACCTCAAGGGGGTGCGCGAGCGGGCCGCCGCCGACGGGCGCGAGGTGGTCGTCTGCGGCGACTGGAACATCGCCCACCAGCAGGCCGACCTCAAGAACTGGCGCGGCAACACCAAGAACTCCGGCTTCCTCCCGGAGGAGCGTGAATGGCTCGGCCGGGTCTTCGCCCCGGAGGAGGGCGGCTACGTCGACGTCGTACGCTCCCTGCACCCGGACATGGAGGGCCCGTACACCTGGTGGTCGTACCGGGGCCGGGCCTTCGACAACGATTCGGGATGGCGCATCGACTACCAGGCCGCCACGCCGGGCCTGGCCGCCAGGGCCGTCAAGGGTGTGGTCGAGCGCGCGGCCACGCATGGTGAGCGCTGGTCGGACCATGCCCCGGTGACCGTCGTCTACGACCGCTAGCGGCGCCGCTCAGTCGGTCTTGCTCATCTCTTGCTCATCCGCCGGTCCAGGGCCAGGGAGAGTTCTGCTTCGACCACGCTGCGGGCGAGGGGGCGCAGGCGGTGGAGGTCTTCTTCGGGGGCGTGGCGCAGGATCAGGACGGTGAAGAGTTCGGCCAGGGCCTCGGCGTGCTCGCGGACGCGGGCGCCGGCGGTGAGGACCTCGGCGAGCGGGATGCCCTCGCGGACGAGCGCGGAGGAGACGTCCAGCAGGCGGCGGCTGATGTGGACGATCTCGTCGCCGTCGGTGCCCAGGTAGCCGAGGTCCATGGCGGCGGCGAGGTTCTCCGGGGTGACCTCGCCCTCGAAGCGGGCGGCGAGTTCCTCGGGGGTGAGGCGGACCGGCTCCTCCTCGGTCGGGGTGCCGACGCCGATCAGGTCGGCGACGTTGCGGCCCTGGTCGAGGGCCTCCGCGAGTTCCGCGATGCCGTTCAGCGTGTGGCCGCGCTCCAGCAGGGCCGCGATGGTGCGCAGCCGGGCCAGGTGGTGCTCGTCGTACCAGGCGATACGGCCCTCGCGGCGGGGTGGCGGGAGCAGCCCCCGCTCGCGGTAGAAGCGCAGGGTGCGCACGGTGATGCCGGCCTGCCGGGCCAGCTCCTCCATGCGGTACTCGCGCCGGGTCTCGGGCCCTGCCTCCGGGTGTTCTGCGTCCTCTGCCACGCCCGCAGCCTATGGCGTACCGCCGGTAACTTTCCTTCCCGCACCCCCTACCGCTCGGTACGGAGCTGCTCTACAGTCCCATTGCGCCAGTGTTCACTGGCAGAGTTCCTAGGTGATGCGTGGAGGCTCCGGGATGGCCGAGCACGAGCATGTACGGGTGGCGGTGATCGGGTCCGGCTTCGGAGGGCTGGGGGCCGCCGTGCGGCTGCGCCGCGAGGGGATCACCGACTTCGTCGTCCTGGAGCGGGCGGACGGCGTCGGTGGCACCTGGCGGGACAACAGCTACCCGGGGTGCGCCTGTGACGTGCCCTCCCACCTGTACTCCTTCTCCTTCGCGCCCAACCCGGAGTGGCCGCGTACCTTCTCCGGCCAGGAACACATCCGCGCCTACCTGGAGCACGTCACCGACCTCTTCGGGCTGCGCCCCCACATCCGCTTCGGCTCCGAGGTGAAGCGGATGACGTGGGACGCGGAGAACCTGCGGTGGGAGATCGAGACCGCCCGCGGGCCGCTGACCGCCGACGTCGTCGTCTCCGCCACCGGACCGCTGTCCGACCCGAAGATCCCGGAGATCCCGGGCCTGGAGTCCTTCCCGGGCCGGGTGTTCCACTCCGCCCGCTGGGACCACGACTACGACCTGCGCGGCAAGCGGGTGGCCGTGGTCGGCACCGGCGCCTCCGCCATCCAGATCGTGCCCGCCATCCAGCCGGAGGTCGGTCGGCTGACCCTCTTCCAGCGCACCCCGCCGTGGGTCATGCCCCGCATGGACCGCGCCATCAGCGGTGCCGAGCGCCTGCTGCACCGGTCGGTGCCGTTCACCACGCAGCTGCGGCGCGGGCTGCTGTGGGGCATCCGGGAACTGCAGGTGCAGGCGTTCACCAAGCACCCCGACGAACTCGGCCTGGTCGAGCAGCTCGCCAGGCGCAACATGGCCCGCGCCGTGAAGGACCCGGCCCTGCGCGCCAAGCTGACCCCCGACTACCGCATCGGCTGCAAGCGGATCCTGCTGTCCAGTACGTACTACCCGGCGCTCGCCCGGCCCAACGTGGACGTCGTCGCCAGTGGGCTCGGCGAGATCCGCGGCTCCACGCTCGTCGCGGCCGACGGCACCGAGACCGAGGTGGACGCGATCGTCTTCGGTACAGGCTTCCACGTCACGGACATGCCCATCGCCGAGCGGGTGGTCGGCGCGGAGGGCGTCACGCTGGCCGAGACCTGGAAGGGCGGCATGCAGGCGCTGCGCGGCGCCGCGGCCGCCGGCTTCCCGAACTGGATGACGATCATCGGGCCCAACACCGGCCTGGGGAACTCCTCCATGATCCTCATGATCGAGTCCCAGCTGAACTACATGGCCGACTACCTGCGTCAGCTCGACGTGCTCGGCGGCCGTACCGCGCTCGACGCCCGGCCCGCCGCCGTCGAGGCCTGGAACCACCGGGTCCAGGAGCGCATGAAGCGGACCGTGTGGAACACCGGCGGCTGCACCAGCTGGTACCTGGACGCGAGCGGCCGCAACACCACCATCTGGCCCGGTACGACGACCGAGTTCCGGCGCGCGACCCGACGCGTGGACATGGCGGAGTACGAGGTCGTCCGCAGGCCCGCCCCGCCGAAGGAACCGGTGACGAAGGGCGCGGCGGCCGAGGGTGCGGTGGCGAAGGGCGCGGCGGCCGAGGGTGCGGTGGCGAAGGAGCCCGTCGCCGGGCCGCGGAGCGAGGCCGCCGCATGAGCCGCTCCGTCTCCGCGAACCCCGGTTCCGGCCGCTCCGTCCCCGTCGACTCCGGTCCCTGCGCCCCGCCCGTCCCCGCCCGCGAACCCACCGTCGTCTCCGCCGACGGCGCCCGGTTGTACGTCGAGGTGCACGGGCCCGAGAACGCGCCCCCCGTCGTCCTCTCCCACGGCTGGACCTGTTCCACCGCCTTCTGGGCGGCGCAGATCCGGGACCTGGCGGCCGACCACCGGGTGATCGCGTACGACCAGCGGGGGCACGGGCGCAGTCCCGCGAGCCCGGCGTGCACCACCGACGCGCTGGCGGACGACCTGGAGGCGGTGCTCGCCGGGACGCTCGCGCGCGGGGAGAAGGCCCTGATCGTCGGGCACTCCATGGGCGGCATGACGGTGATGGCCGCCGCCTCGCGTCCCCGGTTCCGTGAGCACGCCGCCGCCGTCCTGCTGTGCAGCACCGGCAGTTCACGGCTGGTCGCCGAGTCGCGTGTGGTGCCGTTGGGCGCCGGGCGCGTGCGCACCTGGATCACCGGGCGCATTCTCGGCTCGCGCGCCCCGCTCGGGCCGGTCACGCCGGTCGCGAAGGGCATCCTCAAGTACGCGACCATGGGCGCGGGTTCGGCTCCGCACATGGTGGAGGCGTGCGCACGGATCGTGCACGCCTGCCCGCGCGCCGTGCGCCACGCCTGGGCCGCCGTGCTCGCGGCGCTCGATCTCGACCACGGGGTGGGGGAGTTGGACACGCCCACCGCGGTGGTGCACGGCGCGTGCGACCGGCTCACGCCACCGGTGCACGCACGCGCGCTCGTCGCCGCGTTGCCGCACTGCGTCGGCCTCACCGAGCTGCCCGGCGTCGGCCACATGACACCGGTCGAGGCCCCCGGGCAGGTGACCGGCCGGATCCGGGAACTCGTCACCACGTACGTCACGAAGGCCGCCCCCGAGCGGGAGCACCGTTCCAACTCCGGGCAGATCAAGCAGATCAAGGAGGGCGCATGAGCAGGGTCAGCCTCGAAGGGCAGGTCGCGGTCGTCACCGGAGCGGCGCGCGGCGTCGGCGAGTTGCTGGCGCGCAAACTCTCCGCGCGCGGCGCGAAGGTGGCGCTGGTCGGGCTGGAGGAGGAGGCGCTCAAGGAGGTCTCCGGGCGGCTGCACAGCGACAGCGCGTACTGGTACGCCGACGTCACCGACCACGAGGCGATGAGCCGGGTGGCGCAGGAGGTGAAGGCGCGGTTCGGGAAGGTCGACATCGTGGTCGCCAACGCCGGTGTGGCCACCGGCGGTCCGTTCGTCGACTCCGATCCGCAGGCCTGGCGCCGGGTGATCGAGGTGAACCTGATCGGCTCGGCGGTGACCGCGCGCGCGTTCCTGCCGGTGCTGGTGGAGAGCCGCGGCTATCTGCTCCAGATCGCCTCGCTCGCCGCGATCACCCCGGCGCCGATGATGACGGCGTACTGCGCCTCCAAGTCGGGCGTGGAGGCGTACGCGCACAGCCTGCGCGCCGAGGTCGGCTACCAGGGTGTGCGCGTCGGTGTCGGGTATCTGTCCTGGACCGACACCGACATGGTGCGCGGCGCCGACCAGGACGAGGTGATGCGCGAGCTGCGGCAGCGGCTGCCGTGGCCGTCGAACAAGACGTACCCGCTGGGCCCGGCGGTGGACCGGCTCGTCGCCGGGATCGAGCGGCGCTCGTCGCATGTCTACGGGCAGTGGTGGCTGCGCGGCATGCAGGGGGTGCGCGGGTATCTGCCGGCGCTCATCGGGACGGTCGGACAGCGCGAGATGAAGCGGTTCGCGCCGCGGCTGCAGGGGATGAGTTCCGGGCTGGTCGGCGCAGGTGGGGCGGCCGACGAGGCGGCGCGCACTACGCACCGTAACTGATCGACATGCGCAGCGTGTTCGCCCGTGTGAATCTGGTCGAGGCCCCACCGAGGGGCCTACCCCTCACCTCACCCCACGGGAGTGAACCCACATGGGTATGAAGGACCAGTACCAGGACCAGGCCAACACGCTGCAGCAGAAGGGCAAGGGCAAGGCCGACCAGGCGCGTGAGCGCGCCGGCCAGCACGGCCAGCCCCAGCGTGGCCAGCAGCCGCAGCGTGGTCAGCAGCCGCAGCGCGGCCAGCAGCCCCAGTCCGAGCGTGGTCGCCAGAACACGCGCGACATCGAGGACACGGAGCACGAGATGCAGGACCGGTTCGACCAGGACTACGACGCGTAGCTGCTGCGCTCGGCCTTGGCCGGTCTCGGCGTGGGGCGCCCTCCGTTCGGGAGGGCGCCCTGCGCTTGTTCTCCGGGCCGTCCGGGGATCGTGCCGTCGGGTACGGGTCGTGGTGGGCCTGTCGCGCAGTTCCCCGAGCCCCGCGCCCCTCGACGGGCGACCTCTACGACGTCCGGCGGGGCGGGAGTTCGGGGCGGGAGCGGTCCGGGACGTCGCTGTAGTCCGGGGGGATCGCCGCGGGGTTGGTCTCCAGCAGGTCGAGGGCCAGCTGGACGGCGTCGTCCATCTGGGCGTGGCGGCCCTCGGCCCAGTCCAGCGGGGTGCGCATGATCTCCAGGTCGGGGGCGACGCCGTGGTTCTCCACGGACCAGCCGTAGGCGTCGAACCAGGCGGCGTTCATCGGGACGGTGATGACGGTGCCGTCGCCGAGGCGGTGGCGGCCGGTCATGCCGACGACTCCGCCCCAGGTGCGCTGGCCGACCACCGGGCCGAGCTTCAGCAGTTTGAAGGCGGCCGTGATCATGTCGCCGTCGGAGGAGGTCGCCTCGTCCGCCAGGGCCACCACCGGGCCCCGGGGGGCGTTGGAGGTGTACGAGACCGGTTGCGCGTCCCGGGTCAGGTCCCAGCCGAGGATCGTGCGGGTCAGCTTCTCGATGACGAGTTCGCTGATGTGGCCGCCCGCGTTGCCGCGCACGTCCACGATCAGCGCGGGCCGGGACACCTCCATGCGCAGGTCGCGGTTGAACTGGGCCCAGCCGGAGCCGCCCATGTCGGGGATGTGCAGGTAGCCGCACTTGCCGCCGCTCAACTCGCGTACGACCGCCCGGCGCTTGGCCACCCAGTCCTGGTAGCGCAGCGGGCGTTCGTCGACGAGCGGGACGACGGCCACCCGCCGGGGCCGCCCCGCCGCGCCCTCCGCGGGGGCGAAGGTCAGCTCCACGGTCGTACCGCCGGACCCTGCCAGCAGCGGGAACGGGCCGGTCACCGGGTCGACCGGGCGGCCGTCGACATGAGTGAGGACCGCGCCCTCGCGGATGCCGGTGCCGGCCAGCGGGGAGCGTGCCTTGGAGTCGGAGGAGTCGCCGGGCAGGATGCGCTTGACCGTCCAGCCGCCGTCGCGGTGGACGAGGTTGGCGCCGAGCAGGCCCTGCCAGCGCTGGTAGTGGGGCGGGCCCTCGTTGCGGCGGGCGGCGGTGACGTAGGCGTGGGAGGTGCCGAGTTCGCCGAGGACCTCGCGCAGGAGGTCCGCGAACTCGTCGGGGGAGGCGACCCGTTCGACGAGCGGGCGGTACTGGTCGAGCACCGCGTCCCAGTCGATGCCGCACATGCCGGGGTCCCAGTAGTAGGCGCGGATCAGACGGCCCGCCTCCTCGTACGACTGGCGCCATTCCGCGGGCGGGTCGACCACGTGCAGGATGCGGCGCAGGTCGATCCAGACGGTCGAGTCGCTGTCGCCGATCTCGGTGGAGGGGACGGCCCGCAGGTCGCCCTCGTCCACGACGACGAGCCGGGTGCCGTCCCCGCTCACCGCGAACCAGTCGAGGTGGTCGATGAGTTCGGCCTTCTTCGCCTTGGCGATGTTGAAGTGCTCCAGGGTCGGCCGCCCGCTGACGTCGGCCGGGTTGACGAAGGTCTCGCCGAGCGCGCCGGAGATCGGCCAGCGCAGCCAGACGAGGCCGCCGCCCGCGACCGGGGACAGTCCGGAGTACTTGGAGGCGACGACCGGGAACGGGGTGACCCGGTTCGCCAGGCCCTCCACCTCGACGGTCACCGTGCCGGTCTCGCCGGTCTCCTCCTCCTCCAGCGGGTCGAGCCCGCCGGCGGCCGGCCGGCCCTCGGGGTTGAGGGCGAAGGGGGAGGGGGTCGCCGAGGAGAGCGGCACCAGGTAGGGGCGGCAGCCGAGCGGGAAGGAGAGGTCGCCGGTGTGGACGTCGTACACCGGGTCGAAGCCGCGCCAGGACAGGAAGGCGAGGTAGCGGCCGTCGCGGGTGAAGACGGGGTTCTCGTCCTCGAAGCGGCCGTTGGTGACGTCGACTATGTGCCGGTCCTTGATGCGGGCGAGCTTGATCTGGCGCAGTGTGCGGCCGATGCCGGGGTGGGACCAGGTGAGCCAGGAGCCGTCGGGGGAGAACGCGAGGTCGCGGACGGGGCCGTTGACGGACCGGATCAACTCCGTGACCAGCTCCGCGGAATCTCCGCCGGCCTCCCCGTCGCCGGCTCCCGGCGCTTTCGCGTCCTCGCCGGTGTCCTCCTCGCCGAAGAGGTCCGTCGCCTCGGTGCCCGGCTCCGGTGTGACGTCGATCAGGAGGAGGCGTCCGTCGTGCGAGGCGACGGCCAGGCGTTCGCCGAGCGGGTCGGAGGCCATCTCCAGGACGCGGCCCAGCCGGCCGGAGGCCAGCCGGCGGGGCGGGCGGTCGCCGGTCGCGCGGGGGAGCCGGGCGATCTCCACGGCGTCGTCGCCCTCGGCGTCGGTCACGTACGCCACCTGCCCGGTGGAGCCCAGCATCTCCGGCAGCCGGACCCGGACCCCGGGGTCGTCGGTGATCGTGCGGGCCGGGCCGTCGCGGTGGGTGAGCCAGTGCAGGCTGCCGCGGACGACGACGGCGCTGGCCCGGCCGGTCTCGTCCACGGAGATGCCGTCGACGTTCTGCGCGGCCGGCACCTGGTACGGGCGCCGTCCGGTGGCCGGTCCGGCGAGGCGGATGTCCAGCTTGCGCGGCACGCCCCGCGGGGAGAAGTCGTCCACCAGCCACAGGTCGCCCGCGCACTGGTAGACCACCCGGGAGCCGTCGCTGGAGGCGTGCCGGGCGTAGAAGGCGTCGTGGTCGGTGTGGCGGCGCAGGTCGGTGCCGTCGTGGGCGCAGGAGTAGAGGTTGCCGACGCCCTCGTGGTCGGAGAGGAAGGCGATCCGGCCGGCGACGAACATGGGGGAGGCCAGGTGGCCGCCGATGCCGGGCAGGAGCTGCCGCCCGTGCAGCCAGAGCCGGCCCATGGCGCCGCCGCGGTAGCGCTTCCAGGACGCCGGTTCGTGCGGCGGGGTGCCGGTCAGCAGCAGCGTCCGGTGCTCGCCGTCGACGTCGGCGACCTGGATGTCGGAGACCGGGCCCCAGGGCAGCCGGCCGCCCGGATCGCCGTCGGTGGGCACCTTGTAGGCCCAGGTGAAGTAGGAGAAGGGCTGGCTGTGGGAGGCCACGGCAAGGATCTCCCCGTCCGGGGTCCAGCCGCAGACCTGGGTGTCGCTGCTGCCCCAGTACGTCAGCTGCCGCGAGGGCCCGCCGTCGACGCCGACGAGGTGGATCTCGGGGGCGAGGCTGCGCCAGGTCGCGTACGCGATCCGGCTGCCGTCCGGGGAGAAGCGCGGGTGTCCGGCCTTGGTGCGGTCCGCCGTGAGCCGCCAGGCGCGGCCCGGGGCGTCGAGGGGGGCCAGCCAGAGGTCGTCCTCGGCCACGAAGCACAGCAGTTCGCCGTTGAGGTGGGGAAGGCGCAGATAGCTCACCTCCCCATGCTTTTCCGCTCACTGGGGGCAGGCAACTTATGCGCCCTTCACGTTCGTGACCCAGCACACGTACGAAACGGTTTCGTTTCGCACCTGCCCGGGGTATCTTCATGGACGTAGGAAGAAGGAGAGTTCGGCAGCGGGAAGGTGAGTGGCATGACCGAGGCCGCATCCAGGGGCGCGGCGCAGGCCGCTCCAGTGGAGCCGGTGCTCGCACCGGTGCGCCGCAGTCGTATCACGCCCGAGCGCGAGGCCGAGTTGTACGAGGCCGTGCTCGACCTGCTCCGCGAAGTCGGTTACGACGCCCTCACCATGGACGCCGTCGCCGCCCGTACCCGGTCCAGCAAGGCCACGCTCTACCGCCAGTGGGGCGGCAAGGCGAAGCTGGTCGTCAAGGCACTGCGGCACGGCAAGCCCGGCCACCTCGAGGAGGTCGACACCGGTTCCCTCCGCGGCGACCTGCACGCCCTCGTGGCGCTGGAGGACGACTGCACCATGGAACAGAACTCCGCGTTGATGCGGGGCGTCGCCATGGCCATGCACCACAACGACGACCTGCGCCAGGCCTTCAGGGAGCAGATCGTCGACCCCGAGATGGGCGGCTTCCGTCAGGTGCTGCAGCGGGCGGTCGACCGGGGCGAGGTCCGCGCGGACTGCCCGGCGCTCGACTTCATGGTGCACATGATGGTCGGCGGCTTCGCCACCCGGGCCCTGCTGGAAGACCAGCCACCCACCCAGGCCTTCCTCACCTCGTACATCGACGCCGTGGTCCTCCCCGCCCTCGGCGTCCCCACCATCTGATCGTTTCCGGGTCCCTCCCCGGCAAGCCCACCAACTGACGTCACCGCTCACGTCGTCGGGCTGATCCCCCCTGCCCTGATGAACCCCACGACCTGACCGGGAGTACGCCTCCGTGGCCACGTTCCTCTACAAACTCGGCCGGCTCGCCTTCCGGCGCCGGCACTTCGTCGCCCTCCTATGGGTCGCGCTGCTCACCCTCGCCGGGGTGGGCGCCGCCTCCGCGCCGGCCGCCGGCAACACGTCCTTCTCCATCCCCGGCACCGAGGCGCAGAAGGCCTTCGACCTGCTGGAACAGCGCTTCCCCGGCATGAGCGCCGACGGCGCCACCGCCCGGGTCGTCTTCAAGGCGCCGGCCGGCGAGAAGATGACCGACAAGCTCAACAAGAGCGCCGTCGAGAAGACGGTGAAGGAGCTGCGGACCGGCTCCGAGGTCACCTCCGTCGCCGACCCCTACACCGGGCACGCGATCAGCCGGAACGGCACGATCGCCTACGCCTCGGTGAAGTACCGGGTCTCCGGCATGGAGCTGAAGGACTCCTCGCGGGACGCCCTGAAGAAGGCCGCCCAGGAGGCGCGGGAGACCGGGCTGACCGTCGAGGTCGGCGGCGACGCGCTGAACGCGACGCCCGAGACCGGGTCCAGCGAGGTCATCGGCATCGCGATCGCCGCCGTCGTCCTGGTCATCACCTTCGGCTCCCTCGTCGCCGCCGGCCTGCCGCTGCTGACCGCGATCATCGGCGTGGGCATCGGCGTCTCGACGATCACGGCGCTCGCGAACGCCCTCGACCTGGGCTCCACCACCTCCACCCTGGCGTCGATGATCGGCCTCGCCGTCGGCATCGACTACGCCCTGTTCATCGTCTCCCGCTACCGCGCCGAACTGGCCGAGGGCCGTGAGCGGGAGGAGGCGGCGGGCCGCGCCGTCGGCACGGCGGGCTCGGCGGTGGTCTTCGCCGGCCTGACCGTCCTGATCGCCCTGGTCGGCCTGTCCGTCGTCAACATCCCGATGCTGACGAAGATGGGCGTCGCCGCGGCGGGCACGGTCGCCATCGCCGTGCTGATCGCGCTGACCATGATCCCGGCGCTGCTCGGCTACGCGGGCCGCAGGATCAAGCCGGCCGGCCAGAAGAGCCGGCTGCTCGGCGGCGGCCGCACCCCGAGGAAGCCGGGCCGGCCCAACATGGGCACCCGCTGGGCGAGTTTCGTCGTACGCCGCCCGGTGGCGGTCCTGCTGCTCGGCGTCATCGGGCTCGGCGCGGCGGCGGTCCCGGCCGCCTCCCTGGAGCTGGGCCTGCCCGACGACGGCTCCCAGCCCGTCTCCACCACGCAGCGGCGCGCCTACGACCTCCTCTCCGAGGGCTTCGGGCCCGGCTTCAACGGCCCGCTGACGGTCGTGGTCGACGCCAAGGACAGCGCCCACCCGAAGAAGGCCTTCACCAAGGTCGGCGACGAGATCAAGGGCCTGAAGGACGTCGTCACGGTGACCCCGCCCGTGCCCAACAAGGCCGGCGACACCGCGATCATCACCGTGGTCCCCAAGTCCAAGCCGTCCTCGGCGACCACCGAGGACCTGGTCCACGCCATCCGCGACAAGGGCACCGACATCACCCGCAAGACCGGCTCCGAGGTCCTGGTCACCGGTTCCACGGCGATGAACATCGACGTCTCGCAGAGGCTGAACGACGCCCTGCTGCCCTACCTGGCGCTGGTGGTGGGCCTGGCCTTCCTGCTCCTGATCGTGGTCTTCCGCTCGGTCCTCGTCCCGCTGAAGGCGGCTCTCGGCTTCCTGCTCAGCGTGCTGGCGGCCCTCGGCGCGGTCGTGGCGGTCTTCCAGTGGGGCTGGCTGTCCGGCCTGATGAACGTCGAGCAGACCGGCCCGGTCATGTCGATGATGCCGATCTTCATGGTGGGCGTCGTCTTCGGTCTCGCCATGGACTACGAGGTGTTCCTCGTGACCCGGATGCGGGAGGCGTACGTCCACGGGGAGAAGCCCGGCCAGGCGGTGGTGACGGGGTTCCGGCACGGGGCGCGGGTCGTCACGGCTGCGGCCGTCATCATGATCGCCGTCTTCTCCGGCTTCATCGGCTCCAGCGAGTCCATGGTCAAGATGATCGGCTTCGGTCTCGCCGTCGCCGTCTTCTTCGACGCGTTCATCGTCCGCATGGCCATCGTCCCGGCCGTGCTCGCCCTGCTCGGCAAGCGCGCCTGGTGGCTGCCGAAGTGGCTCGACCGCGCGCTGCCCAACGTCGACGTGGAGGGTGAGGGCCTGCGCACCGCCGAGGACCGCGAGGACGCCGACCCCGACGGCGACAGGGAGCTGGTACGCGTCTGACGTACCGGTCCTGACGGCCGAGCCGCCGGTGAGGGTGCCCGTGGGGACGGGGCTGCACCCTCACCGGCCCCTTTCCCCCGGTGGCCCTCGCCGGCCACCCGCGCCAAAACACCGTGAGCCCGGCTCGGGCGATGCCGTAGCGTGCCCCGCATGACGACAGCCGCCACTGACGCCGAAGGATCCGGAGCCCACCCCCGCTTCGCCGAGGCGCTGCGGGCGCTCGGTCTCGACGACGTGGTCGCCCGGACCCGGCGGTTCCCGGAGGGCACCCGCACGGCCGCCGAGGCCGCCGCCGCGGTCGGGTGCGAACTGAGCCAGATCTGCAAGTCCCTGGTCTTCGCCGCCGACGGGGTACCGGTGCTGGTGCTGATGGACGGGGCCTTTCGCGTGGACATGGAGCGGGTGCGGGAGGAACTGGGCGCGGGGAAGGTCACCCGGGCCGACGCAGGCGTGGTGCGGGAGACCACGGGGTACGCCATCGGCGGCGTACCGCCCTTCGGGCACCGCACCCGCACGCGGGTCCTCGCCGACCGCTCGCTGCTCGCGCACGACGTGGTGTGGGCGGCGGCCGGGACACCGCACGCCGTCTTCCCGATCGAGCCGAAGGAGCTCGTCGGCCACGCGGGCGCCACCCTCGTGGACGTGCGCGAGCAGACCGCGTGACCCCCCTGGTCACCACCGCCGTCCTGCTCGCGGCCGTCACCCACGCCAGCTGGAACGCCATCGCGCACCGCATCACCGACAAGCTGGTCGGCTTCACGCTGATCCTCGCGGGCGGCGTGCTCATCGGGCTGCTGCTGGCACCCTTCGCGGCGCTCCCGGCAGGCCGCGCGTGGCCGTACCTGATCACCTCGGCCTTCATCCACCTCGTGTACGTCGTGCTGCTGATGACGTCGTTCCGGCTGGGGGACTTCGGCCAGGCCTATCCGATCGCCCGGGGCAGCGCGCCGCTCGTGGTCACCGTGTTCGCCGCCGTCTTCGCGCACGAGGTGCCCGACGGCTGGGCCGCCGCGGGCATCGCCCTGTCGTGCGCCGGGCTCACCGGCGTGGCCCTGTGGGGGCTGCGCGGGAGGCGGCCGCACTGGGCGGCGATCGGGGCCGCGCTCGCGACCGGGCTGTCCATCGCCTCGTACACGGTGGTCGACGGACTCGGCGTGCGCGCCTCCGGCTCGGCGCTCGGCTACACCGCCTGGCTGATGGTGGTGCAGGGCGTGGCGATCCCCGCGTACGCCGTCTGCTGCCGCTGGCGGCGCGAGACGGTGGCCGTGCTGCGCCCCGTCGCGCTCCTCGGCCTGTTCGGCTCCGTCCTGTCCGTCGCCGCGTACGGTCTGGTGCTCTGGGCCCAGACGCGCGCCGAACTCGCCCCCGTCGCCGCCCTGCGCGAGTCGTCCATCCTCGTCGGCGCGGCCATCGGGGCCGTGTTCTTCAAGGAGCGTTTCGGGGCACCCCGGATCGCGGCGGCCGGGCTGCTGGTCGTCGGCATCGGGCTGATGCTGCACGCCGGATAGCGCGCGACCACCGGCCGCCGTGCGAGAAGGTGAACGAGAGACCGCCACGACAGGAGCCGTCAATGACCGACAAGCCGACCGTCAGCGTCCTGGGCACCGGCATCATGGGCGCCGCCATGGCGCGCAACCTGTGCCGCGCCGGATTCGAGGTGCGCGCCTGGAACCGCACCCGGGAGAAGGCCGAGCCCCTCGCGGCCGACGGCGCCCGGGTCACCAAAACCCCCGCCGAGGCCGTCGAGGGCGCCGACGTCGTCCTGACCATGCTGTACGACGGCAACACCGCGCTGGACGTCATGCGCGAGGCCGCCCCGGCGCTGCGCCCCGGCACGGTGTGGGTGCAGTCCACCACCGCCGGGACCGAACTCCTCGGCGAGCTGGCCGACTTCGCCCGTGAGCACGGGCTCGTCCTCTACGACGCCCCCGTGCTCGGCACCCGCCAGCCCGCCGAGGCCGGTCAGCTGACCGTGCTGGCCGCCGGGCCGGTGGAGGGCCGGGAGACGGTCACCCCGGTCTTCGACGCGGTGGGCGCCAAGACCCTGTGGACCGGGGAGGACGGGGGCGCGGGCAGCGCCAGCCGGCTGAAGCTGGTCGCCAACAGCTGGGTGCTCGCGGCCACCGCGGCGACCGGCGAGGTGCTGGCCCTCGCCAAGGGCCTCGGCGTCGACCCGCAGGGCTTCTTCGAGCTCATCGAGGGCGGCCCGCTCGACATGGGGTACCTGCACGCCAAGGCCGCTCTCGTGCTCGACGGCAAGCTGTCGCCGGCGTCGTTCGCGGTGGCCACCGCCGAGAAGGACGCCCGGCTGATCGTCGAGGCCGGGGCGCGGGCCGGCGTCCGGCTGGACGTGGCCGAGGCCACCGCCGAACGGTTCGCGCGCGCCGCCGCCCAGGGGCACGCCGACGAGGACATGGCCGCCGCCTACTTCGCCAGCTTCGACGACAAGGCCTGAGCCGCGGCGCCGAGATGACGTTCCCGGCGGGCGGTAGCACCCTGGAAACAGCGGGATTCCGCGGGGTTCAGCGCTCTCGGAGGTGGTCGACATGATGCACACCACTGTCGGATGGCACATCGAGCTGGAGTTCGAGGAGGACGATCTGCACACGCGCGCGGCGGCCCTGGTCCGTCTGCCCGACGGCACCGAGGTACGGGCGCACGGGCATGCCACCCGCCATCGCGTCGACGCCAACCAGCCGAGGGTCGGCGAGGAGATCGCCGGCGCCCGCGCGCTCAACGAACTGGCCATGCAGCTGCTGACCAAGGCCCACGAGGAGATCGACGCGGATTCCGGACGGATCTCGCACCCGATCAACGTGTGACCGGGCGGACGGGCGCGGGCCGGGACCGCTACGCGGCTGCCGCGCCTGCTGCGAGCGCCGTGCGCAGCGCGCGCACCAGCGCCTGTGCCCTTGGATCCGCCGTCACGCTCTTGCGGAAGCCGTTGGTGACATAGCCGAAGGCGACGCCCGAGGCGGGGTCGGCGAACGCGAGGGCGCCGCCGCGGCCGGGGTGGCCGAAGGAGCCGGGGGAGAGCAGCGGGGACGCGCTGCCGTGGAGCATGTAGCCGAGGCCGAACCGGGTGCCCACCACGAGGACCCGGTCGGGCCCGGCGGACTGCTCGGCGCGGGCCAGTTCCGCCGTCGCGGGGGTGAACAGGCGGGTGCCGCCGTCCACCTCGCCGATGAGCGAGGCGTAGAAGCGCGCCAGGCCGTCGGCGGTGGCGATGCCGTTGGAGGCGGGCAGGGCGGCGGCGCGGTAGGCGGGGGCGTTCTCGTCCGGCAGCGGGGTGATCGCGGCGAACGCGCGCCGGGTCAGCGAGTCCGGATCGGCGTAGGCGTCGGCCACCGCCCGCTTGGGGCGGGTCCTGAGCGCGCCCGCGGCCTCGGGTCCCTCGACCGGGCCGACGCGGCCCACGCGCGCCTGCTCCGGCTCCGGCAGGCCGAGCCAGAGGTCCGCGCCGACGGGTCCGGCGATCTCGTCCGCGATCCACTCGCCGGCCGGGCGGCCGGTGACGCGCCGGATCAGCTCACCGGTGAGCCAGCTGTAGGTCTGTGCGTGGTAGCCGTGGTCGGTGCCCGGCTCCCACGCGGGTGCCTGTGCGGCGACCGCGGCCCCGCCGAGGTCCGGGTCGGCGGCCTCCTCGGGGGTGAGCGGACGGTCCAGCACCGGCACGCCCGCACGGTGCGCGAGCAGGTGGCGCACGAGGGTGTGCTCCTTGCCCGCCGCCTTGTACTCGGGCCAGTACGCGCCGACGGGGGCGTCCAGGTCCAGTTCGCCGCGCTGGTGCAGCAGCAGGAGCGCGGCGGCGGCGACGCCCTTGGTCGCGGACCGCACGATCTGCGCGGTGCCGGACTCCCAGGGGGCGGTGCCGTCGGTGCCGTCGGCGTTCTTGGCGCCGGCCCACAGGTCGACCACCCTGTGTCCGTCGCGGTACACGGCGACCGCCGCGCCGCGCTCCCCGAGCAGCGCGAAGTTCCCCGCGAACGCCTCCCTGACCGGCTCGAAGCCCTCGGCCACAGTGCCGTGCACGTCCACGTCCGCATTCCCTTCCGCTCGCCTGCGACTGTGGGCGCAACGTCGCTCGCGCGCCTGCGATTCCTCGGTGGGATCAGCCGAGCAGAATCGTTACATCGATGTTGCCCCGGGTGGCGTTCGAGTACGGGCACACCTCGTGCGCCTCGTCCACGAGCCGGGCCGCCGTCTCCGGGTCCAGCACCGGCAGGGAGACGCTGAGGGCGACCGCGAGGCCGTAGCCGCGGTGCCTGTTCGGGCCGATGCCGACCTTCGCCGCCACCGTGGAGCCGGTCAGGTCGTAGCCCGCGCGGTTGCCGACGAGGATCAGGGCGTTGTGGAAGCAGGAGCTGTAGCCGGCCGCGAAGAGCTGTTCCGGGTTGGTGCCGTTGCCGTCGCCGCCCAGTTCCGGGGGCATCGCCACCTTGAGCGCGAGCTGGCCGTCCTGGCTGGTGACATGGCCGTCGCGGCCGCCGTGGGCGGTGGCCTCGGCGACGTACATGATCTTCGTCGGGCGGGTGTCGACGGCGGTGTCCTCGGTCATGACCGGCCTCTCACAAAACAAGTGGCGCACAAGTACATCGCGCACAAGGTACTGGCCGGTATGCCGGCGGCTCCCGGCAGGGGTGGCAACCGCGGGTAACAGGGGATCAGCGCCGGTCGGCGGCCGCGTCGGCGCGCCCGGTGAGCTTCCACAGCTCCTCGCGCAGCCGCGCCGTCTCCCCGGCGTCCAGCCCCGTGGAGGCGAGCAGCGCGCCGGGCACCCGCGCCGCGCGCTCCCTGAGTTCCTCCCCGCGCCCGGTGCACGCGACGAGCACCGAGCGCTCGTCGCCCACCGCGCGCTCCCTGCGGACCAGGCCCGCCCCCTCCAGCCGCTTCAGCAGCGGCGAGACGGTGCCGTAGTCCAGCCGCAGGGCGCCCGCCAGCTCCTTCACCGTGGTCTCGCCGCGCTCCCAGAGCACCAGCAGCACCAGGTACTGCGGGTAGGTGAGCCCGAGGTCGTCCAGCAGAGGGCGGTAGACGGCGGTCACCGCGCGCTGCGCCGCGTACAGCGCGAAACACAGCTGGTCGTCCAGCAGCGGCGTCCCGCCGGCCCCTTCGCCGTCCCGGTCCTCTTGACGCGTCACACGCCCATTGTCACGGACGGGCCCGCGCCACCGAGCGCGGGTCGAAGCCGAAAGGCAGCTCCAGCCGGTGCGCCCGCATCAGCTCCTCGTCGCCGAGCAGCTCGCCGGTCGGGCCGTCGGCCGCGATCACGCCGTCGCTGAGGACGAGGGAGCGCGGGCACAGCTCCAGGGCGTACGGCAGGTCGTGCGTGACCATCAGGACCGTCACGTCCAAGGAGCGCAGGACGTCGGCGAGTTCGCGCCGGGCGGCCGGGTCGAGGTTGGATGACGGCTCGTCCAGGACCAGGATCTCCGGCTCCATCGCGAGCACGGTGGCCACCGCCACGCGCCGGCGCTGCCCGAAGGACAGATGGTGCGGCGGGCGGTCCGCGAACTCCGCCATGCCGACGCGCGCCAGCGCGGTGTGCACGCGCTCCTCCAGGGCCGTTCCCCTGATCCCGGCCGCCGCGGGACCGAACGCCACGTCCTCCCGCACCGTCGGCATGAACAACTGGTCGTCCGGGTCCTGGAAGACGATGCCGACCTTCTGCCGGATCGCGGCCATGTGCCGCCCGCCGACGGGCAGTCCGGCCACGGTGACCGTGCCGGTGCCGGCGCTCAGGATGCCGTTCAGATGCAGCACCAGGGTGGTCTTGCCGGCGCCGTTCGGGCCGAGCAGCGCGACGCGTTCCCCGCGCGCGAGGGTGAAGTCGACGCCGAACAGGGCCTGGTGGCCGTCCGGGTAGGCGAAGGCCAGTCCGGCCACTTCCAGCGAAGGTGTCACAGGATCCATCCCAGCAGGCAGACGACGAGGGCGGAGGAGGGCAGGGCGAGGGCGCGCGACCACTGGGCCGGGGACGCGGTCACCTCGTCGACGACCGGCATGGAGCCGGCGTAGCCCCGGCTCACCATGGCCAGGTGGACGCGCTCCCCGCGCTCGTAGGAGCGGATGAACAGCGCGCCGGCGGACTTGGCGAGCACGCCCCAGTGCCGCACGCCCCTCGCCTCGAAGCCGCGCGACGCACGGGCGATCCGCATCCGGCGCATCTCGTCGGTGATGACGTCGCCGTAGCGGATCATGAAGGAGGCGATCTGCACGAGCAGCGGCGGCAGCCTCAGCCGCTGCAGTCCGAGCAGCAGTTCACGCAGTTCGGTGGTGGCCGCGAGCAGCACGGAGGCGGCGACGCCGAGCGTGCCCTTGGCGAGCACGTTCCAGGCGCCCCACAGCCCGCTCACGCTCAGCGGGAGCCCGAGGACGTGCACCCGCTCGCCCTCCGCGACGAACGGCATGAGCACCGCGAACGCCACGAACGGCACCTCGATCAGCAGCCGTCCGAGCAGGAAACCGGCGGGCACGCGCGCGTGGCGGGCGACGGCCGCGAGCAGCACGGCGTACAGCGCGAACGCCCACATCGCCTCGCGCGGGGTCGACACCACGACCACGACGAACAGGAAGACGGCGGCGAGCTTGGTGTGCGGCGGCAGCCCGTGCACCGGCGAGTGCCCTTGCCGGTAGAGCCGGTGGGCGTGTCCGGCGCCCACGTCAGACGCCCGTGCCCACGGGGGAGGCGTCCTCGGCGCGGCGCCTGCGCACCGCCCAGAACACCGCGCTGCCCGCCACGACGGTCACCCCGACGCCGATCACGCCGGCGAGACCGCCGGACAGCCGGGCGTCGGAGACGTCCCGGACGCCGTAGTCGGCGAGCGGCGAGCCGGCGGACGCGTGCGGCCGGGCCTTCCTGTCGATGCCCTGGTCGTGCGCGACCTTCTCCAGGCCGTCCGGATCGGCGGAGGCGTAGAAGCTGACGAAGCCGGCGAGGACGAGGGAGGCGACCAGACCCGTCGCCCACAGCGCGCGCCGCGAGGTGCGCGCCGCTGCGGGCGCCGCCGGGGCCGGCGCGTCCACCAGGGCGCCGTTCACCCGCAGCTTCAGTCGCCGGCGCAGACCGGTCGCGCCGTGCACCAGGTCCGGGCGTACGGCGATGACGGCGCCGACCGTGAGCGCGGTGATGACCGCCTCGCCGACGCCGATCAGCACGTGCACGCCGATCATCGCGGTGGCCACCTTGCCGACGGCGATGTCGGTGGTGCCGCCGGCCGCGTAGATCAGCGTGAAGGCGACGGAGGCGGCGGGCACGGAGAGCAGGGCGGCGACGAAGGAGGCGGCGGTCACCGAGCGCCGGGAGCGGGGCAGGACCCTGAGCAGGCCCCGGAAGGCGGCATAGGCGAGGACGGTCGTCACGAGGGCCATGTCGGTGATGTTCACGCCGAGCGCGGTCAGCCCGCCGTCGGCGAACAGCACACCCTGCATGAGCAGCACCACCGACACGCACAGCACGCCGGTGTACGGGCCGACGAGGATCGCGGCGAGCGCGCCGCCCAGCAGATGGCCGCTTGTTCCGGCCCCGACGGGGAAGTTGAGCATCTGTACGGCAAAGATGAACGCCGCCACCAGACCGGCCAGCGGGGCCGTTCTCTCGTCGAGTTCGCGGCGGGCGCCGCGCAGGCTCACGGCGAGGGCGCCGGCGGCGACCGCTCCGGTGACCGCGGAGGTGGGGGCGTCGATGAATCCGTCAGGTACATGCACCGTTCGATTTTAGGGGCTTGTTGCGAACTCTTTGCAAGTGCCAGGAGGTCGTGGGCCCGCGGGGTGGGATGACGCGGCCTCCGGAAGCGCAAACAGGAAAATGTGCGACATTGGAGAAGAAGCGGATGTACATCTTTCGCTTGGGTGACTCAGGGTGAGAGGGCGGTCCGATGTCTGTAGTCGAACAGTACGCGCGCGCCCACATCGTCACGGACGAGGAGGACCCGGGAGCCGTACCGGTGCTGCTGCGGTACGACCCCGACAGTGATCCACGTTCGGTCCGGGTCGATCTGCCGGGCACCCACGAGTGGACCTTCTCGCGCGCTCTGCTCGAACAAGGGCTGCGGGCCCCGGCCGAGAGCGGCGCCGTACGGGTGTGGCCGTGCGGGCGCGTGCAGGCCGTCGTCGAGTTCCACTCCGACAACGGTGTCGAGGTCGTGCAGTTCGAGTCCAAGGCGCTGGTGAGATTCCTGCGCCGGACCTACACCGTGGAACCCGTCAGGAACTGACCGGCCGACGCCGGACGGCTCAGCCGCCCATCTTCAGCAGGGCCGCCACCATCGGCCCGGCCGTGTCGCCGCCGTGGCCGCCCGCCTGCACCACGCCCGCGGCGACCAGGTCGCCCCGGTAGGCGGTGAACCAGCCGTTGGGCTTCTTCTGCCCGTCGACCTCCGCCGAACCGGTCTTCGCGCCGTAGTCGGGACCCAGGCCCGCCATCGCCTTGGCCGCCGTGCCGTACGCCGCGGTGTACTGCATGACGTCCTTGAGCTGGGACTGCGTCTTCGAGGACATGGTGCGCGCGGCCTTCGCCAGGGTGCGGTGGTCCACCGACGGGGACACCAGGTACGGCTGGTGGAAGGAACCCGACTCCACCGTCGCCGCCACCGAGGCCATGTTCAGCGGGTTCATGCGCACCCCGCCCTGTCCGATCAGCGAGGCGCCCATCTGCGCGCCGCTCTGCACCGGGACGGAGCCGTCGAACGACGGGACGCCGATGGCCCAGTTGTCCATGCCGAGGCCGTAGACCTCCTGGGCCTCCTTCGTCAGGTCGCTGTCCGACAGCTTCGGCGCGAAGTCGATGAAGGCGTTGTTGCAGGAGGCCCCGAAGCTCTGCTTGAAGGTGCCCTTCTTGATCTCCGAGTCGGCGTCGTTGTGGAACGTCCAGCCGGCGAGCTTGTACGTCTTGGGGCAGGGGTGCGAGGCGTCCGGGGTGATCAGGTGCTTCTCGAACAGCATCGTGGACGTCACGATCTTCATCGTGGAGCCCGGGGCGAGGGAGCCCTGGAAGGCGGTGTTGAAGCCCGGCCCGTTGTTGGCGGCCGCGAGGATCTCGCCCGTGGAGGGCCGCACCACGACCACCGAGGAACGCGCCTGCTTGGCCACCTGCTGCTCGGCCGCCGCCTGGAGCGTGGGGTTCAGCGTCGTCCGCACGGTGCCCGCAGTGCCCTCGCTGAGCGCCACGAGCGTCTTGTCGGAGAGCTTCGCCTTCTGCGAGGCCTTGCCGCGCACCACGCGCAGCTCCACGCCCGCCTTGCCGCCCGCCGTCTTGCCGTACTTCTCCCGCAGCCCGTCCAGCACCACACCGAGCGACGGGTACTTCGCCGCCGTCAGCTCGCCGCCGTCGCGGTCCAGCGCCTTGATGGGCGGGGTGCCGGACTCGCCGGTGACGAGCGTGTCGCCGTCCTGGAGGTCCGGTTCGACCACCGAGGCGTGCCAGCCGACCACCGGCTTGCCGTCACCGGGCCGCCGCACCACGGTGAGCGCGCTGCCGTACGTGAGCGGCTTGCTCAGCCCCTTGTACGACACCGTCGCCCTGACGGAGAACGGCACCTTGGCGCCCGCCGCCGTGCCCGGGGTGAGCTTGACGTCCTTCAGGTGGGCGTCCTTGGTGTAGCCGGTGAGCAGGGGGCCGGCGGCCGACGGGTCGTCGGTCGCGGCCGCCGCCTCGGCGGCCCTGCCCTGCTGCCAGGCGGTCAGGAAGCGGGTGGCCACCGTGTGCACCTCGGCCGCGCTGGGCGGGCCGGTCGGGACGCGCTTGTGGTGGGTCGCGGCGGAGGCACCCTCGTCGGCGGACGCGCCGCCGTCGGTGAGCGCGTAGATCCCGAGTCCGGCGCCGCCGACGACCAGGGCGATCATCCCGCCGACCACGGCGGGACGCGTGTTGCGCCGCTCGGCGACGCGCCTTCTCTTGCCCACAGCCTCAGTTCCTCCGCGCCTTCCCAGGGTCCCCGCAGCCCTCACACTCCCCAACGACGGCAATCACCTTAAAGTCCTCACCTCGGAGGGTGACGCCGGGCGGCGATCCGTAGCACTCTTGCGACATTCGGCCCGCCCGCGCCACCCCGCCTCAGACCCAGGTGTCCAGCCACATCCGCGATCTCCACGAGTCGATCGGGATCGCGGTGCCCGTGTACAGCGGCCAGAAGTAGATGAAGTTCCAGGCGATCAGCAGGACCAGTACCCCGGCCGCGGAGGCGCCCACCACGCGGCGGGTGTCGCTGGAGCCCGGTGGGCCGACGATCGCGCCGATCATCATGGCCACCGCGAGACACAGGAACGGCAGGAAGACGACGGCGTAGAAGAGGAAGATCGTCCGCTCCTGGTACAGGAACCAGGGCAGATAGCCCGCGGCGATCCCGCAGGCGATGGCACCGGCCCGCCAGTCGCGGCGGAACGCCCAGCGCCACAGCACGTACAGGATCGCGAAGCAGGCCGCCCACCACAGCAGCGGGGTGCCGATCGCCAGCACCTCACGGGCGCACTTCTGGCCCGCGTCCGCCGGGCAGCCGTCGGCGCCCGGGTTCGGGGACTCGTAGAAGTACGACACCGGGCGGCCCAGCACGATCCAGCTCCACGGGTTGGACTGGTAGGTGTGCGGGGACGTGAGGCCGACGTGGAACTTGTACACCTCGTGCTCGTAGTGCCACAGGCTGCGCAGCCAGTCCGGCAGGAAGGTCCAGCTGCCGCCCCTGCCGTCGGTGGCCGCCCAGTTGCGGAAGTAGCCGCCGCTGCCGTCGGCCGGGGACAGGATCCAGCCGATCCAGGACAGCAGGTAGACGCCGATCGCCACCGGAACCGTCGCGAGGAACGTGATGCCGGTGTCGTACTTGAGCGCCGCGGCGTACGGGTGACGGGCGCCGGCCACCTTGCGCGCGCCGACGTCCCACAGCACCGCCATCACGCAGAACGCGACCAGGATGTACAGGCCGTTCCACTTCGTGCCGGTGGCGAGGCCCAGCATCAGCCCGGCCGCCCAGCGCCAGGGGCGCAGGCCGAACCGGAAGGTGTCCGCGACGTGCTCGTCCGGGCGGACCCGCCCGTCGGGACCCTCGGGCAGCGCGGCGGCCAGTCTCTCCCGCGACCGGTCCCGGTCGATGACCAGACAGCCGAACGCGGCCACCACGAAGAACATCAGCACGCCGTCGAGCAGCGAGGTCCGGCTCATCACGAAGTGCAGGCCGTCCACCGCCATCAGTGCGCCCGCCAGGCAGCCGAGGAACGTGGAGCGGAACATCCGGCGCCCGATCCGGCACAGCAGCAGCACGGACAGCGTCCCGAGCAGCGCGGTCATGAACCGCCAGCCGAACGGATCGAAGCCGAAGACCAGCTCGCCGAGCCCGATGACGTACTTCCCGACCGGCGGGTGCACGACGTACGCCGCATCCGGGGGGATCGCGAGGTGGCCGTGCGTCTGCAGGACCAGGTCGTTGGCGTTCTTGTCCCAGTTGACCTCGAACCCGCGGTGGACGAGCGCCCACGCGTCCTTGGCGTAGTAGGTCTCGTCGAATATCACCGCGCGCGGGCTGCCCAGGTTCCAGAACCGCATCAGGCCCGCCATCAGCGTCACCAGAAGCGGCCCGCCCCAGCCCGCCCAGCGGGTGATCCGCTCGGCCAGGAGGGGGGAAGCGCCGAACGCCTGCCACAGCCGGGGACTCGGCTGGGCATAGGGGGGCACCAGCCGGTCGCGTACGTCGCCCGCGGGCGCGTCCTTCGCCGGGGCGTACCCGAATCGGCGCAGCCGCTGCTGCCACGACGGCCGCCGGTCGTGCGGCGCCTGGCCCTGCCGGTGGTCCATGGAGGACGCGGTACTGGTCACCGCGCCATCGTAGGGAACCGTTCTGTGCGAGTCCCGTGCATGTGCGGTAAGGACGGGGATGCCGTCGTTTTCCCCCGGCTCCCGGGGCCCTGCGAGGATGGGCGTGTGACTGGAACCCTTGTCCTGGCAGGAACCCCCATCGGCGACATCGCGGACGCGCCGCCCCGGCTCGCCGAGGAGCTGGCGGGCGCCGACGTGATCGCGGCCGAGGACACCCGGCGGCTGCGCCGGCTCACCCAGGCGCTGGGCGTCACGCCCAGGGGCCGCGTGCTGTCGTACTTCGAGGGCAACGAGTCCGCCCGCACGCCCGAGCTGGTCGAGGAGCTGCTCGGCGGCGCGCGCGTGCTGCTCGTGACCGACGCGGGCATGCCCTCGGTCTCCGACCCCGGGTACCGGCTGGTCGCGGCCGCCGTCGAGAAGGACCTCCGGGTCACCGCGGTGCCCGGGCCGTCCGCCGTGCTCACCGCGCTGGCCCTGTCCGGGCTGCCGGTGGACCGGTTCTGCTTCGAGGGCTTCCTGCCCCGCAAGGCGGGGGAACGGCTGTCCCGGCTGCGGGAGGTCGCCGGGGAGCGGCGCACGCTGGTCTACTTCGAGGCGCCGCACCGGCTCGACGACACCCTCGCCGCCATGGCCGAGGCCTTCGGCGCGGACCGGCGGGCCGCGGTCTGCCGGGAGCTGACCAAGACGTACGAGGAGGTGCGGCGCGGCCCGCTGGCCGAGCTGGCCCGGTGGGCCGCCGAGGGCGTCCGCGGGGAGATCACCGTCGTGGTCGAGGGCGCCCCCGAGACCGGGCCCGAGGAACTCGACGCCGGGGAACTGGTCCGCCGGGTGCGGGTGCGCGAGGAGGCGGGCGAGCGCCGCAAGGAGGCCATCGCGGCCGTGGCGGTGGAGGCGGGGCTGCCCAAGCGGGTCGTCTTCGACGCCGTGGTCGCCGCGAAGCGCTCCGGGGACTGAGCGCGTCCCGCCCGTGCCACGCCTGGAAGGGCGGGTTCCGATCCGCCCCGCGGCCGATGCAAACACCCTCTGAGCAGGGGTGTTCTCGGGTGAGCGAACGCCCCATGGGTCGGCAAAGGGCTGTCGCCGTTGGCAAAGCCCGGCAGGGCCGAACGGGGGTGCTTTGGCAAGGAAGGCCCAAATCGCCTCCAACAGTCGACAGGCCGGATGCATTCGGGCCGGTGGGAGCGTCCACTGGTCAAAGGGACGCACCCGTCCCTCGCCCCAGGGGTTCCGGGGGGAACTCCCGCTGTCGGGGTGCTTGTCCAGCGGACAAGAGGAGCTGGCATGAGTGAGACCGCAGGGCAGACCGGCCTTCGGGGTACGGCCTCAGCCGTCGTTCACGAGTCGTATTCGTTCGCCTGCATGCGATGCGGGCACGGCTGGGAGCAGTCGTACGAGATAGAGCACCACACGGACGCCGAGGGGCACGAGTTCGTGCTGTACGTGGCCGACGGCCGGGTCGTGCCGTCGCCGCTGCGCCGGCCCGGCTGCCTGAACTGCGACGGCCACGTCGTGCGGATCATGCGCGCGGGGCAGGTCTCGTCGGTCCGCGGCGCGGCCGAGTCGCACCACCACAGCGCGCCCAAGGCCGGACCGGTCGAGGTGCCGCAGGTGCCGACCGCCGCCGGACCCGCCACCGAGCCTCCCGCGGCCGGTGAGCACCACCACTGGCACCTGTCCGATCTCCTCCACCCCTTCCATCGCAGGACGGGCTGAGCCCTTCCGGCGCGGGACCGGCCGAGTTCCGCGCGGACGTTCGAGGGCACCCCCTTCCGTAGGATCGGGGCATGCCTTCGAACGCCGGCCAGAGATCCAGGGGCGACAAGAACGCGGCACCGCCGCTGCCGGCACCCCTGCGGGTGCCCGTCGCCGACTCCCACACCCATCTCGACATGCAGTCCGGCACGGTCGAGGAGGGCCTCGCCAAGGCCGCGTCGGTGGGTGTCACGACGGTCGTCCAGGTCGGCTGCGACGTGGCCGGCTCGCGATGGGCCGCGCAGACCGCGGCGGCGCACGAGAACGTGCACGCCGCCGTCGCCCTCCACCCCAACGAGGCGCCGCGCATCGTCCACGGCGACCCCGACGGCTGGTCCCGGCAGGGCGCCCGGCAGCCGGGCGGCGACGCTGCCCTCGACGAGGCCCTCGCCGAGATCGACCGGCTCGCCGCCCTGCCCCACGTCAGGGGCGTCGGCGAGACCGGCCTCGACCACTTCCGCACCGGCCCCGGGGGCAAGGCCGCCCAGGAGCGCTCCTTCCGCGCCCACATCGAGATCGCCAAGCGGCACGGCAAGGCGCTCGTCATCCACGACCGCGACGCCCACGCCGACGTGCTGCGCGTACTGAAGGAGGAGGGCGCGCCCGAGCGGACCGTCTTCCACTGCTACTCCGGCGACGCCGAGATGGCCGAGATCTGCGCCCGCGACGGCTACTACATGTCCTTCGCCGGCAACGTCACCTTCAAGAACGCCCAGAACCTGCGCGACGCGCTCGCCGTCGCCCCGCTGGAACTGGTCCTCGTGGAGACCGACGCGCCCTTCCTGACGCCGGCGCCGTACCGCGGACGGCCCAACGCCCCGTATCTCGTTCCGGTCACGGTGCGCGCGATGGCCGCCGTGCGCGGCATCGACGAGGACGCGCTGGCGACGGCGCTGGGCGCGAACACGGCCCGCGCCTTCGACTACCGAGCGTAGAACGATCGTAACCGCCCGATCACGCTCGTACGGGCACGCCTCGGGCCCGGTCGCGACCGAGGGTAGTCGTGCCGCTTTGGAGAGTGACCGACCCTCCGCTAGGTTCTGGGGGCCCTGAACGGGACCCCTCTGGCCCACTGGAGCGTGTCGGCGTGAGCAACCCGCAGTTCGAGACCTACGCGGCGTACGGCCCGTATACTCCGCCGCCCGCCGCGTGGCCCGGCGCGCAGGACGCGGAGACGCTGGTGTACGGCCTGCACGACGCGGAGACGGTGGCGCACGGCCTGCACGACGCGGAGACGGTGGCGTACGGCGTACCGGCCGGCACCGGGTACGGCGACACCTACCGGCCCGCCTACGAGGCCCGGGCGCACGCCCCCTACGACGCCACGGCACACGCCCCGACCGAGCCGGTGCTCCCCCGCCAGGGCGGCGGTGCGCCCCGCGAACCGGTACGCGAGCAGGCCGCGCCGGGCGGGCGGACCGGCCGCCGGCGCCGGGCGCGCTCCGCCGATCGCCCGGAGTCCGCCGTGCGCCGCCTGCTGCCCCAGGCGCTGGTCGTGGCCTTCCTGGCGGGCGGCACCACCGCGTTCGTCGCCCAGGACAAGGCGGTCGAGCTGAACGTCGACGGCCGCCAGCGCACCCTGCACACCTTCGCCGACGACGTGAGCGAACTGCTCGCCGAGGAGGGCGTCCACGTGGGCGCCCACGACATGGTCGCGCCCGCCCCCGGCACCGCGCTCGCCGGCGGCGACGCGGTCGCGGTGCGCTACGGGCGCCCCGTGCGGCTCACGCTGGACGGCCGGCGGCGCGAGGTGTGGACGACGGCCCGCACGGTCGAAGGGGCGCTGGACGAGCTGGGCGTGCGCGCCGAGGGCGCCTACCTGTCCGCCTCACGCTCCCAGGCCATCGGCCGCACCGGGCTCGCGCTCGACGTGCGCACCGAACGCGCCGTCACGATCATGGCGGACGGCCGGACCCGCACGATCCGCACCAACGCCGCCACCGTCGGCGAGGCGGTCCAGGAGGCCGGCATCACCCTGCACGGCCAGGACACCACCTCCGTCCCGCTCGCCGGCTTCCCCCGCGACGGGCAGACGGTGACCGTGCTGCGGGTGACCGGCAGCCGGGAGGTCCACGACGAGCAGATCCCCTTCCTGGTCGAGCGGGCCGAGGACCCCACCCTGTTCAAGGGTGTCGAGGTCGTCGCGCGGCCCGGCCGGCCCGGACTGCGGCGGATCACCTACCTGCTGCGCACCGTCAACGGGGTCCGGGAGAAGCCGCGCCGTGAGGCGTCCGAGGTGGTGCGCGAGCCGCGCACGCAGCTGGTGAGGGTGGGCACCAAGCCGCTGCCGCCCTCCGTGCACGGCGCCGACCACCTGAACTGGCAGGCACTCGCCGCCTGCGAGTCGGGCGGCCGCGCCCACGCCGTGGACGCCTCCGGCACCTACGGCGGGCTCTACCAGTTCGACGCCCACACCTGGCACAGCCTCGGCGGCAGCGGGCGCCCGGAGAACGCGTCGGCGCAGGAGCAGACCTTCCGCGCCAAGAAGCTGTACACGCGCCGGGGATCCACCCCCTGGCCGCACTGCGGGGAGAGACTGCACGGCTGACCCGGCCGTGCGGCCGCCGTGGGGCGGACGGATCCCGCCCGGGGCCGGGCCGCCGGTCCGGCCCCGTACCCTTGTCCCGTGAGCAGCCCCACCCCCGACGCCCTCCTCGGCCCCGCCGACATCCGCGAGCTCGCGGCCGCGCTCGGTGTCCGCCCGACCAAGCAGCGCGGCCAGAACTTCGTGATCGACGCCAACACCGTCCGCCGCATCGTCCGCACCGCCGAGGTCCGGCCCGACGACGTGGTCGTCGAGGTCGGCCCCGGACTCGGCTCGCTCACCCTGGCGCTGCTGGAGGCCGCCGACCGGGTCACCGCCGTCGAGATCGACGACGTGCTGGCCGCCGCGCTGCCCGCGACCGTCGCCGCGCGCATGCCCGAGCGCGCCGACCGGTTCGCGCTGGTCCACTCCGACGCGATGCACGTCGCCGAGCTGCCCGGCCCCGCGCCGACCGCCCTGGTGGCGAACCTGCCCTACAACGTCGCCGTGCCGGTGCTGCTGCACATGCTGGAGACCTTCCCGAGCATCGAGCGGACGCTGGTCATGGTGCAGTCGGAGGTCGCCGACCGGCTCGCCGCGGCACCCGGCTCGAAGGTGTACGGCGTGCCGTCGGTGAAGGCCAACTGGTACGCCGAGGTGAAGCGGGCCGGCGCCATCGGCCGCAACGTCTTCTGGCCCGCGCCGAACGTCGACAGCGGACTGGTCTCCCTCGTGAAGCGCGCCGAGCCGATCAGGACGACGGCCTCCAGGAAGGCGGTCTTCGCGGTGGTCGACGCCGCCTTCGCGCAGCGCCGCAAGACCCTGCGGGCCGCGCTCGCCGGCTGGGCGGGCACCGCTGCCGCCGCCGAGAGCGCCCTGGTCGCCGCGGGGGTCTCGCCGCAGGCGCGCGGCGAGTCGCTGACCGTCGAGGAGTTCGCCCGCATCGCCGAGCACGGCCCGCACGCCGCCTGACCCCGAGCAGCACCGACACCGCCCGCACAGCCCAAGGAGCCCGGTCAGCAGTGAGCGTCACGGTCCGCGTCCCCGCCAAGGTCAACGTCCAGCTCGCGGTGGGCGCCGCCCGCCCCGACGGGTTCCACGACCTCGCCAACGTCTTCCTCGCCGTCGGCCTGTACGACGAGGTCACCGTCACCCCGGCCGACGAGCTGCGCGTCACCTGCGAGGGCCCGGACGCCGGCGAGGTCCCCCTGGACCGCACCAACCTCGCCGCGCGCGCCGCCCTCGCGCTCGCCGGGCGCCGGGGCGTCGAGCCGGCCGTTCACATCCACATCGCCAAGGACATCCCGGTCGCCGGCGGCATGGCGGGCGGCAGCGCGGACGGCGCGGGCGCGCTGCTCGCCTGCAACACCCTGTGGGGCGCCGGCGCCTCCCGCGCGGAGCTCCTCGCCATCTGCGCCGAACTGGGCAGCGACGTCCCCTTCAGCCTGGTCGGCGGCGCGGCCCTCGGCACCGGGCGCGGGGAGCGGCTGACCGCACTGGAGGTCGGCGGCACCTTCCACTGGGTGTTCGCGATGGCCGAGCGCGGACTGTCCACCCCGGCCGTCTTCCGCGAGTTCGACCGGCTCGCCGAGGGCCGTGACATCCCCGCTCCCGTGGCCTCCCCGGCCCTGCTGGACGCGCTCGCCGGGGGCGACCCGGACGCGCTCGCCGCCGCCGTGTCCAACGATCTCCAGCCCGCCGCGCTCTCCCTCTTCCCGGAGCTGGCCGACACGCTCGCCGCGGGCCGGGCGGCCGGCGCGCTGACCGCACTGGTCTCCGGTTCCGGTCCGACCACGGCGTTCCTCGTCCGCGACCCGGAGTCGGCGCGGGCGGTGGCCGAGGCCCTGCGCGCCTCCGGCACCTGCCGCACCGTACGCACGGCGACGGCACCCGCCCCGGGCGCCACCGTACTCACCGCGCCCCACGAGACGGCCGTCCACGCCGACGCGTGACGGTCACCCGCCCGCAAGGGAACCCCGCGGGGCCCGCCGGGGGCGCACGCCCGGCACGGGGCGGCGGGGCGTGGCCAGGACGCGGGTGCCCGGTGCCGGCGTCGGGTCAAGCGCGTGAGGGGGCGGCCGCGGCGCGCATTAGGCTGGGAGGCTGACCGTCCCCGTGGCAGGAGTGAAATGGCCGTCAACCTGGTCAATGTCGAGAACGTCAGCAAGGTGTACGGCACCCGTGCCCTGCTGGACGGCGTCTCGCTCGGCGTGCAGGAAGGGGACCGGATCGGGGTCGTGGGCCGCAACGGCGACGGCAAGACCACCTTGATCCGGATGCTCGCCAAGCTGGAGGAGGCCGACACCGGCCGGGTCACGCACTCCGGCGGACTGCGGCTCGGCGTGCTCACCCAGCACGACTCCCTCGACCCCGCCGCCACCGTCCGCCATGAGGTCATCGGCGACATGGCCGACCACGAGTGGGCCGGCAACGCCAAGGTCAGGGACGTGCTGACCGGACTCTTCGGCGGCCTCGACCTGCCGGGCTTCCCCAAGGGCCTGGACACCGTCATCGGCCCGCTGTCCGGTGGCGAGCGGCGCCGCATCGCGCTGGCCAAGCTGCTCATCGAGGAACAGGACCTGCTGATCCTCGACGAGCCCACCAACCACCTCGACGTCGAGGGCATCTCCTGGCTCGCCACGCACCTGCGGAACCGGCGCTCGGCGCTGGTCTGCGTGACGCACGACCGGTGGTTCCTCGACCAGGTCTGCACCCGCATGTGGGACGTGCAGCGCGGCGACGTGTACGAGTACGAGGGCGGCTACTCCGACTACGTCTTCGCGCGCGCCGAGCGCGAGCGCATCGCCGCCACCGAGGAGGTCAAGCGGCAGAACCTGATCCGCAAGGAGCTGGCCTGGCTGCGCCGCGGGGCGCCCGCGCGCACCTCCAAGCCGCGTTTCCGCGTCGAGGCCGCCAACGAGCTGATCGCCGACGTGCCGCCGCCCCGGGACAGCGGCGAACTCATGAAGTTCGCCTCCTCCCGGCTCGGCAGGACCGTCTTCGACCTCGAGGACGTCACCGTGCAGGCGGGCCCCAAGGTGCTGCTCAAGCACGTCACCTGGCAGCTCGGCCCCGGCGACCGGATCGGCCTCGTCGGCGTCAACGGCGCCGGCAAGACCTCCCTGCTGCGGGCGATGACCGAGGCCGCGCGCACCGAGGGCGAGGCCCAGCCGGCGGGCGGCCGTGTCGCCGTCGGCAGGACGGTCAAGCTCGCCTACCTCTCCCAGGAGGTCGCCGAACTCGACCCCACCTGGCGGGTCCTGGAGGCCGTGCAGCGCGTACGCGAGCGCGTCGACCTCGGCAAGGGCCGCGAGATGACCGCCGGGCAGCTGTGCGAGACGTTCGGCTTCGGCAAGGAGAAGCAGTGGACACCGGTCGGGGACCTCTCCGGTGGTGAGCGCCGCCGCCTCCAGCTGCTGCGCCTGCTCATGGACGAGCCCAACGTCCTCTTCCTGGACGAGCCCACCAACGACCTCGACATCGAGACCCTCACCCAGCTCGAGGACGTCCTCGACGGCTGGCCCGGCTCGATGATCGTCATCTCCCACGACCGGTTCTTCGTCGAGCGCACCACTGACAAGGTCTTCGCCCTCCTCGGCGACGGCGCCCTGCGGATGCTGCCGCGCGGCATCGACGAGTATCTGGAGCGGCGCCGGCGCATGGAGGAGGCGGTCGCCACGCAGGCCGCCGCCGCGGCGCCCAAGCCGGCCACGACCGAGCGCAGCGCCGCCGACCAGCGCGCCGCCAAGAAGGAACTCCAGAAGATCGAGCGGCAGTTGGACAAGGTCTCCGAGAAGGAGACCCGGCTGCACGCCCAGATCGCCGAGCACGCCACCGACTTCGGGAAGGTCGCCGAACTGGACGCCCAGCTGCGGGAACTCGCCGGGGAGCGCGAGGAACTGGAGATGCGCTGGCTGGAACTGGCCGAGGACGCCTGACCCTTCCCCCCCGTCCCGCGCAGGGGGCGCGTGCGGCGCGTGAAGGGGGCGTGAAGGCGCATAACAACGGCATCACGGGCCGGTCCTCCCTTGGGAACAGGGGAGGGCGCGGCCCCCTGTGCTGTCTGCGCCGGGTGATAGAAAGGGCCGTCTGAGAACAGAATGAATACGACCTTGGGTCCGTGAACGAACCTCAGGGCGTGGCTAAAAATCAGTGAACGAGGGGGAAGAGCGCTGATGACTCAGCCGCCCGGCCAGCCGCCGCACGGTGGTTTCGGAGCACCGCAGGAACAACCGCCGGGGGGTGGGGGGTTCGGCGCGCCGCCCCCGCCACCCGCCCAGCCGCCCACCGCTCCCGCGACCCCGCCGGCGCCTCCGGTTCCGCCCGGGCAGCCGCCGCAGCCCGGATACGGCCCCCCGCGGCAGCCCGGTCCGTACGGCGCCCCCGGCCCCTACGCCGCGCCCGGCACCCCCGGCCCGTACGGCTACCCCCAGCAGGCGTCGCAGCCCGGCCCGTACGGACAGCCGGCGCCCGGTTACGGCTATCCGCAGCAGCCGCCGTACCCGGGTGCGCCCGGCGCCGCGCCCGGCGGGCCCTTCCCGGGGCAGGGCGGCGGCAGGAAGAAGACGGCGCTGATCATCGGTGCCGCGGTGGCCGCGCTGCTCGTCATCGGCGGCACCGTCTACGCGGTCACCAGCGGCGGCGGCGACGGCGGGAAGAAGAAGCCGGTCGCCGCGCAGAGCGGCGACGACAAGCAGTCCGCGTCCGGCTCGCCGTCCGCCTCCACCGGCGGCGGTGACGACCCGGAGGACCTCAACAAGGGCCGGGCGGCCGGCGAGGCGAAGGTGCTCTGGTACAAGTCGGCGCCGGACGCCCCGGGTTCGGGCGCCGACGCGCCCGGCATGTGGGTCGCCGGGAACACGGTGGTGAAGGCGGCGTACAAGCAGGTCTTCGCCTACGGCGCCGGCGACGGCAGTTCCCCCTGGGGGCCGATCACCTTCCCGCAGAAGATCTGCTCGGTCACCCCGCAGCCGTCGGACGACGGCAAGGTCGTCGTGGCGTACATGAGCGGTGTCAGCGACAACGCCAAGTGCAACCAGATCCAGCAGCTCGACCTCAGGACCGGCAAGAAGGGCTGGAGCGGACAGGTCGCCGACGGCGGGCTGTTCGACAGCGCGCTCAACGTCGAACTGACCGTGAGCGGCAAGACCCTGATGGTGGGCCGCTCGGAGTCGGGCACGGCGTACGACATCGACAGCGGCAAGAAGCTGTACGACAAGAAGAGGTACGGCGCGGCCTGCTTCCCGGCCGCGTACGCGGGCGGCGACGGCCGGCTGGTCCAGGTGGCCTCCTGCGGGGCCGGCGGCAGCACCGAGCACGACGAGATCCAGGAGCTCGACCCGGCCACCGGCAAGGTGAAGTGGACCCAGCCGGTCAAGAAGGGCTGGCAGGTCAGCCGGGTGTACTCGCTCCACCCGCTCGTGGTCTACCTGACCAACCAGGACAAGAAGGCCTGGAACATCTCCACGTTCGGCGACGACGGCAAGTTCCGCTCCGAGGTCAAGGTCAACGAGAAGTTCGCCCCCCGCTGCGGCTGGGCGATCCTCGAACGCGACCTCCAGGGCTGCCAGGGCGTGGCGGCCGACGCCAGTTACCTCTACCTGCCCACGGACACCACCGGCAGCGCCAACGAGATCGTGGCGATCAGCCTCGCCGACGGCAAGGCGAAGTGGCGGGTCAAGTCCCCGGCCGCCGAGCCGATGTCCCCGGTGAAGATCGAGAACGGCAAGCTCGTCGCGTACGTGCAGCCCTCGTACGACGCGGGCGGCCAGGTCGTGTCGATCCCGACCGCCGGGTCCTCCCACACGACCACGAAACTGCTGCAGAACCCGAAGGGCACCGCCGAGATCGAGGACACCTTCTACGACGGTGTCGTCGACTGGTCCGACGGGCGGTTCTTCATCTCCTCCGGCCGGCTGTCCGGCAACGACCAGTCCAAGGAGAAGCTGATCATGGCCTTCGGCAACTGAGCCCGGCCCTCACCCCGTTCCGTCCGCCGTCCGGCCTTCGAGCTTCACCGAGGTACCCGAGCCATGACCCAGCCGCCCCCACCCCCGCCGAACCAGCCCCCGCAGCAGGGCGGCTTCGGCCCGCCGAGCCCGCAGGGCGCACCGCAGGACCAGCCGCCCGCGCCCCCGGCGACCCCGCCCGTGCCGCAGGCGACCCCGCCCGCACCGCCTGCCCCGCCCGCGCAGCCGCAACCGCAGCCGCCCCAGCCCGGCTACGGCTACCCGCAGGCGGCCCCGGCCCCGGCCCCGCAGCCGCCGGCGCCCGGGTACGGCTACCCGGGCGCCCAGCAGCCCCCGGCGTACGGGCAGCAGCCCCCCGCCTACGGCGCGCCGAACCCGTACGCGCAGCCCACCCAGCCCATGCAGCCGGGCTACGGCTACCCGGGCCAGCCGCCCACGGTGCCGATGCAGCCGCAGCCGGGGCAGGGCGGCGGGCGGAACAACACCGCGCTGTTCATCGTCGTCGCGGCGGTCGTGGTCATCGCGCTGATCGTCGGCGGTGGCATCTGGTACGCCAAGTCCTCCGGCGGTGACGGCGGCAAGCACGACACCGCCTCCTCCAACGGCGGCACGGGCGGCCAGAACGGCAAGGGCTCCGGCGGCACGTCCGGCGGCGGAGGCAAGGAGAAGGCGCCGGCCGACCCCTCGGGCAGGCTCCTCTTCCACGTTCCGATGCCCACCGCCGACGACACGGTCAGCACCTCGGGTTCCTGGCTGACCGGCAAGGTGTACGCCAAGAGCGGGGTCTCCGAGGTCGTCGGCTACGACCCGGCCAAGGGCACCAAGCTGTGGACGATCAAGCTGCCCGGCCCGGTGTGCGCGGCCAGCCGGCACGTCACCGCGGACGACAGGACCGCGATCACGTACCAGCCCAAGGCGGACACGAAGAACTCCATCGCGGGCTGCAGCCAGATCGCCGCGATCGACCTCGACACGGGCAAGAAGCTGTGGACGAAGACGGTCAAGTCCGGCGACTACCCGGTCAACTACCAGAACGTGACGGTCGCTCAGCGAACCGTCGCGGTCGGTGACACCCAGGGCGGTGCCGCGTTCGACATCGACTCCGGCAAGGCGCTGTGGCTGCCGAAGCCGGGCGACGACTGCTACGACGCGGGCTACGGCGGCGGCTCGAAGCTGGTCGCGGTGCGCAACTGCGGGGGCTCCGACAACGGGCGGCTGCTGATCCAGACTCTCGACCCGAAGACCGGGAAGGTCATCTCCGAGTACAAGATGGACCCGGGCATCGAGTACGCCTCCGTCGTCTCCACCGACCCGCTGGTGGTGGCCGCCGACGTCGGTGACGACAGCAACGGCCTGGACTACTTCTCCATCGACGGCGGGACCGGCAAGCTCCTCGCCCACATCTCCGCGCCGAGCGACACCTACGGCGGCAAGTGCGAGGGCATCACCCGCATCGAGGACTGCCACGAGGTCGTCGCCGGGAACAACAGGCTGTACCTGCCGACCGCGGAGCACGACGGCAACGGCGACTTCGGCAGGACCAACGAGATCGTCGCCTTCGACCTCACCACCGGCAAGCAGACCGGCCAGCGCGCCGAGGCCGGGGACGGCTACACGCTCTCCCCGCTGCGCATGGACGGTGCCAACCTGCTCGCCTACAAGACGCCGCCGTACAACAAGGGCGGCCAGATCGTCAGCATCGACGGCGGCTCCTTCAAGCAGGCCAAGCTGCTGGAGAACCCCTCCACGCAGAGCGTGCGGCAGGCGGAGACCACCATGCTGCCGGACTTCGCGGAGATCCTCTTCGGCGACGGCCGCCTCTACATGTCGGAGGTCTTCGCCCAGAAGAAGGGCTCGACGTCGCTGAGCAAGGACCTGGTGCTGGCGTTCGGCACGGGCGGCTGACCGGCCGCGGGGGCCGTCGCCCGTCTCGCCCGAATGGGTGACTTACCGAGAAGTGCCCCGGATTTCATCGATCCGGGGCACTTCTCATGAATAGGGGCAGCGCGACGTCGAACAAGCGTGTAGCTTCCGGGGGCATGAAGGGCGAGGTGCCGGGGGGCCCTCTGTCCTTCGGAACCGGTGGGCGTCCATAGTGGGGCATCCATGGGGGGGACTGGGGGGTTGCTCTATGGGAGTGCGGCTCATGGTCGTCGACGACCATCGCCTGCTCGCGGAGGCGCTGGCGTCCGCGTTGAAGCTGCGCGGGCACCGGGTGCTCGCGGCGGCGGCGCCGGCCGCGGGCGCTGCGGATCTGGTGATCGCGCGGGCGCCGGAGGTGTGCCTGCTGGGCACGTCGGCGCCGGCCGAGCCGGGGGCCTTCGACCCGGTGGTGAAGATCAAGCGGGAGCGGCCGCAGGTGGCGGTGCTCGTGCTGGGCCCGGTGCCGTCCCCACGCGGGATCGCGGCGGCCTTCGCCTCCGGCGCGTCGGGGTATGTGCGCCACGACGAGCGGATCGAGGGTGTCGAGCGGGCGATCATGAAGGCGCGGGCCGGGGAGGCGGCGGTGGCTCCGCAGCTGCTGCAGGGGGCCTTCGGCGAGCTGCTCAATCCTGCCGCGCAGCCGGACGACGAGGCGCAGCGGCTGCTCCAGGTGCTGACGCCGCGTGAGGTGGAGGTGCTGGTCAGGGTGGCCGAAGGCGAGGACACCCGGCTGATCGCGGCGGGGATGGGGATCGCGCCGAGCACCGCGCGCACGCATGTGCAGCGGGTGCTGATGAAGCTGGGCGTGGGCTCCCGCCTGGAGGCGGCGGCGCTGGCCGCGCGGACGGGCCTGCTGGACCGGGCGGGCCCGTTGGGCACCGGTCGGGAGTAGGCGCCCGAAAGCGCGCGGTGAGCCGGGCGACCTGCCACGGTGGACCGGCGGCCGGGGGACGGTCCGCGCCCGTGCGGCGCGCCCGTCCCCCGCCGGCGCTCACTCCTCGGGTGAACCCTCCTCGGGCAGCGGCCGGGGCGCCGTGGGCCGCAGCTTCAGCCAGGCCAGGAAGAAGATGCCCAGCAGGAGCATGCCGATCCCGGTCCAGAGGTTGATGTTGACGCCCTGGGCCTTGTCGATCGCGGCCTGGGAGTCGGTGATGCCCGTGATCGTGACGATGACGCCGTAGAGCACGAAGAGGCCGCCGATGATGCGGCGCAGGTCGAAGATGCGGGCCGCGGTCGCGGACCGGGACTCCAGCTCGGTGACCTCCCGTGCGACGGAGTCCTCGGTGAAGTGGTCGCCGCGGCGGGGGTGTTCGGAGTTCTCGGACATGGTTTCCTCGATCCTCCCGCGTCAGAACGAGAACGGGATGTAGCAGACGGCGGCCAGGGCGACCGCGCCCCAGCCCAGCAGCGCGGGCCGGCGGTACCAGGCGTCGTCGCCGGGGGCGGGCGCCTCGGTCATGCCGGGGGAGCGGGTGCCGTAGACCAGGCCCTGCAGTTCCCCGGCCGGCTTCGGCTTCGTGAACAGGGACACCAGGAACATCACGACCGCGCCGGCGACGAAGCCGGCGATCGCGGAGACGAAGTTGGCGCCCTGGTCGGAGGGGATGGAGATGATCCCCTTCTTGTAGAACACGAAGTAGTTGACCATCGCGGTGACGGTGCCCGCGAGCAGGCCCCAGAAGCCGGACTTGGCGGACGCCCGCTTCCAGAACATGCCGACGATGAAGACGACGAACATCGGCACGTTGAAGAAGGAGAACAGCGTCTGCAGGTAGGACATGATGTTCGAGAACGAGGACGCCAGGAACGCCGTGCCCACGGACGCGAAGACGCCGATCACGGTGATCCACCGGCCGAAGCGGACGTAGTAGGCGTCCTCCCGCCCGCGCACCACGTACTTCGCCCAGATGTCGTTGGTGAACACGGTGTTGAAGGACGACACGTTGGCCGCCATGCCGGCCATGAAGGCGGCGAGCAGACCGGTGACCGCGATGCCGAGGACGCCGTTGGGCAGCAGCTCCTGCATCAGGTAGGGGATGGCGTCGTTGTACTGGTAGCCGGAGCCGGCGGCGCCGAAGTGCGGGACGAGCGCGGCGGCGACCAGTCCCGGGATCATCACCAGGAAGACGATGAAGATCTTCGGGTAGGCGGCGATCAGCGGGGTCCGCTGCCCGGCGGAGAGGTTCTTCGCGGACAGGGCGCGCTGCACCTCGGCGAAGTTGGTGGTCCAGTAGCCGAAGGACAGCACGAAGCCGAGGCCGAGGACGATGGTCAGCCAGTTGGCGCCGAGCGGGTTGGTGCTGCCGATGCCGGTGCCGCCCCAGGCGGTGGTGAAGTTGTGGCCGTGGGAGGCCGTGAGCTTGTCGGTCAGGCCGTTCCAGCCGCCGACCTTCTTCAGGCCGAGGACGGTGATCGGGATGAGCGCGGCCAGGATCACGAAGAACTGGAGCACCTCGTTGTAGATCGCCGAGGACAGACCGCCCAGGGTGATGTACGCCAGCACGAAGGCGCCGGCGACCACGATGGCGACCCACTGCGGCCAGCCGAGCAGGGCCTCGACGACGATCGCGAGGGCGTAGAGGTTGACGCCGGCGATCAGGATGGCCGCGAACGCGAACAGGATCGAACTGAGCAGGTGGGCGGCCCGGTCGAAGCGCAGCAGCAGGAACTCGGGGACCGAGCGGACCTTGCTGCCGTAGTAGAAGGGCATCATCACCAGGCCGAGGAACACCATGGCGGGGATGGCGCCGATCCAGTACCAGTGGACGGTGTAGGCGCCGTACTGGGCGCTGTTGGCGGCCATGCCGAGGATCTCGGTGGCCGCCAGGTTCGCCGAGATGAAGGCGAGGCCGGTGATCCAGGCGGGCAGCGAGCGTCCTGACAGGAAGAAGTCCAGGCTGGTCTTCACCGAGCGGCGGGCCGCCAGACCGATGCCCAGCACGACGACGAAGTAGATCGCCAGGATCGTGTAGTCCAGCCAGTTGGTGGGGAGCCGTAGCCCCGCTGCCAGATACGTGTGCGCGTATGTGGGGGTTTGCATGAGGAACTCGCTTCGTTGCGCGAACTTATCTCAGCGGAACCTACGCCCCGGCGTTCAGATATTGAACACTTGTGTTGGTGTTCTTTGTTTGATTGTGATGATCCTGGTGTTGTCGGGTTGTGGTTTGTTATGTTTGATTGTGTTGAGTGAGCGGCACAACCCCCAGGGGCTGACCAAGGAGTCCGGCGTGAAGAAGACCTCGACCCGGCTGGCCGACGGTCGTGAGCTGATCTACTACGACCTTCGGGACGACACCGTGCGCGACGCGCTCGACCGCCGCCCGCTGGACCGTACGGTCACCACGTCCGAGATCCGCCGCGACCCGCTGCTCGGCGACAGCGTGGCCGTCGCCTCGCACCGGCAGGGCCGCACCTACCACCCGCCGGCCGACGAGTGCCCGCTGTGCCCGACGCGCGGCGACCGGCTCAGCGAGATCCCGGACTCCTCGTACGACGTCGTCGTCTTCGAGAACCGGTTCCCCTCGCTCGCCGGCGACTCCGGGCGCTGCGAGGTCGTCTGCTTCACCTCCGACCACGACGCCTCCTTCGCGGACCTCACCGAGGAGCAGGCGCGCCTGGTGCTCGACGCGTGGACGGACCGCACCTCGGAGCTGTCGCACCTGCCCGCCGTCGAGCAGGTGTTCTGTTTCGAGAACCGGGGCGAGGAGATCGGCGTCACCCTCGGCCATCCGCACGGCCAGATCTACGCCTACCCCTTCACCACGCCACGCACCTCGCTGATGCTCCGCTCGCTCGCCGCCCACAAGGAGGCCACCGGCGGGGAGAACCTGTTCGACGCCGTCCTGGAGCGGGAACTGGCCGGCGAGCGGGTCGTCCTCGAAGGTGAGCACTGGGTGGCCTTCGTGCCGTACGCGGCGCACTGGCCGTACGAGGTCCACCTGTACCCCCGGCGCCGCGTGCCGGATCTGCTCGCGCTCGACGAGGCGGCACGCACAGAATTCCCCCAGGTCTATCTGGAACTCTTGAGGCGCTTCGACAGGATCTTCGGGGGGCAGGGCGGAGGGGAGGGCGCCATGGGTGACCCCCCGACGCCCTACGTCGCGGGCTGGCACCAGGCCCCGTTCGGCGCACCGGCGGAGCTCGACGGCGTGACGCGGGACGACTTCGCGCTCCACCTCGAGCTTTTCACCATCCGCCGCACTTCCGGCAAGCTGAAGTTTCTCGCCGGTTCCGAGTCCGGCATGAACGTGTTCATCAACGACGTGCCGCCGGAGCGCGCGGCCGAGCGACTGCGAGAGGTAGCGAGTTCATGAAGTACCTGGTGACGGGTGGCGCGGGTTACGTCGGCAGTGTCGTCTCCCAGCACCTGCTGGAAGCCGGCCACGAGGTCACCGTCCTCGACAACCTCTCCACCGGCTTCCGCGCGGGGGTCCCGGCCGGCGCGGCCTTCGTCGAGGGCGACATCCGCGACGCGGCCAAGTGGCTCGACCCCTCCTACGACGGCGTCCTGCACTTCGCCGCGTCCTCGCAGGTCGGCGAGTCGGTGGTGAAGCCCGAGAAGTACTGGGACAACAACGTCGCCGGCAGCATGGCCCTGCTCGGCGCCATGCGCGACGCGGGCGTGCGCAGGCTCGTCTTCTCCTCCACGGCGGCGACCTACGGCGAGCCGGAGCAGGTCCCGATCGCCGAGACCGCCCCGACGAGGCCGACCAACCCCTACGGCGCCTCCAAGCTGGCCGTCGACCACATGATCACCAGCGAGGCGAACGCCCACGGCCTCGCGGCGGTCTCCCTGCGCTACTTCAACGTGGCGGGCGCCTACGGCACGTACGGCGAGCGCCACGACCCCGAGTCGCACCTGATCCCGCTGGTCCTCCAGGTCGCCCAGGGCCGCCGCGACGCGATCTCCGTCTACGGCGACGACTACCCGACCCCCGACGGCACCTGCGTGCGCGACTACATCCACGTGGCCGACCTCGCCGAGGCCCATCTGCTGGCCGTCGGGGCCGCCCGCCCCGCCGAGCACCTGATCTGCAACCTCGGCAACGGCAACGGCTTCTCGGTGCGCCAGGTCATCGAGACCGTCCGCGAGGTCACCGGCCACCCGATCCCCGAGGTGGTCGCCCCACGCCGGGGCGGCGACCCCGCGGTCCTGGTCGCCTCGGCGGACACCGCCCGCGAGAAGCTGGGCTGGAACCCGACCCGCGCGGACCTCGCGGGGATCGTCGCGGACGCGTGGGAGTTCGCACGGCACGTCACGAAGGAGCGGTAGTGGGGGCACAGCAGGTCGCGGAGCGCTTCACCGAGCTGTACGGAGCGCGGCCGCAGGGAGTGTGGGCGGCGCCGGGCAGGGTCAACCTGATCGGCGAGCACACCGACTACAACGACGGCTTCGTCATGCCGTTCGCGCTGCCGCACCAGACGGTCGCGGCCGTCTCCCGGCGGGACGACGGGCTCCTGCGCCTGCACTCGGCGGACGCCGGGGGCGGGGTCGTGGAGCTGTCCCTGGACGCGCTCGCCCCCCAGAGCGACCGGGAGTGGACGGCGTACCCGGCGGGCGTGGTCTGGGCGCTGCGCGAGGCGGGCCACGAGATCACCGGCGCGGACGTCCATCTGTCCTCGACCGTCCCGACCGGTGCGGGCCTGTCCTCCTCCGCGGCCCTGGAGGTCGTGATCTCGCTCGCGCTGAACGACCTGTACGGCCTCGGCCTGCAGCGCTGGAAGCTGGCCCGGCTGTGCCAGCGCGCCGAGAACGTCTACGTCGGCGCGCCGACCGGCATCATGGACCAGACGGCGTCCGCGTGCTGCGAGCAGGGCCACGCCCTCTTCCTCGACACCCGCGACCTCTCCCAGCGGCAGATCCCCTTCGACCTCGCGGCGGAGGGCCTGCGCCTGCTGGTGGTGGACACGCAGGTCAAGCACGCCCACAGCGGCGGCGAGTACGGCAAGCGGCGGGCCGGCTGCGAGAAGGGCGCGGCCCTGCTGGGCGTCGACGCCCTGCGCGACGTCCCGTACGGCGAACTCGACGCGGCCCTCGCCCGGCTCGGCGACGAGGAGGAGCTCCGCCGCCTGGTGCGGCACGTCGTCACCGAGGACCAGCGGGTGGAGCGGGTGGTGGAGCTGCTGCGCGACGGTGAGATCCGCGCCATCGGCCCGGTGCTGACCGAGGGGCACGCCTCCCTGCGCGACGACTTCCGCATCTCCTGCGCCGAACTGGACCTGGTCGTCGACACCGCCCTGGCGGCCGGCGCCCTCGGCGCCCGGATGACCGGCGGCGGCTTCGGCGGCTCGGCCGTCGTCCTGGCGGAGGCGACGGACGTCGACACCCTCACCAAGGCGGTCCAGGAGGCCTTCGCCGCGGCCGGCCACACGCCCCCGCGGGTCTTCGAGGCGGTGCCCTCCCCGGGCGCCCGCCGGGTGGTCTGAGCCCCTCCGGCAGTCTCCCCGGCCCCGCACGCCTGTGTGGGGCCGGCGGTCTTTGGGCCTGCCGCTGCCTCCGGCGTCCGAACCGGCCGTGCCGTCGGCCCGCCGCTTCTCGTGGCGGGGTGACCCCCGTCAGGGCAGGCGCTTGGTGAGTGTGTACTCGGTGATGCCCGGCGGATAGTCGGGGATCACCGACACCACCTCGTAGCCCTGCTTGCGGTAGAAGTCCGGGGCCTGGAAGTCCCAGGTCTCCAGCCGGGCGGCGGTGCAGGCGCGGTCGGTGGCGGCGATGCGCTCGGCCTCGCCGAGGAGCCGGGAGCCGAGGCCCGTGCCGCGGTGACGGGCGTCGACCCACAGGTAGGTGACGTGCAGCCAGGTGGTCCAGGTGTGGCCGACCAGGCCGCCCGCCAGGCCGCCCGAGGCGTCCATGGCCCAGACGTGCAGCGGGACCTCGCGTTCGCCGGGCGTGCCGCGCAGGGCCGCGAGCACAGGGGAGGCCGCTGTGTTGGTGGCCCGAAGCCGCGAGTGGAGCAGATCACGTCGCCCTTTGTCGACTTCCGCCTCAATACGAAACATGCGGCACACCATAAACGCGCCAGACGGCCAGTTCTGCAAATCGGCTTCCGCTGTCGGCTCCCATCCGTACTCTGAGGAACAGCACCGGTGGGGGCCGGTGCCGATCAGGGGGCGAGACAGGCGGGTTCGGCGCTCGCGGTGGGGGTAGCAGTTTCCGCGACGGCGGCGGCCGTGCGGAGGGGTGACCTTTCCGCGGGTGTCGTCCCCGCGCAGATCACCCGCGCAGATCCCCTGCTCCACGCGGAGCCTGGGGAAGGGGGTTTCGTGGTTCGTATCCGAGTCCTGGTCGTGGACGACCACCGCATCTTCGCCGAGTCGCTCGCCGCCGCACTGGCCGCCGAGCCCGACGTCGACGTCTTCGCGGCCGGCAGCGGCCCCGCCGCGCTGCGCTGCCTGGAGCGGGCGGCCGCCGAGGGCCGCCGCTACGACGTCCTCCTCGTCGACGCCGACCTGGGCGGCGGCCTGCCCGGCGTGCGCCCGGCCGTGCCCGTGCAGGACGGCGACGAGGACGGCCTGGTCGACGGGATCTCGCTGGTCGCGGGCGTCCGGTCCGCGCAGCCCGCCGTACGGACCGTCGTCCTCGCCGAGAAGGACGACCCGCGCCGCGCCGCCCTGGCGCTGGGCGCCGGCGCCTCCGGCTGGGTCGCCAAGGACTGCTCCCTGTCCCGCCTGCTGACCGTCGTACGAGGCGTGCTGCGCGACGAGACGCATCTGCCGCCCGCCCTGCTCACCGGCGTCCTCAAGGAGCTGACGGCCGCCCGCAAGCACCGCACCGAGAGCGAGCGGCTGGTCGAGTCCCTCACGCCGAGGGAGCGCGAGGTGCTCAGGTGCATGGTCGCGGGCCTCGGCCGCAAGGCCGTCGCCGAACGGCTGTACCTCTCCCCGCACACCGTCCGCACCCATATGCAGAACGTCCTGGGCAAGCTCGGCGTCCACTCCACCCTGGCCGCCGTCGCGCTCGCCCGGCGGGCCGGGGTGGGCCCGGTCGACCTAACCGGGGATGTTGTCGAACGGGGCGGTCAACTGGCGTAGCAGCCCGGCGAGTTCCGCGCGCTGCGCGCGGGACAGCTCGCCGAGGATCGCCCGCTCCTGCTCCAGCAGGCCCGCGAGCGCCTGGTCGGCGCGGTCCCGGCCGGTCTCGGTCAGCCGGACCAGCACACCCCGCCGGTCGCTCGGGTCGGGCAGCCGCTCCACCAGGCCCTTCTTGGCGAGCCGGTCGATCCGGTTGGTCATCGTGCCCGAGGTGACGAGGGTCTGCGTCAGCAGCTGCCCGGGGGAGAGCTGGTACGGCGTGCCCGCGCGCCGGAGCGCGGTCAGCACGTCGAACTCCCACGGCTCCAGCTGGTGCTCGGCGAACGCGAGCCGGCGCGCGCGGTCCAGGTGCCGGGCGAGCCGGCTCACCCGGCTGAGCACTTCCAGCGGCTCCACATCGAGGTCCGGACGCTCCCGGCGCCACGCTGCGACCAGCCGATCGACCTCGTCCTCCATGGAGATCAGTGTAGTGGTTGTGTCGACGTGAAGTCTCTTGATGTCGAGTCTCTTGACATCAAGAGACTTGGTTGGGGAAAGTGGAGGACATGACGAACACCGCATGGGACCCCGCCCAGTACCTCCGCCACGCAGGCCACCGCGCCCGCCCCTTCACCGACCTGCTCGCACGGATTCCCGACCTGCCCGCGGGCGACGCCCGCCCCCGCATCGCCGACCTCGGCTGCGGACCGGGCAACGTCACCGTCCTGCTCGCCGCACGCTGGCCCACCGCGCACATCACCGGCTACGACAACTCGCCCGAGATGCTCGACAAGGCCCACGTCGACCACGAGGGCCCGACGAAGGGCGGCGGCCGACTGGACTTCGCCCACGCCGACGCCCGCACCTGGACCCCCGGGGAGCCGCACGACCTGATCGTCAGCAACGCCACCCTCCAGTGGGTGCCCGGCCACATCGACCGCTTCGCCGACTGGATCGCCGCCCTCGCACCGGGCGGCACCCTCGCCTTCCAGATCCCGGACAACATCGACGCCCCGCTGCACGCCCTCATGCGCGAACTGGCAGCCACCCCCCGCTGGAAGTCCCGCCTCGCCGACCTCCTGCGCCGCACCGACTCCGTGCACACCCCGGGCGCCTACCTGGACCGCCTCGCCCGCCTCGGCTGCGCCGCCGACGTCTGGCAGACCACGTACTTCCACGTCCTCGACGGCGAGGACCCGGTCCTGGACTGGGTGAAGGGGACCGGTCTGCGGCCCGCCCTGACCGCGCTCGCCGACGACCCCGAGGCGCGCGACGCCTTCCTCACCGAGTACCGGGACCTGCTGCGGGAGGCCTACCCGACGGCCGGCTACGGCACCGTGATGCCCTTCCGCCGGCTGTTCGCCGTGGCCGTCAAGGAGGCCTGAGCGTGCTGGTCGCCGTCGACCACGTGCAGCTCGCGGCCCCGCCCGGAGCCGAGGACGCGCTGCGGTCGTACTACGCCGGCGTCCTCGGCATGACGGAGATCCCGAAGCCACCCGTGCTCGCGGCCCGCGGCGGCTGCTGGTTCGAGGCGGGCTCCGTCCGGCTCCACCTGGGCGTCGAGCAGGACTTCCACCCCGCGAAGAAGGCCCACCCGGGGCTCGTCGTGCAGGACATCGAGGCGTACGCGGCCCGGCTCACCGCCCTCGGCGCGCCCGTGACCTGGGACGACAACCTCCCCGGCCGGCTGCGCTTCTCCTCTCGGGACCCGGTCGGCAACCGCCTGGAGTTCCTCAGCCCCGACAGCCGATCAGCGTCCACCGGACGAACACCAGCGTGACGGCCGGCGCGATCAGCGGGCAGAGCGCCCGGCCCAGCCTGCTCCAGCCGCCCCGGTCCACCGGCACCCAGGCCCCCCAAGGGCTCCCGGGCCACCTTCACCGGCTCGGCGTCGGCTCCCGCTCCCGCCGCCGGGGGCTAGGCCTTGCGGTGTCCTATCAGGCGGGGCTTCTGCTCCAGGCCGTCCAGGCCGTGCCAGGCCAGATTCACCAGATGGGCCGCCACCTCGGCCTTCTTCGGACGGCGGACGTCCAGCCACCACTGGCCGGTCAGGGCGACCATGCCGACCAGCGCCTGGGCGTACAGCGGAGCCAGCTTCGGGTCGAAGCCCCGGGACTTGAACTCACGGCCCAGGATGTCCTCCACCTGGGTCGCGATGTCGGAGATCAGCGAGGCGAAGGAACCCGTGGACTGCGGGATGGGGGAGTCACGGACCAGGATGCGGAAACCGTCCGTGTACTCCTCGATGTAGTCCAGCAGCGCGAACGCGGCCTGCTCGCACAGTTCACGGGGATGGCCGGCCGTCAGCGAGCCGGTCACCATGTCCAGCAGCCGCCGCATCTCACGGTCGACCACCACCGCGTACAGGCCTTCCTTGCCGCCGAAGTGCTCGTACACCACCGGCTTGGAGACCCCGGCCTTCGCCGCGATCTCCTCCACCGACGTGCCCTCGAAACCCTTCGCCGCGAAGAGAGTCCGACCGATCTCCAGCAGCTGCTGGCGGCGCTCCGCACCGGTCATACGGGTCCGGCGAGTCCGCCGCTGCTTGTCATTTCCGGGATTGCTGCTGGAATCGGTCGCCACGGCGTCAATCATGCCGCCTCGGCGGCCTCCTTCCGGCTCCCGGAGCCGCCTTCCCCGGTGTTCCGGCGCGAATCGATACGCGAGCGTGACGGCCAGCGCACGTCGTACGCCCAGCCGAGGAGCTCGAAGATGCGGATGAACCGCGCCGAGGAGTCGATCTGGCCGCGCATCACCCCGTGCCGCGCCGACGTCGGGTCGGCGTGGTGCAGGTTGTGCCAGGACTCACCGCAGGACAGGACCGCCAGCCACCACACGTTGCCCGAACGGTCCCGCGACTTGAACGGCCGCTTGCCCACCGCGTGACAGATCGAGTTGATCGACCAGGTCACATGGTGCAGCAGCGCCACCCGGACGAGTGAACCCCAGAAGAACGCGGTCACCGCGCCCCACCAGGACATCGTCACCAGACCACCGATCAGCGGCGGCAGCGCCAGCGACACCGCCGTCCACAGCACGAACTGCCGGGAGACCGCACGGATCGCCGGGTCCTTGATCAGATCCGGCGCGTACTTGTCCTGCGGGGTCTGCTCCTCGTCGAACATCCAGCCGATGTGCGCCCACCACAGGCCCTTCATCAGCGCCGGAACCGTCTCGCCGAACCGCCACGGCGAGTGCGGATCGCCCTCCGCGTCGGAGAACTTGTGGTGCTTACGATGATCGGCCACCCAGCGCACCAGGGGCCCCTCGACCGCCAGCGAGCCCATGACCGCCAGCGCGATCCGCAGGGGCCGCTTCGCCTTGAACGAACCATGGGTGAAGTACCGGTGGAAGCCGATCGTGATGCCGTGGCAGCCGAGGAAGTAGAAGAACACCAGCAGGCCCATGTCGAGCCAGCTGACCCCCCAGCCCCAGGCCAGCGGCACCGCCGCCACCAGAGCCAGGAACGGCACGACGATGAAGAGCAGCAGCGTGATCTGCTCGACCGAACCCTTCCGCTCACCGCCCAGCGTCGCGGAGGATGCGGAAGTGTCGGTGGCCTTGACGGATTCTGCGATCACATCGGAACTTGAGGTCATGCGCGTCCCCTGTGGGGTCGAGGGTCGAGGCAGGTGCCGGGCCGCCGGGACCGACGGGACTCGACGGTAGTTCCCTACGGTTCCGTAACCTACGGCGTCGTAAGTATGGCAGCGTGTCGCGCGGCGGCAAGAGCCCCAGAGCCTGCGCGTCCGCATGGACACCTATCCTTGGAGTCGGTCGGACAGCGCGGTCCGCTGAAGTTTCCTTCCCGGACGCTCCGGCCCGTATGCGGCCCCCGCCGCGTGGCGGACGGACGGGTTCCCTCCCAGACGAGCTTCAACACTGCAAGGAGCCGCACCTGTGAGCAGTGCCGACGACCAGACCACCACGACCAGCAGCGAGCTGCGCGCCGACATCCGCCGCCTGGGTGACCTCCTGGGCGAGACCCTCGTCCGGCAGGAGGGCCCCGAGCTCCTCGACCTGGTCGAAAAGGTCCGCCGCCTCACCCGCGAGGACGGCGACGCCGCCGCCGAACTGCTGCGCGGCACCGAACTGGAGACCGCCGCCAAGCTGGTACGCGCCTTCTCCACCTACTTCCACCTGGCCAACGTCACCGAGCAGGTGCACCGGGGCCGCGAGCTGCGCGCCCGGCGCGCAGCCGAGGGCGGCCTCCTCGCCCGCACGGCCGACCGCCTCAAGGACGCCGACCCCGAGCACCTCAGGGACAGCGTCCAGAACCTCAACGTCCGCCCGGTCTTCACCGCGCACCCCACCGAGGCCGCACGCCGGTCCGTCCTCAACAAGCTCCGGCGCATCGCCGCGCTCCTGGACACCCCCGTCCTCGACTCCGACCGCCGCCGCCACGACGTCCGCCTCGCCGAGAACATCGACCTCGTGTGGCAGACCGACGAACTGCGCGTCGTACGGCCCGAACCGGCCGACGAGGCCCGCAACGCCATCTACTACCTCGACGAACTCCACGCCGAGGCCGTCGGCGACGTCCTGGAGGACCTGACCGCCGAACTCGAGCGCGTCGGCGTCAAGCTGCCCGACGACACCCGCCCCCTCACCTTCGGCACCTGGATCGGCGGCGACCGCGACGGCAACCCCAACGTCACCCCCCAGGTCACCTGGGACATCCTCATCCTCCAGCACGAACACGGCATCAACGACGCCCTGGAGATGATCGACGAGCTGCGCGGACTGCTCTCCAACTCCATCCGCTACGCCGGCGCCACCGAGGCACTACTGGAGTCCCTCGGGGCCGACCTCGACCGGCTGCCCGAGATCAGCCCCCGCTACAAGCGCCTCAACGCCGAGGAGCCCTACCGCCTCAAGGCCACCTGCATCCGGCAGAAGCTGGAGAACACCAAGCAGCGCCTCGCCAAGGGCACCTCGCACGAGCCCGGCCGCGACTACCTCGGCACGGGCGAACTCCTGGACGACCTCAGGCTCATCCAGACCTCGCTGCGCGAGCACCGCGGCGGTCTCTTCGCCGACGGACGCCTCTCCCGCACCATCCGCACCCTGGCCGCCTTCGGCCTCCAGCTCGCCACCATGGACGTCCGCGAACACGCCGACGCCCACCACCACGCCCTCGGACAGCTCTTCGACCGCCTCGGCGAGGAGTCCTGGCGCTACGCCGACATGCCCCGCGAGTACCGCACCAAGCTCCTCGCCAAGGAACTGCGCTCCCGCAGGCCGCTCGCCCCCATCCCGGCCCCCGTCGACGCGGCCGGCGCCAAGACCCTCGGCGTCTTCGAGACCGTCAAGCGCGCCCTGGAGGTCTTCGGCCCCGAGGTCATCGAGTCCTACATCATCTCCATGTGCCAGGGCGCCGACGACGTCTTCGCCGCCGCCGTCCTCGCCCGCGAGGCCGGCCTCCTCGACCTGCACGCCGGCTGGGCGAGGATCGGCATCGTCCCCCTCCTGGAGACCACCGACGAGCTGCGCGCCGCCGACACCATCCTCGAGGACATGCTCTCCGACCCGTCCTACCGGCGCCTGGTCGCGCTGCGCGGCGACGTCCAGGAGGTCATGCTCGGCTACTCCGACTCCTCCAAGTTCGGCGGCATCACCACCAGCCAGTGGGAGATCCACCGCGCCCAGCGTCGCCTGCGCGACGTCGCCCACCGCTACGGCGTCCGCCTGCGCCTCTTCCACGGCCGCGGCGGCACCGTCGGCCGCGGCGGCGGCCCCTCCCACGACGCCATCCTCGCCCAGCCCTGGGGCACCCTCGAGGGCGAGATCAAGGTGACCGAACAGGGCGAGGTCATCTCCGACAAGTACCTCATCCCGTCGCTCGCCCGGGAGAACCTGGAACTGACCGTCGCGGCCACCCTCCAGGCCTCCGCCCTGCACACCGCCCCCCGCCAGTCCGACGAGGCCCTCGCCCGCTGGGACGCGGCGATGGACGTGGTCTCCGACGCCGCCCACGCCGCCTACCGCCGCCTGGTCGAGGACCCCGACCTGCCGACGTACTTCCTCGCTTCCACGCCCGTCGACCAGCTCGCCGAGCTGCACCTGGGCTCGCGGCCCTCCCGCCGCCCCGGCTCGGGCGTCTCGCTCGACGGTCTGCGCGCCATCCCGTGGGTGTTCGGCTGGACCCAGTCCCGGCAGATCGTGCCCGGCTGGTTCGGCGTCGGCTCCGGCCTCAAGGCGCTGCGGGAGACCGGTCTGGACACCGTGCTCGGCGAGATGCACGAACAGTGGCACTTCTTCCGCAACTTCATCTCCAACGTCGAGATGACCCTCGCCAAGACCGACCTGCGGATCGCCCAGCACTACGTCGACACCCTCGTCCCCGACGAACTCAAGCACGTGTTCGACACCATCAGGGCCGAGCACGAACTGACCGTCCGCGAGGTCCTGCGCATCACCGGCGAGAGCGAACTCCTCGACGCCCAGCCCGACCTGAGGCAGACCTTCACCATCCGCGACGCCTACCTGGACCCGATCTCCTACCTCCAGGTCACCCTGCTCAAGCGCCAGCGCGAGGCGGCCGCCGCCGGAGACGACCCCGACCCGCTGCTCTCCCGCGCCCTGCTCCTCACCGTCAACGGCGTGGCAGCCGGCCTGCGCAACACCGGCTGACCCTTCCGGGCCGACAGCCGGCACAAAGGTGCCCCCGGGGCCGTACGATCCCGGGGGCACCCCCATGTCCGCATCGGCTCACGGCGCCAGCGCTCACGGCGCCGGCGCTCACCGGACGGCGGCTCACTGGACGAGCGCGAACGCCAGGCTCAGCAACCCCACGCCCGACAGCCCCAGCACCCACGCCGCCCGCGTCAGCCGCATCCCGCCCGCGACCACCACCGAGGCCAGCAGCAGCGCCCCGCCCAGCGGCACCCAGGCGTACAGGATCCCCGCCGGCCCGGACCGCAGCGCCTCCCCGGTGTCCGGCTTCAGCACGACGTCGTACGTCTGCCCCCGCCGCACCGCGACCGACTTCTCGATCTCCACCCGCGCGCGGGCCCGCGCCCCCGCCGACGACGGCGTGAACGGCCCGCTGCACACATCCCCGGCGCACGCCGTCACCCTGACCGTGCCCTGCTCACGCCCCTTGGTCAGCATCACGTGCTGCGCGGTCTTCCAGGAACCCCACACCCCGGCGAAAAGGATCAGCACGGCGATCGCACCCGTCGCCGAGACCCGCCCGAACCGCAACGCGGACACGGACGCCTGGCGAGTACTGCTGGCGGTGGCTGGCATGGCCGGGATCATTGGCCATACCCCCACGACCGGTCAACTCGCCCGGACCTCAAGGCCGGACAAGTCAGGAGTTGTACGACGCCCGGGCGCGCCTACGCGTTGTACGCGCTCTGCGCCCGCTCCAGCCCCTCGGTCACCAGACACTCCACCGCGTCCGCCGCACGGTCCACGAAGTAGTCCAGCTCCTTGCGCTCCGCCGACGCGAAGTCCTTCAGCACGAAGTCCGCGACCTGCATCCGCCCCGGCGGCCGTCCGATCCCGAACCGCACCCGGTGGTAGTCCGCACCCATCGCCTTCGTCATCGACTTCAGGCCGTTGTGCCCGTTGTCACCGCCGCCCAGCTTCAGCCGCAGCGTGCCGTAGTCGATGTCCAGCTCGTCATGGACCGCGACGATGTTCCCCACCGGAACCTTGTAGAAGTCCCGCAGCGCGTTCACCGGACCGCCCGACAGGTTCATGTACGACATCGGCTTGGCCAGGACCACCCGCCGGTTCGCCGGCCCCACCGGACCGATCCGCCCCTCCAGCACCTGCGCCTGCGCCTTGCCCGCCCGCTTGAACTTCCCCCCGATCCGCTCCGCGAGCAGGTCCGCCACCATGAAGCCGACGTTGTGCCGGTTCATGGCGTACTCCGGCCCGGGATTACCGAGCCCGACGATCAGCCAGGGGCCGCTGGCAGGGGTGGTCACGTCCATGTCTCCTTGATACGCGCCAGCCGCCGCCTCCCGCGAGGGAGACAGCGGCTGAACCGATGATGACGACGGCGAGGATCAGGCCTCGGCGACCTCTTCGCCCTCGGCGGCCTCCTCGCCCTCGGCCTCCTCGACCTGCGCGGCCAGGACCTGCAGGACGACGGCGTCCTCCTCGACGGCCAGGGTCACGCCACCGGGAAGCTTGATGTCCTTGGCGTGGACGGAGGCGCCGGCCTCCAGGCCCTCCACGGAGACCGTGACGGCCTCGGGGATGTGCGTGGCCTCGGCCTCGACCGGCAGCGCGTTCAGCACGTGCTCGAGCAGGTTGCCACCCGGGGCCAGCTCGCCCTCGGCGTGCACCGGAACCTCGACGGTGACCTTCTCGCCACGCTTGACCAGCAGCAGGTCGACGTGCTCGAGGAAGCCCTTGATCGGGTCGCGCTGCACGGACTTCGGGATCGCCAGCTCGTTGGTCTTGCCGTCGATGTCCAGGGAGATCAGGACGTTCGGCGTACGCAGCGCCAGCAGCAGCTCGTGGCCCGGCAGGGTCAGGTGCAGCGGGTCGGAGCCGTGGCCGTACAGGACACCGGGAACCTTGTTGTCACGGCGGATGCGACGGGCGGCACCCTTGCCGAACTCGCTGCGGGTCTCGACGGTGAGCTTGACCTCGGACATGCGGATCACTCCTCGTAGGAAAGCGAACGGACGTGGTCACCCGGCCACGAACGGCCTGCTACGAAGAGCGCGTCGATAACGGATCGCCGTACACACGGGTACGGCCTCCCTCGCCGAGCAACTGGAGCAGTCTACTCGGATGGGGAGGCCGTACTCAAAAGGATCTTCGGCTACCTCGCGGGGCGGGGCTGCAGAAACCTCACTGCTCGTCGAAGAGGCTGGTCACCGAACCGTCCTCGAACACCTCACGCACCGCACTCGCGATCGTCGGAGCGATCGACAGCACCGTGATCTTGTCCAGGTCCCGGCCCAGCTCCGCCGGCGTCGGCAGCGTGTTCGTGAACACGAACTCACTCACCCGCGAGTTCTTCAGCCGGTCCGCGGCCGGACCCGACAGCACACCGTGCGTCGCCGTCACGATGACGTCCTCCGCACCGTGCGCGAACAGCGCGTCCGCCGCCGCGCAGATCGTGCCACCGGTGTCGATCATGTCGTCCACCAGCACACACACGCGGCCCTTGACCTCACCCACGACCTCGTGGACGGTCACCTGGTTCGCCACGTCCTTGTCACGCCGCTTGTGCACGATCGCCAGCGGCGCACCCAGCCGGTCGCACCACCGGTCCGCCACCCGCACCCGGCCCGCGTCCGGGGACACCACCGTCAGCTTGTTCCGGTCCACCTTCTCGCCCACGTAGTCCGCCAGCAGCGGCAGCGCGAACAGGTGGTCCACCGGACCGTCGAAGAAGCCCTGGATCTGGTCCGTGTGCAGATCCACGGTCAGAATCCGGTCGGCACCCGCCGTCTTCATCAGATCCGCGATCAGACGCGCCGAAATCGGTTCACGACCCCGGTGCTTCTTGTCCTGCCGCGCGTAACCGTAGAACGGCACGATCACCGTGATGGAGCGGGCCGACGCACGCTTCAGCGCGTCGATCATGATCAGCTGCTCCATGATCCACTGGTTGATCGGAGCCGTGTGGCTCTGGATCACGAAGCAGTCCGCACCACGCGCCGACTCCTGGTAACGGACGTAGATCTCGCCGTTCGCGAAGTCGAAGGACTTCGTGGGGACGACCCCGACACCCAGCTGCTGGGCGACCTCCTCGGCAAGCTCGGGGTGGGCGCGGCCGGAGAAGAACATCATCTTCTTCTCGCCGGTCGTCTTGATCCCGGTCACAGCACAGTCTCCTCAGAGGTTGTCTCAGCCAGCCGACCGCTCGTACGACCTCCCGTCAGGACACGAGAGGCCGAATCGGCTGGTAGGGATGCGGGTGCACGTGTGCGGATGTGCACTTATCACGGTACGCCGTGTTCGGCGCACGCGTTTCCGGTCAGTCCTCGCTCTCGCCCCGCCGGGACGCCGCCTCGGCCGCCTTCGCCGCCGAGCTCCCCGGCCGCTTCCGAGCCACCCAACCCTCGATATTCCGCTGCTGACCACGGGCCACGGCCAGCGAACCGGGCGGCACGTCCTTCGTGATCACGGACCCGGCGGCGGTGTACGCACCGTCCCCGACCGTGACAGGAGCCACAAACATGTTGTCCGACCCCGTCTTGCAGTGCGACCCGACGGTCGTGTGGTGCTTGCTCTCACCGTCGTAGTTCACGAACACACTCGCCGCACCGATGTTCGTGAAGTCACCGATCGTCGCGTCACCCACGTACGACAGGTGCGGAACCTTCGTCCCCTCGCCGATCGAGGAGTTCTTCGTCTCGACGTACGTACCGATCTTCGCCCTCACCCCGAGCCGCGTCCCCGGCCGCAGATACGCGTACGGCCCCACGGACGCCTCCGCGCCGATGCGCGCACCCTCCGACACCGTGTTGTCCACCCGCGCTCCGGCGCCCACCCTCGTGTCGTTCAGCCGGCTGTTCGGCCCGACCTCGGCCCCCTCGCCGATCTGCGTCGAACCGGTGAGCTGCGTGCCCGGATGCACGACGGCGTCCCGCCCGAACGTCACCGTCACGTCCACCCAGGTCGTCGCCGGGTCGACGATCGTGACCCCGTCCAGCATGGCCCGGGTCAGCAGCCGGTCGTTCAGGATCCGGCGCGCCTCCGCCAGCTGCACCCGGTTGTTGATCCCCGCGATCTCCCGGTGATCGGCGGCCACCGAGGCCCCCACCCGGTGCCCCGCCTCGCGCAGGATCCCCAGCACGTCGGTGAGGTACTCCTCGCCCTGGCTGTTGTTCTTCCGCACCTTCGTCAGCGCGTCCGCCAGCAGCCGCCCGTCGAACGCGAACACCCCGCTGTTGATCTCCCGGACCGCCCGCTGGGCCTCGGTCGCGTCCTTGTGCTCGACGATCGCCGTCACGGCCCCCGTCTCCTCGTCCCGCACGATCCGGCCGTATCCGGTCGCGTCCGGGACCTCCGCGGTCAGCACGGTCACGGCGTTGCCGTCGGCGTGGTGCGTCTCGGCGAGCTGCTGCAGGGTGTCGGCGGTGAGCAGGGGCGTGTCCCCGCACACGACCACGACGGTCCCCTCGACGGCGCCGCCCAGCTCCTCCAGGCCCATCCGCACGGCGTGCCCGGTGCCGTTCTGCTCCGCCTGCACCGCCGTGCGCACGGACGGGTCGATCTCGGTCAGGTGCGCGGTGACCTGCTCACGGGCGTGGCCGACGACGACGACCAGGCTCTCGGGCTTCAACTCGCGGGAGGCGGCCAGCACATGGCCCACCAGGGAACGGCCGCAGATCTGATGCAGCACCTTCGGCGTGGCCGACTTCATACGGGTGCCCTCACCCGCTGCGAGAACGACGACTGCTGCCGGGCGGATGGCACTCACGGGGTTGCCCTTCGGCTCTGAATGGGTGGGACAGCCGCAGGATACCGGGGGGAGGTTTGGGGGGTATGAGTGCGGGCCCTGACCATGCAGTCAGGGCCCGAACCGAAGTCTTGTCAGCTGTGGCTCCCCCGCAAGGATTCGAACCTTGTCCTGCTGGTACCAAAAACCAGTGTGCTGCCAGTTACACCACGGGGGACAGCGTCTCAGACCTTACCCGAGACGTGCCTGCGCCTGGGCCACGATCCCGTTCCACCAGCCTTCGACGGCGTTGTAGAGGCGGGCGCTTCGGGCCACACCGATCTGCCGGAGGCTGTGGCCCGCCCGGCGCAGGGCGACGGCCCGCTTCCGCAACCCCTCGAAGTCGGCGTATGTGCCGGGTGCATGTGTCATACGCATACCGCCCGGCCGGAATGCGTGGTTCCGCGGTCGAACGTGAAGGGTTCAGCAGTTCGAGCGATTCCGGTGGGTTTCGAGGTCGTTCGGTTACGGGATGTGGTGTGTGGAGGTAGGCGAAAGTCACCGGAAAAGCCCCACCCGTCGCCCGTAGGCTGGACGCATGACCACTACGGGGGAAGAGCATGCCAGGGCGCTGACCGGCCCCTGGTGGTGGGCGCGGTGGCGCAGTGCGGCGCTCGACGGGAGTCTCGCGCTGGTGTCCGCCGTGGAGTGCGGCGCCGAGGGGATCGGCTTCGCCCGGGACGCGGGGATCCCGCTGTCGGCGGGGATCGTGTTCGGACTGATCGCCGGTTCGGTGCTGCTGGTGCGGCGGAAGTGGCCGATCGCCGTGGTGCTGGTGGCGATCGCGATCACACCGGCCCAGATGGGCTTCCTGATGGGGATCGTCGGCCTGTACACGCTGGCCGCGTGTGAGCTGCCGCGGCGGGTGATCGGCTCGCTGGCCGGGATGTCCCTGCTGGGCACGGCGGTGGTGACGTTCGTGCGGGTCCGGCAGGACATGGCGCGGGGCGATCTGACGCTCGGGGACTGGTTCGTGCCGTTCGCGGCGGTGGCGACGGCGCTGGGGCTGACGGCTCCGCCGGTGCTGCTGGGGTTGTACGTGGGGGCGCGGCGGCGGCTGATGGAGAGCCTGCGGGAGCGGGCGGACAGTCTGGAGCGGGAGCTCCAGCTGCTCGCGGAGCGGGCGGAGGAGCGGGCCGAGTGGGCGCGCAACGAGGAGCGGACGCGGATCGCGCGGGAGATGCACGACGTGGTCGCGCACCGGGTGAGTCTGATGGTGGTGCATGCGGCCGCGCTGCAGGCCGTGGCGCGGAAGGACCCGGAGAAGGCGGTGCGGAACGCGGCTCTGGTGGGGGACATGGGCCGGCAGGCGCTGACGGAGTTGCGGGAGATGCTGGGGGTGCTGCGGGCGGGGGAGGAGGCGGGCCGGCGTGCCGCCGCGGTGCCGCTGGCGGCGGTGGGGCAGGCGGCCGCGGCCGCGGCTTCGCGGATCGCCGAGGTGGAGGGCTTGGTGGAGGGGCCGCACCTGTCGGCGCTGGACGAGTTGATCGGGCAGTCGGCGGCGGCGGGGATGGTGGTGGATCTGTCCGTGGAGGGAGAGGTGCGGTCGTATGCGGCGGGGGTGGAGCAGACGGCGTACCGGGTGGTGCAGGAGGCGCTGACGAACGTCCACAAGCATGCGGCGGGTGCGAAGACGCATGTGCGGCTGGCGCACCGGGTGTCGGAGATCGCGATGCAGGTGGAGAACGAGCCGCCTCCGGAGCCGGCGTCGGCGTCGGCGGCGGGGCTTCCGTCGGGTGGCAACGGTCTGCTGGGGATGCGGGAGCGGGTCGTGGCGCTCGGCGGCGTGTTCGTGTCGGGGCCGACGGACGCGGGGGGTTTCCGGGTGTCGGCGGTCATCCCGGCGGCGTGACGGACCGCCCCGTCCCGCCTCGGCCGGCGGTGGAGTGCCGGGTTCGGCTGGCGGGGTGCCGGGTGTCGCGTGGCGCTGTGACCGGCCGTCCTGGCCGGGGGCGATGCGCGTGCCGCCTCGGCCGGCGGTGAGACGCGGCGGGTCTCGGGGCGGGTGGTGTGACCCGCGGCCTCGGCCTGAGGTGAGCGTGCCGATGTCGCCGCCCCGGGTTGCTGGAGGTGCCGGGGCCCGGTCGGCTGTGGGGGGCGGTGGGGGTCAGCCGGGGGTGAGGCGGGCCGGTTCGATGCCGGTGATGAGGGCGGAGAGGGCGTGGTCGATGTCGGGGCCCGCGTACCAGTCGCCGGTGTGGTCGAGGGTGTAGACGCGGCCTTCGCTGTCGATGGCGAGGACGGCGGCGGTGTCGGTCTCCGTGCCGAGGGGGCAGAGCTCGGTGCCGAGGGCGCGGCCCAGGTCGCCGAGGGTGCGGGCGAGGTGGAGGCCGTGCAGGGGGTCGAGATGGAGGGTGGCGGGGGCGATCTGGCGGCCGGGTCCGTTGGGGGTGACGCGGAGGCCGCCGAATTCGGCCCAGGCCTCGACGGCGGCGGGGAAGACGGTGTGCCGGTGTCCCGCGGGTGAGGTGTGTTCGCGCAGGGTGTCGGCCCAGACTTCGGCCTGCTTTATGTCCCAGCGTCCGGGTTGCCAGCCGGCGGCGCGCAGGGCGGCGTCGACGGGTACGGGGAAGCGCGTGGTGGAGGTGCGGTCTGGGTGCATCTGCCCTTCGATCGTCGAGCTCGCGGGGTGGTACTGGGGTTGACGGTGGTTTTCAGCCGTCGGTTGCGGTGGGGTCGACGATGCGGACGCCGAAGTGGGCGGTGAGGGCGGTGCAGGCGCGGCAGGGTGCGGCGAAGCTGCCGTGGAGGGGGTCGCCGTCCTCGCGTATGCGGCGGGCGGTGAGCTTGGCCTGCTTGAGGGCCTTGCGTGCTTCGCCGTTGGTCATGGGTTTGCGTGCGGCGCGTCTGGTGCGTGCGGCGTCGGCGGCGGCGATGTGCCGGGAGATGAGCATGGTCTCGGCGCAGCGTCCGGTGAAGCGGTCGCGCTGGGCGCTGGTGAGGGTGTCGAGGAAGTCCTGGACGAGGGGGTGCAGGGGCGGGGGTTCCTCTCCGCGGGCGGCGGTGCCGGTGAGGGTGGTGCCGCGGACGGAGAGGGCGGCGGCGACGGTGGGGAGGATTCCGTCGCGGCGGTGGCGGAGGGTGGGCGCGGGGGGTGCGTCGGGGCCGCTCCAGTCGATGCGTGGGTCGCCGGACCGCACGTCGGCACCTCCGGTACGCAAGGCGTTCATGGTCGTTCTCCCCTCCCGGGCATCCCCCCGAAGGACACAGGGTGCCAAATGCCGTGGCTGGTGCGGAAGCTGGGGCGGCGCGACACGCCCGGGCGGGGTCGTGTCGTCACGGTGGGGTGACGGCTGGTCACGGAGGTGGGGTCGGGTGGCGGTGCGGCCGCGGTGGCGGGTGGTCGTGGGGATGTGGTGGGCCGGTGACCGGGGTTCGGGTACCGCATAGGCTGTCGGCATCCGCGATCGACACCGCCGTTCAGGCCAGAGATGACGCCGCAGGGGGCAACCGCCATGACGACAGGTCGGCTCGGGCAGCAAGCCGCGCCGCCGAACGCGGCCTACGCCGGGCAGGTCGTGCACTTCCCGGATCCGGTCCGGGCGGCACGTCACCCGAGAGGGGTACGGGTCGATGAGCATGGTTACCCGGACTTCTCGCCGTACGCGCGCGTGGCGGTGGAGATCGCCGAACCGCCGGAGGGTTTCGGCGTCGACGAGTTGCGGCTGACGGACTACGTGTCGGCGAACGCGTCGCTGGCGGCGGTGGGTCACGAGTTGTGGGACACGGTGCCGGACGTGGCGACGCCGCACGGCTGGACGTGGCACCACGTGGTGGGCACGCGGCGGCTGGAGCTGGTGCCCGTCGAGGTGAAGGCGCTGCTGCGGCACCACGGTGGGGTGGCGACGGCGCCCGTCGACCACGGCAAGCGGGGCACGCGGCCGTTGCAGGAGACGCGGCCCGCGCACTTCGGGCTGCCCAAGTCGGGTGTGGCGGTGACCGAGGCGCAGGTGCAGGGGGTCGAGGAGGATCTCGGCTTCCGGCTGCCGGGTGCCTACCGCTCGTTCGTGAAGGCGGCGGGTGGTTGTGCCCCGGTGGGCACGGCACTGGTCGCCGAGCTGGGGCTGCTGCTCGACCAGCCGTTCTTCACGGTGCGGGACGAGGCCGCGGTCAATGACCTGGTGTACGTGAACAAGTGCCTGCGTGACCATCTGACGAAGGACTACCTCGGAGTCGCCTTCGTGCAGGGCGGGTTGCTCGCGGTGAAGGTGAAGGGCGAGCGGCTCGGTTCGGTGTGGTTCTGCGCGTACGACGATGTGCGGGACGTGGATCCGTCGCTGCCGCCGGCGGAGCGGGTGGAGCGTCTGCTGCTGCCGTGCGGTGAGGACTTCGACGTCTTTCTGTCCCGGCTGGCCGGTAGTCCGCCGGAGTTGGAGACGGTGGCGAATCTGATGGTGGACGGCGGTTTCGCCCGTGTCGTCCCGGTGTCTTCCGGCTCGGCGTCTTCCGGCCCGGTGGGGGAGTGAGCTGCGAGCGATGGTGACCTACGCGCAGGCGCAGGAGCGCGCCGAGGAGTGGATCAACGGTGACGTGCCCGCGTACCAGCATCGTGAGGTGCGGGTGCGGGAGTTCGAGCTGGGGTTCGTGGTGTGGGGCGAGGACCGGGCCGAGGGGCCGCGGTCGGACGCGGGCGGTCAGCGGCTCGTCATCGCCCGGGACAGCGGGGAGGCGACGCTGTGGCCCGCGCTGCCGGTGGGTGAGGTGATCCGCCGGTACGAGGAGGAGTACGGCCGTGCGGTGGAGCCCGAGGACGCGGTTCCGGCGCCTGCCGCCCGGGTGGATCTGAACCAGACGTCGTTCCTGCTGACTCCTCCGGAGTGGCTGCAGGAGGCGGCGGACAAGCTGGGCATCGGGGAGCGGCGGCCGGAGGGCGGGGCGGCCGCTCCGGCTCCGGGCGGTGCGCCCGCTGCTCCCGCCGTCGCCGAGGGTGCCGGGGTTTCCGGTGCCGGCCTGGCGGAGACGCAGGCCGGGGTGCCGGTGGGGGCGTCCGGCGGTGCGCCCGGGGCGGCTGCTCCGGCGGACGTGCCGCCGGGGGCCACGCCGTGGGCGGGTACCGACACGAACGCGGGTTCCGGTGAGGACGACCGTTCGGTGCCGTTGCCGGCGACGGTGTTCGCGCCGCCGCTGAGCGACGCCGACGTGCCGCGGCCTCCGGCGGTGCCCGAGGCGAAGACGGCGTTGATGGCGGGGGGCAGTCAGCTGCCGCCTACCGCGGTCGCGCCAGCGCTCGACGTACCGAACGCGCCGGGCTTCACGCCGGGCGCGCACGCGGGTCCCGGTGTTCCGCAGGGCAGCACGCCCCCGCCGCCCGGCGCTCCGTCGTACGGCTACCCGCAGGGGCAGGCCGCCCCCGGCACGCCCCCGCCGGGCGCCCCCGTCCAGCCGCCCGCGCCGGGCAGCACTCCGCCGCCGGGCGCTCCGCCGTACGGCTACCCGCAGGGGCCCGGTGCCCCGGTGGCTCCCGGTGTGCCGGGCGTTCCGCCGGGCAGCACTCCGCCGCCGGCTCCCGGTGCTCCGCCGTACGGCTATCCGCAGGGTCCTGGTGCCCCGGGCGGTACTCCGCCGCCCGCGGGCGCCTCGACGTACGGCTACCCGCAGGCGCCGGGCGACGGCGCGAACGCGCCGCAGCCTCCGGCGGGGCCGGGGGCGCCCGAGCGTCGGCTCGCGCCGAACGCCGGGGACATCGCGGACGCCGCCACGAGCAAGGCGGCGCCGCCGCCGAAGAAGGGGCGCGGCGGTGTGGGCGCGCCGCCTCCGCCGCCGGGTGTCCCCGGTGCGCCGGGCGCGCGTCCGGGGAGTGGGCCCACGCCGCCCGCGCCGCCGGTGCCGGGTGCGCCCGCGGGCGGGTATGCGCCGACGCAGCTCGTGTCGTCGCTCGGGCCCGAGGGGCCCGAGGTTCCGGGTGCTCCGGCGGGCCCCGGGGGTGCGGACGGCGCGCAGGCGCCGGGCGCTCCCACCCCGCCCCCGCCTCCCGGTGACGTGCACCACGCGGCCACGATGCTGGCCGACCCCGGCCAGATGGGCGGACGCGCGCCCCAGCCGCCGCACGCCCCCGGCATGCCTCCCGCCCCCGGCGCTCCCGGTGTGCCGCCGGGTGCCCCGGGTATGCCTGCCGCCCCCGGCGCGCCGCAGCCGCCGCACGCCCCGGGCATGCCTCCCGTGCCCGGCGCGCCCCAGCCGCCCGGCGTCCCCGGGATGCCGCCGGGTGCCCCGCAGCCCCCCGTCGGCCCCGGTGCGCCGGGTGCTCCCGGTGGTGGGCATGGTGCGGTCCACCATGCCGAGACGGTGTTCGCCGCGCCTCCCGTGGGCGGTCTCGGCCCCGGTGTTCCCGGTGGCCACGGCGCGCCGCCCCCGCCGTCCGCGCCCGGTGCTCCCGGCATGCCCCCGGGCGTTCCGGGTGCCCCGCAGCCGATGGCGCCGGGTGCGATGCCGCCGCCGGGGCAGCCTTCGGCGTACGGGTATCCGCAGCAGGCGCAGCCGACGGTCGGCCCCGGCTACCAGGCGGTGCTGCGCTACCGCGCGCAGGACGGTTCGGAGCAGCAGCTGATCCGGCGTTCGGCGCCGGGCACGCCGCACCCGGAGTGGCAGATCTTCCACGAGCTGCGTGCGATGAACGTGCCGTCGGACCAGGTGCTGGAGCTGCACACGGAGCTGGAGTCGTGCGAGCTGCCGGGGGCCTACTGCGCGCGGATGATCCGGGAGCAGTGGCCGCAGGCGCGGATCGCGAGCATCGCGCCGTACGGCACGGACCACGCGAGCCGGCAGCAGGGCATGCAGCAGCTGCTGGCGCACCAGGGCGAGCTGCACCAGGTGGCGGACGGCCCGGCGCGTCCGGCTCCGGTCCGGGCGCCGCTGGCGCCGGTGCAGGCGGCGCCGCCGATCCCGCCGGAGGGCATCGCGCAGGAGCTGGCGGCGGCGTTCGGGCCGGGGATCTTCCGGTTCGAGCAGCAGGCGGTGTCGCGGCAGGGAGTGCCGCCGGTGGTGGCGCACACGCTGGTCGTCGCGGGGCTGCCGGTGGACATGGGCCCGTTCTTCTGGGCGCAGGCGCAGCCGGGCCGTCCGGTGCCGACGCTGGCGGAGATGGCGGCCGAGCGCGGGGTGCAGCCGGCGTCGGACGCGGGCTCGTACCTGGTGATGGGCACCGACTTCGGCCGGGCGGTCTGTGTGCAGTACGGGACGGCGAACATCGTGGCCGTGCCGGTGGAGGCCGGTCCTGGCGGTGCGCCGGTGCCGCCGCAGTTCGTGAACACCGGGCTGCCGGAGTTCGCGCGCTGCCTGGCGCTGCTGGGCCGGATGTGGCGGCTGCGGTTCGGTCTCAACCAGGAGCAGGCGGGCCGCTGGACCGTCGACTTCCAGGCCCAGCTGGCCGCTCTGGACCCGGCGGCGCTCGGTTCGCCGGAGAGCTGGTGGTCGGTGCTGCTGGAGCAGATGTGGGACGGGCTGCTGTAGTGCCGTCCGGTGGCCGGTGGGCGCATCCTGTCCTTCACGCACGGGTGTGAAGGGCAGGGTGGGCGGTGGACCTGGAGCCGTACCGGGGTGAGCTGGTGGCGTACTGCTACCGGATGCTGGGTTCGTTCCACGAGGCCGAGGACCTGACGCAGGAGACGCTGCTGCGGGCCTGGAAGGCCCGGGACCGCTACGACCCGGCGCGCGCGTCGGTGCGGACGTGGCTGTACCGCATCGCGACCAACGCCTGTCTGAGCGCGCTGGAGAGCCGTGCCCGCCGTCCGCTGCCGTCGGGTCTGGGGGCGCCGTCGGACGATCCGGGGGCGCCGCTCACGCCGGCGCTCGACATCCCGTGGCTGGAGCCGTTCCCCGAGGCGCGGTTCGACGTGGAGGCGCGCGCGGACCTGCGGCTCGCGCTGGTGGCCGCGCTGCAGTTGCTGCCGGCGCGGCAGCGGGCGGTGCTGGTGCTGCGTGAGGTGCTGGAGTTCTCGGCGGCGGAGGTCGCCGGTCAGCTCGGCACGTCCGTGGCCGCCGTCAACAGCGCGCTGCAGCGGGCGCGTGCCGCCGTCGCGGGCGCGGGCGCGCCCGGTGAGGTCGGGGAGCCGGAGGATCCGGAGGTGCGGGCGGTGGTGCGGCGCTACATGCGGGCCTTCGAGGCGGCGGACGTTCCGGAGCTGGTGCGGCTGCTGACCGAGGACGCGGTCATGGAGATGCCGCCGGTGGCGCTGTGGTACCGGGGCCGGTGGGACTACGGCCGGTTCATGGAACGGGTGTTCGCGATGCGCGGGACGGGGTGGCGGACGCAGCAGGTGGCGGCCAACGGGCAGCCGGCGCTCGCGGCGTACGCGCCGGAGCCGGGCGGCGGGCACCGGCTGCACACGGTGCAGGTCCTGACGGTCACCGGGGGCCGGGTCGCGCGCAACGTGGTGTTCTCGGACCCGCGGGTGCTGGCCGCGTTCCCGTCCGTGCCGCAGGGGCCCGCGGCGGCCTCCTGAGCGACGGCTGCCGGGCGTCGGCCCCGGGGATTCTCCGGCGGGTGCGATGAGTCCGGGCGGTGCCGCCGGTAGGTACCGGTGAGCAGCCGAGCGAAGGGACCGTCGTCGTGAGTGTCGTCGTCATCGAGTTCATCACCCTGGACGGGGTCGTGTCCGACCCGGACGGGTCCGGGGGTACGCCGCGGGGCGGCTGGATCTTCCGGTACGGCCCCGGGGCGGTCGCGGGGGACAGGTTCCGGCTGGGCCGGCTCCTGGACGAGGGGGTGCTGCTGCTGGGCCGCAGCACCTGGGAGATGTTCGCGCGGCTGTGGCCGGGGCGGGACGACCCGTTCTCGGCGCGGATGAACGCCGCCGCGAAGCTGGTCGTCTCCGGTGGCGCGCCGGACGTGTCGGCCTGGTCGAACTCCAGCCTGCTGAAGGGGGATCCGCTGGACGCGGTCCGGTCCGAGCGGCGGGACGTGGTCGTCATGGGGAGTCTTTCCCTGGCGCACGCGCTGATGGCCGCGGGGCTGGTGGACGAGTACCGGCTGATGACGTTCCCGGTGGTGCTGGGCGAGGGCAGGCGGCTGTTCCCGGAGGGTGCCGCGCCGGCCGGCCTGGAGTGCCTGGCGGCCGAGCGGGACGGCGCGGCCGTGTTCACCCGGTACGGGAGGGCGCCACGGTGACGGTCCGTCTCCCCCGTCGCGTGACCGACGTTCTCGGGGAGGAAGCGCCGTAGCGGACCTGGGTCGCTGCAGCCATCCGTAGTGCGAAATTCCGACCGTGACATGACTGCGGAGTGTCGCGTTATGCACGCTTACGTCCGATCCATCAAGATGTGCGCGAAATCATCCTGTCGTGTATGTCCGGTGGAGAGGGGTTCCCGGGGTGAGCAGCGCATCGATGCCGCAGCACGGCTTCGCGACCGTCCGGGGGCGCGGCTATCGCCCCGATCGGGTCGACGTGTACATGGAGGCGCTGTCCGAGGAACGGGACGCCGCGTGGGAACGCGCCGCGCGGCTGACCGTGCTCGCCAAGGACATGGAGGCGGAGGTCGCGCGGTTGCGCGACGCCGTCGCCCAGCTCCCACCACAGGCGTACGACACGCTCGGGGAGCGCGCCCGGCGCGTGTTCCAGCTCGTCGAGGAGGAGGTGACGGACCTCCGGGAGCGCACGCGGCGCGAGACCCAGCAGGCCGTCGTGCAGGCCGAGGAGCAGGCCGACGGCGTGCGCTGGGCGGCGCAGCAGGCGGCGGACGCGATCCGCGCGGAGGCCGACGAGAACGCCGGCCAACTCCTGGTCGCGGCGCGCGCCGAGGCCGACGACGTGCGCGTCGGCGCCCGGCGCGAGGTGAAGGAGTGCCGTGCGCAGGCCGTCGCCGTGCTGCGCGAGGCACGCCAGTGCACCGCCGGCATGCTCGACGAGCAGTCCCGGGAGCACGCCGAGCGGTGGGGCGCGACCGAGCGCGAGGAGGGCGAGCAACTGGCCGCGCTGGAGGCCCGGCACGCGGAGCTGGTGGGCCGGGCCGACGCGGAGGTCGCCGAGGCGAAGAAGGTCCTGAAGGAGGCGGAGGAGGCAGCGCGCCGCTGCCAGGAGGAGGCGCAGACGCGTGCCGCCGAGATCGTGGCCGCCGCGCGTGCGCAGGAGGAGCGCATCGCCCGCGACACCGAGCAGGTGCTGCGCGAGCACGGCGAGACCTGGGACGAGGTGCGCGCCGAGATGGACCGCGTGCGCAACAGCCTCAGTGCCCTGACGGCGGGGCAGGCGGCGCTGGAGTAGCGCCGCCCGGCCGCGCGCCGGGTCATCGGCGCGCGGCCCCCGCCAGGATCGACCCCTCCACCGACTCGTACTGGTGGCGTTGCCGTTCCGCCTTGCCGCGGCCGCAGACGACCGTGCCCAGCCAGCCGAAGAAGAAGCCGGCCGGGATGGAGACGATGCCGGTCGTGGTGAACGGGAACCAGTTGAAGTCGGCGTTCGGGAACGCGGAGACCGGCGAGCCGGAGACCAGATTGGTGCCCGGCATCAGCAGCAGCACCGTCAGCGTGCCCCCGATCAGGGTGCCCAGGAGCCCGCTCCTGGTGTAGCGGCGCCAGAACAGGCCGTACACGAGGGCGGGCGCGATGGCGGAGGCGCCCAGGCAGAAGGAGAGCGTCACCAGGGGCTGCAGGCTGTGGTGCTGCACCAGGGTGGCGAGCAGGATCGTCGGGATGCCTATGGCGAGCGCCGACAGGCGGGCCAGGGCCATCTCCCGGCGGGCCGGCATGTCCCGCACGTGGGCCGCGAAGACGTCGTGGGCGAGGGAGTTGGCGCAGGCGAGGATCATTCCGGCCACGGAGGCGAGCAGGGTCAGGAAGAGCGCGGTGGTGACCAGGGTGAACAGGAAGCTCTCCGCCGCCGACACGTCCGTACCGAAGACCGCGCGCGAGCCCAGCAGGTACGCGGTGTTGCCCTGCGGGTCGGCCGTGGAGATCGCCGCGCGGCCGACCAGCGCCGTGGCGCCGAACCCGACCACCGTCATGATCAGCACGAACAGGGCGACGATCGACACCGCCCAGGACATCGAGCGGCGCACCTGGCGGGCGCTGGAGGCGGTGTACATGCGCATGGTGACGTGCGGCAGGCAGCCGCCGCCGAGCACGACGGTCAGTTCCGAGGCGATCATGTCGAGGCGGGACCTGCCGCCGGTGCCGAACTGCAGTCCGGAGCGCAGGAAGGCGGGCCCGGCGCCGCTCTGCCGGGCCGCCGCGGCGAACAGGGCGCCCGGGTCCCAGTCGAAGCGGCGCAGCATCAGTACGGCGATCACGGCACCCGAGCCGACCAGCATGACGATCTTCAGGATCTGGATGAGCGCGGTGCCCTTCATGCCGCCGATGGCCGCGTAGGCGATCATCAGGGCGCCGAGTCCCACGACGCACCCGGTCTTCAGCGACTCGGCGGAGAAGCCCAGGATGAACGCCATCAGCTGCCCTGTCCCGGCGAGTTGGACCAGCATCAGCGGCAGCAGGGCGGCGATCGTCACCGCGCAGGTCGTCATGCGCACGGCGCGGCCGGGCAGCCGGCGGGCGAGGGCGTCGCCCATGGTGAACCGGCCCGCGTTGCGCAGCGGTTCGGCCAGCAGGAACATCAGCAGCATCAGCGACAGCGCCGTGCTGAGGGCGAGGACGACGCCGTCGTAGCCGCACAGGGCGATCACGCCGCCGGTGCCGAGGACGGTGGCCGCGGAGATGTAGTCGCCCGCTATGGCGAGGCCGTTGCGCAGCGGGGACAGCGAGCCGTAGCCGGTGTAGAACTCGTCGAGGTCGTCGCGGTCGGGACCGGTCATCACGCACAGCAGCAGGGTCACCGTGGCGACGGTGGAGAAGGCGACCAGGGACATGGACTGGGCGGAGCCGCTGAAACCGTTCATCGCACCGCTCCTCGGCGCGCGTCCAGCTCGGCCTGCCTGCGGATGCGGTCCGCCAGCGGGTCGACGTGCCGGCGCGCGGTGTGCTCGTACAGGGCGATCGCCAGCCAGGTGACGGGGACCTGGAGCAGGGCGAGCAGCAGGCCGGCGGGGATGCCGTCGGCGACGGTGCTCGTCATGAAGCCGGGCGCGAACGCGGACAGCAGCAGGAACAGCGTGAAGTAGCCGAGCGCGGTGAGCGTGGCGGTGCGCCGCTGCCAGCGGTAGGCACTGCGCAGGACGCGCAGGTCGCTGTGGTGGCCGAGGGGCTCGCGCGGTGGCCGGGGGCTCTGTCGGGGCGGTTGAGGGGGTGGGGGCTGCCAGGGGTGGGTCAGGTACGACGGATGCGGCGGGTCGTAGGACATCCCGGGGCTCCTTGCGTGGCTCGGGTCCGTGGCGGCGGACCGCAGGGAGGTGGGGGGTGGGAGCGGAGCCACGCACGCTACTCGCGCCGTTCCGGATGCGTGGCGTTTTCACCAAACTGGCCGGTCGGTATGCGCTTACTTCACCGAGGAACCGCTCCCACGAGGGCTGCCACACATCGACACCGGGGGCGCGGCGGCCACCGGCCTCCACCGCCACACCCCACCGTCGGCGCGGCCCGGCCAGGGATCCTGCCGACCCCCGTCGGTCACGGCTCCTGCCGTACCGGGAATCGGCGCGGTGCCACGACCAGCAGGACCAGGAAGGCCAGCGCCGCCGCGCAGGACGCGCCGAAGTAGACCGAGTGCACCGCGGCGGCGATCGCCCGCCGGGTCGCCTCCGGGGCCGTACCGGCGTCCAGCGCGCGTGTGACGGAGTCCAGGTCGCCCGCCCCACCCAGCCTCGAAGCGAGCACCCCGTTGGCGACGGCGCCGAAGACGGCCGCGCCCACCGTCTGCCCGGTCTGCCGGCAGAACAGCACCGACGCGGTCGTCGTACCCCGCTCCGACCAGCCGACCGTCGACTGCACCCCGATGATCAGCGGCAGCTGGAACAGGCCCAGCGCCCCGCCGAGGGCCAGCATCAGCAGCATCGGCTGCCACCAGGAGCCGGGGTAGGGCAGGAACGGGAACGCGAACAGGATCAGGGCGCCGAGCCCGATGCCGATCAGCGCGGTGTCCCGGAAGCCGATGCGCCGGTACACGTGCTGGCTGAGCGCCGCCGACCCCGACCACGTCAGGGTCCACACGCACAGCACGAGTCCGGCGGCCGCGGGGCCCAGCCCGAGCACCGACTGGGCGTACGTCGGCAGGAACACGCTCGGCGCCACCATCAGCAGCCCCAGCGCGCCGAGCGCCAGGTTGACCGCCGCGATCGTGCGCCGCCGCCACACCCACCCGGGGATGATCGGCTCGGCCGCCCGCCGCTCGATCAGGACGACGGCCGCGGCCAGCGCCAGCCCCGCCGCGAACAGGGCGGCCGAGGGGGCCGACAGCCACGGCCACGCCACCCCGCCCTGCACCAGCGCGGTCAGCAGCACCCCGCCGCACGCGAACACCGCGAGCGCCCCGGCCCAGTCCACGCGCGCGTGCGCCGGCCTCTCCCGCCGCGGCTCGTGCAGGTGACGCACGATCAGCCACAGCGCGGCCAGGCCGATCGGCAGGTTGACCAGGAAGATCCACCGCCAGTCGGCGTACGCGGCCAGCACTCCGCCGATGCCCGGCCCGGCCACCGCCGACACCGCCCACACGGTGGACAGCCTGGCCTGGATCCTCGGGCGCTCCGCGAGCGGGTACAGATCGGCGGCCAGCGTCTGCACGGTGCCCTGCAGCGCCCCGCCGCCGAGCCCCTGCACGATCCGGAACGCGATCAGCGCCGCCATGTTCCAGGCGCCCGCGCACAGCAGCGAGCCCAGCAGGAACACCGCCGCGCCCGCGACCAGGACGGGCTTGCGGCCGAAGGTGTCGGACAGCTTGCCGTAGACCGGCAGGGTGACGGTGACGGCGAGCAGATAGCCGGAGAACAGCCAGGAGAAGACGGAGAAGCCGCCGAGATCGCCGACGATCTGCGGCACGGCGGTGGAGACGATGGTGGCGTCCAGCGCGGCCAGCGCCATCGAGAGCATCAGCGCCGCGACGACCGCGCCCCTGCCGCGGGTGCCCCCCTCCGTGGCCGCGCCGTCGCGTATCGCGGGTGTCGTACCCCCCACCGGTCCCTCCCCCTGATCCCCACCGGGACATTCCCGTGCCCCTTGCAAGCATGTCCGGTACGGAAGCCTCCCACGCGCCGGGCGGCTTGACCCTGACGCGACGTGAGGGTGGAGGCTCGGCGGGCCGGAGGGTGGAGGCGGCCCCGAGAAGGCCTCCACCCGGCGGTGGAGCACCCCTAGGGGGTTCTCCGTACTACGGCTCGGGGAGGGTTCGTCCCGACGGAGGACGAGCCGGGGCGGGTGCGGTCCTTAACCTGGCTTTACGCCGCTGGGGGGCGGCCGGCAGGACCGGCGGGGGTGGGGTTTCCCCCAGGGCAAGAGGGGGCTTCGCACCAGCGCGCCGCACCCCCGCCGGCCGCGAGACTCGTCGACGTACCGAGAACGACGTACCGAGACGTACCGAGAACACCGGACACCGGGAACCCAGTCCCGGACCAGCCGGGGCAACGGGCGAACCTGGCAACCGACATAGGAGACATACCGTGACATCGGCTGTGACCATTCCCAGGCACGGGGGCACTGGAGGGCGTACGGCCGTTGCGGCGCGGGCGCGGCAGGTCGTCAAGGCGTACGGGTCCGGCGAGACCCGTGTCGTCGCCCTCGACCACGTAGACGTGGACATCGCCCGCGGCCAGTTCACCGCGATCATGGGCCCCTCGGGGTCCGGCAAGTCCACGCTGATGCACTGCCTCGCCGGCCTCGACACGGTGACCGGCGGTCAGATCTACCTGGACGAGACCGAGATCACCGGTCTGAAGGACAAGAAGCTCACCCAGCTGCGCCGGGACCGGATCGGGTTCATCTTCCAGGCGTTCAACCTGCTGCCGACGCTGAACGCGATCGAGAACATCACGCTGCCCATGGACATCGCCGGCCGCAAGCCCGACCGGGAGTGGCTGGACCGCGTGGTGGAGACCGTCGGGCTCGCCGGACGCCTCAGGCACCGGCCGACCCAGCTCTCCGGCGGCCAGCAGCAGCGCGTCGCCGTGGCCCGGGCGCTCGCCGCCCGGCCGGAGATCATCTTCGGTGACGAGCCGACCGGAAACCTCGACTCGCGGGCGGGGGCGGAGATCCTCGGCTTCCTGCGCCGCTCGGTGGACGAACTCGGCCAGACCATCGTGATGGTCACCCACGACCCCGTCGCCGCCTCCTACGCCGACCGCGTGCTCTACCTCGCCGACGGCCGGATCGTCGACGAGATGTACCAGCCGACGGCCGATCAGGTCCTCGACCGCATGAAGGACTTCGACGCCCGGGGGCGTACGTCATGACCGTCCTGAAGACCTCGATGCGCAACTTCTTCGCGCACAAGGGCCGCATGGCCCTCTCGGCGGTCGCCGTCCTGCTCTCCGTCGCCTTCGTGTGCGGCACGCTGGTGTTCACCGACACGATGAACACCACCTTCGACAAGCTGTTCCAGGCGACCGCCTCGGACGTCACGGTCACCGCCAAGGGCTCCTCCGACAGCGGGGCGACCACCTCCCGCACCGGCCGGCCGCCCGTGATGCCCGCCTCCGTGGTCGGCCGGGTGAGCGGCGTCCGGGGCGTGAAGTCCGCCGAGGGCACGGTGTTCTCCACCTCCGTGACCGTCATCGACGCCCACAAGGACAAGCTGTCGCCCACCAGCGGCGCGCCCACCATCGTCGGCAGCTGGAACGGCAACGACGCCCGCACCATGAAGATCACCTCCGGTACCGCGCCCAAGGGCCCGGACCAGGTGATGGTCGACGAGGACACCGCCCACAAGCACCACCTCGGGCTCGGCTCCGACATCGGCATGATCTCCGTCATCGGCACGCACCACGCGCGCGTGTCCGGCATCGCCGCCTTCAAGGTGACCAACCCCGGCGCGGCGATCTTCTACCTGGACAAGGCGACCGCCCAGCGGACCCTGATCGGCCGCACCGGCGTCTACACCGACGTCAACGTCACCGCCGCCAAGGGCGTGAGCGACGCGCGGCTGAAGCAGGACGTGACCGCCGCGCTCGGCCGCGGCTACAAGGTGCAGACCGCCAAGGAGGTCGCCGACGCCAACCAGAAGAGCGTCCAGAGCTTCCTGAACGTCATGAAGTACGCGATGCTCGGCTTCGCCGGGGTCGCCTTCCTCGTCGGCATCTTCCTGATCATCAACACCTTCTCCATGCTGGTCGCCCAGCGCACCCGGGAGATCGGCCTGATGCGCGCCATCGGCTCCTCCCGCAAGCAGGTCAACCGGTCGGTGCTCGTCGAGGCCCTGCTGCTCGGCGTGATCGGCTCCGTGCTCGGCGTCGGCGCCGGCGTCGGCATAGCCGTCGGCCTGATGAAGCTCATGGGCAGCATGGGCATGCACCTGTCCACCGACGACCTGACCGTCGCCTGGAGCACCCCCGCGCTCGGCCTGCTGCTCGGTGTGGTCGTCACCGTCCTCGCCGCCTACCTGCCCGCCCGGCGCGCCGGCCGGATCTCCCCGATGGCCGCCCTGCGCGACGCCGGCACCCCGGCCGACACCAGGTCGGGCGTCGTCCGGGCGCTGATCGGCGTCGTCCTCACCGGCGCCGGCGGCGCCAGCCTGTTCGTCGCCGCCAGTGCCGACAAGGCCAAGGCCGGCTCCGGCTGGCTGGGCCTCGGCGTGGTCCTCAGCCTGGTCGGCTTCGTCGTGATCGGCCCGCTGCTCGCCGGCGGCCTGGTCCGCGTCCTCGGCATGGTCCTGCTGCGGGTCTTCGGCCCGGTCGGCCGGATGGCCGAGCGCAACGCGCTGCGCAACCCGCGCCGCACCGGTGCCACCGGCGCCGCCCTGATGATCGGCCTCGCCCTGGTGGCCTGCCTGTCGGTCGTCGGCTCCTCCATGGTGGCCTCGGCCTCGGACGAGCTGGACCGGTCCGTCGGTGCCGACTTCGTCATCCGGCCGGACGAGCAGTCCAAGCCGATCACCCCGGCGACCGACCAGGCGGTGCTCGGCGTGCCCGGGCTCGCCCATGTGACCCGTCTCAAGGAACCGGTCGCCGACCTGACCACGCCGAACGGCCACGTGATCAAGGGGGCGCCGCTGCTCGCGACCGACCCCACCTACCCGAAGGACGTACGCCGGACCACGGTCTCCGGCGACCTCGCCGCCGCCTACGGGGCCGACGCGATGTCGGTCGGCTCGGACTTCGCCCACAAGTACGGGGTCAAGACCGGTGACACGCTCAAAGTCGCCTTCGACGGCGGCCGTACGGCACGCCTGCGGGTGGCCGCCGTGACGTCGGACGACACCAGCCTCGACAAGGGGGCGATGTATGTCGGCATCGCGACCGTCACCCGGTACGTCCCGGCCGACCGGATGCCGCTGGACACCGCGCTGCTCGCCGCCGTGAAGGACAGTGCCGGAAAACAGCGGGCGTACGCCGCGCTCAAGGCCGCGGTGGCCGACGACCCGGCCGTCACGGTCATGGATCGCACCGACTACAAGAAGAACCTCAGCGACCAGATCGCGCAGCTGCTGAACATGATCTACGGCCTGCTCGCCCTGGCGATCGTGGTCGCGGTCCTCGGTGTGGTCAACACCCTGGCGCTGTCCGTGGTCGAGCGGACCCGGGAGATCGGTCTCATGCGGGCGATCGGCACGTCCCGCCGCCAGCTGCGCCGCATGATCCGGCTGGAATCAGTGGTCATCTCCCTGTTCGGCGCGCTGCTGGGGCTCGGCCTGGGGATGGGCTGGGGGGCCACGGCCCAGAAGCTGCTCGCTCTGGAGGGCATGAAGGTCCTGGAGATCCCCTGGCCGACGATCACCGGCGTCTTCGTCGGCGCCGCCTTCGTGGGCCTGCTCGCGGCCCTGCTGCCGGCGTTCCGGGCGGCACGGATGAACGTGCTGGGCGCCATCGCGACGGACTAGGCGACCGGGCCGCAGGGGCGGACGGCCGGGCCGTGACCGGGGAACGGCCGGGCCGTCGCAGACGGACGGCGGGGCACGGAGAGGTCTCCGTGCCCCGCCGTCCGGCGTGGAGGGTGGTCAGCCCATGGTCACGACGGCGTCGTAGTACTTCTTCGCGGTCTTGAGGCATGCCGCCTTCAGCAGCTTGCGCTGCGCCGGCGGGTACGGGTCGGCCCAGGGCTTCCAGCCGCAGGCGCCGTTCATGTCGCTGAGGAAGGCCTTGTCGATGCGCGCCTTGTGGTCCTTCCTGAAGTAGTAATTGCCGACAGTGGCCTTGTAATTGCGGTAGCCGAAATCGTGGCGATAGCAGGCCCACTTGAAGGTGTAGCCGCCGGGCAGCGAGTCCGGGGACTTGGAGCAGTAATCGGTGCTCCAGTTGAACTTGTACTGCTCGATCGCCTTGTTGTGCCCGAGGTGCTGGCTGAGCGCGTCGGACCACCGCTGACTGGACGCGGCCGTGTTGTCGGTAAGGCTCTTCAGCTTGCTGAGTTTCTGCCCCTTGGTCACGGCGGAGGCCGCCCAGTGGGAGGGGGTGCCAGCGGACGCGGAATCCGCCAGCGCCGGCGCCGCCGCGGTGGCGAGAAGAGCGCCCGAAAGCGCGATTCCGGACAGTGTGGCACGCAACTTGGTCATGGTTGCTTTTCTTTCCGGTAGAAACAGGTTTCCGGTAGGAAGACGGTGGTGATCGTGGCATGTGCGCGCCAGGAAGACAATTAAGTTTTCGCTGAAGCAAGCGCCGAGTAAACCGGATTCGTCTCTTCCGGGCGTCTGACCTCGCCTTGCGTGCGTATCGCGAAGAAAAATACCAACCTCGCTCTATGCCGTGGACGAGATGCAAGCTCAGATCTTGCTCAAGCCGAAGCCGGTCCGGACCGGACTGCGGACAGCCTCCGGGGGCATGCAGCGTCATCAGCGGGGGACGGTCGGGGAACGCGCCGAATGCAGGAGAAACCCAGCCGAAAATCTGGAGCGAACGCTGGGGCGAGCCGTGCGCGAATTCCGGGGGAGAAGCGGAATGACCCAGGCGCGGCTGGCCGAACTCTCCGGTCTGACCCAGGCGGCGGTCTCCCGGCTGGAGCATGGGAAATGCATGCCGACTTTACCTTTACTGGAACGGATCGCCGGGGCCGGGGCCGCGGCGTGACCGTCACCTTCGCCCGACCGCGGTGACGCCGGACACCCCCCTGCCGCCCGGAGCGGCCAGGAGTGCGGCGCCATCGCTCTCGGCGTCGTAGGCTGGCATCCCCGGCACGTGAGACGTGTCGGGCTGTTTGCGTTGTTCCTCCCCGGATGGAAGCCCCCATGAGCCTGCACGGTCTGCTCGACGCCGTCGTCAAGGACCCGGCCCTCGCGGAAGCGATCACCGCGGCCGCGGACGGCAACCGCATGCACGTCGACCTCGTCGGCCCCCCGGCGGCCCGCCCCTTCGCGGTCGCCGCCCTCGCCCGCGAGGCCGGCCGCCCCGTGCTCGCCGTCACGGCGACCGGCCGCGAGGCCGAGGACCTGGCGGAGGCCCTGCGCTCGCTGCTGCCCCCCGAGGGCGTCGTGGAGTACCCCTCCTGGGAGACCCTCCCGCACGAGCGGCTGAGCCCCCGCAGCGACACCGTCGGCCGCCGCCTCGCCGTGCTGCGCCGCCTCGCCCACCCCACCCCCGACGACCCCGAGACCGGCCCCGTCTCCGTCGTCGTCGCACCGGTGCGCTCCGTGCTCCAGCCGCAGGTCAAGGGCCTCGGCGACCTGGAGCCGGTGTCCCTGAGGACCGGCCGCAGCGCCGATCTGAACGAGATCGTGGAAGCCCTCGCGGCCGCCGCCTACGCGCGCGTGGAGCTGGTCGAGAAGCGCGGCGAGTTCGCCGTGCGCGGCGGCATCCTGGACGTGTTCCCGCCCACCGAGGAACACCCCCTGCGCATCGAGTTCTGGGGCGACGACGTCGAGGAGATCCGCTACTTCAAGGTCGCCGACCAGCGCTCCCTGGAAGTCGCCGAACACGGCCTGTGGGCACCCCCCTGCCGCGAGCTGCTGCTCACCGACGACGTCCGCGCCCGCGCGCGTGCCCTCGCCGAGGACCACCCCGAGCTGGGCGAACTCCTGAACAAGATCGCCGAGGGTATCGCCGTCGAGGGCATGGAGTCCCTCGCCCCCGTCCTCGTCGACGACATGGAGCTGCTGATCGACGTCCTGCCCAAGGGCGCGATGGCCGTCGTCTGCGACCCGGAGCGCGTCCGCACGCGCGCCGCCGACCTCGTCGCGACCAGCCAGGAGTTCCTCCAGGCGTCCTGGGCGGCCACCGCCGGCGGCGGCGAGGCCCCCATCGACGTCGACGCCGCCTCCCTGTGGTCCATCGCGGACGTCCGCGACCGCGCGCGCGAGCTGGACATGATGTGGTGGTCCGTCTCCCCGTTCGCCGCCGACGAGGAGCTCGACGCCGACACCCTCAAGCTCGGCATGCACGCCCCCGAGACCTACCGCGGCGACACCGCCAAGGCCCTCGCCGACACCAAGGGCTGGCTCGCCGACGGCTGGCGCGCGGTGTTCGTCACCGAGGGCCACGGCCCGGCCGCCCGCACGGTCGAGGTGCTCGGCAACGAGGGCATCGCCGCCCGCCTGGACGCCGACCTCGGCGAGCCCACCCCCTCGGTGGTGCACGTCTCCTGCGGCTGCATCGAGTACGGCTTCGTCGACCCGGCACTCAAGCTCGCCGTGCTCACCGAGACCGACCTCTCCGGACAGCGCACCGCCGGCCGCGACGGCGCCCGGATGCCCGCCCGCCGCCGCAAGACCATCGACCCGCTCACCCTGGAGGCGGGCGACTACATCGTCCACGAACAGCACGGAGTCGGCCGCTACATCGAGATGGTCCAGCGCACCGTCCAGGGCGCCACCCGCGAGTACCTGGTCGTGGAGTACGCCCCCGCCAAGCGCGGCCAGCCCGGCGACCGGCTGTACATCCCCACCGACCAGCTGGAGCAGATCACCAAGTACGTCGGCGGCGAGGCGCCCACCCTGCACCGCCTGGGCGGCGCGGACTGGACCAAGACCAAGGCACGCGCGAAGAAGGCGGTCAAGGAGATCGCCGCCGACCTGATCAAGCTGTACAGCGCGCGCATGGCCGCCCCCGGCCACTCCTTCGGCGCCGACACGCCCTGGCAGCGCGAGCTGGAGGACGCCTTCCCCTACGCCGAGACCCCGGACCAGCTCACCACCATCGCCGAGGTCAAGGAGGACATGGAGAAGACGGTCCCCATGGACCGCCTGGTCTGCGGCGACGTCGGCTACGGCAAGACCGAGATCGCCGTACGGGCCGCCTTCAAAGCCGTGCAGGACGGCAAGCAGGTCGCCGTCCTCGTGCCGACGACCCTGCTGGTGCAGCAGCACTTCGGGACGTTCTCCGAGCGGTACGGGCAGTTCCCGGTGAACGTGCGGGCGCTTTCCCGCTTCCAGACCGACACCGAGGCCAAGGCCGTCCTGGAGGGCCTGAAGGAAGGCGCCGTCGACGTCGTCATCGGCACCCACCGGCTGTTCTCCTCCGAGACCAAGTTCAAGGACCTGGGCCTGGTCATCGTCGACGAGGAGCAGCGCTTCGGCGTCGAGCACAAGGAGCAGCTGAAGAAGCTCCGCGCCAATGTCGACGTGCTGACGATGTCCGCGACCCCGATCCCCCGGACCCTCGAGATGGCCGTGACCGGCATCCGCGAGATGTCGACGATCACCACGCCCCCCGAGGAGCGCCACCCGGTGCTCACCTTCGTCGGACCCTACGAGGAGCGGCAGATCGGCGCGGCCGTCCGCCGCGAACTGCTGCGCGAGGGCCAGGTCTTCTACATCCACAACCGCGTCGAGTCCATCGACCGCGCGGCGGCCCGGCTGCGCGAGATCATCCCCGAGGCGCGCATCGCCACCGCCCACGGCCAGATGTCGGAGGCGGCCCTGGAACAGGTCGTCGTCGACTTCTGGGAGAAGAGGTTCGACGTCCTGGTCTCGACGACGATCGTCGAGTCCGGCATCGACATCTCCAACGCCAACACGCTCATCGTGGAGCGCGGAGACACCTTCGGCCTGTCCCAGCTGCACCAGCTGCGCGGCCGCGTCGGCCGGGGCAGGGAACGCGGCTACGCCTACTTCCTGTACCCGCCGGAGAAGCCCCTGACGGAGACGGCCCACGAGCGCCTCGCGACCATCGCCCAGCACACCGAGATGGGCGCGGGCATGTACGTCGCCATGAAGGACCTGGAGATCCGCGGCGCGGGCAACCTCCTGGGCGGCGAGCAGTCGGGCCACATCGCGGGCGTCGGTTTCGACCTCTACGTCCGCATGGTGGGCGAAGCCGTCGCGGACTACCGGCGCCAGCTGGAGACCGGCGGGGCCGAGGAGGAGCCGCCGCTCGAGGTCAAGATCGAGCTGCCCGTCGACGCGCACGTCCCGCACGACTACGCCCCCGGCGAGCGGCTGCGCCTGCAGGCCTACCGCGCCATCGCCTCCGCCGATTCGGAGGAGGACATCAAGGCCGTCCGCGAGGAACTCACCGACCGCTACGGCAAGTTGCCCGAGCCGGTGGAGAACCTGCTGCTGGTGGCCGCCCTGCGGATGCTGGCACGCGCCTGCGGTGTCGGCGAGGTCGTCCTGCAGGGCACCAACATCCGCTTCGCCCCGGTGGACCTGCGCGAGTCCCAGGAGCTGCGGGTCAAGCGCCTGTACCCCGGCACGGTCATCAAGCCCGCCGTCCACCAGGTACTGATCCCCCGCCCCAAGACCGCCAAGGTCGGCGGCAAGCCGCTGGTGGGCCGCGAACTGCTGGCCTGGGTGGGTGAGTTCCTGACGACGGTTCTGGGGTCGTAGGGCGCGCACGAGGCGAGGGCCGGCGCGGGGCGCGCCGGCCGAGCCCCGCCGGTGTCGTCCGGCCCGCGGTCGTCGCGGTCGCCCCCGAGGGCCGGCAGAGTGTGAAGGGGCCCTTGCGGGACCGCCGTCGCGGCAAGGTGTGAAGGACGCCGGCGGGAGGCGTCCGTCCCGTGATGGCGTGAGCGGGCGCGCGGCCGCCGGCCCGCGCTTCTTCCCGGCGCCAAGGCCCCGACTACCAGGCGGCGTTGCGGGCATCCGTCCCCCGAGGCCCTGTCCGGCCCGGAACACCCGCCGGTCACGGTGGGGCCAGGAGAGAACCGCCCGTCCGGAGGCGGCAGACGGCGAGCAAGAGGGGGGCGCACGTGTCGCGTCTGAGGGGCGGGGCGGTCACCGCGGTCGTCGTGATGATGGCTGTGACCGGATGTTCGGACCTGAAGGACAAGGGAACTTCGGGAGCCCCGGCCCCGGGTGGCGGGGGAGCGGCGCTGACCGCCGCGGGTGCGCTGTCCGTCAAGGGGCGCGCCCCCAAGACCGGTTACTCCCGGGAGCGGTTCGGCACCGCGTGGGCGGACACGGACTCCAACTCCTGCGACACGCGCGACGACATACTCAAGCGCGACCTGAAGAGCCTGAAGTTCACCGGCGGCACCTGCAGGGTGTCGTACGGCCTGCTGGAGCCCGACCCGTACTCCGGCAAGGAGATCACCTACCGGCGCGGCCGCAGCCTGGTGGACATCGACCATGTCGTCGCCCTCTCGGACGCCTGGCAGACGGGCGCCAAGTACTGGGACCCCGGCAAGCGCATAGCGCTGGCCAACGACCCCCTCAACCTCATCGCCGTCGACGCCAGCGCCAACCGCGGCAAGGGGGACGGCGACGCGGCCACCTGGCTGCCGCCGGACAAGGCCTACCGCTGCACCTACGTCGCCACCCAGGTCGCGGTGAAGAAGAAGTACGACCTGTGGGTCACCTCCGCCGAGAAGGACGCCATGAAGAAGGTCCTCGCCGGCTGCCCCGGCCAGAAACTCCCCTCGGGCGGCAACCCGACCGAGGCACCGGCGCGCTTCCGGGCGCACTGAGCCCGCCCTGCGCACCCGGTGGCACACCGGGTGCGCAGGGCCTGCCGTGGCCGCCATGGACGTCGAGGTGCACACCGTCGCGGAGCGGCCGGACCGGCTGCCGGCGCTGCGAGGTGCCACCCGCTGCAGGCGCCCTCGTCCGGTCTCCGTCAGACCCCGGTGGACCGGCCTCGTGGCGTGGGGGCCGGGCAGCCCTCCTTCTCCCAGGCGACGAAGGTGTTGGTGCGGGCGTAGACGAACGCCTTGACCGGGTTGCCCGAGTACGACCACGGCACGCCGCCGATGTGGCCACCGACCGCCCGGAACTGCTCGACGGCCTCCGCGTACCGCTTCGTCAGGAACAGGGTGTCCGCCAGTAGGTGCCGGACCGTCGGCAGCCGGTGGTGCCCGGCCGGCACCCGGTCCACGGCGTCCAGCGTGGCGTCCACGGCCGCCTCGACGAACGGCTGGTGGTACACGGGCTCGTCGCGCTCCCGGGTCCCGTGTTCGAGCAGCGCGTACAGGCGCAGCACGGGCAGCAGGCTTCCCGGGGGAGCCGTCGCCGCGGCCTGCTCGGCGAACGCGTACATCAGCTCGTGCGAGCCGCGCCACTTGGCGCACCAGTACTGCAGGGCGCTGGTGTGGGCGCCGAAGTGGTACGGGTCGCGTGCGGTGATCTCGGCCCACAGCGCCCGGAAGTCGTCGTGCGACCAGCCGAGCCCCACGGCGATGAAGATCTGCGCGATCCAGGGGCAGGGGTCCTCGGGCGCCATCCGTGCGGCTTCCCGGCAGGGCTCCAGTGCCTCGGCGAGTAGCCGGTGGAAGCCCTCGAACTGCTCGGCCGTGGTGTGCTTCGCCTGCTTCGCGCCGCGGACCTCGCCGGCGAGGGCGACGAAGGCGTCGGCGTGCACGAGCGCGGCGGACGGGTCGTTCGGGTACTCGGTCCGCCACGCCTTGAGCCAGCCGTCGTCCTGGACGGCGGCCTGCGTGAGGATGCCGACCCGGTACCACCGCAGGTCCCAGTCCCGGCCCGCCGCGGCCAGGTAGGCGGCGGCCCGGCGCCAGTCACCGGCGAGGGCGGCCTCAGCGACCGCGTCCGCCTCCGGATCGGGCCCCGCGAAACGGGTGTCGAGCTGTGCGGCGGGCACCAGACCGTACTTGGCGGGATCGATCTTGACCGGCGCCTTGGCCTTCGCCTCGGCGCGGGCGGCGCGCGCCTTGCGGGCGTTGCGGGGGATGGTGACGGCCGCGTAGACGAGGGCGCCGGCACCGGCTATGTCGATCAGGACGTTCATACCGGGTCTTTCGAGTCGAGGCCGCCTGGGGGAGGCGGCCGGGGAGGCTGTCGGGGCAGGAAGAGGGGAGCCGTCAGGGCAGAACGGGGGCCTGGGGCGCGCCACCGACCGGATGACGGTCTCCGCCGAGCAGCAGGGCGCGCAGGGGCACCGTGCCGGCCGGTTCGGCGACCGCGTGGTCCAGGGCCTCCTCCAGGGCCTCGGCGAACCCCTCGGGTGCCAGCCGTCGTACCGGGGGCCCCGCCCAGCTCAGCTCGAACCGGATCACGCCCGACTCCAGCGCGCAGAGCAGGGCCAGTTGGCGCAGGGCCGAGCGGAAGGCCATCCTGGCGAACTCGCGCGCCGCGCGGCCGCTGCTGTTGCGGGCCTGCTCCGACCGGGGCAGCAGGGCGGCGATCTCGTGCAGCAGGCCGTGGTCGATCAGGTCCAGGACGTGGCGGAGCCGGGCGGCACCGGGTACGGCCGCGGCCCACGCCCCGGCCACCCGGTCCACCGCCTCCAGCAGCGGACCCGCGCCCCGGGTCCAGCTCGCGTGCCTGGCCCACGACGGCAGTTCGGCCCAGGGCACCCGCCGCCCCGACATCATCTCGGGGCTCAGTACGGCCTGTTCGAGATCCGCGAGGACACTCTCCGGTTCCCGGAGCAGCCCGAACGCGGGGTGCCACACGCGCGAGGCGGTGCGTCCGTCGTCGGGGAGAGACTCCAGCGCCGCGATCCGGTCGGACATGGGCGGATGGGTGTCGTACGGGGAACTCTCCTCCGGGAGCGGCTCCCGGGCCAGCTCCTCCAGCTCGGCACGGCGTGTGCCGTCCGCGAGCAGGAAGGCGAGCCCGCCGTGGAACTGCCCCTGCGGGGGCAGCAGTCCGGCCTCCCGGCCCATCAGGGCGTAGGCGCTCAGATAGAGGTCGTCGGCGGCGTCGAGCGCGGGGATACGGCGCAGCACCGCGGCCGTGGCGTCCCGTCCGGCGATCCGGGCGGCCGTCAGATCGGCCGCGTACTCCTGCCGGCGGCTGACGGCCTCGGTCAGACGCAGGCACAGCCCGGCGTAGGCGGAGAAGACGACGGCCAGGTAGTGGTCCGGTCCCCGCTTGGTCTGCGTCCTGGGCCGCGGCGGCTTGCCGGCCGCCCTGCGCCGGGCGGCCCGCGTGGCGGACGCCGCCTTCTCCTCGGCCTCCTCGCGTGCGGCCCGCTGCCGCAACGTGGACACGGTGTCCACCAGTCTGCCGTGCAGGGTCCAGACCAGGCTTCCCAACCGGGTGTCGTCGTGCGCGTAGTGCCCGAGTTCGTGTGCGAGCACCGCGTCCAGTTCGTCCTGCGGCAGGCCGATCAGCAGCGTCACCCCGAGGAAGAGCCGCCGTTCGCCCGCGACCAGCCCGAGCCACCGGGCGTCCTCCTGGACCATGGCATTGGCCCCAGGGATCAGCCGTATCTCCGCGGGGGGCCGTGTGCCGACCCGTTCCGCCAGGTCCCGCACCCGCTGCCACAGCTCGGGCTGCCGCTGCGAGGTCAGCGGCAGCCCGGGCAGTTCGTCCTTCCCGGCCGGGCGGCCCCGGCTGAGGAGGACGACCCGCAGCACGCACCAGGCGATCGCCAGCGAGCCGAGGTATCCCTCCAGCGCCATGACCGTGACCGGGCCCCGGGCCAGCACGACGTCCAGGGCCGCGACCACGACGAGGACGAGCAGCGCCAGCAGGTAGAACCCGATCAGCAGGCCGAGGGCGAGCGCGGCGCGCAGCGCTGTTCCGGGTACGCCGCGGTCTCGTACGGCGGCCTCATCGGCGCCGCCGCTGAGGCGGGACGTCTGACGCATCGGCATCCTTCGGGGGACGGAACGGATGTGGGGCCGTGATGCCGGTGCTCAGCCCTGACCGGCCGGCGCCGCCTGCTTCTTCAGCGCCGCGAGGATCGCCGTCGTCACCTTCCGCGCGGACGCGGCACCGTTGTCGCTGCCCGCCGTGGACTGCACGGTGACCACGGAGCTGCCGGAACGGGCCGCGACCAGCGTGGTGCCGTTGCCCCAGTAGCCGCTCGTCAGCGTCATCGTGTACGCCTCGTCGCCGAGTCCGGGCGTGGAGCTGCCGACGACCCTCACCTTGGCGTGCGCGTCGGTGTCCGTGTACGTGGCGCACTCGCCGGCCACGGCCCGCAGCTCCTTCATCACCGCGGTCGCGGTCGTGCCCTGGAAGGCGTCGACCTCCTGGGCCACTTCCTCGGTCTTGTTCGCGTAGTCGTTCTGCGCGAACGACACCCCGCCCTTGTAACCGGACACCTGGATCCACGAGGTGGTCTCCAGCCTGGTGCAGTCCGGCTTCGCGGTCTTCCTGCCGGACGGGGCGAGGAACTGGCCGCCGCTGTCCGCGGAACCGTCCGCCTCGAGGCTGAGCCCGGACGGGACGGCCGACGCGGGCGCCAGCACCTTCTTCAGCTGGGTGCCGGTGAGCAGACCGGCGTTGGGGTTCTTCTCCTCGGCCGGCTTGGCGCCGGCGCCGGTGCCGCTCCCGGAGCCGGAGTCGGAGGACGAGCCGGAGGAGCAGGCGGACAGGGCCAGCGGGAGTGCCGCGACGGCGATCAGCATGACGGCACGGGACGGGAGACGCATCGAAAACCTTCTCGGGGGTGGTGGAGCGGTTGTGTACGGTATGCAGTTGGAGTCACATAAAGATCACATAAGATTTAAGGTACAACCAAAGCGGTGGCGGATCCGCCGGGCCGGTGACCTTGGTGAGGCGGGTGTGGGGTGCGCCCGCCGGGGTGCGCCCGCCGGGGTGCGCCCGACGGCGTGCGCCCGACGCGGTGCCGGGCGCTCGGAACGTCGGCGGTGCCGGGGCCTGCCCGGTCAGGCCTTCTTCCAGTTCCCGCAGCCGGCGGTCTTGAAGTAGGCGTCGCTCGGGCTGATGGTGACGACGGCCGTGCCGGTCACGTTGTTGTTGGCGATGATCGAGTTCAGCCCGTGCTCGGCGTCCTTGGTGCGCTCCCAGTAGCAGGAGTCGTCGGCGTTGCCGGTCGACTTGTAGGTGCCCGGCGCGATGTCGGTGCCGACCTTGAACATGCCTCCGTTGCCGTCCATCGAGGAGGCGGGCGTGCCCTTCGCCTTCGGGTCGACGGCCTCCCAGTCCTTGCAGCCGCTGGACTTGAAGATCTTGTCGGTGGCCTTGACGGTCACGTAACTCGTGCCGCTGACGTTGTCGTTGGCCAGCAGCGAGTCCGTCTCGCCCTTGGCGTCCTTGGCGCGCTCCCAGTAGCAGGAGTCGTCGGCGTTGCCGGTCGTGCGGTACGTCCCCGGCTTCACGTCGGAGCCGACCTGGTACTCGCCGTCCCCGGCGATGGCGGCCTTCTTCTTCCCCGCCGCCTTCGCGTCCCCCGAGCCCTTCTTGTCACCGGCGGTGTGCCCGCCGGACGCCGAGGAGCTCTTGTCGCCGCCGCCGGAACCGCCGTCCTTGCCGCCGCTGCCGGCGTTCGCGGACACGGCACCGATGACGACGACCCCCACGACGACGCCCAGCGCGACCTTGGCCTTCATGCCCATGGCGAATCCCCTCCCCAAAGCGGCGGCCTCCCCCTCCGGTGGCCGCCCGTTCGCTGGGTCAATAAGACCAGAGCCTGTGAACCGAGTCAACACGGTTCACAGGATGGGTTGAGTACACGTCCGTGAATGCATGGACGTTGTGTACGCCGGTATGCTCGGCGCACACATGGGACGAGGGGAGCCGGGCCGGTGCAGGACAACGCGACAGAGGTGACCGCCGCCGGTATCGCGCGGCTCGCCGGAGTGGGCCGGGCGGCCGTCAGCAACTGGCGCCGCCGGCACGCCGACTTCCCCAAGCCGGTGGGCGGCACCGAGACCAGCCCGTCCTTCGCCCTCGCCGAGGTCGAGGGCTGGCTGCGCAGGCAGGGCAAACTCGCCGAGGTCCCGCTGCGCGAACGGGTCTGGCAGCAACTCGCCGGGCACCCCGAGGGGCCGCTGACGGCACTGGTGCACGCCGGGTGCGCGCTGCTGCTGATCCACGAGCGCCCCACCGTCTGGCTCGACGTGAGCGCCGGTTCGGACGAGCGCCTGGCCGCGATGCTGCCGGGGGCGCTGGAGCAGGTGCTGACGCCGCGCTTCGGCGGACCGCCGGGCCGTACGGTGCACGGCGGCCAGCCGGCGGGCGGCGCGGAGGTCCTGAACGGCCCGCGCGACGCATCCGGTGTGAACACCGGGCCGGCCGCCCCTGCTGTGAACACCGGGCCGACGGCGTCGGATGTGAACGCGGGCGCCGCGACGCCGGGTGTGAACACCCCACCCACGGCATCTGGTGTGAACGCCGAGCGGCTGCCCTCCGGTGTGAACACCCAGCCGACGGCCTCCGGTGTGAACCCGGCACCCGCGGCACCCGGTGTGAACCCGGCATCCGCACCCGGTGTGAACTCCTCGGCGGAACCGCTCCGTGTGAACACCCCGCCCACGGTTCACACCACCTCTGCCGCGCACGGCACGCCCGGCACGCCCGGAACCGCGCCGGCCACCGGAACCGCGCCGGCCACCGGCACCGGGTCTGCCCACGGCACCGCGCCGGCCACCAGTGCCGAGCCCGCCCCCGGCACCCCAGGCACGCCGGCCACCGGAACCGGGTCTGCCCACGGCACCGCGCCGGCCACCAGTGCCGAGCCCGCCCCCGGCACCCCAAGCACGCCGGCCCCCGGCACGCCAGGCGCCCCAGGCACTGCGGGCGCGCCCGGCACGGCCGCCGCCCCCGCCCGCACCCCCGCCCTCCGCACGCCCACCGGCCCCCAACTGCTGCCCTCCGCCCCGCTCCTACGCGGTGCGGCCGAGCTGGCCGCCGAGGTGGGGGCGCGGCAGACGTTCGAGTTCCTGCTGGGCCGGCACCTGGACGCCAACCCCCGCCAGTACACGCTCACCCCGGCCGAACTCGCCGGTCTGATGGCCGATCTGGCCGGGCCCGCCCGTACCGTCCTGGACCCGGCCTGCGGCACCGGCGCCCTGTTGCGCGCCGTGGACAGCCGCCCCGGCCAGGAGCTGTACGCCCAGGACGGCGCCCCCGACCTCGCCGCGCTCACCGCGCTGCGGCTCGCCCTGCACTCCCGGGCCGCCGTGCGCGGCGCCGCGGGCGACACCCTGCGCGCCGACGCCCACCCCGAGCTGCGTGCCGACGCCGTGCTGTGCCACCCGCCGTTCAACGAACGCAACTGGGGCCACGACGAACTCGCCTACGACCCGCGCTGGGAGTACGGCTTCCCGGCGCGCACCGAGTCGGAGCTGGCCTGGGTGCAGCACGCGCTGGCCCGGCTCACCGAAGGCGGCACGGCGGTCCTGCTGATGCCCCCGGCCGCCGCCTCCCGCCGCTCCGGGCGCCGGATCCGCGCCGACCTGCTGCGCAGGGGCGCGCTGCGGGCGGTCGTCGCGCTGCCGGTCGGGGCGGCGCCGCCGTACAACATCCCGCTGCACGTGTGGGTGCTGCGGCGGCCGGGGCGGGCGCCGGTGACGCCCGAGGTGCTGCTCGTGGACACGGGGCGGTTCGCCAGGGAGGGGCGGGGCGGTGCGGACTGGGAGGCGGTGCGGGACGCCGTGCTGGACGCCTGGCGTGCCTTCGGGCGCGCGGGGCGGCTGGAGGAGCGGCCGGGACTGGCCCGTTCCCTGCCCGTCATCGAACTCCTCGACGACGACGTGGACCTCGCGCCGGCCCGCCGTCTGCCGCCGGCCGTGGCCGACGGCGCGGAGCAGCTCACGACGGTGCGCGAGCGCCTCGGTGAGACCCTGCGCCTGACCACCGACCTCACCCCGCCCCCCGCCGAGCCGGCCCCGCCCGCGCGCTGGCCGCTGACCACGGTCGGCGAACTCGCGCGCGGCGGCGCGCTGGTGCTGCGCACCGGCGGGAGCGGCGGCCCCGCGCGCGTGCCGGTGCTCACCGACCACGACGTGCTCGCGGGCACGGCGCCCTCGGGCACGCTGCCCGAGAGCGAGGACGAGGCCGTGCTGACCGAGCCGGGTGACATCGTCGTACCGACCCTCGGCGGCGGTTCGGTGGCGCGCGTGATCGACGAGGGCACGGCGGGTGCCGCCCTGGGGCGCAACCTCGTGCTCCTGCGCCCCGACCGCGCCTCGCTGGACCCGTGGTTCCTCGCCGGCTTCCTGCGCGGCACCGCCAACAACCGGCAGGCCAGCAGCTACGCCTCCACCGCGACCCGGCTCGACGTGCGCCGGCTGCAGCTGCCCCGGCTCCCGCTGGACGAACAACGGCGCTACGGCGCGCGTTTCCGCGCGCTCGACGAGTTCGAGCGGGCCGTGCGCCACGCGAGCCGGCTCGGGGAGCAGCTCGTGCGCGGGATGTACGACGGCCTCACCGACGGCACGGTCGCCCCCGACTGACCCACGAGCCACCCCCGGGTGACCACCGGCCGGACGTTCCCCGGCCGCGGGCGGACAACGGTTCGGTACAAGCCGGACCGCTTGTCCGTGCCGGGCCATATGCTCGAAGCGACAATCGCACGACCGGTGTCCGCCCGACCGCGGCGCACGCCGGGCGGATCCGCACGCCCACTTCAGGCAACAGGAGCAGCCATGCAAGGCCACGGCCACGGACAGCCGGTGAAGCAGCCGCCGCACACCGCGTGGCTGGTCTTCCTGCGCGTGCTGTTCGTGGCGCTCGGGCTCTTCAGCATCGGCTTCCTGGCCTGGGTGATGCCGCTGCGGCTGGCCGCGGTCACGCGCAAGGCCCTGGACTGGGGGCTGTTCGTGACGGTGCTGGTGCTCGACATCCTCAGCATCGTGCTGCTGGCGAGCGAGCCCGGCGACGAGATCCACACCTCCGCCGGTTACCTGGGCCTGTTCCTGCTGCTGGGCACGCTGGTGGGCGCGATGGCGTACTACCTGGCCGCGGAGATACGCCACTTCATGCTGCGGCAGCAGGCATACGAAGCGCAGGCAGGGGCGCCGGGAGCGGCGCCGGCGTACGGCTACCCGGGGCCCGCGAACCCGTACACCGCGCCGGTCGGACCGCACACCCCGGTCCCGGTACGGCAGACCCCCGTGCCGCACACCCCGGTGCCCCAGCCCCCGTCGCACACCCCCGTTCCCCAGCCCCCGTCGCACACCCCCGTTCCCCAGCCCCCGCCGCCCAGCACGCCGCCGCAGCGCCCCGCGCCCGCGCGGATCGACCAGGTGCGGGCCGAGCTGGACGAGCTGAGCGACTACCTGCGCAAGCACGACGGCCACCCCGACGGCCGTCACGAGGACCACCACGAGGGCGGACGGTGACCGTGGCGACAGGACGCGTCGTCGCCGGCCGCTACGAACTGTCCACGCTCATAGGCCAGGGCGGCATGGGCCAGGTGTGGACGGCGTACGACCAGCGGCTGGACCGGCGCGTGGCGGTGAAGCTGCTGCGCCCCGACAAGGTGGCGGGCCAGGAGGCGGAGGAGCTGCGCCGCCGGTTCGTGCGCGAGTGCCGGGTGACCGCGCAGGTCGACCACCCCGGCCTGGTCACGGTGCACGACGCGGGCAGCGAGGGCGAGGAGCTGTTCCTCGTCATGCAGTACGTTGACGGCGCCGACCTGTCCGACCATCTCGCGGAGCACGACCCGTACCCGTGGCAGTGGGCGGTGGCGGTGGCCGCGCAGCTGTGCGCCGTGCTGAGCGCCGTGCACGCCGTGCCGATCATCCACCGCGACCTGAAGCCCCGCAATGTGATGGTCAGACAGGACGGCACGGTCACCGTGCTCGATCTGGGCGTGGCCTCCGTCATGGACACGGACACCACCCGCCTCACCCACACCGGCTCCCCGATCGGCTCGCCCGCCTACATGGCGCCCGAGCAGGCGATGGGTGGCGCGGTCGGCCCGTACACCGACCTGTACGCGCTCGGGGTGCTGCTGCACGAACTCCTCAGCGGCGACGTGCCGTTCTCGGGGTCCACGGCGCTCGGGGTGCTGCACCGGCACCTGTACGAACCCCCGCTTCCCGTGCGCCGGATACGCCCGGAGGTCCCGGAGGACCTGGAGTCCCTCGTGCTGCGCCTGCTCGCCAAGGACCCGCAGCACCGGCCGGCGTCCGCGCAGGAGGTGTACGAGGACCTGGCGCCGCTCCTGCCCGCGCTCGGCACACCCTCGGGGGCTCCCCTGGATCCCACGCGCCCCTTCCTGCGTCCGCACGCCCCCTGGCCGGACCGCGCGCGCACGCCCGCGCCCCAGCCCGCGTCCGTCGCGCCGGCGCCGCTGGTGACGGGGAAGCCGGATGTCGCCGCCGCCGTCGACGAGGCCAAACGCCTTCTGGGGGAGGGGCGCATCACCCAGGCCGTCGACATCCTGGGCGCGATCCTGCCCGCCGCGGCCGAACAGCACGGCGAGCACTCCCCGGTCGTGCGCACCCTGCGCAAGCAGTACGCGGCGACCCTCATGGACGACGGCCAGTACCGGCGCGCACTGCCCGAACTGCGCCGCCTCGCCGACGAACGCGCCGCCGAGGCCGGCCAGGCCGACCCGCAGTCGCTGCGCTTCCGCTACGAGGCCGCGCAGTGCCTGGAGCAGCTGGGCGAACCGGCCGCGGCGCTCGCCGAGTACCGCGCGCTGCTGCCGTACTACGAGAACCAGTACGTCGCCGGCGACCCGCAGCTGGCCCACGAGGTCCGCCGGCGGATCGGGCATCTGCTGCTCGCCCTGGGCGACCGCCCCGCCGCCCACGACACGCTCGCGCGGCTGCTGATGGACGTGGAGCGGCTGCACGGCCCGGGACATCCCCTCGCCGCGGACATCCGGCGCATCCTGCAGTGGCTGGGGCAGGTGCGCGGGTAGGTCTTTGCCGTTCCCTGGGAGAATCTTGTGATCTTCGGGGGATCGGGTTTCCCGACGGCATGAGGAGCGCCGGATAGGTTGCGCTTCGCTTTGCCAGGCACGAACGAACAGGGGTGGGTTCCATGGCCGGCCACCGGCAGTCCAGGAAGCGCAGATACATCACGTGGGCGGTGACGGGAGGCGCCGTCGTGGCCGGGGCCGGCCTCGCCGCGCAGACCTCCATGGCCGCCACCGCCTGGCCCGCGCAGAAGACGTTCACCGGCCGCGCGTTCGACACCTGCACCGCGCCCTCGCTGCCGGCGATGAAGGCGTGGCACACCGGCTTCTACGGTGCCGCCGCCGTCTACGTGGGCGGCCGCAACCGCGGCTGCGCCCAGCCGAACCTCACCGCCTCCTGGGTGAAGTCGGTCAGCTCGCTCGGCTGGAAGCTCGTGCCGATCTACGTCGGCGCCCAGCCGCCCTGCCAGTCCGGCTCCAACCCGGAGAAGCTGACCGCCGCCACCGCCGCCTCCCTGGGCGCGAAGGACGCCGCCGACGCCGTGGCCAAGGCCTCCGCCCTCGGCATGAAGGCGGGCAGCGCCCTCTACCTCGACATGGAGGCGTACGACACCACCAACACGTCGTGCAACAACGCCGTACTGACGTACGTGCGCGCCTTCGACAAGGGGCTGCACGCCAAGACGTACCGCGCCGGCTACTACGGCTTCACCAGCTCCAGCGCCAAGGCCGTCGCGACCGCGTCCGACAAGACGGACCTGCCGGGCAACCTCTGGTACGCGCTGTGGGACAAGCAGAACACGACGACGGCGGACTGGCCCTGGAGCGCCACTTCGTTCACCGGTCACAGCCGCGCTCACCAGTACATGGTCAACAGCAAGGAGTCGCGCGGCGGGTACACCATCACCGTGGACCGTGACGCCTGGGACGGCCCGGTGGCCATCACGGGCTGAGCCGGTGAGGGCGCGGCGGTGCCCGAAGTCGTGGTGAATCGTTGGTCGAATGGGTTGGCCGGAGCAGTACCGCTGCCTAACATCGATCACCGCAAGACCTTGTGCACCGTCGCACAATCTCCCCTTGGAGGTTCCCTTGCACCGCCGCCGTCGCACCGCGCTCGTCCTCACCGCCGCGATCGCCGCCGCGGCACCCGCCCTGACCGCCTGCGGACACGATGCGCATCCGGGCGCGGCCGCCGTGGTCGGAGGACAGCGGATCACCGTCTCCCAGCTGGAGAGCCGGGTCAACGAGGTCCGCAAGGCCCAGCGGGCCGCGGTCGCGGACGACACGCAGTACCAGCAGGTCCTCGCCTCCACCAGCGCCCTCACTCGCGACACCCTGCACAACATGGTCCTGGACCAGGTGCTGCACCGGGCCGCGCGGGACGAGGGCGTCTCCGTGACCCGCAAGGAGATCCAGCAGATGCGCGCGGGCCTGGAGCAGCAGGTGGGCGGGTCCAAGGGCCTGGAGACCGCCTGGCTGCAGAAGTACGGCATCGCGCCCGCGCGTCTCGACGACAACCTGCGCCTCCAGCTGGAGGCGCAGAAGCTCGCCGCCGCGCTGGGCACCGACACCACCCAGCCCGCCTTCTGGAAGGCCCTGTCCAAGGCCTCCGGGGAACTGCACATCGACATCAACCCGCGCTACGGCGCCTGGGACGTGCAGAAGAGCAGCCGGGTGGACGCCAAGACGCCGTGGGTGCGTGAGGTCACGTCGGCGCCGGGCGGACAGCCGCTGACGGCGTAGTTCCCGGGGCGCCGGAACGGTACGGCAGCGGGCCTGGCGGTCATACGATCACACGTTCCGCCGGGCCTGTGGACAACCGAGATCCGCTCGCCGCCGCCGTGGGTTACGTTCGGAGCGTGAACGCATCCAGCCCCGAGGCCACCGGCTCCGGACCCACCGGCGCGGAACCCGCCGCCGACCCCGGCCGCATCGTCCTGCTCACCACCAGCCACCGCGTCGCCCCGGGCCTGCTGTCCTGGCCCGCCTGGCAGGCCCTGCGGGCGGCCGACGCGGTGCTGTGCGCGGACGGCGCCCACCCGCAGCTGCCGTATCTGAGGGAGGCCGGGACCGCGGTGGTGGAGACGTCCCCCACCGCGCAGCAGCTGGTCGACGCCTGCGCGGGCGGGCGGACCGTGGTGGTCGTGGCGACGGGTGAGGGCGAGCCCGTCCTCACCGACGGCCTGGCCCGGCTGGCCGGCTCCGGGCGCGTCCGGATGCCGGAGCTGGAACTGCTGCCCGCCTCCTACGACCTGCCGGGGGCCCGGCTCCTGGACCTCGTCCAGGTCATGGACCGCATCCGCGCCGAGTGCCCCTGGTCCTCCCGGCAGACCCACGAGGGCCTGGCCAAGTACGCCATCGAGGAGGCGTACGAACTGGTCGAGGCGATCGAGGCCGGCGACCGCGAGGAACTGCGCGAGGAACTGGGCGACGTTCTCCTCCAGGTCGTCTTCCACTCCCGCATCGCCGAGGAGGACCCGGAGGCGCCGTTCTCCGTCGACGACGTGGCGGGCGGCATCGTCGCCAAGCTCATCCACCGCCACCCGCACGTCTTCGGCGAGGAGAAGGCCGAGACTCCCGAGGACGTCAAGGCGCACTGGCTGCGCACCAAGGCCGAGGAGAAGCGGCGCACCTCGGTCACCGAGGGCGTTCCCCTCGGGCAGCCCGGCCTGGCCCTCGCCGCCAAGCTCGCCTCCCGCGTCCGCACCGCGGGCCTGGACGTCCCGCTGCCCCGCGGCGAGGGCGTCGGCTACGAGCTGCTCGGTCTCGCGACCCGCGCCGAGGCCGCCGGCATCGACCCGGAGGCGGCCCTGCGGGCAGCGGCCCGCGCCTACCGCGACGCGATACGCACGACAGAGGAAGCACCCCCGACCGAGAACTAGCCCGCGACGAACCGGGGCTCCGCTAGCCGGGGCTCCGTGCGCCGGGGGAGTCCGCTAGCCGGGGCTCCGTGCGCCGGGGTGCGCCGGGACCGCGCACGCCGAGAGTTCGCCCGTCGCGGGAGTCCGTGTGCCGGGCCCCGCGTGCCGGGAGTCCGCCCCGCCGAGGGAGTCCGGCGGGGTGGACCCCGCCCGATCCGGACCCCGGCGCTCCGCTCGACCGGCGGGCCGGTCCCGGTGGGTTCGGTCGTTTCGGTGTCGTCCGGTGCGGGCGGATACCGTCGAGGGGTGACCGAGCAGCTCCGCCCCGACGACACCGGCCCCGACCTCTTCACCTGGGAGTTCGCCGCCGACCCCTACCCCGCCTACGCGTGGCTGCGCGAGCACGCGCCGGTGCACCGGACGCGGTTGCCCAGCGGGGTCGAGGCCTGGCTGGTCACCCGGTACGCCGACGCCCGGCAGGCCCTGGCCGACCAGCGGCTGAGCAAGAACCCGGCGCATCACGACGAGCCCGCGCACGCCAAGGGCAAGACCGGCATCCCGGGCGAGCGCAAGGCCGAGCTGATGACGCATCTGCTGAACATCGACCCGCCGGACCACACCCGGCTGCGCCGGCTGGTCAGCAAGGCGTTCACGCCCCGCCGGGTCGCCGAGTTCGCGCCGCGCGTGCAGGAGCTGACCGACCGCCTCATCGACGGGTTCGCGGCCCGCGGCTCCGCCGACCTCATCCACGAGTTCGCCTTCCCGCTGCCCATCTACGCCATCTGCGACCTGCTCGGCGTCCCGCCCGAGGACCAGGACGACTTCCGGGACTGGGCGGGCATGATGATCCGGCACGGGGGAGGCCCACGCGGCGGGGTCGCCCGGTCGGTGAAGAAGATGCGTGGCTACCTCGCCGAGCTGATCCACAGGAAGCGCGAGGCGCTGCCCGCCGAGCCCACGCCCGGCGAGGACCTCATCTCCGGGCTCATCCGCGCCTCCGACCATGGCGAGCACCTCACCGAGAACGAGGCCGCCGCGATGGCCTTCATCTTGCTGTTCGCCGGCTTCGAGACGACCGTCAACCTCATCGGCAACGGCACGTACGCCCTGCTCACCCACCCCGGGCAGCGCCACCGCCTGCAGGACTCCCTGGCCCGCGGCGAACGCGGCCTCCTGGAGACCGGGGTGGAGGAACTCCTGCGCTACGACGGCCCGGTGGAGCTGGCCACCTGGCGGTTCGCCACCGAACCGCTCACCGTCGGCGGGCAGCGGATCGCCCCCGGCGACCCCGTGCTCGTGGTCCTCGCCGCCGCCGACCGGGACCCGGAGCGGTTCGCCGACCCGGACATGCTCGACCTCGGCCGCAGGGACAACCAGCACCTCGGGTACGGGCACGGCATCCACTACTGCCTCGGCGCGCCGCTCGCCCGGCTGGAGGGCCAGACCGCGCTGGCCACGCTCCTCACCCGGCTGCCCGACCTGCGGCTCGCCGCCGATCCGGCCGATCTGCGGTGGCGCGGCGGCCTCATCATGCGCGGCCTGCGCACCCTGCCCGTGGAGTTCACCCCGGTCGGCTGAGCCCGCCGCCCGGAAGGCGGCGGGCAGGAGTGCCCCCAAGCCGTAGAACGCTGAACATGACAGCGTTGAAAACTGTGATCTTCACGTGATCTGCGCGGCATGAACTTGTGACAAGTGATCGTCTGCCTATACGTTCACCCATCAGCGTGGCGCCCAGCTTCATCCGCCGCGCCGGCCCTGCTGTCGCACGAAAGGCTTCCGCATGCTCTCCGGGAACGGTCGTCACCGTCGCCCCCGTCAGGCTCCGGCCCTCCTCGTCGCGGCGGGCGTCACCGGCTCCGCCATCGCGATCCCGCTCCTCGGCGCCGCGAGCGCCAACGCGGCCGACGGCACCACGTGGGACAAGGTGGCCGAGTGCGAGAGCGGGGGTTCCTGGAGCGCCGACACCGGCAACGGGTACTACGGCGGCCTCCAGATGTCCCAGGACGACTGGGAGTCCCACGGCGGCACCCAGTACGCCTCCAGCGCCGACCAGGCCAGCCGCTCGCAGCAGATCGCGGTCGCCGAGAAGATCCTCGCCGACAAGGGCACCACCCCCTGGGCCACCTGTGCCCTGCTCTCCGGTCTGACCTCGAACTCGGCGTCGGTCGACGTCGACCCGGGCGTCGGCGGCTCCGGCCACGGCAACGGTTCGGGCGACTCGTCCGGATCGGACGACAACTCCGACTCGTCCGGCCTGTCGGATTCGCCGTCTTCGTCCGGCTCTGACACCGGCAACGGATCCGACGCCAACTCCGGTGCGGACTCCGGCTCCAGTGCCGCCCCCTCCTCCGACCCGGCCACCACGCCGGCTCCCGGCCACGCCAAGGGCGCCACTCAGGACCCGGGCGCGGCTGCCGGCTCTCCGGGCCACGGCACTCCCACGCCGGGCAAGTCCACCTCGCCCGGCGGTGGGACGTCGCAGGGTGGCGACAGCACCTCCGTGATCACTCCGTCGGCCGACGACTCGGACAATTCACAGCAGACCGGCGGTTCTTGGAGCCTGGTCGACACCGGCGCTCTCAGCAGTGGCGGGCGCCACCGGGGCGGCAGTGCGGACGAAAGTGCGGCAAACGGACAGAACGACACCTTGTCCGGCCGGCACGCCTCGCAGGAGACGGACACCTACACCGTCCGCGAGGGCGACACCCTCGGCTCCATCGCCGACTCCCTTGGCGTCGACGGCGGATGGCACGCGCTCTACGCCGCGAACAAGAAGGCCATCGGCGCCGACCCGAACCACATCTCCGCCGGTCAGACCCTGGACGTGGGTGCGGAAAAGGGTGGAAAGTAGCGGGAGTTGACGCCCCGCTTCACGGCTAATGTCCGGTTCGGGGAAAGTGTGGGATGAGTCTCAGAAGCCCTGATCGTCTTTGAAATTCCGTGGATCGCGTGTCTACGGTCAGGACCGCTCGTCATCACGAGCCCCGGCAGCCGCACACGCCGAATCCTGCCAGCGGCCGCCCGGGAACAGTCGTCGCGTCAAGCGCCGTGGGCAGGAGCGGGGGACCCAAGGTAAGTGCCGGTCCCGGCGGTTGACGCCGGACCGGCTGGGGGTGAAGCCGCGCATCGCGAGAGCGAGTGCGCGGCCGGGCAACTCAACCGGCCCGAACCCGACAGCTCACCTCGCAGGCGTCGGTGAGGGGATCGATCCATGCTGTTCTCCGGCAAGGGCAAGCACCGTCGTCCGTCCAAGGCCGTCCGCGCCGTCACGCTCGCCGGTGTCACCGGCGCCGTCGTCGCCGCCCCGCTGATGGCGGCCGGCAACGCCTCCGCCGCCACCTCCTCCCAGTGGGACGCCGTCGCCCAGTGCGAGTCCGGGGGCAACTGGGCCATCAACACCGGCAACGGCTACTACGGCGGTCTGCAGTTCTCCGCCTCCACCTGGGCCGCGTACGGCGGCACCGCCTACGCCGGGCAGGCCAACCAGGCCAGCAAGGCGCAGCAGATAGCCGTCGCCGAGAAGGTTCTCGCCGCGCAGGGCAAGGGCGCCTGGCCGGTCTGCGGCACGGGCCTGTCGAGCACCCCGTACAACGGCTCCGCCCCCACCGCCTCGAAGAGCACCTCGTCGAGCGCCTCCACCACCACCCGCTCCACCGAGAAGCAGGCCGCCACCCGCTCCACCGAGCGTCCGAGCGTGAGCAAGACCGTCACCACCCCGACCGGCAAGAAGGTCAAGAAGGGCGACGGCGAGTACAAGGTCGTCACCGGTGACACCCTCAGCTCCATCGCCGAGAAGCACCACGTGCAGGGCGGCTGGAAGAAGCTGTTCGAGCTGAACAAGGACATCGTCCAGGACGCCGACCTCATCTACCCGGGCCAGCAGCTGCACCTGAAGTGACACCTGGTTCCGAACGGACCCACAGCGCCCTCACGCCCGCGGCCCCCACACCGGGGGCCTCGTGAGGGGCCGTACCCCCCGTCCCCACGGGCTCCCCGCCCCGGTGCGTGTTCCCCCGTACGCACCGGGGCGGGGTTTCTTCATGTCCGGGCCCGGCTCGCCGCGCGTCCCCCGGCACTTTCCCCGTTCTTCATCCGCACCCCCCTTTGTTCCGCGGGTGAACAATGGGTACCGTCTGCGTGTCCCTCCCCGTCCACGGGTCGGTCGGTCGGTGGCCGACGCCCCTGGGACGGTTAGGCTCTAGTCGCAAGGCACCGCCGCAAGGCAGAGAGCCCCGCACTTCCAGCGTCACATCCAAGAAGGAGATGCTCGTGCCGTCCATCGACGTCGTCGTAGCCCGGGAAATCCTGGACTCCCGAGGCAACCCCACGGTCGAGGTCGAGGTCGGCCTCGACGACGGCAGCACGGGTCGTGCCGCCGTCCCGTCCGGCGCCTCCACGGGCGCCTTCGAGGCCATCGAGCTGCGCGACGGTGACCCCAACCGCTACCAGGGCAAGGGTGTCGAGAAGGCCGTCCTGGCCGTCATCGAGCAGATCGGCCCGGAGCTGGTCGGCTACGACGCCACCGAGCAGCGCCTGATCGACCAGGCCATGTTCGACCTGGACGCCACGGACAACAAGGGCTCCCTCGGCGCCAACGCCATCCTCGGCGTCTCGCTCGCCGTCGCGCACGCCGCCTCCGAGGCGTCCGACCTGCCGCTGTTCCGCTACCTGGGCGGCCCGAACGCGCACCTGCTGCCCGTTCCCATGATGAACATCCTGAACGGCGGCTCGCACGCCGACTCCAACGTGGACATCCAGGAGTTCATGATCGCCCCGATCGGCGCGGAGTCCTTCTCCGAGGCGCTGCGCTGGGGCACCGAGGTCTACCACACCCTCAAGAAGGTGCTGAAGGGCCGCGGTCTGTCCACCGGCCTCGGCGACGAGGGCGGCTTCGCCCCGAACCTCGGCTCCAACCGCGAGGCCCTCGATCTCATCCTCGAGGCGATCAAGGAGGCCGGCTACGCCCCCGGCGAGCAGATCGCCCTCGCCCTCGACGTGGCCGCGTCCGAGTTCTACAAGGACGGCAAGTACCTCTTCGAGGGCAAGGAGCGCTCCGCCGCCGAGATGACGGAGTACTACGAGGAGCTCGTGGCGGCCTACCCGCTCGTCTCCATCGAGGACCCGCTGTTCGAGGACGACTGGGCCGGCTGGAAGGTCATCACCGACAAGCTCGGCGACAAGGTCCAGCTGGTCGGCGACGACCTGTTCGTCACCAACCCCGAGCGCCTCGCCCGCGGTATCGAGGAGGGCACCGCCAACGCCCTCCTGGTGAAGGTCAACCAGATCGGCTCGCTGACCGAGACCCTGGACGCCGTCGAGCTGGCCCAGCGCAGCGGCTTCAAGTGCATGATGTCCCACCGCTCCGGCGAGACCGAGGACGTCACCATCGCCGACCTGGCCGTCGCCACCAACTGCGGCCAGATCAAGACCGGTGCCCCGGCCCGCTCCGAGCGCGTCGCCAAGTACAACCAGCTGCTGCGCATCGAGGAGATCCTCGACGACGCCGCGGTGTACGCCGGCCGCAGCGCGTTCCCCCGCTTCAAGGGCTGACCTGAGCCCACCCGGGCCATGTCTTAGCCAGTCGTACGTACGTCCCCGTACCCGGTCCCGTACCGTGTCCGGGGACGTACGCACGTGAAAGGGGAGGCGGAGAGCCGATGGCCGTCAAGGACCGGGACCGTTTCTCCACCGCGACCAGACTGCGGCTGCTCGGCGAGCAGACCGCGGCCCGCGTCTACCGCTCCCAGACGAAGCGGCAGGCCCGCCGCTCCCGGCTCACCGGCCGGGCGGCGCTGCTCGCGCTGGTGCTGTGCTCGATGGTCGTGGCGCTCGCCTATCCGATGCGTCAGTTCGTCTCCCAGCGCGCCCAGATCGACGACCTCCAGCGCAAGCAGGAGCAGGCCCGCGAGCGCGTGGAGCAGCTGCGCGACCTCAAGGCGCGCTGGCAGGACGACTCCTACGCCGAGCAGCAGATCCGGCGCCGGCTGCACTACGTGATGCCCGGTGAGACCGGGTACGTGGTCGTCGACCCGGGCGCGGCCCGGCAGTCCCGCGCCGAATTCGGGGCCGCCCACCGGCCCTGGTACGCGAACGTCTGGGACGGGGTCGACAAGTCCGACGCCTCCGACCAGTGAACCGACAGAAAGCCTCCGAAAAGCAGTCATGGAAACGCCCCCGCCGCCCACTCCGCGCTCCGAGCCCACCGACGCGGACGTCGAGGCCTTCAAGCAGCAGCTCGGCCGCCCGCCGCGGGGCCTGAGGGCCATCGCGCACCGCTGCCCCTGCGGTCAGCCGGACGTCGTGGAGACGGCACCCCGCCTGCCCGACGGCACGCCCTTCCCGACGACGTACTACCTGACGTGCCCGCGCGCCGCCTCGGCGATCGGGACGCTGGAGGCGGACGGCGTCATGAAGGAGATGACCGAACGGCTGCAGAACGACCCCGAACTGGCCGCGGCCTACCGGGCCGCCCACGAGGACTACATCCGGCGCCGGGACGAGATCGAGGTGCTGGCGGGCTTCCCGAGCGCGGGCGGCATGCCGGACCGCGTGAAGTGCCTGCACGTCCTCGTCGCCCACTCGCTGGCCGCAGGCCCCGGGGTGAACCCGCTCGGCGACGAGGCGATCGCGATGCTGCCCGAGTGGTGGCGCAAGGGGCCGTGCGTGCAGCCGCTCGAGGCGCCCGACCCGGCGGACGAGCACCCGGGCGAGGAGGGCGCGGTCCTCGACCCCACCGAGGTCCGCAGCGGTTTCTTCGCCGACCGGCCGATGGTCCCCGAGGGCTTCTCCCGGGTCGCCGCCATCGACTGCGGTACGAACTCCATCCGGCTGCTCGTCGCCGACGTGAACCCGGCCACCGGCGAGCTGCTGGAGCTGGACCGGCGCATGACGATCGTCCGGCTCGGCCAGGACGTGGACCGCACCGGCCGGCTGGCGCCGCAGGCGCTGGAGCGGACCTTCGCCGCGTGCCGGGAGTACGCCGGGGTGATCCGTGAACTCGGTGCCGCCAAGGTACGGTTCGTGGCCACCTCCGCCTCCCGCGACGCCGAGAACCGGGACGACTTCGTGCGCGGGGTCGTGGACATCCTCGGGGTCGAGCCGGAGGTCATCAGCGGCGGCCAGGAGGCCGAGTTCTCCTTCACCGGGGCGACCAAGGAGCTCGGGGGCCGCGACGACCTCGCCAGGCCCTATCTGGTGGTGGACATCGGCGGCGGCTCCACGGAGTTCGTCGTCGGCGACGACCACGTGCGGGCCGCGCGGTCCGTGGACGTGGGCTGCGTGCGGATGACGGAACGGCACCTGGTGGCCGGCGGCAAGGTCTCCGACCCGCCCGCCGGGGAGCAGATCGCGGCCATGAGGGCCGACATCGAGGCCGCGCTCGACCTCGCGGAGGAGACCGTCCCGCTGGGCGAGGCGCGCACGCTGGTCGGGCTGGCCGGTTCGGTCACCACGGTCTCGGCGATCGCCCAGGACCTGCCGGAGTACGACTCCGCGCGCATCCACCACTCCCGGGTCTCCCGCGACCGCGTCCGCGAGATCACCGAGTGGCTGCTGCGCTCCACGCACGCCGAGCGTGCCGCGGTGGGCTCCATGCACCCGGGCCGGGTCGACGTGATCGGTGCGGGCGCCCTCGTGCTGCTCGCGATCATGGAGCGGACCGGTGCCGAGGAGGTCGTCGTCAGCGAGCACGACATCCTCGACGGCATCGCGTGGTCGGTGGCGTAGCTCTCTTTTGTTACTCCCCGGTAGCGTCAGACTGAGCAGGTCGGATAACGTTTGAGCGTCTTCGAGGGGCCCTTCGGGGCCCCTCGTTCGCGCCCCGGCGGAAAAGTTCGTGAAGTTCTTCACAAGGAATTGGGTCCCCGTGGGTGCCCGAAGGGGGCCGGTTGGCCCTTTCGGGGGTCCAAGAGGCGTTTGAACATGTTCAGATGGGGTGTGTGGCGGCGCCCTGGAAGGGTCTGTTCCGGGGATGTTCCGGGGTGCTCACGATGGCTCCGGAAACCCGGAGAGGCTGCTCACGCGGCCTTGACAACGGGGCGAACCGCCTCGCGGTTCCGTTTCGGCCACATGACCTGGGTCACGGGGGCCGCGGAGTTTAGCACGGGCCCCCAAGAACCTTGTGAAGGGGCGCACGAGCAGCCCCCCGGAGGCAGGTGGATACTCGATGGCATGAGCACCACGGAGCGTCCCAGGATCCTCGTAGTAGGCGGTGGGTACGTAGGCCTGTACGCAGCTCGGCGCATTCTCAAGAAGATGCGCTACGGCGAGGCGACCGTCACGGTCGTCGACCCCCGGTCGTACATGACCTACCAGCCCTTCCTCCCCGAAGCCGCCGCCGGCAGCATCTCCCCTCGCCACGTCGTCGTCCCGCTGCGACGCGTGCTGCCGAAGGCGGAGGTCCTCACCGGTCGGGTCACCACCATCGACCAGGACCGCAAGGTCGCCACGATCGCCCCGCTGGTGGGCGAGGCGTACGAGCTGCCGTTCGACTACCTGGTCATCGCGATGGGCGCGGTCTCCCGCACCTTCCCGATCCCCGGCCTCGCCGAGCAGGGCATCGGTATGAAGGGCATCGAGGAGTCCATCGGGCTGCGCAACCACGTCCTGGAGCAGCTGGACAAGGCCGACTCCACGAACGACGAGGAGATCCGCCGCAAGGCGCTCACCTTCGTCTTCATCGGCGGTGGCTTCGCGGGCGCGGAGACCATCGGCGAGGTCGAGGACATGGCCCGGGACGCCGCCAAGTACTACAAGAACGTCTCCCGCGAGGACATGCGGTTCGTCCTCGTCGACGCCGCGGACAAGATCCTCCCCGAGGTCGGCCCCAAGCTCGGCCAGTACGGCAAGGAGCACCTGGAGAGCCGGGGCGTGGAGATCTACCTCTCCACCTCCATGGACTCCTGCGTCGACGGCCATGTGGTGCTGAAGAACGGCCTGGAGGTCGACTCCAACACCATCGTGTGGACCGCCGGCGTCAAGCCGAACCCGGCCCTCTCCCGCTTCGGTCTTCCGCTCGGCCCGCGCGGCCACGTGGACTGCGAGCCGACCCTCCAGGTCAAGGGCACGGACTACATCTGGGCCGCCGGTGACAACGCACAGGTCCCGGACCTCGTCGGCCGCAAGGCGGGCAACGAGAACGCCTGGTGCCCGCCGAACGCCCAGCACGCGCTGCGCCAGGCCAAGGTGCTCGGCGACAACGTGATCTCCGGTATGCGGGGCTTCCCGCAGAAGGAGTACGAGCACGCCAACAAGGGTGCGGTCGCCGGTCTCGGCCTGCACAAGGGCGTGGCGATGATCGTCATGGGCAAGGTGAAGATCAAGCTCAAGGGCCGCCTCGCCTGGTACATGCACCGTGGCTACCACGGCATGGCGATGCCGACCTTCAACCGCAAGATCCGCGTCTTCGCCGACTGGACCCTCGGCATGTTCCTCAAGCGCGAGGTCGTCTCCCTGGGCGCCATGGAGAACCCCCGCGAGGAGTTCTACGAGGCCGCCAAGCCGGCGCCGGTCGCCGCCGCCAAGACCGAGGAGAAGGCCAAGGCCTCCTGACCCCAGGTCACCGGCAGACCCGAAGGACCTCCCGCCATCCGTGGTGCGGGAGGTCCTTCGGCGTTCCCGGGCCGCCCCGTCTGCATGGCCGATACAACTGTTTTGCTCGGTTGTAACTCCTTTGCGGGACTGCGCTCGGGGCCGCACGGTGTTTACGTGGTGAACGGACATCCGGGATCGTCGTCTTGGAGGTGTGCGCCATGGCCGACGCCGCGTCGCGGCTGAGGAGACTTGCCGAACAGATGCTGGGCACCCCGCTTCCGGTGCGGTTGCGGGCCTGGGACGGGTCGCAGGCGGGGCCGCCGGGTGCGCCGGCCCTCGTCATCCGCAACCGCCGCGCACTGCGCCGCATGCTGTTCAAGCCGAACGAACTGGGCCTGGCCCGCGCCTGGGTCGCCGGGGACCTGGACATCGAGGGCGACCTCTACGCCGTCCTCGACGCCATGGCCGGGCTGATCTGGGAGCGCGGGGAGGACACCCGCGGCCTGGTGCGGGCCGTGCGCGACCCGGAGGTCCGCGCCGCCGCCCGGGAGCTGCTGAGGCTCGTCGGCCCGCCGATCCCCCCGGCCCCGCCGCGCGAGGAGGTGCGCAGGCGCCGCCACCTGCACACCCGCAACAGCGACAAGCGGGCCATCAGCCACCACTACGACGTCGGCAACGACTTCTACGAGCTCGTCCTCGGCCCCTCCATGGTGTACTCCTGCGCCTACTGGGAGGACGGCGGCACGCTGGAGTCCGCCCAGCGCGACAAGCTCGAACTCGTCTGCCGCAAGCTCGGCCTGAAGCCCGGTCAGCGGCTGCTGGACGTCGGCTGCGGCTGGGGCTCGATGGCCATCCACGCGGCGCGCGAGCACGGCGTGAACGTCGTCGGGGTCACCCTCTCGCAGGAGCAGGCCGCCTACGGCCGCAAGCGCGTCGCCGACGAGGGCCTGACCGACCTGGTGGAGATCCGGGTCCAGGACTACCGGGACGTCCCGGACGGCCCCTTCGACGCGATCTCCTCCATCGGCATGGCCGAGCACGTCGGCGCCGAACGCTACCTGGAGTACACACGCCGGCTGTACGAGCTGGTGAAGCCCGGCGGCCGGCTGCTCAACCACCAGATCGGCCGCCGCCCGCAGGGCGACGAGTCGTCGTACGAGGTCGACCAGTTCATCGACGCCTACGTCTTCCCCGACGGCGAACTCGCCCCCGTCGGCACCACCGTCACCCAGCTGGAGCGCGCCGGCTTCGAGGTGCGGGACGTGGAGTCCCTCCGCGAGCACTACGCCCTCACCCTCCGCCGCTGGGTGGCCAACCTGGAGGCCGGCTGGGACCGCGCCGTCGGCCTCACCAGCCCCGGCCGCGCCCGCGTCTGGCGGCTGTACATGGCCGCCTGCGCACTCGCCTTCGAGCACAACCGCATCGGCGTCAACCAGGTCCTCGCCGTCCGCACCCCGGCGCCGGGCACCTCGGGGCTGCCGCTGCGCACCCGCGACTGGAACGGCTGACACCGGTACGGCGCACACGACGAAGGGGGCCCCGTGCCACGGGGCCCCCTGGTGCGTCGTACGGCTGCCCGCTACTCGGACTTGATGGCCGACAGCATGTTCAGCCGGGCCGCCCGCCGGGCCGGCCACAGGGCCGCCAGGATGCCGACCGTGCCCGCGAGGAGCAGGAAGAACGCCATCCGGCCCCAGGGCAGGACCAGTTCGTACGTCGGCATCTTGGTGCCGAGGAGCTGTCCGGCCGCCCAGCCGAAGAACACGCCTAGGCCGATGCCGAGCACCCCGCCGAACAGGGAGATCACCAGGGACTCCAGGCGGACCATCCGCTTGACCGCCTTGCGGTCCAGGCCGATGGCGCGGAGCATGCCGATCTCCTGCGAGCGTTCGAAGACCGACATCGCCAGGGTGTTGATGACACCGAGGACCGCGACGATCACCGCCATGCCGAGCAGGCCGTAGACCATGTTCAGCATCAGCGTGAACATCTTCGCGATGTCGTCGGAGATGTCCTGCTTGTCCTGGATCTTGATCGCCGGGTTGGTGCCGAGGGCCTTCGCCAGCCGGTCCTTGGCGGCGGACGAGGCGCCGTCCGCCGTCTTGACCATGACCTGCATGTCGACCGGGTCCTTCAGGTGAGGGGTCAGGACCTTGTCGTCCAGGATGATCCCGTTGATCATCTGGTTGCCCTCGTAGACACCGGCGACGGTCAGCGTCCGGGCCTTGCCGTCCTCGAAGTGCACGGTGAACCGCGAACCGGCGTGCCAGCCGTAGTCCTTGGCCCGGTCCTTGTCCACGACGACCCGGGTGCCGTCCACCGCGAAGGTGCCGTCGTCGACCTTGAGGTCCGTCAGCCTGCCGATGGACGAACCGTCCACGCCGGTCAGGAACTCGGTCCTGCCGTCGATCCGGGACTCCGCGTTGCGCAGCGGGCTGCTGGCGGTGACCCCGTCCGTGGCGGCGATCTTCCTCGCCACCTCGGGGGAGAGCGGGGAGCGGTTGGCCATCGAGACGACGTAGTCCGCGCGGATCGCCGAGCTGGCCATCTTGTCGATGGCGGTCTGCAGGCTGCCCGCCATCACCGTCATACCGGTGATCAGGGTCAGGCCGATCATCAGCGCCGAGGCGGTGGCCGCCGTGCGGCGCGGGTTGCGCACCGAGTTCTGGCGGGCCAGCTTGCCGGAGACACCGAAGGCGCGCAGCACCGGGGCGGCGGCCGCGATCAGCGGGCGGGACAGCAGCGGGGTCAGGATGAACACGCCGATGATCAGCAGTACCGCACCGAGTCCCATCGGGGCCTGGGCGGAGTCGGCGCTCATCGTGGTGGCCGAGAGGATCACCGCGACACCGGCCGCCGCGAACAGCGCGCCGAGCGTGTTGCGCAGCACCAGCGACTTGGTCGTGGCCTGGGCGTGCACGCTGCTCATCGCCGCCACCGGCGGGATCTTCGCGGCCCGGCGGCCGGGCAGCCAGGCGGCCAGCATGGTGATGAGGACGCCGACCGCGAGGGCGGCCACCACGGTGCCCGGCGTGATGACCAGCGGTCCGTCGGGCACGCTCGCGCCGAAGGAGCCGAGCAGGGCGCGCAGGCCCGCGCCGATGCCGATGCCGGCGGCCAGACCGGTGGCGCCCGCGACCGCGCCGACCACGAACGCCTCGATCAGCACCGAACGGGTGACCTGCCGGCGGGAGGCGCCGACCGCCCGCAGCAGGGCCAGCTCCTTGGTGCGCTGGGCGACCAGCATGGTGAAGGTGTTGGCGATGATGAACGTGCCGACGAACAGGGCGATGCCTGCGAAGACCAGCAGGGCCTGCTTCAGGCCGCTCATCCCGTCGGCGATCTGCTTGGCCTGGTCGTCGGCGAGCTGCTTGCCGGTGGTGGTCTCCACCAGCTGGGAGGGCAGCGCCTTGTCGATCCCGGCCTTGAGCGCGGACTGGCTGGTGCCGGCCGCGGCCCTGACGTCGATCTCGTCGTAGGTGCCCGCCTTGCCGAAGAGCCGCTGCGCGGTGGGGGTGTCGAACAGGGCGAGGCTGCCGCCGGCGGCGACGTTGCCGTCGTCGGTGCGGAAGACGCCCGCGACGGTCGGGGTGAGGACCGGGCCGTTCACGGAGAGGCGCACGGTGTCGCCGACCTTGTACCCGGCCCGCTGCGCCGTCCGGGAGTCGAGCAGCACCTCGCCGCTGCCGTGCGGGGCGTGGCCGCTGACGAGCGGGTACCGGGTGTCCTTGGTGCCCCAGTAGTTGCCGCCGGTGGACTGCCAGTCGCCGCCGAGCAGCTTGCCCTGCTTGTCGGCGACGGCGGTGAAGCCGCTGACCACACCGGTGGCGGAGGCGGCGCCGGGGACCTCGGCGGCCTTGTCCAGCATGGCCTGGGTCAGGTCGGCGGTCCTGCCGACCCGGTCCCGGCGCTTGGACTCCTGGTACTTGGCCTGTACGGCGACGTCGACGCCGTCGAAGCCCTTGGCGGAGCTCTTCTGGTAGGCGTCGGAGATGGTGTTGGTGAAGACGAGGGTTCCGGAGACGAAGGCCACGCCGAGCATGACGGCGAGGACGGTCATCAGGAGGCGGGCCTTGTGCGCGAGGACGTTGCGCAGGGCGGTGCGGAACATCAGCTGGTCCGGCCCTTCGCGTCGAACTGCTTCATCGTGTCGAGGACGGAGTCGGCCGTGGGCGCGTACATCTCGTCCACGATCCGCCCGTCGGCCAGGAAGATCACGCGGTCCGCGTAGGCGGCGGCGACCGGGTCGTGGGTGACCATGACCACCGTCTGGCCCAGCTCGCGCACGGAGTTGCGCAGGAAGCCGAGCACCTCGGCGCCGGAGCGCGAGTCGAGGTTTCCGGTCGGCTCGTCACCGAAGATGATCTCGGGCCGGGAGGCGAGGGCGCGGGCCACGGCCACGCGCTGCTGCTGGCCGCCGGAGAGCTGGGAGGGCCGGTGGCCGAGCCGTCCGGACAGGCCGACCATCTCGATGACCCGGTCCAGCCAGGCCTTGTCCGGCTTGCGGCCCGCGATGTCCATCGGGAGGGTGATGTTCTCCAGCGCGGTCAGCGTCGGCAGCAGGTTGAAGGCCTGGAAGATGAAGCCGATCTTGTCCCGGCGGAGCTTGGTGAGCTGCTTGTCCTTCAGCGAGCCCAGTTCCGTCTCGCCGATGCGCACGGACCCCGACGAGAAGGTGTCCAGGCCCGCCACGCAGTGCATCAGGGTGGACTTGCCGGAGCCGGACGGGCCCATGATCGCGGTGAACTCGGCCTGCCGGAAGTCGACGGAGACCTGGTCCAGGGCGACCACCCGGGTCTCACCCTGCCCGTAGATCTTCGACAGCTCGGTGGCCCTGGCGGCCACGGCCGTGGTCCGGTCGGCGATGGGTGTGGTGGTCACGGGACGGTACTCCTGTCGGGACGACGTGTGTTCCTGGGGACCTGTCCATCGTCCCGTCGGACGACGGCCCTGGAGTCAGTCGCTGTTCCCGTTCTCGGGGCCGACTCCGGTCGGACGTGAGGGTGTCGCGTCATACCTGGGGAGGACGGGCGACCCCGACGGGGCCGCGGCCGCCGCATGTGGTCGACCGGTGCCGAGAACAGGTGGAACGCCCTCGTTCGGACGGTGAAATTCCGTCATTTCACGTACGGGCGCACGTGCCCCACGTCACGCTATTGGCAAGTGCGGATGGCTCGTTCCACGGGCTGATGCACCCTCAGACGTCAATAAAATAAGACAACATCGGTCCGCCGTTCCGCTGTTCGGGGGATGCGTCCCGATAGGCTCGGAACTCGTTGCGGAGCCCATGGCCTGCCCGGATGGTGGAATGCAGACACGGCGAGCTTAAACCTCGCTGCCCCTTCGCGGGCGTGCCGGTTCAAGTCCGGCTCCGGGCACCACTTCGTCTGCTGCGCAGGGCGCGGGCCATCCCCGGCGGCGTTCCGACGGTGGCCCGCTGGTCGCGGTTCCGGCCGCATTGCCCCTCTCCGGCCGAGAATGTCGGGCCCCGCCCCTGCCGTGAGGGTGTCCATCGGCTGCGCATGCCGCTCGGACGCATGTGAAGCGCCCCGCCCCGGCCGGAAACCGGGCCGGGGCGCACCCATGTCCAGGCGTCACTCGCCCGGCAGGCGGTTCAAGGGGGCAGCCGCCCACCCACCGCCGGAGCAGCCGTGCTCACTGCTCGGTTGGAGTCGTCGCAGGTCGAAGGGGTGGCCGGCATGTGCGGCCGGCTTCGGGGCGCCGGCTCGCCGGCCGGCCGGGGGCTGCTCGGCCGGTACAAGCAGATCTTTAGCGGGGCGGCCGAGGATGCTCGGCAGGCATGGGGTCGTGCTCCGGACGGGGGAGTGCGGCTGGTCATCGTCGCAAGGGGGAGCGATGTCGAACCTGTCCACCACCGGGCCGGTCACCTTCACCGATGTGCTGCGCGAGCGCGTCGCACGGCGGCCGGAGGCCGAGGCGCACGTCGAGCTGAGGCACCGTGGCACGGCGGTCAGTCCGCTGCGGCTGTCGTACGGGGAACTGGACCTGCGGGCCCGCCGGGTCGCCTCGGTGCTGCAGGAGAGGCGGGCGGGCGGGACGCCCGTGCTGCTGCTGTACGCGTCCACGGCGGAGTTCCTCAGCGCCTACGCGGGCTGCCTGTACGCGGGCGCAGTGGCCGTGCCCGCGCCGCTGCCGGACGGCGCCGGCGGTCACGGGCGGCGCGCGGACCGGGTGCGGGCGATGCTCGACGACACCGGCGCGCGGCTGGTGCTGACCGAGGCCGCGAGCGCGCCCGAGGTCTCCCGCTGGCTGGCCGACGCGCTGCGGGACGGCGTGGACTGCCTGGCCACCGACCGCCCCGAGCTGGGCGATCCGGCCGCCTGGCGTCCGGTGCGCACCCGCCCCGACGATCTGGCCTTCCTCCAGTACACCTCGGGTTCGGTGCGTGATCCGCGCGGTGTGATGGTGTCCCACCGGAACCTGATCGACAATCAGCGGCTGCTCCAGCAGGTGCTGCGCACGACCGAGCAGGATCGATTCGGCGGATGGCTGCCGCACTACCACGACATGGGCTTCATCGCCCATCTGCTGCACCCGGTCTGGCTGGGCGGCATGTCCGTCCAGATGGCACCCGAGTCCTTCGTCCGCCAGCCGATGCGCTGGCTGCGCGCCATCGACACCTACGGCGTCACCGTCGGCGGCGGCCCCAACTTCTGCTACGACCTCTGCGTCGACCGCGTCCCCGAGGAGGAGGCCGCCACCCTCGACCTCTCCCGCTGGCGGCTCGTGCTCAACGGCGCGGAGCCGGTACGCCCGCACACCCTGCGCCGGTTCGCCGCGCACTTCGCGACCGCCGGGCTGCGCGCCGGGGCGGTCTACCCCTGCTACGGGCTGGCCGAGGCGACCCTGCTGGTCTCCGGCGGCACCCCCGGCGACCCCTGGGCCACGCGCCCCGCCGACCCCGAGGCGCTGGAACAGGGACGGCTGGCCGCACCCTCCCGCCCCGGCATGGGAGCGGCCGGGGCACGGGAACTGGTCGACTGCGGACCGGTCACCGGGTACGACGTGCGGATCGTCGAGCCCGAGGAGCGCAGGGAACTGCCGGAAGGCTCGGTCGGGGAGATCTGGCTGCGCGGCGACAGCGTGGCACAGGGGTACTGGAAGCGCCCCGACGAGAGCGAGGAGACCTTCCGGGCCACCCTGAGCGACGGCGAGACCGGCTTCCTGCGCACCGGCGACCTCGGTGTCCTCGCCGACGGCCGGCTGTACGTCACCGGGCGCCTGAAGGAACTGGTCATCCTCAACGGCCGGAACCTGTACCCGCAGGACGTCGAGTGGACCGTACGGGAGGCGGCCGCCGGGCTGCGGCCCGGCGCGGCCGCCGCGTTCTGCGTCGACGCGGGCGGACGGGAGCAGCTCGTCGTGGTCCAGGAGACCCGCGCCGACATGGAGGACACGGCCCGGACCAACCGGCTCGTGCGGCGCGTCCAGGAGGCCGTCGGCGCCGAGTGCAACGCCCCGCTCGCCAACCTGCTGCTGGTCCGCCCCGGTACGGTGCCGCGCACCACCAGCGGCAAGGTGCGCCGCGCGGAGACCCGCCGGCTGTTCCTGGCCGGTGAGCTGAGGGCCCTCCACCAGGTCCTGGACCCGGCCGTCCACGACCTCGTGGGCGCGCGCCGCACCGCCCTCGGCGAGGACCTGCTCCTCCCGGAGCCGACCGGTGGAGGCGGCCGGTGGTGAGCGCGGCGCTCGCGGAGGCGGTGGACCCGTCCCCGCTGTGCGGTGACCCCGTCCCGGGCCGCTCCCGCGCCGCCCGGGTCGAGGCGGCGCTGGGCGACCCCGGCGATCCCGCCAACCCCTACGGGTACGCCGCGCTGCTCACGGCCGACCGGCTGGCCGAGCGGTTCGGCGCCGGGGAGGAACTGCTCGACTCTCTGGGGACGCCCGCCGAGTTCGTGCCGGTCGCGCTCGGCGGGCGGCTCTGCTCGTACGAGGAGCTGGTCGCCGTCATGCGGCCCGTGTTCCGGCGGGACGTCGGGCTCGCCATGGGCTACGGGATGATGAGCTGGATGGCCGCCTCCGACGTGTGGCTGGCCGGTACCGAGGAACAGCGGACGTGGGTCGCCGCGCTGCTGCTGCGCGGCGGCAAGGCGGCGATCGCGCAGCACGAGACCGCCCACAGCAACGACTACGTACGCAGCGGGGTGACGGCCCGCCGCACCCCCGGCGGCCTGGTCCTCGGCGGGGCCAAGCCACTGATCAACAACCTGGAACGGGCCGGCGCGCTGGTGCTGTTCTGCCGTACCGGCGACGGACCCGGCGCCGGCAGCCACTCGGCGCTGCTGCTGCGCCCGGACACCCTGCCCGCCGACCGGGCCGCGCTGCTGCCCCGCCGGGTCGCCGTCGGCCTGCGCGGCTGCCGGTTCGCCGGGCTGGAGTTCGACGAGTGCCCCGTGCCGGAGACGGCGCTGCTCGGGCCGGAGGGCACCGGAGTGAGCACCGCCCTGCGGTCCTTCCAGCTGAGCCGCACCGTCATCGCGTCCTGCGCGGTCGCGGCCGTGGACACCGTGCTGCGCACCGCGGTGATGTTCGAGCAGTCGCAGACCTCACCCGCCCGGCCGGGCCGGAGCACCGATGCCGCCCGCGCCTCGGCCTCGACCACCGGCGCCTTCGTGAACCTGCTGCTGTACGACAGCCTCGCGGTGTTCGCACTGCGCGCCCTGCACCTGCTGCCGGAACAGACCAGCGTCTACTCGTCCGCCGTGAAGTACCTGCTGCCCAAGGTGCTCATCGAGACCATGTACGACCTGTCGACGGTCCTCGGCTCCGGTATCTACGCCCGCGAGGGCTCGCTGGGCATCTTCCAGAAGCACATCAGGGACGTACCGGTGCTCAGCCTCGGCCACGCGGGCACGGCCGCCTGCCAGGCCACGGTCATCCCCCAGCTGTTCCGGCTGGCCCGGACCTCCTGGGGCGCCTGCGAGCCGCCGCCCGGCACCCTGTTCCGGCCCGGCGACCCGGTGCCGCCGACGGGGGCGGACCGGCTGGGCCTGGCCTCCGGGCACGAGGCGCTCACCGCCTGCCTGCCGCTGGCCGCCGACGACATCACCGGCTCCGACCCCGCGGAGCGGGCGCTCGCCGGATACGCCCGGGCGCTCGCGGCGGAACTGGCCGAACTGCGCGAACGGGTACGGGGCCTGGAACACGGCACCCGCCCCGGAGCCTGGCCGGCCGCCGGGTTCGCGCTGGTCGACCGGTACGCGCTGCTGCTCGCGGCCGCCGCCGTGCTCGGCGTGTGGCGGCAGGCCGGGTACGGCGGCGACCCCTTCCTGGCCGAGGCGTCCTGGGCGGCCGCGGCCCTGCACCGGGTGGCCCGCAGGCTCGGCGTGCGGGTCGCCGACCTGCCCGCGCAGTGCACCACCCGGATCCGGCACGAGGTGCAGCTCCGCTACGGCGCCCAGCTCAGCTACGACCTCTACACCACCCCAGTGAGCGGCTGACCCCGCGTGCTCGCGAAGGAGTTCCACGATGACCGCACCCGCGTACCGGCCCACGACCCCGGACGCCACTCTGGAGCAGTGGCTGCTGGACCGGCTCGCCGCGTATCTGCACCGGCCGGCCGAGACCATCGACCCGTCCGTGCCGCTCGCCGACTACGGCGCCGACTCGGTGGTGGCGCTCAGCCTGTGCGGTGACCTGGAGGACGAGTGGGGCGTCGAGGCAGAGCCCACCCTGCTGTGGGACCACCCCACGGTCGGCGGACTGCTGGCCCATCTGCCCGTCGCGCACCCGGACGCCTTCGGCGACGAGGACCGGTGATGGGCGACATCGCGGTCGTCGGCATCGACTGCCTGTTCCCGCGCGCCCACGGCGTCGACGCCTACTGGGAGCTGCTGCTGGGCTCGGCGGACGCCATCGGGGACGTGCCGCCGGGCCGCTGGGACCGGGACGCCCACCCGGAGGTCGCGCGGGGGGGCTTCGCCGACGGCATCGACGTCTTCGACCACGCCTTCTTCGCCGTGCCGCCGCGGGAGGCCGCCGCGATGGACCCGCACCAGCGGCTGCTGCTGCCCTGCGTGTGGCGGGCGATCGAGGACTCCGGGATCTCCCCGACCGCCCTCGCCGGCAGCGACACCGGGGTCTACGTCGGGGTGATGGGCGGCGAGTGGGGCCGGCTGACCCTGTCCGGACAGCACCGGCCCACACCCCAGCTGGGCGCGGGCAGCAGCGCCGGGATGATCGCCAATCGGGTCTCGTACCACCTGGACCTGCACGGGCCGAGCCTCGCCGTGGACACCGCCTGCTCGTCCTCGCTGGTCGCGGTGCATCTCGCGGTGGGCGCGCTGCTCACCGGCGAGTGCTCGACCGCCGTCGCGGCCGGCGTCAACCTGGTGCTCTCGCCGACGCTCGGCCTGGTCTACCAGCAGCTCGGGCTCGCCGCCCCCGACGGGCGCTGCAAGCCGTTCTCCGCCGACGCCGACGGCATCGGCCGCGCCGACGGGGTGGGCGTGGTGGTGCTGCGCCGGCTGGAGGACGCGGTCGCCGACGGCAGCCGGGTGTACGCGGTGATCCGGGGCAGCGCCGTCAACCAGGACGGGCGCAGCAACGGGGTCACGGCGCCGAGCAGGTGGTCCCAGCAGAAGGTGCTGCAGTCCGCCTACCGCCGGGCCGGGGTCACCCCGGACGAGGTGCGTTTCGTGGAGGCGCACGGCACCGGGACGGTGCTCGGCGACGCCATCGAGTGCGCGGCGCTGGGCGCGGTGCACGGGGTGCGGCGGGCCGCGCCGTGCGCGATCGGCTCGGTGAAGGGCAACCTCGGGCACACGGAGGGCGCCGCCGGGATCGCCGGGCTGATCAAGACGGCGCTGGCGCTGCACCACCGGGTCGTGCCGACGAGCCGGCACGCGGACCGCGAGAATCCCCGGCTGCGGCTGGCCGAGCGCGGGCTCGGCCTCCTCAAGTCGCCCCTGCGGCTGCCGCGTGGCGAGACGGTGGCCGGGGTCAGCAGCTTCGGCATGGGCGGCACGAACGCGCACGTCGTCCTGGCGACCGCACCCGCCGCGGCCCGGCCGGAACGGGGCGCGTCCGCGTCCGCAGGGTTGCCGCCGGGTCCCGGGTACGGGTCCGTCGTGGCTGCGTCCGCCGGGGCGCTGCCGGGTGTCGAGCGCGGGGCCGTTGGGGCTGAGCACGCGGTTCTCGGCGCCCCTGGGGAGTTGCGGGGGGCGGACGGGGAGGGTTCGCGGGGCTTTTGGGCTGCTGCGGAGCGTCCTGGGAATCCGCTCGGGGTGTTCACGGTGACCGCCGACTCGGGCGAGGGGCTGCGGCGGAACCTCGCGGCGCAGGCGGTGGCGGTGGCGCGGCACGGGCGGTCGGTGGCGGCGCTGTGCTGGAGCAGCAACCGGGCCAAGACGGGACTGGCCTACCGGTACGCCACCACCGCACGGGACGCCGAGGAGCTGGCCGGGACGCTGCGCCGGGCCGCCGAGGCGCCCGTGGCGACCGGGGCCGCCGTACGGCCGTCCACCGCGCCGGTCGTCGGCTTCCTGTTCACCGGACAGGGCAGCCCGTACCCCGGCATGACCGCCGGGCTGTACCGCGACCTGCCCGCCTACCGCCGGCACCTGGACGAGGCCGACGCCGCGCTCGCCCCGCACACCGGCCACTCGGTGCGCGAACTGCTGCTCGCCGGCGACGAGCGGATCACCGGCGCCCGTCTGGCGCAGCCCGCGCTGTTCGCGGTGGGGTACGCCCTCTCCCGCACCCTGACCGGGCTCGGGGTGCGCCCGGCGGCCGTGCTCGGGCACAGCGTGGGCGAGTACGCGGCGGCGGTGACGGCCGGCGCGCTCGACCTCGCGGACGCGGCCCGGCTGGTCGCCACCCGGGCCGCCCTGATGGCCGAACTGCCCGAGGGCACGGGCATGCTGGCGGTGCGCGGCGCCCGTGAGGTCGTCGACGCGCTGCTCGCCGGGCAGCCGGAGCCGGTCCTCGCGGTCGTCAACGGCCCCGCCGACACCGTGCTCGCGGGCGGCCGCCCCACCCTGGAACGCGCCGCCGCCGCGCTCGCGGAACGGGGCCTGCGCGCCCGGTTCCTGGACGTGCCGCTCGCCTTCCACTCGCCGGCCGTGGCGTCCGTGGTGCCACGGCTGCGGGAGGCGGCGGCCGGGATCGCCGTACGCCGTCCCGAGGTGCCGTTCGCCTCCACCCGGTACGGCCGCCTGCTGCGCGACGAGCCACTGGACGCCGGGTACTGGTCCGCGCAGGTGGCCGAGCCGGTGCTCTTCGGGGACGCGCTCGGCGCCCTGGTGCGGCAGACCGCGCCGACCCACCTCCTGGAACTCGGGCCCCGGCCGCAGTTGCTCGGCCTCGCGGGCCGCGCGGGCTTCGGCGAGGGCGTCGGCTTCCTGCACCCCTGCCCCGGACCCGCCGCCGGGGGCCGCGAACTGGCCGACGTGGTAGCCGCGTTGTACCGGTCGGGCCTCGACCCCGACTGGTCCGCGCTCTACGCCCCGGAACACCGTCGCACGGAGCGCCTCGCCCCGTACGTCTTCGACGACCGCCCCCGCTTCCCCCAGGCTCCCGCGCCGGCGACGGCACGCCTCTGCGACGGCCCGGACCCGGTCGCACCGGCCGCGGTCCGGGACCCCGACACGGGCGTGCCCGGTACCGCGCCAAAACCGCGGGACGGTTCCCCCGTGACCGCCGCCGTCGTCCACGCCGTCGCCGACGTCGGGGGCTACCCCGTGGCCGAACTGACGGCAGGGGCCCGCTTCTACGAGGACCTCGGGTTCGACTCGGTGATGATCATGCAGCTGAAGGACCGGATCGAGGCGCGGCTGCCACAGCTCGGCGAGCTGTCGGTGCCGGACCTGATCCCGGCGCTGCGTTCCGTCGGCTCGCTGGCCGCACACCTGGCCGGACTGCTGGTGGCCGAGGCGGTGTCCGGCCCCCGGGTGCCGGCCACCGCCCGGGCCGGAAGGGAGTGACGTGATGGAGACGGCGTTCATCGCCGGGACCGGGACCGCCCTGCCCGGCGGACCCGTGGACAACCCCACGCTCGGCCGGGCGCTCGGCGTGAGCGCCGAGTGGATCGACGTCTTCGTCGGCACCCGCTTCCGGCACTTCGCCCGCGACCTCGACACCGGCGAGGTCCACGGCTCCCTGGCCGGGCTGTGCGCCCGTGCGGCCGCCGGGGCACTGGACCGCGCCGGACTCGAACCGGCCGATGTCGACTTCCTCGTCCTGGCCACGGCCACCCCGGACCGGCTGCTGCCCACCACCGCCACCGAGGTCGCCGACCGGCTCGGCCTCGTCCATCTGCCCGCCTACCAGCTCCAGGCCGGCTGCTCCGGCGCGCTCCAGGCCCTGGAACTCGGCCGCGCCCTGCTGGGCGGCGGCGCCGCGGCCGGACTGGTCATCGGTGGCGACGTCACCCACCGGCACCTGGACCTGCGGCCCGGAGCCGCCCGCAGGCCCGCCGGGGAACTCGTCAACTACATGCTGTTCGGAGACGGCGCGGGCGCCGCGGTCCTCACCGCGGAACCGCTCGGCGACCGGCTGGCCGTACGCGGTGTCCTGCACCGCTTCACGGGTCTGGGCCGCGAGCCCGGGCAGGTCGTGCACTGGTACGGCGCGGGCGACGCCGTACCGGAGGGCCCCGCGGTCACCGAGGACTACAAGGCCATCGAGGAGTCCGTGCCCGACATGGCCGCCGAGGCCCTGTGGGAGACGCTGGAACTGGCCGGCTGGCGGCCGGAGGACGTGGACTACGTGCTGCCGCCCCAGCTGTCCCGGCACATGACCCAGCGCGTCGTCGACCGGCTCGCGCTGCCCGGGGCGCGCGAGATCAGCTGTGTCACCGACACCGGGAACACCGGCAACGCGCTGCCCTTCCACCAGTTCGACCGGCTCGCCGCCGCCGTCCGCCCCGGCGAACGGGCGCTGGCCCTCGCGGTCGAGTCCAGCAAGTGGATCAGGACGGGGGTCTGCCTTGAGAAGCTCTGACGCCCCGGGAACGGCCGCACCGGCCGCCGACCCGGGCGCCGGCGCCGTCGGCCTGCTGCGGCTGCTGCGGGACGAGCGGCGGCTGGAGGCGGAGTACGACACCGTCGCCGCGCTGCTCGCCCGGCACGAGGTCGCCGACGATCCGGTGGCTTTGCGCCGCGTGGGCCGGCTGCTGGCCGGGGCCGATCCGGACCGGGTGCTGGCCCACCATCCGGGGACCCCCGTGGTGACCGTGGCCGTCACCGGCCAGTCCACCGTGGCCCCGGTGCTCGACCCGCTCACCGCCGAACTGGCCCGGCACGGGCTGCTGCTGCGGCCCGTGACCGGGGACCACGGCGCCTTCGTCCGGGACTTGAGTGTCCCTGCAGGGAGGTTCGAGGGGGTCCGGCCCACACTGACGCTGTGCCTGCTGGATGCCACGACCGTCCTCGGGCGGGTACCCGGGGTGTGGTGTCCCGACGATGTGGCGCATGCCTGTGGGGAGGTGCTGGAGCTGCTGCGCGAGATCGCCGCCGGGTACCCGGCACGGGTGGGCGGGACGCTGGTCCTCAACACCCTTCCCCTGCCCCCCACCTGGAGCCGCCGACTGGTGGATCTGCGGTCCCGGGCGCGACTGGGCGCGGTGTGGCGGGAGTTCAACGCGTCCCTGCTGCGGCTCTCCGAGGAGGCCGGCGGCGTCGTGGTGATCGACCTCGACCCGCTGCTGGCCGAGGGCGGCCCGCTGCACGACGTCCGGCTGGCACACCACGCCGACGCACAGCTCGGCGCCGGGCTGCTCGCCGGGTACGCCCGCGAAGTGGCCCATCTGGCACGGTCGTTGAACGGAATGGCCCGCAAGTGCCTGGTGCTGGACCTGGACCACACGCTGTGGGACGGCGTGCTGGCGGAGGACGGCCCGGACGGGGTCGCCGCCGCGGGAACCCCCCGTGCGGAGGCCTTCGGCGCGTTCCAGCAAGTGGCCGCCCAGCTGGGTGCCCAGGGGGTGCTGCTCGCGGTCAGCAGCCGCAACGACCCCGAGGAGGTGCGCCGGGTCCTGCGCGAGCACCCGGACATGCGGCTGCGCGAGGACGACTTCGCGCACATCGCCGCCGGATGGGGGCCCAAGGACGAGGCGCTGCGGGAGATCGCCGGCCGGCTGGGCATCGGCACCGACGCGCTGGTCTTCGCCGACGACTCCCCGGCCGAGTGCGCCCGGATCCGGGCCGCGCTGCCGGAGGTGGCCGTCGTCCGCCTGGACGACGAACCCTCGCTGCACGGCGAGAAGCTGCTGGGCGACGGCTGGTTCGACCAGCCGGGGCTCACCGAGGAGGACCGCGAGCGCGGCGCCCGCTACCGGGCCGAGACGCGGCGCGGCCGGCTGCGCGCGGGCGCGGCGACCGTCGACGAGTACCTCGCCGACCTGGGCACCACCGTCGACTTCGGGCCGCCGCTGCCGTACGAGTACGCCCGGACCGCCCAGCTCACCCAGCGCACCAACCGGTTCAACCTCACCGGTCTGCGGCTGACCGAGGCCGAGGTCGCCGCGGCGGCGCGCGACGACGACGGTGCGCGGCTCCTGGTGGCGCGGTCCGCCGACCGGTTCGGGGAACACGGTCTTGTGGGTGCCGTCCTGACCCGGCGGACCGGTCCGTCGCTGGAGGTGGTGAACGTCTGGCTCAGCTGCCGGGTGCTCGCCCGCGGCATCGAGCAGGCCTGTCTCGCGGACGTGCTCGCCCGGGCGCGCGACGCGGGCGCCCGCGAGGTGCTGGCCCGGTTCACCGAGACGCCCAAGAACGCGCCGGCCCGTGCCTTCTATCCGGAGCTCGGCTTCACCCCCTGCGAGCCGGATCAAGGGGGCGCGAGCTACCGGCACGATCTCGCCACGCCCCCCCTCGCGCCCCCTCACATCCGAATGATTACGAACCCGGCTGGAAAGAATGCCCATGGATCTTGGCTGCCTCGACGATTTTCTGCGACTGCTCCATGATGAGTGCTCGATCGATCTGCGGGGGCGAGGCGCCGCCACACCACTGGCGGATGTGCCCGAGTGGGATTCGGTGCTGCTCTTGCGCCTGGTCACGGTGCTGGAGGAAGAGACCGGCCGGCGGCTGCCCATCCGTCCCCTCCTAGAGGCCCGGACGTTCGAAGACATCCACGCGTGTGTGAAGGAGCAGGCATGAAAGCCCCCCAAGGCGCGGCCGTCGGCCCGCCGCTCACCGTTCCGGTGGAGGTGGCGGACTGCTCCGACGCGGCCTGGAGCCAGGTCCGCCAGGACCTGCGGCAGAGCGGTTCCGCGCTGCTGTGGGCGCGGCTGTCCGTGCTCGGCGCGCGGATCCCGGGGGACGAGGCGCTGCGCGAGGTGCTGGGCCGGGACTGGTCCCGCTATCTGGAGCTGACGCACGCGGACGTGCGCCGGCGATACGCCGCGTCACGGCTGCTGCTCAAGTACGCGGCGGGTGCGGTGCTGCGCGGCGACCCCGAACAGCTGGAGCTGGCCTACGGCCCGACCGGGCGGCCGTACCTGCGTGGTTACGACCAGATCGACATCAGTCTCAGCCACACCGGTGACGTCCTGCTCGTCGGTCTGACGACGCGCGGGCTGATCGGCGTCGACGCCGAGCGGACGGACCGGCAGATGTACGGCGGCGGGCTCGGCCGGCATGTGTGCACGCCGTACGAGCTGATCACGCTGGCCGCGCTGGAGGAACGGGAGCGCAACCCCAGCCTGGTGCGGCTGTGGACGCTGAAGGAGGCGTACAGCAAGGCCATCGGGCAGGGGATGAACTTCCGCTTCACGGAGTTCGGTTTCGGCCCGGACGGCCGTCCGGTGCAGGTGCAGCGTCCGGACGGCACGGTCGGCACGGGCGACGAGTGGGGCTTTCGCAGCTTCGTCATCGACGACGCCTACTGCGTGAGCGCCGCCGTCTACGACGCCGGGTTCGGTACCACGGCCGAGATGGACGTGGCCACGATGCTGGACCAGGACTGCGTGGACGCCATCAACGAGGCGCTGGGATCGGGTGGCGGCTTCAACGGCCGGCTGTCTCGGGGGAACTGACGTGCCGTCCGGTGCCCGGTGCCTCCGGGAAGCCGTCCAGGATGCCGGACCTGGCGACGTTGAAACCGGCCTGGAACCGGCTGGTCGCCTCCAGTTCCTCGGTGATCTCGGCGATGTGCCGGCGGCAGGTGCGCACGGACATGCCGAGCCGGCGCGCGACCATCTCGTCCTTGTACCCCTTCGCCATCAGCCGCAGGACCGAGTGCTTCACGTCGTCCCCGGTGGTGGGCGCCTTGCCGGTGTCCGGCTCGAACGGGGTGGCGCTGTCCCAGAGGTAGTCGAAGACCTGGCAGAGGAAGGACACGAGGGTGGGTTCGCGCACCACCGCGGCGCCGGGCGGCTGGTCGGGACGAGCGGTGCGTTCCGGCAGGAAGACGATCTCGCGGTCGTAGATGAAGAGCCGGTCGATGAGTTCGTCGGCGGTGCGGACCTCGGCGCCGGCCGCGGTGACGTCCCGGACGTAGGCACGGGTGGGCAGGTCGCTGCGGGCGGTGTGCTGGTAGATGGTGCGCATGCGCACCCCGCGGTCGAGCAGCTCCTGGGCGGCCTGGCGGGCCGCGGGCAGCACCTCGGAGGGCCGGGGGCCGCCGGGCTGGATGATGAGGACCTCGTTGCGGCAGTGCTGCCGGCGTTCGTCGATCATGGACTGGACGAGCGCCGCGTCCCCGATGAGGTCGAAGGCCTCGAAGCGGTTCCGCTCGCGTCTGCCCTCGAAGTACAGCGGGGTGAGCGAGAGCAGTTTGGTGCGGACCTCGGTGACGGCCTGCTGCAGGTCGCGGACCTGACGTTCGGCCGCCCCGACCAGGTCGGCGGCGGCCACGTCCGGGCCCACCGGGACGAGCACCGTGGGATCACCGGGCATGGGCTGCAGGAGACGCAGATGGCGCAGCACCTGTTCGGCGCGCTCGGCCTCGAAGGCGGTGAGGCACAGCTGCCCGGCGATGGCCTCACGGTCGAAGCGGCCGAGCCGTACCGCCTGGCCGTACGCTGACGCGCTCAGGTCGTCCAGCTCGGCAAAACCGAGGTCGGAATATTCGCTTCCGGCCATCAATGCCGCTCCCCCCAGCTCGGCGAATTACCTGTCATGCAACTTTACGCCACCGTGCGGCGCTTGGGCGTGAGAGGTGATTGACGGCAGTCTGAAGTCCGTCGGAAGGAACCGGGGCACGACGAGGGTTCAGGGGAATGAAGTAGAACTCTCAATCAATGTCCTTTGTCGTTCCTTTGGAATCGCATGACCAATTGGGGGATTTGACATGGGGATCTCTTTCCGGAGTCGACGGCGTGAAGCGGCCGCGGTCCTGCTCGGCGCCTGCGCGGCGGTCGTGCTCGTCGCCGGCGGCGCCCAGGCCGCACCCGGTCAGCCGGACCAGACCGCCGGCGCCACCCTGACCGTGGGCACCGGCACGCAGGGGGTCTCCCTGACGGCGCTCGTCTTCAAGCCGTGCGACGACCGCTGGACCTGATCCCCGCCGGCGGAACGAACGACGACCACGGGGGCCCCGGGCGGATGTGCCGGGGCCCCGCGGTGGGAGCGAGCGGTGGGCCGGGGCCCGGGTCAGGCCGGGACGAGGAGGTGAGCCGTATGGGCGATGGCCGTGGCCAGGATGCCGTCCTCGGCGGCGAACCGGCCGTCGAAGGCGCGCGGCGCGGACTCCCCGCCGGCACCGGTGAGCAGACGGACCCGGAAGCCGCGGTCCGCGGGGTCGAAGGTGATCAGCGCCTGATGGAAACCCAGCTCCAGCCCGGTCACCGGGTACCAGGCCTTGAAGACGGACTCCTTGGCGCTGAACAGCAGCCGGTCCCAGGCGATGCCCGGCAGGTCGCGCAGCAGCGTGGCGACCTGCCGCCGCTCCGGTCCCAGCGAGATCTCCTCCAGGATGCCCTCGGGGAGCGGGACGTCCGGCTCGGCGTCGATCCCGACGGAGGCGATGTCCTCGCGCCGGGCCAGGGCGGCGGCCCGGTAGCCCGCGCAGTGCGTCATGCTGCCGGTCAGTTCCGGGTGCCAGGTCGGCGCGCCGCGCCGGCCGGGCACCACCGGTGCCGGGGGCATGCCCAGATCGGTCATCGCCCGCCGGGCGCACCAGCGCACCGCCGCGAACTCGGCACGCCGCTTGGGCACCGCGTCGCACACGTGTGCCTCCTCCTCGGGGAAGAGGGGCGCGTCGGCGGGGTCGGTGCGCACCTCGACCGCGGCGACGGTCGACGGCAGCAGGTCGGCCAGCATGGAGTCCTCGATTCGCTCGGGGCCGAGGGGGGCTGACTCCAGCCTTCGAGTGGGCCCCGTCCGGCGGCGAGCGCCGACGGACCGGAACGGCCCGGCACCCCCGGAAACAGAGGCGCGGACGACAGTGCACTGCCATGCCGCACGGTCCGTGCGCGGCACCCTGCCGGTCGATGGCCGACAGGGGGTGCGCCTCCTGCCATGCCCTTGCCATACGTATGTGGTGGACGGCCGTTCCGGCGGGTTCTCCGGGGTGCGCGCGCGACGCGGCACCGCGGTGCGCTCGCGCCGGCGATTTGCTGCCGTGCAGGTTCTGGTCACCGTCGGGGCGAGCAGGCCCCGCCTAGAATGGATTACACAATTCTCGGATGACGTATTTCCGGCGGAAAACCGGCGACCGGTAGGCCCGGACTAGGTAATTGCGTGATCGCGGGGGGCGCTGCGTGAAAACCGTGGAAAGAGCAGCGGAACTGGAATCACTGGATTCCGCGCTGGACGGCTGTGCGGACGGACACAGCACCGTCGTCCTGGTGGAAGGGCCGGTCGGCTGCGGCAAGAGCGAACTCATCTCGGAGGCGGTCGACCGTGCGACGGCGCGGGGCAGCGTCGTACTGCGCGCGACCGGCGCGGCCGCCGAACGTCGGCTGCCGCTCGGCCTGCTCGGCCAGCTCGCCGCGAGCGGGCCGCCGGGGCTGCTGCCACCCCGTCAGGAACGGGCGCGCGGGGGGCTGCGGGAATCGATGGAGCTGTTCGGCGCGGCCGTACGACGGCTGGGGGCGAACGGCTCCGTCGTGGTCTGCGTGGACGACTGGCAGCACGCCGACGACCTCTCCCGCGCCCATCTGCTGCACCTGGCGCAGGGCTCGCGCCGCGCCGGGATCCTGCTCGTCCTGGCGCGCGCACTGCCCACCCCCGTCGCCGATCCGCTCCAGGAGACCGAACTGCTGCGCCTGCCGAGGCTGTTCCGGCTCCGGGCCGCACCGCTGAGCGCGTCCGGCGTGGACACGATGCTGGACGAGGCGGGGATCGGCGGGGAGCCGCACCGGCAGCTGGCGCACCGGCTGTCCGGAGGCAATCCGCTGCTCCTGCGTGCCGTGGTGGAGGACTTCGCACGGACGGGCGTGGGACATGCGCGCGGGACCGCGCACGACGTGACATGCGGGCCGAGGCCCGACGGGGCCTACGGGCAAGCGCTGTTCACCTGCCTGGCACGGGCCGGTGCGGACGCCCGCGAGGTGGCCCGGGCCGTCGCCGTACTGGACGGTCACGCCACGACCGGGACCGTCGCGGACCTGCTGGACCGCCCGCCCGCCGACGTCACCCGCGCCCTGGACACGCTGACCGCGGCCGGCCTGATGGACGGCGACCGCTTCCGGCACCCCGTCGCCCGTACCGCCGTCCTGGACGCCACGCCCGACACCGAGCGCGCCGCCCTGCACCTGCGGGCCGCCACCGTCGCACGACGGCACGGCGCCCCGGCCCCGGTGGTGGCCGAACGGCTCGTCGCCGCGTGGGACGCGACGGAGCCGTGGGCCGTGCCGGTGCTGCAGAGCGCCGCCGCGCATCTGCTCGCGTCCGGCTCGCCCCAGCGCGCGCTGGACTGCCTGCGGCTCGCGGGCGAGGCGCTCACCGATCCGCAGCGCCGGGCCGACAACAGCCTGCGCGGCGCCGAGGCCGCGGCCCGCATCGATCCCGAGGACGCCGAACTCCGCCTCGACGCACTTCTGGAGGAGGCCCGGGCCGGCCGGCTGGACGAGGCGAACCTGAGCACCCTGGCCGGACTGCTGACGCTGCACGGGCGGCTGGACGAGGCCCGGGAGGTACGTGAGCCGGCGACCGGCACGGACGCGGATCCGCTCCCGGACGCGGGGACGGACTCCGTCACCGCCACCGGCGGGAGCTCCGGCGGGGATGTCGCGATCGACAACGGTGTCCCCGACCGCGACGGGACGGGCGCCGGTGAGCCGGTCGCCGGCCCGGGGCGGGGCGTGCCGGGCGCGATGCCGTCGTTCGCCGTGTACGCGGGCCGTGCCGCGGCCCCCGTGTACCTCTCGTCCCCCCAGCCGTCGTCCTTCTGGTACGACGGCGCCGCCGGGCACCCGGTCGGCGGTGCCGGACCCGGTGCCTGCGTGGACGGGTACGCGCCGCCCCGGCGGGAGGGCGGACGGGGTGCGGCGTCGGGCGCCGGCCCCTGGCGGCTGGACGAGCGGCCCGGCGCGGCCGCCGTCGGCGCCGCCGAGGCCCATCTGCGCTCCGCGCTCGGCGGCTGCTCGGCGATCGAACCGGTCCTGCATGCCCTGCGTACCCTGCTCTACCTCGGCGGCCCGGCCCGCGCCCTGCCCTGGTGCACCGCGTTCGCCGAGCAGGCGGAGCAGCAGGCCGCACCCGGCTGGTCGGCGCTGGTCCGCACCGTGCACGCCGAGGCGCTGCTCCGGCAGGGCGACCTGACCGGCGCCGAGACCGCGGCCCGTGCCGCGCTGGCGCTGGTGCCCCGCTCGGCGGGGAGCACGGCGGTGACCGGCACGGTCGGCATCCTCGTACAGGCCCTGCTCGCCCGCGGCCGCGCCGACACGGCCGCGGCCGAACTGGCCCGGCCGCTCTCGGAGTCCACCAGCGCCACCGTGCCGGGGCTGTCGTACCTGCGGGCGCGCGGCCGGTTCCACCTGGCCGCCGGCCGCTACCACGCCGCACTCGGCGACTTCCTGGAGATCGGCCGCAGGATGCGCCGCTGGGGCCTGGACCGGCCCGTGGTGCTGCCCTGGCGCACCGACGCGGCCGAGGCGCTGCTCGGACTCGGGGAGACCCGGCAGGCGGAACGCTTCGTCACCCAGCAGCTCGCGCTGCCCGACGCCACCGACGCCTGGGTGCAGGGCATCTCGCTGCGCCGGCGCGCCGCCCTGCAGGACCCCCGGCGCCGCAAGACGCTCCTCGACCGGTCGGCGGAGGCGCTGCGTCGCTCCGGCGACCGCTACGAACTCGCCCGCACGCTCGCCGAGTTCGGGCGCGCGCTGCGGGAGTGCGGGGAGACCGCGCGGGCCGCCATGGTCAACCGGACCGCCTGGCACCTGGCCGACGAGTGCGGGGCGCGGCCGCTGCGGGACACCGTGGAGTCGGCCGGCCCGGCCTCCGCCCCGGCACCGGCCGCCCCGCCCGCCCCGGCGGCGTCCTCCTCGGAGCTCGCCGAACGGCTCACCGACTCCGAACGGCGCGTCGCCGCGCTCGCCGTGCGCGGTGACACCAACCGGGAGATCGCCGGAAAGCTGTTCATCACGGTCAGCACCGTCGAACAGCATCTGACCCGCGCCTACCGGAAGCTGGGGGTGACGTCCAGGCAGCAGCTGCCGGTCGAACTCCAGCTGCTGGCCACGGAGGCCTGACAGCCACCGCCCCGCTCGCCCCGGCCGCCCCCCTCCCCCGTCGGCGGCCGGGGCGTACCCATACCGGCAGCCGCCCGGAACGCGTTCATGGCAGGCGGATGGCAAGGGTGCGCGGAGGTGGCCCGCTGCCCGGCAGGGAACAGCCATTCCTCCCGGCCACTTGTACGTACGTTCCGCGCCACCTTCCCCCGCGGAAGACCCTCGACGGGGCCCCGCGGGCACGCTGAGGAGAGGAGAGGCCACCGAAGGGGGAACCGACATGACGAGGCACCAGCCCGCCGGACGGGACGCGGTCCGTGCGGCCGTACGGGACCGGGTGCTGGAGCGTGTCGACCAGCGGATCGGCGGGCTCCTCGCGGAGGAGCACCGCCGCCGGGCCGCCGAGGGCCGCCGCGCCGCCTCGCTCGTCAGCGACGTCGCCACGGTGGTCCGCTCGGCGGGCGACCGGATCCGCGCCGGGCTGTTCCTCACCGGCTACCTCGCCGCGGGCGGCGACCCCGACGCCGCCGGCGCCGTGGACGCGGCCGCCTCCCTGGAGTTCCTGGACGCCTCCCTCGCCATCCGCGCCGACACCCGCGAGGGCGCGGCGCTGCGCCGGGGGCTGCCCACGCTGCACGTCGGTCACGCCGCCGAGCACGAGCGCAACGGCTGGCGCGGGGAGTCCCGCAGATTCGGCGACACCAGCGCCGTGCTCGCCGGGGACCTCGCGCTCGGCTACGCGGACCGGCTCGCCGCGACCCTGTCCGGGGCCGCCCGCCGGGAGTGGGAGAACCTGCGGACGCAACGGGTGCTCGGGGCGTACGAGGCCGCCGTGACCGCCGCGGCGTACCAGGACGACCCCTGGCCGGCCGGCTGTCTCGCGCTGGCCTGCTCACCGGGGTGCGCGGCCGGCGCGTACACCGTCCACCACCCGCTGCGGCTGGGCGCGCTGCTCGCCGGGCGCCCCGAACTCGCGGACGCCTACGCGGAGTACGGCGTGCGGCTGCACGCGGCATGGCGGCTGCGCGGCTTCCTGAGCGGCGGCCCCGGATACGACGACGAGGCCGAGCTCCTGCGCGACGTGCTGTTCGACGCGGAAGGCCGCCGGTCCGCGGAGTCCCTCACCCGCGAACTCGCCGAAGAGGCCACCCGCTCGCTGACCCCGGCCGCGCTGGCGCCCGCCTGGCACGCGGAACTCGCCTCCTGGGCGACCCACCTGGGCACCGCCCGCTGCGCCTGACGGCCTTACAGGCTGCCGCGGGGCCGGCCGGGCCGCAGCCGCTCCAGCCAGGTGCGCAGCCCCTCCCGTCGGACCTCCCCGCGGTCGTCCCGGGGAAGGGAGCCGACCAGCTCCAGGCGGGTCGGCAGGGCCGGCGCCGGAACGCCCCGCGCGGTCAGGTGGTCGCGGAGTTCGGGCAGAGCCGGCGGCGCGTCCTCGGTGGCCGGTACGACGACTGCGCAAGGGCGTTCGCCGGGCTCGGCGTCGGTCCACGGGACCACGACCGCCTCCCGCACCCCCGGATGCGCGAGCAGCGCGGCCTCCAGCCGGTCCACCGGCACCAGGAAGAACGCCCCCGTACGGCCCTCCGCCCGTTCGGTGACGCGGACACCGCCCAGCCCGTCGGCGCGGGCCCGGTCCCCGACGTCGACCCAGCCCTCGTTCGGGCCCCACGCCGGCTCGGGCGCGGCCGCGCCGTCCCGCCGCACACCCAGGCACACCGACGGCCCGCGCACCCGGAGCGCCGCCTCCCGGCCCGGCAGGGCGGAGACCTCGAGCCCCGCCACCGGCATGCCGTCGCTCTCCCCGGCCCGCTCGGCCGGGGTGTCCCCGCGGGCGACCATGCCCAGCCCCAGCTCCGGCGCGCCCCACACCCCCCGCACCGTCGCGCCCAGCGCCTCGGGCAGCGCGGTCAGCAGGTCCGGTGGGGTACGGGTGCGGCCACCGGACAGCACCAGCCGCAGCCGGGGCAGCCGCCGTGGCTCGCGCCGCTGCGCGGCGAGGACCTCGTCCCACTGCGCCGGCGCCGCGTAGGCCTGCTCCGCGCCGGTCCCGGCCAGCAGGTCCAGGCAGTTCCCCGGGTCCCACACGTCCTGGTGCACACCGGTGCCGCCCACCGAGACCGGCAGGCACACCGTGTGCAGGATCGAGGCGAGCGAGGTCAGCGGAAGCGCGGAGTAGTACGTGCCGCCGTCCGTCCGGCCGCCCGGCACCGCGGGGCCGTCCAGCGCCCGGCAGCCGGCGTACAGGGTGTTCGCCGAGTGCAGGACCAGGGCGCAGGAGTCACCGGGACCCAGCACGCCGACCAGCAGACAGACGCGGTCCGCCGGGCCGGGGGGCGCAGGGCGGCCCCCGGGGAGGCCGTACGGTCCGCGCTCGTGCGGGGTGCGCAGGAAGTGCCGCGCGAAGTCGACGGCTCCCGGCCGCCCGGCCGTCCCCCGTGTCCCGGTCGTCCCCGACGTACCGAGGACCACGCGGTGGCGCAGCCAGGGCAGGCCGGGGGCGAGGGAGTCGAGCAGCTCCGCGTACGGCACGCCGTCCCACTCGTCGGGCACGACACACACCCGGGCCTCGGAAGCGGCGAGGACCAGACCGAGGCCGCGGGCGCCGAAGCCGGGCAGCACCGGCACCGCGACCGCGCCCAGCCGGACACAGGCGAGGAAGAGGGCGGCCGTCTCCCAGCGGCTCGGCAGCTGGTAGGCGACCGGATCCCCGGGCCGCACCCCGAGCGCGGCCAGTGCGCCCGCGAACCGGTCGACGTACGAGTCGAGTTGCGCGTAGCTCAGTGCCGTGGTGCGCAGACCGGGGGGAGCGAGGGCGCGATACTGCACGAGCGCGGCGTCCTGTGGCCGGCGGACGGCGATCCGGCGCAGATCGGTGGCGAAGGTCTCGTCCGTCCGCCACCAGCCCTGCGCCCGGTAGGACCGGACGACCTCGTCCGGCGGCCCCGGCGGCCCCGGCGGCCCCGGCGGGGCCGCCGGGCCGACGGGCACCCGTGGCCCGGCCGCGCTCACGTCCACTTCCCGATGGCCCAGGCGACCTGGACGCGGGAGGTGCAGTCCAGGCGGCGCATCACATGCCGGACGTGGTTGACCACCGTCCACTCGGACAGCCCCAGCCGGGCGGCGATCTGCCGGTTGGTCAGTCCCTCGGAGACGAGCAGGGCGACCTGCAACTGCCTCGGTGTCAGCTTCTGTTCGCCCGTGCCGGCCGACCCGCCCCTGGCTTCCTCGGGCGGGGCGCCGGGCGCCGACAGGGCCTCGCCGGCCAGCCTGTCCGGTCCGAGTGCCAGTCCCTCGGCGCGGGCGACCTCGTAGGACGTCCAGCCCAGCCGTGAGCGCAGCCCGGCCAGAGCCTCGTGCAGCGCCGCCGCGTGCCGGGCCGGGGGCGTCGCACCGGTGCGCCGCCGCAGCGCTCCCGCGCCCGTGATCAACCGGACCACCCTCGGCTGCTGCGCGGGCGTGCGGCGCAGCACCAGCAGCGCGAACTCCTCGGCCAGCGGCGGCAGGGCGAGGAGGTCACCGGTGTCGCGGCACAGCTCCAGCGCCTCCCGCAGCGCCGCGTCCGCACCGGAGTCGCCGGACGTGTCCGGGCCCGCACCCTCCGGCGCGGGGGCGCTCAGCACGGCCGTGCCGTGCAGGGCCAGGGTCAGGCCGCGGAGGTCGCCCAGGCGGCGGAGGGTGGCCGTGGCCCCGTGGAGGAGGTCGGTCGCCCGTTGGGTGCGGCCCAGCGCGTGGTGGACGAGGGCGAGGGTGGTGGTCGCGCGGGCCGCCGCGCCCGGAGCGCCGACGGACTCCAGGGCCGCCGCCGCGGGCTCCACCGAGGCCAGGGCGCCGCGGGCATCGCCCGTGGCGAGCAGGGCCGCGCCCAGGTGGGCGGTGATCTGCGCGGTGAGCCTGCGGTCGCCCAGCCGCCTGCACGCGACGAGAGCCGTGCGGTGCCGTCGCATCGCCTCCGCCGGATCGCCCAGCGCCGCGGTCAGTTCACCGCCCAGGTCGGTCAGGCGTACCGCCGCCGCCTGCGGCACCCCCGCAGCCAGCAGCCGGTCGCACCAGGCCACGCCCTCCCGCAGCCGGCCCTGCGCCGCCCACGGTTCCCGGCAGGCGACGGCCAGCGCGGCCGCCCGTTCCAGATCGCCCCGCGCGTGCAACCGGTCCAGCGCGGCGAGGACGTTGGGCGCCTCGGCGGCCAGCACGGCGAGCCAGTGCGCCTGCTCGGTGCCCGCGAGCCGGGGCGCGGCGGCCGTCACCAGCCGGGCGTAGCGGTCGGCGTGCTCGTCCCGCGCCGCCGCCAGCTCACCGCGCGCCTCCAGCGCGGCCCACCGGTGGGAGCGGACCGGCTCGCGGACCGCGTAGCGCGGCTCGGCCCCACGGCGGTCGGCCAGCGCGAGGACGCCCCGGTCGAGCAGGGCGTCGACGTCCGGTTCGTCCGCCCGCTCGAAGACCTGCGCGCCGAACCCCGGCCGGTGGACGCACAGCCGGTCCAGCAGGGCGCTCGCACCGGCGGACAGCCCCCGGCAGCCGTGCTCGGCCAGGGCCGTCAGCGAGCGGTGCCGCTCCGGGGCACCGGCCGGGCCGCCGTACAGCTGGTCCGGGCGGTCGCGCAGCCGGGTGAGCAGGGTGGCGGGCTCGTACCAGCGGGTGCGGGCGGCGGCCAGTTCCAGTGCGACGGGCAGGCCGTCCAGCAGGGCGCAGAGGCCGGCGACGGCCTCCGCGTTCTCCTCGGTCACGGCGAAACCCGGCCGTGCCTCGGCCGCGCGCAGCGCGAACAGCTCCACCGACGGCACCGTGCGCAGCCACTCGACGCCACCGCACTCGTCGTACGGCGGCGGGACGGGCAGGGGGGCCACCGGGACCAGCCGCTCGCCGTAGACGCCAAGGGGTTCCAGGGCCGTGGCGAGCACGGTGAGACGGGGGCCGACGTCCAGCAGGGCGGCCAGGTCCCCGGCCGTCGGGCGGGCCTCGTGGTCGCAGCCGTCCAGGAGAAGCAGCGCCCGTCCGGGAACCGCCGTGGCGCGCGCCGCGGCGGCGGCCACCGCGCCGGGCTCGGCCGGGTCGCAGCCGAGCACCGTGGTGACGTCCTCACCGGGCACAGGTGCGCCGCGTGCCCCCACGGCCGCCCGGGCGGCGGCCTGCACCAGCCTGCTCTTGCCGACACCGGCGGGGCCGGTCAGCGTGACGAGCCGGACCCCGGGGTCGCGCAACAGCTCCTCCAGCGTGAGGAGTTCCGTCTCCCGCCCGACCAGCGCGGCGGCGGGCGGCCGGCGGTGTCCGGGCGCGGCGTCCGGCCGTGCTCCGTGGGACAGCAGCATGTTCATCCTCGTGATCGTGAAGTCGCGGTCGCCCGGGGGGAGGCCGGGCGGTCCGTTCGGGGCCGGTCGGGGTGCGGCCGTCGGCTCTTCCGTGGGCGTCGGGTGCCTCGGGTGCACCGGGAGGCGGGGATCAGACCGGGACGGGGCGGGGCGGCGGGAGCCGCCACACACCTGGGCGCACCTCGAAGGCCCGGGGCGGGCCGAGCACGGCGTGCAGCGCGCGGCGGGCGTGGGCCTCGCGGCGGCGGTCCCCCAGAGCGGCCGCGAGCGCCACACACTCCGTGAGCGGTCCGGCCGCGGCCCCGCCGCCCGTGGTCTCCAGCGCCACCAGGGCCCTGACCCGCTGCACCTCGTACCTGCCCACCGCACCGCCGGACTCCGCCGCCGCACACAGCAGTTCGGCGGCGGGACCCGACTCGCCCCGTTCCAGGCGGAGTTCCGCGAGGCCCGCCAGAGCGCGGGCCCGCTCGTCCGCGAGACCGGCGCCGGCCGCGAGCGCCGCCGCCCGCCCGTAGCGTTCCGCCGCGCGTTCGTCGTCGCGCTGCTGCCAGGCCAGATCGCCCAGCGAGCACAGCAGCCGGGCCTCCGCACGCCGGTCGCCGCCGCGCCGGGCCGCGTCCAGGGCGAGGCCGTGGACGTCGTCCCAGGTGGACCAGTCGGCGGTGCGTTCCAGGGGCGTGGTGAGGGCGTCGGCGAGCCGGAGCACCACGGACCACAGGCCCGTCGTGTGCGCCGTGCGCAGCACCCGGGCCAGTGCCCGGGTGTCCGCCGCGGTGCGCGGCGCGCCGCCCGGCCGCCCGGCGGCCGTCGCGTACGCCTCGCACATCCGCACGGTGGCCGCCCGCACCGAGTCCGCGGGTTCCAGGGCGCGCAGCCGGTCGGCGGCCAGCAGCCGGGCCGGCTCCGGCAGGAGGTGGGTGTCCGTGGCCCGGGGCAGCAGGAGGTGGTGGTCGGCGAGGGCGTCCAGGAGCAGTGCGGCGGGATGCGTGTCCAGGCCGAGCACGGCGGCGGCCGTGGGCGTCGCGAACTCGCCCGGCGGCAGCAGGGCCAGCAGCCGCAGGGTCCGGCGCAGGCCCTCCGGAAGGTCGTCGTGCGCCTCCGTCAGGCGTGCCCTTACGTCGAGTTCGCCGACGCCGAGCACGTCGAGCCGGGTGGACTCCTCGCGCAGCCGTTCGAGCTGGGTCTCACCGTCCCAGTGCGGGCGGGCCGAGAGCGCGAGGGCGGCGGCCCGCAGCGGCAGGGGCATGCGGCCGCACAACTCGCCCATGCGGTCGGCGGTTTCCGGTGCGGTCGGGGCGAGGAGCCGTCGTACGGCCATCCGGTCCAGCGGCCCGAGCGGCACCGCGCGCACACCGGCCGCCCCGGTCACCGGGAGCCGCCCGGTCACCAGCGCGGTGCTGCCGGGGGAGGTGGGCAGCAGGGGGCGGACCTGCGCGACGGAGACGGCGCCGTCGAGTACGAGCAGCAGACGCCGGGCGCTGGTCAGGGCGTGGAGGGCCGCGACCGGGTCGGAGGGGCCGGGGCCGCCCGGGAGGGCGGCGGACGGCCCGTCCGGGCCGCCGCGGGACGGGGTGCCGGACGCGGCCAGCCGGAGCAGCCGGCGGGCGGCCTCGGGGGCCGTACGGGGGCGGCGGGACGCGGTGCGCAGGTCCAGGAAGAGGATCCCGTCGGGGAAGGCGTCGGCCACCCGGCGTGCCACGGCCGCCGCGAGGGCCGTCTTGCCCGAGCCCACGGCTCCGGTGACCGCCGTCCAGGCACCCGGTGAGGCGGTCCTGACCAGGCGCTCCACGGCGTCGAGTTCCTCGTCCCGGCCGAACAGCTCCCCGTCCCAGGCGGGCAGCCCGACGACCGCCGGCGCCACGGCGGCACCCGGGCCGGGTACGGCGACGCCGGTCCCGGGACTCGTCGTGGCCACGCCGGACAGGACCGCACCCGGCCCCGGCACGACACCGTCCGGCTCGGGAGGGACCGTGTCCCACAAGGCCCCTGCGCCGCCCGGCCGTCCGCGGTGCGGGTCCGTCGCGGGCCCCGTGACGTCCTGGTCCTCCGTCAGGAGGCGCTGGTGCAGGGCGCGGAGCCGGGCGCTGGGTTCCGTGCCCAGCTCCTCGGCCAGGAGGTTGCGCAGCCGGGCGTACGCGTGGAGCGCCTCGGCGTGGCGGCCGGTGCGGGCGAGGGCGGTCAGCAGCTGGGCGTGGAACTCCTCCCGCAGCGGGTGCTCGGCCGTCAGGGCGCGCAGGTCCGGCAGGACCTCACGGTGATGGCCCAGCCGCAGCTCGGCGTCCACCCGCAGTTCCAGGACCTCCAGGCGCGCCTCGGACAGCCGGGCCGCCGTGGCGCGCAGGAGCGGTCCGTGCGGGGTGCCGGACAGCAACGGGCCCCGCCACAGGGCGTCCGCCCGGCGCAGCAGGCCGGCCGCGCGGGCGAGGTCCCCGTCGGCCAGCGCCCGCCGGCCCAGGACGCGGAGCTGCTCGAACACCGTCGCGTCGACGTCGCCGGCGTCCGCGCGCAGCAGATAGCCCGGCCGCTGGGTGACCAGCAGCGTCCGGCCCTGGTGGGGGCTGGCGGTGCTCAGGGCCTTGCGGATCTGCGAGACGTACACGTGCAGCGTGGTCACGGCGGTGCGCGGCGGCCCGTCCGGCCACAGCTCGTCGATCAGCGCCTCGACGGACACCACGCTGCCGGCCCGGGTGAGCAGCGTGCCGAGGACGGTGCGCAGTTTGGGCGCGCCCGGGGTGTGGGAGCCCGTGGAGGCCGGGTCCGGGTCGCCCGTGAGCTCCAGTGGGCCCAGGATCCGGAACCTCATCGCGACGGCCCTCAGAGATCCTGCACCACGACGGCTGTCGCCTCGGCGACCGCCTTGCGCCCCTGTGACAGGGTCATGGTCACCGGCACCCGGGCCCGCCCCGCCGGATCGGGCTCGACCTCGCCCGGTACGGCGACGCACCGCAGCGGTGGTCCGGCCTCGGCCGAGCCGCGGAAGTGGATCCGTGAGGTGGCGAGGGTGCAGCGCGCGGTGGCCAGCCCGTGCCGCCGGCCGGCCGTGAGCAGCGCGCTCTGCCGCAGCGCCTCCAGCATGTGCAGTCCGGCCAGCCTCCCCTCCCGGCCCGCGAACACCGTGGCGACGCCGTCCGTGCGCACCCAGGTGGACAGCCGGCCCGAGGGCAGCCGCTCGGGGTTGCTCACCAGGACGTTCTCGGCGGCGGTGCGGCCCACCTCGGCGGCCGGTACCCGCCTCGCGGTGCCCGGCGCCCGGTCGGCGGCGTCCGCCGCGTACGCGTGGTCGGCTTCGGCCGGCGTCGGCTGGGCGAGGGCGAGCTGGTTGCGGTAGAGGGCGGGCGCGAGGAAGACGAGTCCCGCGGAGCCGACCGCGCACGGCGTGCCGTCGATGCTCACCTCGGTGTGGAACTCCACCCCGCGCGGCACACCGTTGACGACATGCGTGGGTACGGCGCGCAGCCGGGTGCTGAGCCGGGAGCCGCCGTCCGGACCTGTGCGCCAGGGCGCGAGGTCGGTGAGCCGGAGGTCGTAGCGGTAGAACAGGCCGGGGCGTTCCGCGGGCACACCGAAGTAGCGGTGGCCGACGAACTCCCCGATCTCCCGGACCGACTCGGTGACGACCTGGATGTCGTGGAAGTGGACCGGGCCGTCGTTGAACAGCGGGTGGTCGCGCGGCAGGCGGTCGGCGAGGACGAAGTGTTCCTCGCCGAGACCGGGGGAGTCCAGGCAGTTGTCCCAGGACATCGGGCAGTGGATGAGGTGGCGCGTGGTGCCGAACGGTGCCGTGCCGGGCGGGACGTCGGCACGGGTGTCCGCTCTGCGCCCCACCGTCATGGATTCCGTCATGCTTCCCCCTCGCCTGCGCCTCCAACACGCCTGGTTCTCAGCGTGCGAAACGATCCGGACAGTGGCCAGCGCGGCTCGGTGACAGCAAGTTGCATGGCCGCAACTCCGGTGCGGGGCCACGCCGGTGTGCCGCCGACGCGCCTTTAGCGGAATTCAGGGAGTGCCCCGGAGGGTGGTCGCGTGGCCCCCCGGCCGGTCCTCCCCCCGTCCGGCCGGTGGGCCCGCCGCACGCGTCCGCGCTCGACGAAGGGGCCCACGATGACCACTGCCGCAGCGCCGGACCGCAAGGCCGGTACGACCGCACGCGCGGGCGCCGCGGCCCGCCCCGCCGGCCGTGCCGGGGTCCCCGCCCGGGTCACCGCCGGGTACGGGGCCGGGTCGCTGGTCTCGGGCACGTTCACGACGCTGCCCGGTCTGCTGCTGTTGCCGTACCTCACCGACACGCTGGGCGTGGCCGCCGCCCTCGCCGGGGCGGCGGTGCTCGTCCCCAAACTGTGGGCGGCGGTGCTGAATCCGGTGGTGGGCAGGTACGCCGACCGGGCGGTGGCACGACGGCGCCTGATCCGGTACGGCGGGGCGGCGATGGCCGTGGCCTGCGTGCTGATGTTCGCCCCGGTGGTGCGCGGTACGGGCGGGGCGTGGCTCGCGGAGGCGGGCTTCCTGCTGACGGCCACCGCGTTCGCCTGCTTCCAGGTCCCGTACGCCGCCCTGCCCGCCGACCTCACCACCGCCCCGGCCGACCGGGTCCGCCTGGCCGCGGGCCGGGTGGCGGGGCTGGGGGTGGCCGCGCTCGCGGTGGGGGCCGTCGGCCCCGCGCTGGTGGCGTCGGGCGGCCCGGCGTCCGGTTACCGCTGGGCGGGTCTCTTCGGCGCGGTGGTGATCGCGCTCGGGACGCTGGGCGTGGCACTGGGCACGCGCCGGGCCCCCTGCGCCCGTGCGGCCACCGCCGGACGTGATGACGCCCCGGCCGTCCCCTTCCGGCAGGCCCTCGCCGCCGTACGGGCCGACCGGTCCTTCCTCGCCCTCCTCGGTGCCGCCGCCGCGCAGGCCCTGGCCACCGGGGTGCTGCTGGCCGGGGTGCCGTACGCCGCGCGCCAGGTGCTCGGGCACGCGGCGCTGACCAGCGCCCTGGTGGTCGGGTTCGTCGTACCGGACCTGCTCACCGCACGGCTGTGGGTACGGCTCGGTGCCCGGCTGGGCACGCACCGGGCCTACGCGGCCGCCGGCGCCGTGTTCGCCGTCGGCTGCCTCGGGTTCCTCGCCGCGCCCGTGGCCCCGGCCGGTGTCGTCGTCGCCGCGATGGTTCTCGCGGGTACCGGCCACGCCGGACAGCTCGTCTTCCTGTACGGCCTCCTGCCCGACCGCATCGCCGAGGCCGCCGGGCGTATCGGTGACCGCAACGGCGGTGTGCTCTCGGGGGTGTTCGCCACCGGCGAGGCGGCCGGTCTGGCGCTCGCCCCCTTCGGCTACGGCCTCGTGCTCGCCGCCTTCGGGTACGTCTCCTCCGGTGCCGGCCACGCCGTCCACCAGAGCGGCGCGGCCCGCCTCGGCATCCTGCTGGGCCTGGCCGTGCCGCCCCTGCTGGCGACGGCCGCCGGGACGCTGTCCCTGCGGCGCTGCCGAGCCCCTCGCGGGGAGCGCGCGGACGGCCCCGGCGCCCGCGCGTAGGGCCTTTGGGCCCCGGCGGCCGGTCCCGTACGGGTCCCGTCCGTGCGGGGCGTCACAGCTCCGGACCGCTGGTGTGGTGATGCCGTACGAGGGTCGTTCGTGCCGGGCGTCACAGCACCCGCGCCGCCGGGGTGGTGGTGGCCGGCACGGGGCGCGTGGTGCCGTCGGGGGTGCGCAGCAGGAGGCGGGTCTCGGACTCCCGGCGTACGGTGCCGACCACGGCCGCCCGGCGGCCACGGGGGTGTGCGCACAGCGCCGTCATCACCTCCGGCACCGCCTCCGGTGCCACGACGAGGCAGACGGTGCCCGGGCTGGCGGCCGACCAGGGCGTGAGCCCCAGTTCGTCCAGGGCGAGCCGGGTGACCCGCCGTACCGGCAGGTCCCCCTCCCCGATCTCCACCGTCACGCCCGCCGCCGCCGCCACCTCGTGCAGGAGGGCGGTGAGCCCGCCCTCGGCGGGCTCGCGGACCGCTCGTACGCGCCCGTCGGCGGCCGAGAAGACCGCGTCGATCACGTCGGCGAGCGGGGCGCACCCGCTGGAGACGTAATGTTCGTAGCCCGCCCCGGCGCGCAGGGAGAGCAGATGGGCCTCGTGGTCACCCAGGGGGCCGCTCACGACGACCCGGTCGCCGGGCGCGCAGCCGGCCGGCCCGGGCGGGCGGTGCCGGACGGGGCCCACGGCGGTGGCGGTGACGTACAGCTGGTCGGCCTCCCCGGCCCGCACCACCCGCCCGTGGACGCCGGTCACCGCGACACCGGCCTCTGCCGCCGCCTCCCGTACGGACCGGGCGAGTTGAGACAGCCGGTGGCGCGGCAGCCCGGCCTCCACGGTCAGCCCCAGGGTCAGGCGGCGGGGTTCGGCACCCTGTGCCGCCAGTGAGTTGACTGCTCCGCACACCGCGAGCCGCCCGATGTCGGTGCCGCCGAAGAAGGGCGGATCGCAGACGAAGGTCCTGGTGACGACGTCGGGTTCGCCGCCCGCCGCCCCGGTCCCGGCCGGGCGCGGGAGGCCGGTGAAGAACAGGCTGGGATCGTCGGTCAGCTCCACCTGACCGGATGTCAACGCATGTCTTTCGGCGCGCTGTTGTGACGGCATCGCGTTACCTCCCCCTCGGCCGCGAACCGGCGGCCTCCCCGCAGCCACCGTAGGACGAGACGCGGGCTGTTGCGGAGCCCCAGGAGGGGTGCGGCGCAGGGGATAGGGGTCCCCTAATCGGCGCGTACACGCGTTGTCCCGGGTTCCGCCCGCTCATACCGTCGTGACGACAGACCGTCGTCGAGCGGCGCTCCCGTGCCGCACGTGAGGAGTTGTGGTGGACAACAAGGGAGCCAGTCGCGGACACCCGCGCAGGTGGGCGATTCTCGCCGTGCTGGCCGTCGCCGTGTTCGTCGTGTCGATCGACTCGACCATTCTCAACGTGGCGCTGCCCACGCTCGGCAGGGAACTGGACGCCGGCACCAGCGAACTGCAGTGGATGGTGGACGCCTACTCGCTCGTGCTCGCCGGGCTGCTGATGATGACCGGCAGCCTCTCCGACCGGTTCGGCCGCAAGAAGCTGCTCATCGCCGGTCTCGTGCTGTTCGGCATCGCCTCGGTGGCGGCGGCCTTCTCCACGCACTCCTGGGAACTGATCGCCGCCCGCGCGGTGATGGGTGCCGGCGCCTCGGCGTTCATGCCGGGCACGCTCTCCATCCTCGTGCACGTCTTCTCGGAGGAGGAACGTCCCAAGGCCATCGGCATCTGGGGCGCGGTGACCGCGCTGGGCGCCGTGACCGGGCCGCTGATCGGCGGCGCGCTGCTCGAACACTTCTGGTGGGGCTCGCTCTACCTCGTCAACGTCATCGTGGTAGCCCTCGCCGTGCTGGGCACCACCGCGCTCGTACCCGAGTCCACCGACCCCGCGGCCCGTCCCCTCGACGCGCTCAGCACCGTCCTGTCGGTCGTCGGCATCGCCGCCCTGGTGTACGGCGTGATCGAGCAGCCCCGCTACGGCTGGTCGTCGCCCCGCGTGCTGGCCGGCCTCGTCGGCGGTGTCGTGGTCATGGGCCTGTTCCTGCTGCGGCAGCGGACCGCCCGGCACCCGATGGTCGATCTGGCCGTCGTGCGCAACCGCCGCTTCCTCGGCTCCAGCGGCACCATGGCCGTGCTGATGTTCGCGCTCACCGGCAGCCTGTTCGTCCTCACCCAGCAGTTCCAGCTGGTGCTCGGCTATTCGCCGCTGCTCGCGGGCGCTGCCATCCTGCCGATGGCGGCGGCCCTGATGATCTGCTCGCCGCTGGCGCCGGTGCTGTCCAAGGCGATCGGTGTGCGCGGCGCGGTCGTGGTCGCGCTGCTCGTCCTGGCCGCCGGGTACGGGGTGTTCGCCCTGCTCACCAAGGACGACGGGTACGGCGCGATGGTCGTGGCGATGTGCCTGGTCGGTGCGGGCATGGGTCTCGCGCAGCCGCTCGTCAACGACGTGCTGATGACCGCGGGACCGGCGGAGCAGTCCGGGCTGCTGTCCTCCATGAACGACACCGTGCAGGAGATGGGTGCGGCGCTCGGCGTCGCGGTCGTCGGCAGTGTGCTGGCCGCGCGCTACGCGGCGGCCTACTCGCCGTCCGGCCCCGCGCCGGCGAAGCACTCCCTGGACCAGGCGCTCCAGGCCGCGAAGACGCTGCCGCACGCGTCCGCGCAGCACACCGTGGACGCCGCGAAGACCGCCTTCGCGCATGCCTTCACCGCCTCGGAGGCGGTGTGCGCCGGCGTCGCGGTGCTCGGCGCGGTGCTGGCCGCGGTGCTGCTGCCGCGCCTGGTGGCCGCGTCCGACGCGGTGACGGGCGCGGAGGCGGGGGCGGCCGAGGCGGACAGTCCGCTCGCCCGGGAGGCCACCGCCTGAGCCCTTCCCGGTCCTGGCTGCCGGTTCACCGGGACGTCGCCACCCCCCATGGGCAGGTCGCCCACGCACGGAACGCCCGTGCGTGGGCGACCTGCCTTTTGCGTACCCCGGGGTCGCCCGCTTTTCGTGCACCTGTTTTACCGGCACTTGGCTGGAATACCGCCTACCGGTTTACGCCCGTGATCCGGTGGGAGCGGTCAAGTCCCAGTTCACGGGTGGTTCCGTCGGGATGCGGGGGGTCCGCTACGGGGGTAGGGGACGGATAGGGGTGCTGCCGGATCGAGTGGGCCCATAGCGTTTTTCGAGCAGACAACCGTTCGAAGGGAACCCTTCTCATGACGCAGGTCCAGGAAGAGCTGGAAGTCGTTCTGCAGCGCTATGTCGACGAGGTGCTCAACGGTCACAAGGACGAACTCCTGGAGGAATTCATCCACTCGGAATTCCGTCACTTCACCGATGAGACCGCGCTGGCCCTGGAGAACGACGGGACCGACCTGGAGGGCATCAAGGCCGGCCTGGTCGAGGTGCGCGACAAGCTCGCCCCGCACTACAGCGCCGAGGTCGTCCGCTGGGAGGACGACATCGTCCACCTCGCCTGGAAGACCACCGTGACCCACCAGGGCTTCATCTTCGACCGCGAGCCGACCGGCAAGACCTTCACGCTGACCTACACCGGCAAGACCCAGTTCAAGGACGGGAAGATCTTCCGCGCCCAGAACTACTGGGACCCGCAGCAGGCCCTTGACGTCATCGACGGCGACTGAGGGTCCTGGAGCGCACCGGTGACGACAACGACTCCGGCCGGCCACGCGAGGGTGGCGGCCCACGAACCGCACGGCCCCGCCGGGGGCCGCACCGCCCTGGTCTTCTCCGGTCAGGGCAACCAGTGGCTGGGCATGGGGCGCGACCTCATGGCCCGGGAACCGTCCGTGCGGGCGGTCCTCGAGGCGGCGGACGACGCGCTGCTCGGCGCCACGGGCTGGTCCCTGCTCGCCGAACTGGCCGCACCCGAGGGGGAGTCGCAGCTGGCGGACCCGGCGGTCCTCCAGCCCACGCTGGTCGCGCTGCAGATCGCCCTGGCCCGGCTGCTGGCCGAACGAGGCCTGGTGGCCGACCACTTCGCCGGACACAGCCTCGGCGAGATCGCGGCCGCGGCCGCGGCCGGCGCCCTGGACCTGCCCGAGGCGCTGCGCCTGGCCCGGCTGCGCGGCGAGCTGATGCGCAAGGCCGTGGGCACCGGCCGCACCGCGCTGCTCGGCATCGACGCCGGCCGGGCCGAGGCGCTCATCGCGACCTACGGCGGCGGCGCCGACGTCGCCGCCTGGAACGCCCCGCAGGCCACGCTCGTCGCCGGGGACGCCGGCACGGTCGAGGCGATCGTGGCGGAGCTGACCGGCCGCGAGGTGTTCGCCCGCACCCTGCCCGGCGACATCGCCTTCCACAGCCGCTTCCTCGAGCCGCTGCGCGCCGAGTTCGCCGAGGCGGCCCGGGACCTCGCCCGGCCCCGGGCCACTGCCGGCCGGCTGGTGTCGACGGTCACCGGCACCCTGCTCGACGGAACCTGCGCGGACGGCGCCCACTGGGCCGCCAACCTGCGCGAGCCGGTGCGGTTCGTGCAGGCCGTCGACACCCTGCTGGAGCTGGGCTGCCGTACCTTCGTCGAGGTCGGCCCGCACCCCACGCTGGGCCCCTCCCTCACCGACTGCTGCGCCGCCCGCGGGGTCACCCCGCTGGTGCTGCCCACGCTGCGGCGCGGCGAGGCCGAGCAGGAGAACGTGCTGCGCACCCTGTGGGAGCTGCGGCGCACCGGCACCGTACGGGCCGGCGCGCCCGTGGGCGGACACCGGGTGCGGTTCCTCACGGCCGTCACCGCCGAGGCCCCGCGGCCCGCGCTGCGCGGCCGGCAGGCCCAGTTCGCCGGACAGGTGGCGGCCGCCGCGCTGTCCGGCCTCGGCCCCGCCGCGACGGCGGGTCCGGTCACGGTCACCTGGGACGGCGGCGACGACCTGGCGCCGGAGGAGGCCTCGGTGCTCGCCGCGCCGGTCGCCCCGGGCGCGGACGCCGTCGCCGTGCACGCCCGCACCCCGGACACCGGCTGGCTCCGGCTCGCCACCGCCCGGCCCGGCACCGGCCCGGCGGCCGCGCCCCTGCTGCCCGACCCGGCCGAGCTGACGGCCCGGTGCACCGCCCACCGGTACGTCGCGGACACCGCCGTCGCCTCCGCCGTGCACGACGGGGACGACACCCTGGTACGCCTGCGCCCGGGCACCGGCACCGGCCGGCGCGCCCATCTGGAGCTGGCGCTGCGCGTCACCGCCGCGGTCCTCGGCGCCCACGCGCCGACCGCACTGCACGACATCAGCGCCTACGGCGGACCGCACGACGACGTCCGGGCCGAGCGGGTGCACGTGCTGCGCGCCGCCGACGGCACCGCCCGCACCACCGTGCTGGACGCGGCCGGAAGCCCCCTGCTGCACATCGGCCGCTCGGTCTGGCGGAGCCGGGAGACCCCCGCGCCGGCGACCGCGGCACCGGCCGCGGTGACGGCCGAGGAGGCCGTCCTCGACCTGGACGCGCTGCGCGCCGCCGACCCCGACACCCGTCTCGCGGCCCTGACCGAGTGGGTGCGTGAGGCGGCCGCGGCGATGCTGCGCACCGGCGTGGACCGGGTGCCGGCGCTCAAGCCGCTCAACCGGCTGGGCGTGGACTCGGTCATCGGACTGGAGCTGCGCCGCCGGGTCGCGGCCGTCTTCGGCGCGGAGATCAGCGTCGTGCGGCTGCTGCGCGGGGCCACCCCGGTCGACCTGGCCGCGGACCTGGCCGAGTGGCTGACGTCCGGACCGGACGCCGGGCCCGGCACGCCCGTCCCGGCACCGTCCGCCGCATCGCCGGGACAGGGCCCCGACCTCGACGACCCCGCGGACATCGAGCGGCTGCTCGACGACCTCGACGCGCTCTCCCCGGAGGAGGTGGACTCGCTGCTGGGCAGGCTGGCCGACGACGCGGCGAGTGAGATATGACGACACATCAGGCACCGCCCACGACAGGTGTCCCGGACCCGGCGGACGCCCGCCGCGCCCTGCTCAGAGAGCGCCTGCTGCGCCGGGCCGCCGCCCAGGCGGACGGCACCGGCCGGTCCGCGACCGCCCCGGCGGAGGACGGCCCCGAGGCGCCCCCCACCGCCCCGGTCACCCACCCGGTCTCCGAAGGCCAGCGGGCCCTGTGGCTGTTCGACCAGATGAACCCCGGCAGCCCCGCCTACAACCTGTGCTTCGCCGCGGAGGTCACCGGGGAGCTGGACGCCCCGGCCCTGCGCGTCGCGCTGCAGCGCATCCTCGACCACCACCCGGTGCTGCGCACCGCCGTGCTGCGCGAGGGCGGGGAACTGGTGCAGCGCGTGCTGACCGGCATCCGCGTCGACTTCGCCGAGCGGGACCTCACCGGCGGCGCCGACGTCGACGCGGCCGTGACCGCCTTCGTGGAGCGGCCGTACGACCTGGCCGCCGGCGCCTTCCTTCGCTGCGAGGTGCTGCGGCCCGGTGCCGGACGCAGCGTCCTGCTGATCGGCACCCACCACATCGCGGCCGACCTGTGGGCCTTCTCGCTGCTGCTGCGCGACCTCCAGCAGGCCTACCCCGCGGCCCGCGCCGGGCGCCCGGTCCGGCTCGCGGTGCCCGCGGCCGACTACCCCCAGTACGTGCGCTGGCAGCAGGACCTGGTCACCGGGCCGCGCGGCCGGGCGAGCGCCGCGCACTGGGCGAAGGCCCTGGACACCGCCGACGGCGAGATCCCCCGGCTGGAGCTGCCCGCCGACCGGCCGCGTCCGGCCCGGCCCGGGCACCGCACCGCCGTGCACGCGTTCACCCTCGACGCGGACGTCACGGCCGCGCTGCGGGGGCTCGCGCGGGAGACCGGCGGCACCCTCTACACGGCCGTCCTCGCGGTGTTCAACCTGCTGATGCACCGCTACACCGGCCAGGAGGACGTCTGGCTCGGCTCGGTCGCCACCGGCCGCGGCCGGCCCGCCTTCGAGGAGGTCGTCGGCTACTTCGCCAACCTGATGGTGCTGCGCACCCGGATCGAGCGGCGGGGGACCTTCCGCGGCCTGCTGGAGCAGGTGCGGGAGACCGCGCTGGACGCGATGGAGCACCAGGACTACCCCTATCCGCTGGTCGCCGAGCAGGTCGCCCGGGACCGCGCCGGGACCGGCCTGTTCGACGTCGCCTTCTACTACGAGTCCACCTCGGTCCACTCCGAGCAGGGCCTGTCCCTGTTCGCCACCGGCGCGGCCGGGGCCCGGCTGTCCGTCGGCGACCTGGAGATGCGGCCGTACCCGGTGCCGGTGCAGGGCAGCGAGCAGGACCTCGCCGTCTTCGCCGAGGAGGTCGACGGGCGGGTCAGCTGCTCCCTGCGCTACGCCGTCGACCTGTTCGAGCCGCGCACCGCAGAGGCCCTCGGCCGGCACTTCGCCGCGCTCGCCGCCGCCTGCGCGACCCGCCCCGACGCCCCGCACGCCACGCTGGAGATGCTCGCCCCCGAGGAGCACCGGCAGGTGCTCACCGACTGGAGCAGGCCCGGCGACCGGGCCGCCCTGGACCGCCGGGGCGTGCACGAGCTGGTCCTCGACCAGGCCGCCCGCACCCCCGGCGCGGTCGCCGTCGCCTGCGGGGACGAGCAGCTGACCTACCGCCAGCTCGTGGACCAGGCACGCGATCTGGCCCTCGTACTCCGGAGCCGTGGCGTGGGCCCCGAGGTCAAGGTAGGACTCACCGGCGACGGCACCCCACGGCTGTTCGTCGGGCTGCTCGCCGTCCTCATGGCGGGCGGCGCCTACATCCCGCTGGACCCGACCTACCCGGTCAAGCGCCTGGAGTACATGATCGAGGACTCCGCCGTCGCCCTGCTGCTCGCCCAGCGCACGGTGGTGGACCGGCTGCCCGCCGTGGACGTACCGGTGCTGCACCTGGACGACGTACCCGAGCCGCCGGCCGACGCCCCCGCGCTGCCCGAACCGGACGGCGGCCGGCTCGCCTACGTCATCTACACCTCCGGTTCCACCGGCCGCCCCAAGGGCGTGATGGTGGAACACGCGGGCCTGGTCGACTTCGACCTGGCGCACCGCGAGTCCATGCCGTCCGCGCCCGGCCGGCGCGTGCTGCAGAACGCCTCCATCAGCTTCGACGTCAGCACCTGGGAATGGATGATGGCGCTGACCACCGGCGCCACCCTGGTCGTCTCGCCGCGCGAGCACCTGCGCCCCGGGCCGCCGCTGGTGGACACCATCCGCCGCGAGCGGATCACCACGCTGAGCGCCACCCCGTCGGTGCTGGCCACCATGGACCCCGCCGAACTGCCCGAGGTCACCGAGCTGACCTCGGTCGGCGAGGCCATCTCCGCCGACCTGGTGCGCACCTGGGCGCCGGGCCGCCGGATCGTCAACGCGTACGGCCCCACCGAGATCACCGTCTTCTGCACCACCGAGGTGTGCGAGCCCGACGGCGGCGTGCCGCCCATCGGCCGTGCCCTGCCAGGCACCGAGCTGTACGTCCTCGACGCGGAGCTGCGCCCGGTACCGCCCGGGGTCGTCGGAGAGCTGTACCTCGGCGGCACCGGTGTCACCCGGGGCTACCAGAACCGGCCCGACCTGACCGCCGACCGGTACGTCCCGCACCCGTTCTCCGCGACACCGGGCGCCCGGGTCTACCGCACCGGCGACCGGGTCCGCTTCGACCGCACCGGCCGGCTGCACTACCTGGGCCGCGCCGACCACCAGGTGAAGATCCGCGGGGTGCGGGTCGAACCGGCCGAGGTCCAGGACGCCCTGGACAGCCACCCCGGGGTGCGCGAGTCCGTGGTGCTGGCCCGGCCCGGCAGGGACGGCAGGCTGACCCTCGTCGGCTACGCCCTCCGGGAGCCCGCGGCCGCGGTGACCGCCACCGTCGCCGGACTGCGCGCCCACCTCGCCGAGCGGCTCACCTCCGCGATGATCCCCACCCATCTGTTCCTGCTGGACGCCTTCCCGCTCAACCCGAACGGCAAGGTGGACCGCGCCCTGCTGCCGGCCCCCGAGGAGCTGGCCGAGGAGTCCGGCGAACCGCTTCGCGAGCCCGGCACGGCCACCGAGCGGGCCGTCGCCGAGGTGTGGGCCGAGCTCCTCGGCCTCGACCGGGTCGGCGCGGACGCGCACTTCTTCGAGCTGGGCGGACACTCCCTGCTCGCCGTCCGGGCCGCCGCCCGGCTGCACGAGCGCACCGGCGTCGAACTCCCGCTGCGGGACCTGTTCGACGCACCCGAGCTGTCCGCGCTCGCCGTCCGGATCGACGCCCTCGCCGCGACCGGCGCGGCCACGGCCGGCGCCGAGGCACCGAAGCCGCTGCCCGTGCTGCCGCGCGGCCCCCAGGGGCTGCCGCTGTCCTCCGCGCAGGCGCGGCTGTGGTTCGTCGAACAGCTCCAGCCCGGCGGGCTCGCCTACCGCATCGCGGGCGAACTCCACCTGGAGGGCGACGTCGACACCGCCGCCCTGCGCGCGGCGCTGCACGACGTGATCCGGCGCCACGAGGTGCTCCGCACGGTCTACGTGACCGTCGACGGCAGCCCCCGGCAGGTCGTCACCGAACCCGGCGTGGAGGACGTGCTGCCGCTCGTGGACCTGTCCGGGCACGCCCCGGACGCCCGCGAGAGCGCCCGCGCGGAGCACACCGCGCGCTTCACCGCACGCCGCTTCGACCTCACCGCCTCCCCGCTCCACACCCAGCTGCTCAAGCTGGCCGACGGCCACCACGTCGTCCAGCTGTCCGTGCACCACATCGCGGCCGACGGCTGGTCGATGCGGCTGGTGGTGCGCGAACTCACCGCCGCCTACACCGCGCGCGTCCAGGGCTCGCCCGTACCGCCCGCCGAACCGCCCGTGCAGTACGCGGACTTCGCGGCCTGGCAGCGGGCGCGGCAGGAGGGCGAGGACGGCGCGGCCGAGCTGGGGCACTGGGTCGAGGCGCTCACCGGCGCCCCGGACGAACTGCGGCTGCCCACCGACCGGCCCCGCCGCGACCAGGCCGTACGGCCCGCATCCCGGGCCCGCCGGACCCTCGACGCCGACACGGCGCAACGACTGCGCGGCCTCGCGGGCGAGGACGGCGCCTCGCTGTCCATGGCCCTGCTGACCGGGTACAAGGCGCTGCTCGCCCGCTGGTCCGGGCAGGACGACATCGTGGTCGGCATGCCCGTCGCCGGCCGGGTGCGGCGCGACCTGGAGGACGGCGTCGGACTGTACGTCAACACCGTGCCGGTCCGCACCGACCTGTCCGGGACCCCGTCCTTCCGGCAACTGCTGCACCGGGTGCGGCGCGGCGCGCTGGAGGCCGACGCGCACCAGGGGGTGCCGTTCGAGCGGATCGTGGAGCGTCTCGCCGTCGCCCGCGACCCGCTCCGCACGCCCGTCTTCCAGGTGCTGTTCAACATGCTCAACCTGGACGACTCGCTGCCGCCGGTGCCGGGCGTGCGGACCCGCCTGGTGGAGACCGAGGACCTCGCCGCCCGCTTCGACCTCACCCTCTACGTCAAGCCCGGCGCCGACGGCTCCCTCGGCCTGGACCTGGTCTACGACGCCTCGCTGTTCGACGCGGGCACGGTCGCCGCCTTCCTCGACCAGTTCGAGGCCCTCCTCGCGGCGGCGGCCGCCGAGCCGGACCGCGCCCTGGCCGACCTGGACGCGCCCCGCCCGGCCGCGCTGCCCGACCCGGCGGCGCCGCTGCCGGCCGGCCCGTGGACCGCCGCGGTGCACGAGCGGGCCGCGCGCCGGGCCGCCGAGCGGCCCACCGCGGTGGCCCTCGGCCACCGGGGCGGCGAGCTGACCTACGGCGCCCTGGAGGAGGCGGTGGCCACCCTGGCGGGCGAGCTGCGCGCGGCCGGCGTCGGACGCGGCGACGTGGCGGCCGTCCACGCCACCCGCGGCCCCGAGCTGGTCGTCGCGGTCCTCGCGGCGCTGCGCACCGGCGCCGCCTTCGCCCTGCTGGACCGGGCCCACCCGGAACAGCGGCGCCGGCTGATCGCCGAGGCGCTGGGCGCCCGGGCCTGGCTGGAGACGGGCGCGGACACCCCGCAGACGCTGGGTACGGCGCCGGCGTTCGCCCGCGTGGTCACCGTGCCGCGCTCCGCCGCACAGCCGGCCGTACCCGGCCCCGGGGCGGTTACGGCCCGCCCGGACGACACCGCCTACGTCGCCTTCACCTCCGGTACGACCGGCACCCCCAAGGGAGTCGTCGGACCGCACGGGCCGCTCGCGCACTTCGTCGACTGGTACACCCGTGTCTTCGAGGTCTCCGCGGTCGACCGGTTCGCGCTGACCTCCGGGCTGAGCCACGACCCGCTGCTGCGCGACGTGTTCGTGCCGCTGGCGCTCGGCGCCCGGCTGCACGTCCCCGGCGCCGACGACCTGGCGACGCCCGAGGCGTACGGGGCGTGGCTGCGCCGGGAGCGGATCACGGTGCTGCACCTGACCCCGCCGACCGTCCGCTTCCTCGGCGGGCTCGCCGACGGCTGCCTGCCCGACCTGCGGTATGTGTTCCTCGGCGGTGACGTCCTCACCGGCCGGGAGACGGCCGTCCTGCGCAGGCTCGCCCCCGGCGCCCGGCTCGCCGCCTTCTACGGCGCCACCGAGACCCCCCAGGCCCCGGCCTGGTCCCCGGTGGGCGACCCGGCGGCGGACGAGACCGTCCCGCTGGGCCGCGGCGTCGACGGCACCCAGCTGCTCGTGCTGCGCGGCACCGTACCGGCCGCCGTCGGCGAGCTGGGCGAGATCGTCGTCCGCTCGCCGCACCTGGCCGCCGGCTACCTGGACGGCGACCCCGCCGGCCGGTTCGCCGCCGACCCGGCCGGCCTTCCGGGCGTACGGCTGTACCGCACCGGCGACCTGGGCAGGCACCGGCCCGACGGCACCGTGGTGTTCGCGGGCCGCGCCGACCGGCAGGCGAAGGTGCGAGGCCACCGGGTCGACCCGGCCGGCGTCGAGCACGGGCTGCGTGAGCACCCCGCGGTCACCGACGCCGTCGTCGCCGCGTTCGAGGACGCGACCGGCGACACCCAGCTGGCCGCGTGGGCGACCACCGGCCGGCCCGTCACCGGCGAGGAGCTGCGGGCCCATCTCGCGGCCCGGCTGCCCGCGGCCGTGGTCCCGGGCCGCGTCGACGTGGTCGACGCGATCCCGCTCACCGCCAACGGCAAGGTCGACGTGCCCGCGCTGCGCGCACGCACCCGTGCCACGGCGGGTCCGGCCGCGGCGCGCCGCCCGGCGACCGGGACCGAGCAGCGGGTGCGGGACCTGTGGCAGGAGCTGCTGGGCGCCGACGACATCGGCCCCGACGACACCTTCTTCGGCCGCGGCGGCCACTCGCTGCAACTCGTGGCGCTGCAACTGCGCCTGCGCGCCGAACTCGGCGTGGACGTACCGGTGGTGGACCTGATGCGGCACACCACGCTCGCCACGCTCGCCCGCCACCTGGACGGCCTCACCGCCGCCGCGGGCCCCGGCGCCCCGGCGCCGGGCGCCGCGGGCACCGCACGCCGGGAGGCGGACGAGCGGGCCCGGCGGGCCGCCGACCGGCGGCGCCGCATGAGAAGGGGACAGGCAGATGGCTGAACCGGGGGAACCGAGGGTGACGATGCAGGAGTACGACACGGACGGAGCGCTGGGCGCGCTCGGCGCGTCCGGCGAGCCCGCGGAGCCCGACGACATCGAGCGGATCGCGGTCGTGGGCCTCGCCTGCCGGGTCCCGGGGGCCGACGACGTCGCCGGGTTCTGGGACAACCTGGTCGGCGGGGTCGAGTCCGTCGAGCGCACCGCCGTACCCGAGGGCGCACCGGACGGCTATGTGCCGGCCGTCGCCCCGGTGCGGCACGCGGAGGACTTCGACGCGGACTTCTTCGGCATGACACCGCGCGAGGCGGCCCTCGCCGATCCGCAGCACCGGCTCTTCCTGGAGCAGTGCTGGGCGGCCCTGGAGGACGCCGGCTGCGACCCGGAGCGGGCCGGCGGCCGGATCGGGGTGTGGGGCGGTACGTCCTTCAACGCCTACCTGGTGCTCAACGTGCTGCCCGGCCTCGGCCGCGACAGGCTGCTCGGCGAGTACCCGGCGGCGCTGCTGCACGGCAACGACAAGGACTACCTGACCAGCCGGGTCGCCCACCGGCTCGGCCTGACCGGGCCCGCCGTCACCGTGCAGACCGCCTGCTCCACCTCGCTGGTGGCGGTCGCCGAGGCGGCCCGGGCGCTGCTGGACTACCAGTGCGACGTGGCCCTGGCCGGCGGCGCCTCCCTGAAGCTGCCGCAGGACTGGGGGTACGTCTACGAGACCGGCGGCATCCAGTCGCCCGACGGCTACTGCCGCGCCTTCGACGCGGACGCCTCCGGCACGGTCTTCGGCAGCGGTGTCGGCGTGGTCGCGCTCAAGCGGCTCTCCGACGCCCTCGCCGACGGCGACCGGGTGCACGCGGTGATCCTGGGCACGGCCGTCAACAACGACGGCGCCCGCAAGACCGGGTACACCGCGCCCAGCGTCGACGGTCAGGTCCAGGTGCTGCACGACGCCTACTCGACGGCGGGGATCAGCCCCGCCGCCGTCGGCTACGTCGAGGCGCACGGCACCGGCACCGCCATCGGCGACCCGGTGGAACTCGCCGCGCTCGACGAGGTGTTCACCGCCGAGGGGCTGGCGCCGGGCACCGTGCCGGTCGGCTCGGTCAAGACCAACGTCGGTCATCTGAACGCCGCTTCGGGAGTGATCGGCCTCATCAAGACCGTGCTCGCGGTGCGCGAGGGCCTGCTGCCGCCGAGCCTGCACTACCGCCGGCGCAACCCCCGCACGAACGAGAAGTCCCCGTTCGCCGTGGTCGACCGGCTCACCCCGTGGCCGGCGGGCGAAGGGCCGCGCCGGGCCGGCGTCAGCTCCTTCGGAGTGGGCGGCACCAACGCGCACGTGGTGCTCGAACAGCCGCCCGCCGCACCGCGCGCCGTGGACGGCACGGACACCGCCGAGCAGCTGATCGTGGTCTCCGCGCACAGCGAGACCGCCCTCGCCGAGGCCGCCTCCCGGCTCGCCGGCGCCCTCGAACGGTCCGCCACCGGCACCGGCACCGGCGCGCCCGGCACGACGGTACCCGGCGCCCCCGCGCACACCCCGGCCCCCGGCCTCCGCGACATCGCCCACACCCTGGCCCACCGGCGCCGCCGCTTCCCCCACCGCGCCGCCGTGGTCGCGAGCGGCCCCGCCGAGGCCGCCGGCGCCCTGCGCCGGGCCGGGAAGGAGCACGCCCGCGGGGAGACGCCGGTAGCCTTCCTCTTCCCCGGGCAGGGCACCCAGTACCAGGGCATGGCCGCCGGACTGCTGCGCACCGAGCCGGAGTTCGCCCGCCACCTGGACGAGGTCGCCGCGCTGCTCGCCGCCGAGGGCATCGGCCTGCGGGCCCTGCTGAGCGCGCCCGCCGCCGAGGGCACCGCCGATCCGCTGGTGGACACCCGCCTCGCCCAGCCCGCGCTGTTCGCCGTCGAGTACGCGCTGGCCCGCTGGTGGCAGTCGCGCGGCGTCCGCCCGGCCGCCCTGCTCGGGCACAGCCTGGGGGAGTGGACGGCCGCCTGTCTGGCCGGGGTGTTCACCCTGCCCGACGCGGTACGGCTGGTCGCGGCCCGGGGCCGCCTGATGGGCGAACTGCCGCGCGGCGCCATGCTGGCGGTGGAGCTCACCGAGGCCGAGGCGGCCGAACTGACCGGGCCCGAGCTGGGTGTCGCCGCGCTCAACGCGCCCCGGCGCTGTGTGCTGTCCGGCACCCACGAGGCGGTCGCGGCCGCCGAGGCGCGGCTCGCCGGGCGCGGGGTGGAGGCGAAGCGGCTGGCCACCTCGCACGCCTTCCACTCGGCGATGCTCGACCCGATGACCGGCCCGTTCGCCGAACTGGTCGCGACCGTGCAGCTGCGCACCCCCGAGATCCCCTTCGTCTCGGACGTCACCGGCACCTGGATCACCGACGCCGAGGCGACCGACCCCGGCTACTGGGCCCGGCAGGCCCGGGCCACCGTCCGGTTCGCCGACGGTGTGGCCGAGCTGCTGGCCGCCGCCCCGGACGCGGTGCTGCTGGAGCTCGGTCCCGGCCGGGCGCTGGGCCGGTTCGCCGCCCAGGTCGCCGGTCCCGCCGTACGGCCCGTGACGACCCTGCGCGGTGCGAAGCAGTCCGGATCCGACCGGCGCCATCTGCTCCAGGCCGCGGGACAGGCGTGGGCACGCGGCGTCCCCGTACGACTCCCCGACGAACCGGCGGAGGTCTCCGCCGAGGGCTACCGGCCCCGGGTCGTGGACCTGCCCGGTCACCCGATGCTGCGCCGCCGCCACTGGATCGAGGCCCCGGAGACGGGCCCGGCGGCCGTACCCGCGAAGGACCCCCTGCCCGCGGGACGGCCGGAGACCGCCGTCGAGCCGCGATCCGCCGGCGGACCGGCCGCCGTCCCCGCCGCTGACGAGCCCGTCACCCGCATCGCCGCCCTCTGGCAGGAACTGCTCGGCATCGAGGGCATCGGCCCCGAGGACGACCTGTTCATGCTCGGCGGCGACTCCCTCAACGCCTCCCAGCTGATCTCCCGCGCGGGCCGGCTCTTCGGTGCCGAGCTGCCGCTGGAGGAGTTCCTGGACGAACCGACCGTACGGCGGATGGCGGAGCTCGCCGTCCGCGCCCAGACCCACGACACTGCCGAGGCGGTGGAACAGTGACCACCCAGACCATCGAGACGACGGCCGGACCGGCCGCCGGGCCGGGAACGCCCGAACCCCTGTCGTTCGCCCAGCAGCGCATGTGGTTCATGGAAGAACTGGTGCCGGGCACCGCGCTGCAGAACATCCCGCTGGCCGTGCGCCTCACCGGCCGGCTCGACCTGGACGCCGTACGCGGGGCCTTCCGGGCCGTGGTGCGCCGCCACGACACGCTGCGCACCGCCTTCGGGGTCCGCGCGGGCCGCCCCGGGCAGACCGTGCTGCCCGCCGACGAGGCCGGACTCGACGTGCCGCTGGTGGACTTCACCACCGGGGACCAGCGCACCCTCTCCGGGTGGCTGCGCGAGCAGGCCGCCGAGCCGTTCGCGCTGGACCGGCCGCCGCTGCTGCGCGCCGCCGTGGCCCGGCTCGCCGACGACGAGCACGTGCTGTCGCTGACCGTGCACCACATCGTCTGCGACGGCTGGTCGCTGGACGTCCTGGTGCGCGAGTTCAGCGCCGCCTACACCCGGCTGGTCACCGGCGCGGACCAGCCCGAGCCGGAGCGTCCTGCCGTGCGGTACGCCGAGTTCGCCCGGCGCCAGCGCGAACGCCTCGACGCCGGCCGGCTCGACGCCGACCTCGCGTACTGGCGCGAGCGGCTCTCCGGCGGACTGCCCACCCTGGAGCTGCCCACCGACCGGCCCCGCCCCGAGGAGCCCGGATACCGCGGCTCCCGGGTGCGGCGCGGCCTGCCCGACGCGCTCGTCGAGCGGGTGGCCGCGTTCGCCAAGACCCTGGGCGTCACGCCGTACATGGTCCTGCTCGCCGCCTACGGCGCCGTCCTGCAGCGCTGCACCGGCGAGCAGGAGATCCTCGTCGGCACCCCGATCGCCGGCCGCACCGACCTGGACACCGAGGAGCTGATCGGGCTCTTCGTCAACACCCTGCCGCTGCGCCTGGACCTGTCCGGCGACCCGGACTTCACCACCCTGGTGCGCCGGGCCCGGTCCACCGCGCTGGGCGCCTACGCCCACCAGGCGCTGCCGTTCGAGAAGATCGTCGAGGATCTGCGGCCGGACCGGGGCAGCCACCTCACCCCGCTGTTCCGCACCATGTTCGTCCTCCAGAACGCCACGACCAGCGCCCTGGAGCTGCCCGGCCTGAGCGTGGAGACGGTCGAGACGCACAACGGCACCTCCCGCTTCGACCTCCAGCTGATCGTCGGCCGGCGCGCCGAGGGCTGGGCGGCCACCCTGGAGTACGACAGCGACCTGTTCGAGCGCGGCACCGCCGAGCGCATGATCGACCGCTTCGGCACCCTCCTCGAGGGCGCCGTGGCCGCACCGGAGACCACCCTGTCCCGGCTGCCGCTGCTGAGCGGCACCGAGCGCCGCCGGGTCCTCGAGATCGGGCGCCGCGTCCAGGACTTCCCGGTCACCGAGTGCCTGCACGAGACGTTCGCCCGGCACGCCCGGCGGCGGCCCGACGCCGTCGCCGTCACCTGCCGCGGCGAGCACCTCACCTACGCCGAACTGGACGCCCGCGCCGAGGCGCTGGCGGTCCGGCTGCGCGCGGCCGGGGTGGGCCGGGAGACCCGCGTGGGCCTCTTCCTGGAGCGTTCCCCGGACACGGCGGTGGCGATCCTCGGCGTGTTCAAGGCGGGCGGCCAGTACGTCCCCATGGACCCGCTGTACCCGCCCGCCCGGCTCGCCCGCATCCTCGCCGACGCCACCCCGCACGTGCTGATCACCCACACGTCGCTGCGCGAGGCCCTGCCGGAGCACGACGGCCACCTCCTCGTCCTGGACCGGCCCGAGCTGCCATTCCCGGACCCGGCCCGGCCGGTGCCCGTGCGCGACCCGGCACCCCTCACCCCGGACAACGCGGCCTACGTCATCTACACCTCCGGGTCCACCGGCACCCCCAAGGGCGTCCAGGTCAGGCACGCCACCGTGGCCCGGATGTTCGCCGCGATGACCGCCACGCCCGCCTACGACTTCGACGAGCACGACGTGTGGCCGATGCTGCACTCCTACGCCTTCGACGTCTCCGTGGTCGAGATGTGGGGCGCCTGGCTGCACGGCGGCCGGCTCGTCGTCGTACCGGTGGAGACCGCCCGCGACCCGGAGGCCTACTACGCCCTGGTCCGCGAGGAGGGCGTCACCGTCCTCAACCAGACGCCGTCCGCGTTCGTGCACTTCGCCGCCGTGGACGCCCGGCACGAGCCGGACGAGCTGCCGCTGCGGTCGATCATCTTCGGCGGCGAGGCACTGGAGTCCGGCACGCTCGCCAGCTGGTTCGAACGGCACGGCGACCGCTCGCCGCGCCTGGTGAACATGTACGGCATCACCGAGACCATCCACGTCACCATCCGCGAGATGACCGCCGAGGACGTCCGGCTGAACCGGCGCAGCCCGATCGGCCGGCCGATGCCCGACATGGAGCTGTACGCCCTCGACGAACTGCTCCAGCCCGTACCGATGGGCGTCACCGGCGAGCTGTACGTGGGCGGTCCGGGGCTCGCCCGCTGCTACTTCGGCGACCCGTACAAGACCGCCGACCGGTTCGTGCCGCACCCCTTCACCGACCGGACCGGCGAGCGCCTCTACAAGAGCGGCGACCTGGCCCGGCTCACCGCGCGCGGCGAGTTCGAGTACGTCGGCCGGGCCGACCACCAGGTGAAGATCCGCGGCTACCGCATCGAGACCGGCGAGGTCGAGGCCGCCCTGCTCGACCACGAGGACGTGCACGCGGCCGTGGTCTGGCCGCAGCCCGGCGGCGACGGCGAACTCCGCCTGTACGGCTACGTCACCCTGGAGCCCGGTGCCCGCACCGGCGAGAGCCCCGAGGAGACCGGCGCCGCGCTGCGCACGCACGTCGCCGACCGGCTGCCCGCCTACATGGTGCCCGCCGCCGTGGTGGTCCTGCCGGCGCTGCCGCTGACCGTCAACGGCAAGGTGGACCGCAAGAAGCTCCCGGTGCCCGAACTCGCGCGGACCACCGCCCGGACCGCGTTCACGGCCCCGCGCACCCCCACCGAGGAGCGGGTCGCCGTGGTCTGGCGGGAGTTGCTCGGCCTCGACACGGTCGGCGCCCACGACAACTTCTTCGACCTGGGCGGCCACTCGCTGCTGGCGACCCGGCTGGTGTTCCGGCTGCGCGAGGAGTTCGCCACCGAACTGCCGCTGCGCACGCTGTTCGCCGAGCCGACCGTCTCCGGGGTCGCCGCGGTCCTCGACGAGGCCGGCGCCGGCGCCGCCCCGGCCGGGGCGCCCGTCGAGGCCATGCGCGCCGACATCCGGCTCGGCGACGGCATCACCGGCTTCCCCGCCCCCGAGCGGCCGGGCGGCGTCCACGACGTCCTGCTCACCGGCGCCACCGGCTTCCTCGGCGCCTTCCTCCTCGACGAGCTGCTGCGCGCCACCGACGCCACCGTGCACTGCCTGGTGCGGGCCGAGGACGAGGCGGGCGCCCAGCGGCGGCTGGAGAAGACGCTGTCCGGATACGGCCTGTGGGACCCTGCCCGCGCCGACCGCGTCCGCCCCGTCCCCGGCGACCTGGCCGCGCCCCGCCTCGGCCTGACCGGCGACGCCTACCGGGCGCTCGCCGGCCGGATCGACGCGATCTACCACTCCGGCGCCGCCGTGAACCTGGTGCTGCCCTACGAGGAGCTGCGCGCCGCCACCGTCGACGGCACCCGCGAGGTGCTGCGGCTGGCGACCGCGTCCGGCCGGGCCGCCGTCCACCACGTGTCCACGGTCGGCGTCTTCGCCGGGCCCCCGGCCGACGGCACCGCGGTCGCCGAGACCGCCGTCGCCGGGCCGCCCGAGCTGCTGCGCCAGGGCTACACGCAGAGCAAGTGGGTCGCCGAGCAGGTCGTCGGGCTCGCCCGGGAGGCGGGGGTGCCGGTCACCGTGCACCGGCCCGGCCGGATCTCCGGGCACACGGCCACCGGCGCCTGCCAGAGCGACGACCTGCTGTGGCGGGTGGTCAAGGGCTGCGTCCAGGCGGGGGCCGCCCCGGCCGGGCTGACCGCCGGGGCCGATCTGGTGCCCGTCGACTACGTCGCCCGCGCCGTCGTGGCCGTCGCCCGGCGCCCCGAGGCGCTCGGCGGCATCCACCACCAGGTCAACACCCGCCCGCTGCCACTGAACCGGCTCCTCGGCCACGTCCGGGACTTCGGTTACCGCCTGGACGAGATCCCGCTCGCCGAGTGGGTCGAGCTGATCAAGGCCGACCCGGAGAACGCGGCCTACCCGCTGCTCAGCCTCTTCGACCCGGCCGGCGGCGGCTTCACCGCCGTCCGCTTCGGCGACGACGCCACCCGGGCCCACCTGTCCGGCACCGGCATCTCCTGTCCGCCGCTGGACCGCGACCTGATCCGCGTCTACCTGGGCTGGTTCGCCGAGTCCGGCTATCTGCCGGCACCCCGCTGACCGTCCGTCACCGCCCCACCAGGCGCCCGCCGCAGGGCGCCCGGCCGACCGGCACCCTTCGAGTTGTCCGCACCACTTCACCGGCTCACCACTTCACCGGCTCACCACTTCACCAGGAAGAAGAACCATGACCACCGTGACTCCGCCCACCGCCGCCGACCTCGCCGAGACGCCCGGCGCGGACCCGGAGCGCCCGTCCTCCTACTACCAGCCCGGCGAGCACCACGCCCCCGAGAACGAGATCCACCGGCTGCGCCAGCAGGTCGCCGCCTCCTGGAACAAGGAGGCCCGGATCCTGCGCGAGTTCGGCCTCACCGACGAGTCCGACGTGCTGGAGATCGGCTCCGGCCCCGGCTACATCACCGAGCGCCTGCTGGAGGAGGTCCCGGACGGGTCCGTCACCTGCCTGGAACTCAACGAGGACCTGATCGAGCACGCCCGCGGCCACCTCACCCCGGCCCGCCCCGGTCAGCTCACGCTGGTGCAGGGCTCGGCGCTGGAGAGCGGACTGCCCGACGACTCCTTCGACCTCGTCCACGCCCGGCTGGTCCTGCAGCACGTGCCGGGCACCCCGGACGCGCTCGCCGAGGCCCACCGTGTGCTCCGCCCCGGCGGCCGGCTCGCCGTCATCGACGTCGACGACGCCCTGTGGGGGCTGCTGCACCCGCAGCCCGACCTGCCCGAGTTCGACGAGGTCGTCCGGCTGCGCATCGAGCTGCAGGCCAGCCGCGGCGGCAACCGCCTGATCGGCCGGGAGCTGGGACAGCTCATGCGTGAGGCCGGGTTCACCGACATCAAGGTCGAGGCGGTCGCCATCTCCAGCGAGGAGGTCGGCATGGACGTTCTCGCGCCCCAGCTGAACATCCGCTCCCGCACCCACGCCATGGTCGCCGTCAACCCGGCCGCCGAGCGGCCCTGCGAGATCGTCGCGGACGCCATGGACGAGTTCGTCGCCCGCCCCGACGCCTCCATGATGCTGGTGTTCTTCATGTTCTCCGGCACCAAGCCGGGCGGTGACGCCCGATGAGCACCGCCTGGGCCATCGTCGTCAACGACGAGGAGCAGCACTCCGTCTGGCCGGCCGACGCCGAACCCCCGGCCGGCTGGCGCACCGTGGGGTTCACCGGCAGCCGTGACGAGTGCCTGACCCGTGTCGCCGCCGACTGGACCGATCTGCGCCCCGCGAGCCTGCGCCGCCGCATGAGCGCGGCCTGACCGCGCCCGCACGTCCATCCGCCCTCCGCAAGGACACAGGAGACGAACCGTATGTACCGGACCATGTTCAAGTCCAAGATCCACCGTGCCACGGTGACCCAGGCCGACCTGCACTACGTCGGCTCCGTCACCATCGACGCCGACCTGATGGAGGCCGCCGACCTGCTGCCCGGTGAGAAGGTCGACATCGTCGACATCGACAACGGCAACCGCCTGTCGACGTACGTCATCGAGGGCCCGCGCGGCACCGGCGTCATCGGCATCAACGGCGCCGCCGCCCGGCTGATCAGCCCCGGCGACCTGGTCATCGTCATCGCCTACGCCACCGTCACCGACGCCGAGGCCCGCGGGCTGGAGCCCCACGTGGTCTTCGTGGACCGCGACAACCGGGTGCTGCACCAGGGCTCCGACCCGGCCGAGGTACCCGAGGGCGCCTCGCTGCTGCGCGGCGACCTCGTCGCCTCGTGATCGGCGCCGGACTGCCCGCCGCCGGGCGAACACCGCCCCTCGACCACCCCGGGCCCTGGCTGCGCCGCTACCACGGCCGGCCGGCCCGGGCCGCGGCCACCCTGGTCTGCCTCCCGCACGCCGGCGGCTCCGCCAGCTTCTACTACCCCTGGTCCGAGGCCCTGTCCGCACGCTACGACGTGCTCGCCGTGCAGTACCCGGGCCGCCAGGACCGGCACCGCGAACCCTGCCTCACCGACGTCGACGCGCTCGCCGGGGCCATCGCCGCCGAACTGGCGGCGACCGTGCCCGCGGACCGCCCGCTGGTGTTCTTCGGGCACAGCATGGGCGCCGTCGTCGGCTTCGAGACGATCCGCCGCATGGAGCGGTCGGGCGCGCCCCGCACCCCGGACCTGTTCCTCGCCTCCGGCCGCCGGGCGCCCTCGCTCAGCCGCGACGACGGCATCCACCGGCTGCCAAACGCCGAACTGCTCGCGGAGCTGGGCCGGCTCGGCGGCACCGACGTGCGCATGCTCGACGACCCGGAACTGATCGAGCTGGTCGTACCCGCCGTCCGCGCCGACTTCACCGCCGTGGAGACCTACACCCCCGAGGACGGCGCCTGCGTACGCTGCCCGGTCGTCGCCCTGCTCGGCGACAGCGACCCGCGGGTCACCGCCGAGCAGGCGGCCGCGTGGCGCGACCACACCACCGGGGACTTCGCCCTGCGGATCTTCCCCGGCGGCCACTTCTACCTGAGCGACCACCCGTCCGCGGTGATCAGCACGGTCACCGCGCACACAGACGCCCTGCAGGGGGCTTAGGGGCGAGATAGGGGTGTGGACCCCCATCGCCCCCTCGTACGGTCGATTCAACGGACAGAACAGCGTACGAAGAATCGCCGCGAAACGAGAAACACCCTGTTCCTTGAGCAATCATCTGGAGAACACGTGGGAACAGCAACCGCCCCGGCGCGGGAGAATGTCAGCAGCAACGAGACCCCGATATACGTCCTCTTCGACGCCGAAACCGTCGAAACTCCCGAGAAACTGACGCGCGACCACCTCGTCCGGCTCGCCGCCGGCCACCTGGGCGCCGTCGTCGTACGGAACTTCGGCACCCCCGAGGAATGCGCGGGCGTCCTGCGCGGCCTCGACACCTGCCCCATGGGCTCCTACGACGAGGAGATCGTCGTCCCCCGGATCCCCAAGCTGGGCCCGGCCGCCTACGACCACTACGACGCCCACGGGCTGGGCGGCGCCTACTGGCAGGACGCCGAGCAGTCCGCCAGGCACCGCTCCGTCCTGCTCGACGGCGGCGACCCGCTGCGGCCGGCCGTGGACCGCATCCGCCGCGCCTGGGGCGGCGCGATGCGCCCCGCCCGCGCCGACGGCCGCGAGATGTACGCCGGGATGATCCGCGAGACCACCGGCGGCATGAAGATGCACTGGGACGAGATCGGCCGCGAGATGCCCGGCACGCTCGACGAGCCGGTCATCGCCCAGCTCGGCTTCAACTGGTACCTGTCCATGCCCGAGGGCGGCGGCGCCACCAGGATCTTCCGCCGCCGCTGGCTGCCCGGCGACGAGGCCTACCGCGACGGCTACGGCTACGCGGAGGAGCTCGCGGAGCGCGAGCCGAGCGTCCTGGTCACGCCCGGCGCGGGCGACGCGGTGCTGTTCGACCCGCGCAACTACCACGCCGTCCGCGGCAACGAGGGCCCCGGCCGCCGGGTCGCCCTGTCGTTCTTCCTCGGCGTCACCGCCGAGGGCACCCTCACCTACTGGTCCTGACGCCATGACCGCACGGCGCACAGCGGTGGTCAGCGGCGGCACCCGGGGCATCGGGCTCACCCTCAGCCTGCGCCTCGCCGGCCTGGGCCACCACGTCTACGCTCTCTACCGCGGGGACAAGGCCGCGGCCGACGAGGCGGCGGCCGCCGGCGGCGGGCGGATCGAGCCCGTACGGCTGGACGTGGCCAGGCCCGAGCAGGTGCGGGAGGGCTGCGCCCGGATCCTCGCCGCCGGCGGCGCACCCGAGGTGCTCGTCAACAACGCGGGCATCAACCGCGACCGTCCCTTCCTGGACCTCGACGACGAGGACTGGGACGAGGTCCTCGCGGTCAACCTGTCCGGTCCGTACCGGCTCACCCGGGCACTGGCCCCGGCCATGCTGGAGGCGGGCGGTGGCGCGATCGTCAACGTGGGGGCCACCACCGCGATCCGGCCGCGGGCGAACGGCGCGAACTACTGCGCCGCCAAGGCCGGACTGCTCCAGCTGACCAAGTGCCTGGCGCTGGAACTGGCCCCGGCGATCCGGGTCAACGCCCTGATCCCCGGCTTCACCGACACCCCCGAGGTCGTGGAGCGCTACCGCCTCGACGATCCCGCTCGCCGCGCGGACATCCTCCGCACGATCCCCGCCGGGCGCATCGGCACCGCTCAGGACGTCGCCGATGCCCTGGAATTCCTGGTGACCGCCACGAGCGGTTATGTCACCGGCCAGCAGATCATCGTGGACGGCGGGAATTTCATGGGATAGCGGGGCCGGCCCAGAAGGCCGGCCCCGTCCGCCCGCCGAATGCGGAACCGCCGCACCGCGTCCCCGATCTCCCGGACCCCGTCCGGCACTCACCTCACACCAGACTTCCGGTATTTCCGGAGAGGAATTCCCATGCGCTTGACCCAGGAACAGATAAACCGGTACCACGAGGACGGATTCCTGCTGCTGGACTCCCTGCTGTCCACCGACGAGGCGGCCCTCCTCGGCGAGGCGTTCGAGCGGGACTCCGCGCTTCCCGGCCCGCAGCGGGTGGTCGAGGAGGACGGCGAGCGGGTCCGCGCCGTCTATGCCTCCCACCAGCGCCAGCCGGAGTACGCCGGTCTGATCCGCGACCCGCGCCTGCTCGTCCCGGTGCAGCAGCTGCTCACCGACGACGTGTACATCTACCAGTTCAAGATCAACGCCAAGCCGGGCTTCGGCGGCGAGAAGTGGGCCTGGCACCAGGACTACGTCGCCTGGCGCATCGCCGACAACCTGCCCGCCCCCCGCCAGGTCAACGTCGCCCTGTTCCTCGACGCCGTCGACGAGTTCAACGGTCCGGTCATCTTCCTGCCCGGCTCGCACCGCTCCGGCCTGGTCAACGACAGCCGCCGCGCCACGCGCTCCGAGCAGCACCTCGACCCGGACGACATCGCGCTCACCGCCGAGCAGCTCTCCGGCATGGTCGCCGAGCGCGGCATGGCCAGCCCCAAGGGACCGGCGGGCTCGGTGGTGCTGTTCTCCTCCGAGATCGTGCACGGCTCGGCGCCCAACATGTCGCCCTTCCCGCGCCGGCTCGCCATCATGACGTACAACGACACGGCCAACCTGCCCAGCTGGCCGGGCGAGCCGCGCCCCGAGTACGTGGTCGGCCGCGACACCGAGCCGCTGCGCCCGCTGGACACCACCTTCCTCGCCGCGCTCGAGGGGGCCCTCGTATGAGCCGCGTCGGACAGCGGGCCCGGGCCGTCGTCCTGGAGGCCTTCCAGGAGCCGCTGCGCCTGCGGGAGTTCGAGGTCCCCGCGCCCCCCGCGGGCGGCATGCTCGTCGGCTGCCGCCACGGCGGGATCTGCGGCACCGACCTGCACCTCCAGCAGGGCCACCTCGCCATCCCCACCCCGCTGGTCCTCGGCCACGAAGGACTCGGCACCGTGGAGGAGTTCGGGCCCGGCACCCCGCGCCGGGACGCCGCCGGCACCGAACTGCGCCCCGGCGACACGGTGATGTGGGCCTCCTCGATCACCTGCGGCACCTGTGTGCCCTGCCGGCTGCACCGCGAACCGACGCTGTGCGAGAACCGGCGCACCTACGGCGTCAACCGCGCACTCGCCGACGGCTCCGAACTGGCCGGTGCCTGGGCCGAGGCGATCGTGCTGCACGAGGGCACCACCGTGGTGCGGCTCGACGACGGCGTCGACCCGCTCGCGGCCATGGCCTTCGCCTGCGCCGGCCCCACCGTCGTGCACGCCCTGTACGAGCGCCGCCCGGTGCGGCTCGGCGAGACCGTCGTGGTGCAGGGCGCGGGCCCGGTCGGCCTCGCCGCCGCCGCGCTCGCCCGGCTCGCCGGTGCCGCCAAGGTGATCGTGGTGGGCGGTCCGGCCGCCCGGCTCGACCTCGCGGTCAAGGCCGGCATCGGCGACGTCCACGTGGACATCACCGGACCCGGTGGGGTGGAGGCCGCGCTGGACCGGGTGCGCGCGGAGACCGGCGGCCGGGGCGCCGACCTGGTCATCGAGTGCGCGGGCGTGCCCGCGGCCGTGGCCCAGGGCCTGACACTCGCCCGCCGCGGCGGCTCCTACCTGATCATCGGCCAGTACACGGACGCCGGGGACACCCTGCTCAACCCCCACCAGATCGTGTACCGGCAGCTGGACGTGGTCGGCTCCTGGGCGTTCACCGGCGCCCATCTCACCGAGTACGTACGACTGCTGCCGGCCCTCACCGCCCGCTTCGACCTGCGCGGCCTGGTGACGTCCTTCCCGCTGGCCGACCACGAGGCTGCCCTGCGGGCGGTCGCCGGCCAGACGGTGCTCAAGGCGGTCCTGTCCAGCTGACCCCCGGTCGCCGACCCGGTGCCCTGCCGCACCCCCACCACCGCAGCCAAAGCCCACGACAGCCAAGGGGACACGAGTTCAGATGCGTACACAAGAGGGGACCGTGAGCCCCGGGCGCGGCGTCGAGGACGAGGCCGTCGCCGTCGTGGGCCTGGCCTGCCGCGTCGCGGGCGCCGACTCCCCGGAGGAGTTCTGGCGGCTGCTGGTGAGCGGCACCAGCGCCGTCACCCGGGACGAGCGCACCGGGCGGTGGGCCGGGCGCGTCGCGCACAAGGACCGCTTCGACGCGGCCTTCTTCGGCATCTCCCCGCGTGAGGCCGCCGCGATGGACCCGCAGCAGCGGCTGATGCTGGAACTCACCTGGGAGGCGCTGGAGGAGGCCCGGATCGTCCCGGCCGGCCTCGGCGCCACCCGCACCGGCGTGTTCGCCGGGATCATCAACGACGACTACGCCACCCTGGTGCGCCGCACCGGCCCGGCCGCCGTCTCCGGCCTCACCGCGACCGGGCTGCACCGCGGCATGGTCGCCAACCGCGTCTCCTACCTGCTGGGCCTGCGCGGCCCGAGCATGACCGTCGACTGCGCCCAGTCCTCCTCCCTGGTCGCGGTCCACCTGGCCTGCGAGAGCCTGCGGCGCGGCGAGTCCACGCTCGCCCTCGCCGCCGGCGTCAACCTGATCCTCGCCGAGGAGAGCACCCTCGGCATGGAGCGCATGGGCGCCCTGTCGCCGGACGGCCGCTGCCACACCTTCGACGCCCGCGCCAACGGCTACGTCCGCGGCGAGGGCGGCGCCGTCGTCGTCCTCAAGCGGCTCGCCGACGCCCTCGCCGACGGCGACCGCGTGCACTGCGTCATCCGCGGCGGCGCCGTCAACAACGACGGCGGCGGTACGAGCCTGACCGCGCCCGAGCGCGCCGCCCAGGAGGACGTCGTCCGGGCCGCGCTGCGGCGGGCGGGTGTCACCCCCGAGGACATCGGCTACGTCGAACTGCACGGCACCGGAACCCCGGCCGGCGACCCCGTCGAGGCCGCCGCACTGGGCGCCGTGCTCGGCACCGCGCGCCGTGACGCGGGCCCGCTCGCGGTGGGCTCGGCGAAGACCAACGTGGGCCACCTGGAGGGCGCGGCGGGCATCGTCGGCCTGGTCAAGGCGGCGCTGTGCCTCGGCCACGGCACGGTCCCGGCCACCCTCAACCACGACACCCCCCACCCCGGCATCCCGCTGGAACGCCTCGGCCTGACCGTCCCCACCACCCCCGTCCCCTGGCCGGCGCGCCCCGACCGGCCGCGCCACGCGGGTGTCAGCTCCTTCGGCATGGGCGGCACCAACTGCCACCTCGTCCTCTCCGAGGCCCCCGCGGCGGCCCTGCCCGCGGCCACCGAGGCCCCCCACGCTCCGGGCACCGCCGTACTGCCGTTGTCGGCGCGTTCGGAGGGTGCGCTGCGGGTGCAGGCGGCGCGGTTGCTCCAGCGGTGGGCGGAACGTCCGGAGTGGGCGGCGGCCGATGTCGGGCACAGTCTCGCGGTGACGCGTTCGGTGTTCGAGCGGCGTGCGGTGGTCCTCGGCGACGACCGTACCGAACTGGAGTGCGGACTTCGGGCGCTGGCCGAGGGCGACGACTCCACCGCCGTGACCCGGGGCCGTGCGGTCCCCGGTGCGGACGAGGGTGTGGTGTTCGTGTTCCCGGGTCAGGGGGCGCAGTGGGCCGGTATGGGCGCGGAGCTCCTTGATTCGGTGGCGGTGTTCCGGGAGTCGGTGGGGGCGTGTGAGGCGGCTCTGGCGCCGTTCGTGGACTGGTCTTTGTCGGAGGTGTTGCGGCGGGCTGAGGGTGCTCCTGGTCTGGAGCGGGTCGATGTGGTGCAGCCGGTGTCGTTCGCGGTGATGGTGTCGCTGGCGGCGGTGTGGCGGTCGTGGGGTGTGGAGCCGGCGGCCGTGGTGGGTCATTCGCAGGGTGAGATCGCGGCCGCGTGTGTGGCGGGTGCGTTGTCGCTGGAGGACGCGGCCCGGGTGGTGGCGCTGCGCAGTCAGGTCATCGCCCGCAGCCTCGCCGGGCGCGGTGCCATGGCATCCCTCGCCCTCCCGGCCGACCGGGTCGCCGAGCTGCTGCGGGACGAGCGGTACGCCGGCGCCGAGATCTCGGTGGTCAACGGCCCCTCCGCCACCGTCGTCGGCGGCCACCCCGGCACCCTCGACGCGCTCGCCGCCGACCTGGAGCGCGACGGCGTCCGGGTGCGCCGCCTCCCCGTGGACTACGCCTCGCACTCCGCCTATGTGGAGGAGATCGAGGCCGAGGTGCTGGCCGCGCTCGCCCCGGTCGCCCCCCGCGCCCCCCAGGTGCCGTTCTACTCCACGCTGCTGGTCCGCCGCATCGACGGCGAACCGCTCGACGCCTCCTACTGGTACCGCAACCTGCGCGGCACCGTCCGCTTCCAGGACACGGTCGAGGCGCTGCTCGGCGACGGCCGGACCGCGTTCGTCGAGTGCAGCGCCCACCCGCTCCTCACCTCGGCCGTCCAGGACATCGCCGAACAGCGGGACGTCCCGGTCGCCGTGACCGGCACGCTGCGCCGCGACGACGGCGGCCCGGACCGGCTGCTGCGCTCCCTCGCCCAGGCCCACACCCTCGGCCTCCCCGTGGACCTCTCGCCGCACCTCGCCGGCGGGCGGACCGTGGACCTGCCGACCTACCCCTTCCAGCGCCGCCGGCACTGGCTGCCGGAGCTGCCGGAGCCCGAGGCGGCGGACCGGGCCGCCGGTCCCGCGGGCGCCCGCGCCGGAACCGCGGCCGACGCCCCGGACGAGACCGCCGGGACCGCCGGGACCGCCGAGGACTCCTCCCCGGGCTCCGCGCTCGCGGCCCTCGCCCCCGCCGAACGGCAGCGGCACCTGCTGCGGCTGGTCCGCTCCGCCACGGCCGCCGTGCTGGGCCTGGACGGCCCCGACGCGGTCGAGCCGGGCGTCCCCTTCAAGAGCCAGGGCCTGGAGTCCGTCACCGCCGTCGAACTGCGCGACCGGCTCCGCGCCGCCACCGGACTGACCCTGCCCACCACCGTCGTCTACGAACGCCCCACCCCCCGCGCCCTGGCCGACCACCTGGCGGCCGGGCTCGGCACTCCCACGGACGACGTGACGGCGGCACCCGCCCCCGCGGCACCGGACCACCTCGCCGAGCCGATCGCGGTGGTCGGCATGGGCTGCCGTTTCCCCGGTGACGTGCGTTCCCCGGAGGACCTGTGGCGGCTGGTGGCCTCCGGTACGGACGCGGTGGGCGGTTTCCCCGAGGACCGCGGCTGGGACCTGGAGGGCCTGTACGACCCGGAGCCGGGGCGGCCGGGCAGGTCGTACGTCCGGCAGGGCGGGTTCCTGCGCTCGGCGGCCGAGTTCGACGCCGGCTTCTTCGGGATCTCCCCGCGTGAGGCGACGGCGATGGACCCGCAGCAGCGGCTGCTGCTGGAGACCGGCTGGGAGGCGCTGGAGCGGGCCGGGATCGACCCGGCAACGCTGCGCGGCACCGGCACCGGCGTGTTCGTCGGCGCCATGACCCAGGAGTACGGGCCGCGGCTCCACGAGCCGGAGGAGGGCACCGAGGGGCATCTGCTCACCGGCAGCACCGTCAGCGTCGCCTCCGGCCGGATCTCCTACGTCCTCGGCCTGGAGGGCCCGGCGGTCACCGTCGACACCGCCTGCTCCTCCTCACTGGTCGCCCTGCACCTGGCGGTGCGGTCGCTGCGTACCGGCGAGTCCACGCTCGCGCTGGCCGGCGGCGCTGCCGTGATGGCCTCGCCCGGCATGTTCGTGGAGTTCGCCCAGCAGCGCGGGCTCGCCCCCGACGGCCGCTGCAAGGCGTTCTCCGCCGACGCCGACGGCACCGCCTGGGGCGAGGGCGTGGGTGTGCTGGTCCTGGAGCGGCTGTCGGACGCGGTGCGCCACGGGCACCGGGTGCTGGCCGTCGTGCGGGGCAGCGCGGTCAACCAGGACGGCGCCAGCAACGGGCTGAGCGCCCCGAGCGGCCCCGCCCAGGAGCGCGTCATCCGGCAGGCGCTCGCCGACGCGCGGCTGAGCCCCGCCGACATCGACCTGGTGGAGGCGCACGGCACCGGCACCCGGCTCGGCGACCCCATCGAGGCCGAGGCGCTGCTCGCGACCTACGGCGGCGACCGGCCCGCCGACCGTCCGCTGCTGCTGGGATCGCTGAAGTCCAACATCGGCCACACCCAGGCCGCCGCCGGCATCGGCGGAGTGATCAAGGCCGTGATGGCCGTACAGGAGGCCGTCGTCCCGCCGACCCTGCACGCGGCCGAGCCCACCCCCCACGTGGACTGGTCGGCGGGCGCGGTGCGGCTGGTCACCGAGGCGCGTGCGTGGCCCGAGACGGGACGGGCGCGCCGGGCCGCCGTGTCCTCCTTCGGCATCAGCGGCACCAACGCGCACGTCATCCTCGAACAGGCCCCCGCGCCCGACGAGTCCGCCACGGACCCGGCACCCGCCCACCCCACCGTCGCGCTGCCGTTGTCGGCGCGTTCGGAGGGTGCGCTGCGGGTGCAGGCGGCGCGGTTGCTCCAGCGGTGGGCGGAACGTCCGGAGTGGGCGCCGGCCGATGTCGGGCACAGTCTCGCGGTGACGCGTTCGGCGTTCGAGCGGCGCGCGGTGGTCCTCGGCGACGACCGCGCCGAACTGGAGGCCGGACTGCGCGCTCTGGCCGATGGAACGGACAGCCCGGCAGTCGTCTCCGGCGGTGCCGACACCGAGCCCGGTACGGACGAGGGTGTGGTGTTCGTGTTCCCGGGTCAGGGGGCGCAGTGGGCCGGTATGGGCGCGGAGCTCCTTGATTCGGTGGCGGTGTTCCGGGAGTCGGTGCGGGCGTGTGAGGCGGCTCTGGCGCCGTTCGTGGACTGGTCTTTGTCGGAGGTGTTGCGGCGGGCTGAGGGTGCTCCTGGTCTGGAGCGGGTCGATGTGGTGCAGCCGGTGTCGTTCGCGGTGATGGTGTCGCTGGCGGCGGTGTGGCGGTCGTGGGGTGTGGAGCCGGCGGCCGTGGTGGGTCATTCGCAGGGTGAGATCGCGGCCGCGTGTGTGGCGGGTGCGTTGTCGCTGGAGGACGCGGCCCGGGTGGTGGCGCTGCGCAGTCAGGTCATCGCCCGCAGCCTCGCCGGGCGCGGCGCCATGGCATCCCTCGCCCTCCCGGCCGCCGAGGCGGAGCGCCGGATCGCCGCCGTCGGCGGCGGCGTGGGCGTCGCCGCGTACAACAGCCCGCGGCTGACCGTCGTCTCAGGCCCCCGCGAGGCCGTCGCCGAACTCGTCGAGCGCTGCGCGGCGGACGACGTCCGGGCGCGGCTGATCCCCGTGGACTACGCCTCGCACTCCGCCTATGTGGAGGAGATCGAGGCCGAGGTGCTGGCCGCGCTCGCCCCGGTCGCCCCCCGCGCCCCCCAGGTGCCGTTCTACTCCACGCTGCTGGTCCGCCGCATCGACGGCGAACCGCTCGACGCCTCCTACTGGTACCGCAACCTGCGCGGCACCGTCCGCCTGGACGAGACCGTGCGGCTGATCGCCGGCGACGGACACCGCTGCTTCGTGGAGGCCGCCGCCCACCCCGTGCTGACGGCCGGCATCCAGGAGACGGTGGAAGCCGCGACCGGCACCGAACCCCTCTTCGCGGCCGGCTCTCTGCGCCGCGACGACGGCGGGCCGCGCCGGTTCGCCGCCTCGGCCGCGGAGACCTGGGTGCGCGGCAGCACCCTCGACTGGACCGCGTTGCACCCGGGCCGCCGCCCGGCACCGGTGGACCTGCCGACGTACGCCTTCGAGTCCACGCCGTACTGGCTGACGCCCACCCGGCGCGGCACCGCCCCGCGCGACCTCGGCGTGGAGACGGCCGGACACCCCTTCCTGGGCGCCCGCGTCGACCTGGCCGACGGCGGTCCGGCCGTCTTCACCGGCCGCGTCCTGCCCCGCGAGCACCGCTGGCTACGCGATCACGCCGTGCTCGGCACGGTCCTGCTGCCCGGCACCGCGTTCGTGGACCTCGCCCTGCACGCCGGTGCGGCCGTGGGCCTGCCCGCCGTCGAGGAACTCGTCCTGCACGCCCCGCTGGTGCTCGCCGGGGACACGCCGGTGCAGCTCCAGGTCCTGGTCGGGGACGCCGACCGCGAGGGCCGCCGCCCGGTCTCCGTGCACTCCCGCCCGGAGCCGTCCGCCGCGGGCACCGCCCACCCGTGGACCCGGCACGCCGAGGGCCGGCTGGCCGCGGCGGCGCCCGCCGCCCCGGACGGCGGGGTGTGGCCCCCCGAGGACGCCACCCCGCTCGACATGGCCGACCGCTACGCCACCCTGCTCGCCCAGGGCTACGAGTACGGGCCCGCCTTCCAGGGCCTGCGGGCCGCCTGGCGGCACGGCGACGAGATCCTCGCCGAGGTCGCGCTCGACGCCTCGGCCCCGGCCGGCGACGGCTTCGGCGTCCACCCGGCCGCGCTGGACGCCGCCCTGCACGCCATCGGCCTGCTGCCCGGCACCGGGAGCGAGGGCGGGTCCGGCCCGCTGCTGCCGTTCGCCTGGAACGGTGTGCGCCTGCACGCCCTCGGCGCCGGCACCCTGCGGGTCCGGCTCGCCCGGACCGCCGACGGAGCGGTCGCGGTGTCCGTCGCCGATCCCACCGGGCAGCCGGTCCTCAGCGCCGACGGACTCGTCATGCGCCCCGTGGACCCCCGCCGCCTCGCCGGTCTCGCGCTCCGCTCCGACGCCCTGTTCACCGTCGACTGGACGCCCGTGCCGCTCGGCGCCGAGCCGTACCCCACCGGCACCGCGGCGCTGCTGGGCCGCCCGGACGCCCTGCCGGCCCTGCCGCACACCACGGCCTACGACGACCTGTCCGCCCTCACCCGGGCGCTGGACGGGGGCGCCACCCCGCCCGAGCTGCTGCTCGTCCCGCTGACCGGCGGCGACGCCCCCGACCCCGTCACGGCCGCCCACGACCTCACCCGGTGGCTGCTGGAGACGGTCCAGCGGATGCTCGCCGACGAACGGCTGTCCGGCACCCGCCTGGTGGCGGTGACCTCCGGCGCCCTCGCCACCGGCCCGGCGGACGGGCCCACCGAGCCGGCCCAGGCCGCCGCATGGGGCCTGCTGCGGACCGTGCAGACCGAGGCCCCCGGCCGCTGCGTCCTGCTGGACGCCGACGGCGCGTCGGCCCCCGCGCTGCCCCGGGCGGTGGCGACCGCGCTCGCCCTCGCCGAACCGCAGCTCGCGCTGCGCGACGGCACCGCCGCCGTACCGCGCCTGACCCACGCCGCGCCCCCCGCCGACCCGGCCCGCCGCCCGCTCGACCCGGAGGGCACGGTCCTGGTCACCGGCGGCACCGGCACCCTGGGCGCACTGGTCGCCCGGCACCTGGTCACCGAACACGGCGCCCGGCACCTGGTGCTGACCAGCCGCCGGGGCGAGGAGGCCCCCGGCGCCCGGGAACTGGTGGCCGAGCTGGCCGGACTCGGCGCCCGCGCACGGGCCGTGGCCTGTGACGCGGCCGACGCCGAGGCGCTGCGCGCCACCCTCGACGGGATCGACCCCGCGCACCCGCTCACGGCCGTCGTGCACGCCGCCGGCCTGCTGGAGGACGCCACCGTGCCCGCGCTCACCCCGGGCGCGCTGGAGCGGGTGCTGCGCCCGAAGGCCGACGCGGCCTGGCAGCTGCACCGGCTCACCCGGGACGCGAAGCTGACCGCGTTCGTGCTGTTCTCCTCCGTGGCCGGCACCCTCGGTCTCGGCGGACAGGCCAACTACGCGGCCGCCAACGCCTTCCTGGACGCGCTCGCGTACCGGCGCAGGGCCGAGGGGCTGCCCGCGGTCTCGCTCGCCTGGGGCCTGTGGGAGCAGGCGAGCGGCATGACGGGCGCCCTGTCCGCCACCGACCTGGCCCGCATGGCCCGCTCCGGTGTCGCGCCGCTGCCGTCCGCCGAGGCGCTCCGGCTGCTCGACACCGCGCTCGCGGGCGACGCCCCGCTGCTCGTGCCGGCCGCCCTCGACCCCGCGGGCCTGCGCGCCGGGGCGGCCGCCGGGTCCGTACCGCCGATGCTGCGCGGCCTGGTCCGGATCCCGGCCCGCCGCGCGGAGGGGAGCGCGGGCACTTCGGCCGGCACCGGCCAGGAGCCGGCCGCGCTCGCGGAACGCCTCCAGGGCCTGGCCCCGGAGAGCCGCCGGCACACCGTCCTGGAGCTGGTCCGCCAGTGCGCCGCGGTGGTCCTCGGACACGGCGGCCCCGACGCCGTCGACCCCGAACGGGCCTTCACCAAGCTGGGCTTCGACTCGCTCACCTCGGTCGAGCTGCGCAACCGCCTGAACACGGCGACCGGCCTGCGGCTGCCCACCACCCTGCTCTTCGACTGCCCGACCCCGGCAGCCGTCGCCGAGCGCGTGCTCGACCGGCTGGCCCCCGCCGAACCCCCGGCGGCGGCCGTGCCCGCGCGGCCCGGCACGGCCGCCCAGGACGGGCCGGAGCCGGACGCCGCCTTGGGGGAGCCGGGACCGGAAGCGGTCCTGGAACAGCTGGAGTCGGCCAGCGACGACGAAATCTTCAAGTTCATCGAAAGCGAACTCGGTATCTCATGAGGAGCGTTGGCCGGATGTCTCACGAGGACAAACTCCGCGACTATCTGAAGAAGGTCACGACCGACCTCCACGCCACCCGGCAGCGGCTGCGCGAGCGCGAGGAGCGCGACCGCGAGCCGATCGCGGTGGTCGGCATGGGCTGCCGCTTCCCCGGTGACGTGCGCTCCCCGGAGGACCTGTGGCAGCTGGTGGCCTCCGGTACGGACGCGGTGGGCGGTTTCCCCGAGGACCGCGGCTGGGACATGGAGGACCTGTACGACCCCGAGCCCGGGCGGCCGGGCAGGTCGTACGTCCGCGAAGGCGCCTTCCTGCACTCGGCGGCCGAGTTCGACCCCGGCTTCTTCGGGATCTCTCCGCGTGAGGCGACGGCGATGGACCCGCAGCAGCGGCTCCTGCTGGAGACCAGCTGGGAGGCGCTGGAGCGGGCCGGCATCGACCCGACCGGGCTGCGCGGCAGCAGCACCGGCGTGTTCACGGGCCTGATGTACCACGACTACACCGCCCGCATCGGCCCGCTGCCCGAGGAGTACGAGGGCTACGGCGTCACCGGCGGCTCCTCCAGCGTCGCCTCCGGCCGGGTCTCCTACGTCCTCGGTCTGGAGGGCCCGGCGGTCACCGTCGACACCGCCTGCTCGTCCTCGCTGGTCGCGCTGGACCTCGCGGTCCGCGCGCTGCGGCAGGGCGAGTGCGCCCTCGCCCTCGCCGGTGGCGCGGCCGTGATGCCGTCCCCGACGATCTTCCTGGAGTTCTCCCGGCAGCGCGGCCTCGCGCCGGACGGCCGCTGCAAGGCCTACTCGTCCTCGGCGGACGGGACGGGCTGGGGCGAGGGCGTGGGTGTGCTGGTCCTGGAGCGGTTGTCGGACGCGGTGCGTAACGGGCACCGGGTGCTGGCCGTCGTGCGGGGCAGCGCGGTCAACCAGGACGGCGCCAGCAACGGTCTCACCGCCCCCAGCGGCCCCGCCCAGGAGCGCGTCATCCGGCACGCCCTCGCCGACGCGGGCCTCACCCCCGAGGACGTCGACGTCGTGGAGGGACACGGTACGGGGACGACGCTGGGTGATCCGATCGAGGCGCAGGCGTTGATCGAGACGTACGGGCAGGGCCGTGCGGCCGAGCGCCCGTTGCTGCTGGGTTCGTTGAAGTCGAACATCGGGCACACGCAGGCGGCGGCGGGTGTGGGCGGTGTCATCAAGATGGTGATGGCGCTGCGGGCCGGGCTGGTGCCGGCGACGCTGCACGTGGACGAGCCGTCGGGGCATGTGGACTGGTCGGCGGGTGCGGTGGAGCTGGTGACCGAGGCGCGTGCCTGGCCGGAGACGGGACGGGCGCGCCGGGCCGCGGTCTCCTCGTTCGGCATCAGCGGCACCAACGCCCACGTCATCCTGGAACAGGCACCCGCGGCCAAGCCCGTTGCGGCTCAGGGGACTTCCGGTGTGCTGGTGCCGGCGCCGTGGGTGTGGCCGGTGTCGGCGCGCGGTGAGGAGGCGCTGAGGGCGCAGGCGGCGCGGCTGCTGGAGTTCGCCCGGTCGCGTCCGGAGCTGGAGCCGGGGGCCGTCGGCCGGGCCCTGGTGACCGGCCGGGCCGCGCTGCCCCACCGGGGCGTGGTGACCGGCACGACCCGGGAGGAACTGACGGCGGGCCTGCAGGCACTGGCCGACGGCCAGGAATCCGCCCACGCCGTGAGCACGGGCGCCGAGGCCACCGGCGGCCGTACCGTCTTCGTCTTCCCCGGCCAGGGCTCCCAGTGGGCCGGCATGGCCCGTGAACTCCTGGACGCCTCCCCGGTGTTCCGCGCCCGTGTCGAGGACTGCGAGCGCGAACTGGCCCGATTCGTGGACTGGTCGCTGCTGGACGTGCTGCGCGGCTCGGCCGGCGCGCCCCCGCTGGAGCGGGTCGACGTCGTCCAGCCCGCCCTGTTCGCGGTGATGGTCGCGCTCGCCGAGGTGTGGCGGGCCGCGGGGGTCCGGCCCGCCGCCGTGATCGGGCAGTCCCAGGGCGAGATCGCCGCCGCGTACGTCTGCGGGGCGCTGAGCCTGGAGGACGCCGTGCGCATCGTCGCACTGCGCAGCCTCATCACCCGGGACCGGCTGGCCGGCACCGGCGCCATGGCCTCGGTGGCGCTGCCCGCCGACACCGTCGCCGAACGGCTCGCCGGCCACCCCGAGCGGGTCGAGATCGCCTCCGTCAGCAGCCCCGCGGCCACCGTGGTGGCGGGCGCGCCCAAGGTGCTGGACGCGCTGCTCGCCGAGTGGGAGGCGGAGGGGGTGCGGGCCCGCCGCATCCCGGTGGACTACGCCTCGCACTCCGCGTACGTCGAGGCGATCGAGGAGGAGCTGCTGGCGGCGCTCGCGCCGGTCGCCCCGCGCCCCTCGCGCATCCCGTTCTACTCGACGGTCACCGGTGGGGCCTTCGACACGGCCGGCCTGGACGCCGGCTACTGGTACCGCAACCTGCGCTCCACCGTCCGCTTCGCCGACACCACCCGCGCGCTGCTGGCCGACGGCTACCGGGTGTTCGTCGAACCGACCGCGCACCCCCTGCTCACCTCCGCCGTGCAGGAGGTCGCCGAGGCCGCGGACCTGCCGGCGGTCACCCTGGAGACGCTTCGCCGCGACGACGGCGGCCCGGTCCGCCTCACCCACTCCCTGGCCCGCGCCCACGTCCAGGGCGCACCGGTCGACTGGCGGACGATCCTGGGCACGGTCACCGGAGCGCAGGTCACCGAAGGCGGCGTCACGAAAGGCACCGCCGCCGATGCCCCCGCCCCCGAGAGCCCGGCCGTGGCGGCCGCCGCGGCAGACGCCGCCGTCACCCCGGGCGACCTCCCCACCTACGCCTTCCAGCACGCCACCTACTGGCTCGACGCCCCGGCCTCCGCCGGTGACGCGGCCGGTCTCGGCCTGGAGGCCCTGGACCACCCGCTGCTGGGCGCCGCCGTGGTGTCCGCCGAGGACGGCACGACCCTGTTCACCGGCCGGATCTCGCTGCGTACGCACCCCTGGCTCGCCGACCACGCCGTGTCCGGCACGGTGCTGCTGCCCGGTACCGCTCTGCTGGAACTGCTGGTCCTGGCCGGCGACCAGGTGGGCTGCGCGGGCGTCGAGGAGCTCGACCTCGCCGCGCCGCTGGTGGTGCCCGCGGACGGCGGGGTACGGATCCAGGCCACCGTGTCCGCCGCCGACACCGAGGGCGGCCGCAACGTCGGCGTCCACTCGCGGCGCGACGACGACCCCGACGGCGAGTGGACGTACCACGCGGGCGGCCGGCTCACCCCCGGCCCGGCCGCCCCGGAGGAGCCCGCACCGGCCGTGTGGCCGCCGCAGGGCGCCGACCGGATCCGGACCGAGGGCGCCTACGAACGGCTCGCCGCCGCCGGATACGCCTACGGCCCCGCCTTCCAGGGCCTGAAGTCCGCCTGGCGGCACGGCGACGACCTGTACGCCGAGGTCGCGCTCGGCGCCGACCGGCACAAGGACGCGGCCGCCTTCGCCCTGCACCCGGCACTCCTCGACGCGGCCCTGCACCCGCTGATCGTCCGCGGCCCCGACGAGCCCGAACGGGAGGTCGTCCTGCCCTTCGGCTGGACCGGCGTCCGGCTGCACGCCACCGGCGCCACCGCGCTGCGCGTCCGCCTCACCCGGCGCAGCGAGGACACCGTGGCGGTGACGGCGTGGGATCCGGCCGGTGCCACGGTCCTCACGGCCGACGGGCTGACCGTGCGCCCGCTCGCCCCGGACGCGCTCACGGCGGCGGGCACCGCGGGCCGGCGCTCCCTGCACGCGGTGGACTGGTTCCCGGTGCAGGACCTGCCCGCGGGCACCGACCGGCCCCTGTTCGCCCTCGGCGGCGACTGGCCGCTGCCCTCCCACACCGACGTCCCGCGGCTGCTCGACGCGCTCGGCACCGGCCCGCGGCCCGCCGCGGTCCTCGCCCCCGTACCGCCCGCCGGACCCGGCGGCACCGGCCCCCTCGGCGTCGTACGCGACCGGCTGGAGACCGTTCTCGCGCTGCTGCGCACCTGGCTCGCCGAGGAGCGGCTCGCGGACGTGCCGCTGGTGCTCGTCACCAGCGGAGCCGTCGCCACCGGGCCGCACGAGCGGCCCGCCTCACCGGCGGACGCGGCCGTGTGGGGGCTGGTGCGCTCGGCACAGCGCGAACACCCGGACCGGTTCGCGCTGCTGGACCTGGACGACCCGCGCACCCTGCCCGGCGGGCTCGCCGCCCTGCCGGCCACGGAACCCGAACTCGCCGTCCGCGACGGCCGTTTCCTCGTCCCCCGCCTGGTGCGGGCGACCGGGAGCGGCACCCTGCCCGTCCCGTCGGGCACGGACGCCTGGAAGCTGGTCAGCGAGGGCAAGGGCAGCCTGGAGAACCTCGCGCTGGCGCCCGCCCCCGAGGCGACGGCCCCGCTCGAACCCGGTCAGGTGCGGATCGCGGTGCGCGCCGCCGGACTGAACTTCCACGACGTCGTCCTCGCCCTCGGCATGATCGAGGAGGACCGGGACCGGTTCGGGTACGAGGCTGCGGGCGTCGTCGTCGAGACCGGCGCCGGGGTGACCGCCCTGGCGCCCGGTGACCGTGTCCTCGGCCTGGTCCGGGACGGCTTCGGGCCGCTGGCCGTCGCCGACGCCCGGCTGCTCGCGCCCGTCCCCGAGGGCTGGGACCTCACCCGCGCCGCGTCCGTGCCGGTGGCCTTCCTGACCGCCTACTACGGCCTGGTCGACCTGGCCCGGCTCGCCCCGGGCGACACCGTGCTGGTCCACGCGGCGGCCGGCGGGGTCGGCATGGCCGCCGTGCAGCTGGCCCGCCACCTGGGCGCCGAGGTGTACGCCACGGCGAGCCGCGGCAAGTGGGACACCCTGCGCGCCATGGGCCTGGCCGAGGACCGGATCTGCGACTCGCGCACCCTCGACTTCGAACGGCGGATCCGCGAGGCCACCGGCGGCCGCGGTGTCGACGCCGTCCTCGGCTCGCTCGCGGGCGAGTTCGTCGACGCCTCCCTGCGGCTGCTGGCCCCCGGCGGCCGGTTCGTGGAGATGGGCAAGACCGACGTCCGCGACCCCGAGCAGGTCGCCGCCCGCCACCCCGGCGCCACCTACCACGCCTACGACCTGAACCTCGTCGACCCCGACCGGGTCCGGGACATGCTCGCCGACGTCATGGCCCGCTTCGCGGACGGTACCTGCCACCCGCTGCCGACCGCCGCCTGGGACCTGCGCCGGGCCCCCGCCGTCTTCCGGCACATGAGCCAGGCCCGGCACACCGGCAAACTCGTCCTGACCGTCCCGCGGCCGCTCGACCGGGACGGAACGGTCCTGGTCACCGGTGGTACCGGCACCCTGGGCGGCCTGGTCGCCCGGCACCTGGTCACCGCGCACGGCGCCCGGCACCTGCTGCTCACCAGCCGACGCGGACCCGCGGCGCCGGGCGCGGACGCCCTGGTGGCGGAACTCGCCCGGCTCGGGGCGCAGGCCCGGGTGGTCGCCTGCGACGCGGGCGACCGTGCCGCGCTCGCCGCGGTGCTCGACGGCATCGACCCCGGGCACCCGCTGACCGCCGTCGTGCACGCCGCCGGCGCCCTGGACGACACGCCCGTCGACCGGCTCACCCCCGAGCAGTTCGACCGGGTACTGCGGCCCAAGGCCGACGCCGCCTGGCACCTGCACGAGCTGACCCGCCGCCACGACCTGTCCGCCTTCGTGCTGTTCTCCTCGGCCGCCGGCACCCTCGGCACCGCCGGGCAGGCCAACTACGCGGCCGCCAACGCCTTCCTCGACGCCCTCGCCCAGCTGCGCAGGGCCGAGGGGCTGCCCGCCGTCTCCCTCGCCTGGGGACTGTGGGAGGAGGCCAGCGAACTGACCGGCACCCTCGGCGAGCAGGACCTGAAGCGGCTCGGCCGCACCGGTGTGGCCGCCCTGCCCACGGCCGAGGCGCTCGGCCTGCTGGACGCCGGACTCGCCGCCGCCCGAGCCGACCTCGTCCCGGTCCGGCTCGCCACCGCCGCCCTCACCGGAGGCGACGTACCGCCCCTGCTGCGGGCCCTGGCACGGCGCCCCGCGCGCCGCCGGGCCGGCACCCTGGCCGACGGGCCGGCCCCGGCCGAGCGGCTGGCCGCCCTGCCCGAGGCCGAGCGCCGGCAGGCCCTGCTCGACCTGGTGCGCGAGCACACGGCCGTGGTCTTCGGAGCGGCCTCGCCCGCCGAGATCGGACCCAACCAGGTGTTCCGCAAGCTCGGTTCGGACTCGCTCACCTCGGTCGAGCTGCGCAACCGCCTCAAGGAGGCCACCGGTCTGAAACTGTCCGCCACCCTCGTCTTCGACCACCCCACCCCGGCCGCCCTCGCCGACCACCTCCTGGAGCGCCTCGCCCCCGCCCCGTCCGCGAGCTCCGGGCCGGACGTGGCGGACCGGACCACCGCGTTGCTCCCGGAAGGTGTCGCCGACGAACACGAGCTGATCCGCCTCGAAGGAGAGTTCGAGGCACTGCTGATCACCGCCCCGGACGACGCGGCCCGCCGCCGCATCGGCGACCGGCTGCGCACCCTGCTGCGCCGCTGCGACCCGCAGCCCGCCGGGGACGCCCCCGGCGCGGACCTGGGACAGGCGAGCGACGACGAGCTGTTCGCGGCCCTCGAGGAAGAACTGGGCCTGTCCTGAGGGCCCCTGAGACTGCTGGACACGAGGAAGGTTGACGCCCCCATGGGGAACCAGAGCAACGACACCGGCACCGCCGCCGGGGACGGACCGGGCGGCACCGGCGCCGCCACCACCGAGGACAGGCTCCGCGACTACCTGCGCCGGGCCACCACCGAGCTGCGCGAGGTGAAGAAGCGCCTGCGGCAGGCCGAGGAACGCGACAGCGAACCCGTAGCGATCATCGGCATGGCCTGCCGCTACCCAGGCGGCACCGGCTCGCCCGAGGCGCTGTGGGACCTGGTCGCCGACGGCCGTGACGTCCTGGGCGACCTGCCCGACGACCGCGGCTGGAACACCGAGGACCTCTACGACCCGGACCCGGACCGGGCCGGCACCTCCTACGCCCACGAGGGCGGGTTCCTGCGCGACGCCGCCGACTTCGACGCGGACTTCTTCGGGATCTCCCCGCGCGAGGCCCTCGCCATGGACCCGCAGCAGCGGCTGCTGCTGGAGACCGGCTGGGAGGCGCTGGAGCGGGCCGGCATCGACCCGGCCGGGTTGCGCGGCAGCGCCACCGGGGTGTACGTGGGTGCCATCGCCCAGGACTACGGGCCGCCCCTGCACCAGCCCTGGGACGGCGCCGACGGCCACCTCCTGACCGGCGGCACCGCCAGCGTGCTGTCCGGCCGGATCTCCTACGTCCTCGGTCTGGAGGGCCCGGCGGTCACCGTCGACACGGCCTGCTCCTCCTCGCTGGTCGCGCTGCACATGGCCATGCAGTCGCTGCGCGGCGGCGAGTCCACGCTGGCCCTCGCGGGCGGCGTCACCGTCATGGCGACCCCCGGCATCTTCGTCGAGTTCTCCCGGCAGCGCGGCATGGCCCCCGACGGCCGCTGCAAGGCCTTCTCGTCCTCGGCGGACGGGACGGGCTGGGGCGAGGGCGTGGGTGTGCTGGTCCTGGAGCGGTTGTCGGACGCGGTGCGTAACGGGCACCGGGTGCTGGCCGTCGTGCGGGGCAGCGCGGTCAACCAGGACGGCGCCAGCAACGGTCTCACCGCCCCCAGCGGCCCCGCCCAGAAGCGGGTCGTGCGCCGCGCCCTGGAACGCGCCGGTTTGACCACCGCCGACGTGGACGTGGTCGAGGCGCACGGTACGGGGACGACGCTGGGTGATCCGATCGAGGCGCAGGCGTTGATCGAGACGTACGGGCAGGGCCGTGCGGCCGAGCGCCCCTTGCTGCTGGGTTCGTTGAAGTCGAACATCGGGCACACGCAGGCGGCGGCGGGTGTGGGCGGTGTCATCAAGATGGTGATGGCGCTGCGGGCCGGGCTGGTGCCGGCGACGCTGCACGTGGACGAGCCGTCGGGGCATGTGGACTGGTCGGCGGGTGCGGTGGAGCTGGTGACCGAGGCGCGTGCCTGGCCGGAGACGGGACGGGCGCGCCGGGCCGCGGTCTCCTCGTTCGGCATCAGCGGCACCAACGCCCACGTCATCCTGGAACAGGCACCACAGATCCCGGTGGAGCCGTCGGCGACCGCTCCCGTACTGGCATCGGCGCCGTGGGTGTGGCCGGTGTCGGCGCGCGGTGAGGAGGCGCTGCGGGCGCAGGCGGCGCGGCTGCTGGAGTTCGCCCGGTCGCGTCCGGAGCTGGAGCCGGGGGCCGTCGGCCGGGCTCTGGTGACCGGCCGGGCCGCGCTGCCCCACCGGGGCGTGGTGACCGGCACGACCCGGGAGGAACTGACGGCGGGCCTGCAGGCACTGGCCGACGGCCACGACTCACCGCACCTGGTCCGGGGCGTCCAGACCGACGAACGCGTCGGCTACGTCCTGCCCGACCCGGCCGGCCCCTGGCGCCGCACCGTCCGCGAACTGCTCACCGGTTCCGCGGTGTTCGCCGAACAGCTCCAGGCCTGCCTGGCCGCGCTCGGTGCGTTCGTCCCGGCGAACGACGTGACCGCGCAGTGGAGCGGCCCCGACGACGCAGGGCCCGCCCCCGCCGAACCGGCCGCCCGCTGCGCGCTGTTCGCGGTGACCGTTGCCCTGGTCCGCACCTGGCGCAAGCTGGGCGTCCGGGCGGACGCCTTCGCCGGTGACCCCGTGCACGGACCCGCCGCCGCCTTCCTCGCCGGCGCCCTCGGCCTCGACGACGCCGCCCGCGCCGTCGCCCTCGGCGAGGAACCCGACCCGGCCCAGCCGACCTGGCTGTGGCTGCGCACCCCGGCGGGACCGGACCCGGACGGCACCGGCGACGACGTGACCTACGTCGACCTGCTGCCCGACGGCTCGGTGCTCACCGGACTGCTGCGCGCCCACGTCAACGGCGCCGATGTCGACTGGACCGCCGTGGGAGCCACACCGCCGCCCACCGCGCACCTCGACCTGCCGACCTACGCCTTCCAGCGCGAGCGCTACTGGCTCGGCGCCCCCGAGCGGACCGTACGGGAACGGCGGTCGGTCGACTGGCTCCCGGCCGGGCCCGTGCGGGACGCCGGGACGCGGGACGCCTTCCTCGCGCTCGTACCCGCGGGCTTCGGCCACGACCCGTTCGTGACCGCCGCCGTCGACGCGCTCGGCGCCGCCGGCACCCCGGTCACCACCCGCACCGTCGACCTCGGCGCCGACGACGAGACGCTCTTCCGCGAACTCGCGGCGGGCATCGCCGACACCGCCCCCACCGGCGTCCTCTCGCTCCTGGACGCCGACGCCACCCCGCGCGGCGACGGTGTCACCGCGCCCCGCGGCGCCCTGGCCACCCTCACCCTGGCCCGGGTGCTGCACGGACTCCCCGAGGCGCCGCCCCTGTGGTGCGCCACGGACGACACCCGCGACCACCCCGCCCCGGCCCACCTGGCCTGGGCGGTCTGAGCCCCGGCAGGAGGGCCCGTGACCACCCCCGCGATCCCCGGACGGACCGGCAGCCCGCTGTTCAGGATCGTCCGGGGCCGGCCGGACGAGGACGAGATCGCTGCCGCCACCGTGGCCCTGCTCGCCGCGCTCCGCGCCCGCCCGGCCCCGGCCGGCGCGGCCGGGTCGCCGGCCCGCGACCCCGGCACCGGCTACCGCGCCCCCGGCGCCTGGACGGCCCGCCGCCGCTTCACGCACCACGACTGACCGGCCGTACGGCCAGAAGAACCATCAGCACGAGCGAGTCGTACGACCACCCGTGTGAACTGGCTCTACGAGCCGGCCCCCGACCCGCAGGACCGACCGCACCGACCACCGCCGGACGCCGTGTCCCGGACGTCCGCCGCCCGGACGCCGCCCCTCTCCCGAAGGAAGAACCCATGCCCCGCCGCCTGTTCACCTCGGAGTCCGTGACCGAGGGTCACCCCGACAAGATCGCCGACCAGATCAGCGACACCATTCTCGACGCGCTCCTGCGCGAGGACCCGACCTCCCGGGTCGCGGTCGAGACCCTGATCACCACGGGCCTGGTGCACGTGGCCGGCGAGGTCACCACCAAGGCGTACGCGCCGATCGCCCAGCTCGTCCGCGACACCGTGCTCGGCATCGGCTACGACTCCTCGACCAAGGGCTTCGACGGCGCGTCCTGCGGCGTCTCGGTGTCCATCGGCGCCCAGTCCCCGGACATCGCGCAGGGTGTGGACACCGCGTACGAGAGCCGGGTCGAGGGTGCCGCCGCAGGTGGAGAGACGGACGAGCTGGACCGGCAGGGCGCGGGCGACCAGGGCCTGATGTTCGGCTACGCCACCGACGAGACGCCGACCCTGATGCCGCTCCCGATCTTTCTGGCGCACCGCCTGTCCAAGCGCCTGGCCGAGGTCCGCAAGAACGGCACGATCCCCTACCTGCGCCCGGACGGCAAGACGCAGGTCACCATCGAGTACGACGGCGACAAGGCGGTCCGCCTCGACACGGTCGTCGTCTCCTCCCAGCACGCCTCGGACATCGACCTGGAGTCTCTGCTGACCCCGGACATCCGCGAGTCGGTGGTCGAGGCGGAGCTGAAGGCGCTCGCCGAGGAGGGCATCAAGCTGGACACCGAGGGCTACCGGCTGCTGGTCAACCCGACCGGCCGCTTCGAGGTCGGCGGCCCGATGGGTGACGCGGGCCTGACCGGCCGCAAGATCATCATCGACACCTACGGCGGCATGGCCCGCCACGGCGGCGGCGCCTTCTCGGGCAAGGACCCGTCCAAGGTGGACCGCTCCGCCGCGTACGCGATGCGCTGGGTCGCCAAGAACGTGGTGGCCGCCGGTCTGGCCGCCCGCTGCGAGGTCCAGGTCGCGTACGCGATCGGCAAGGCCGAGCCGGTCGGCCTGTTCGTGGAGACCTTCGGCACCAACACGGTCGAGACCGTGCGGATCGAGAAGGCCATCGACGAGGTCTTCGACCTGCGTCCGGCCGCGATCATCCGCGACCTCGACCTGCTCCGCCCGATCTACGCCCAGACCGCGGCCTACGGCCACTTCGGCCGCGAGCTGCCCGACTTCACCTGGGAGCGCACCGACCGGGCCGACGCGCTGCGCCGGGCCGCCGGAGTCTGACATGCGGATCGCCGTCACCGGGTCCATCGCGATGGACCACCTCATGGTCTTCCCCGGCCGGTTCACCGACCAGCTGATGGCCGGCCGACTCGACCACGTGTCGCTGTCCTTCCTCGTCGACGCGCTGCACATCCGGCGCGGCGGCGTCGCGGCCAACATCGCCCACGGCCTCGGCCAGTTGGGGCTCTCGCCCGTGCTCGTCGGCGCGGTGGGCAGCGACTTCGAGCCGTACCGGGTGCTGCTGAAGGAACAGGGCGTCGACACCGAGTCGGTGCGGGTCAGCGCCGATCTGCACACCGCGCGCTTCGTGTGCACCACGGACGCCGACGAGAACCAGATCGCCACCTTCTACACCGGCGCGATGGCCGAGGCCCGGCACATCTCCCTCGCGCCGGTCCTCGCCCGCACCGCAGGCCTCGACCTGGTCCTGGTCTCACCCAACGACCCCGAGGCGATGCTCCGGCACACCCGGGAGTGCCACGAACTCGGCGTCCCCGTCGCCGCCGACCCCTCCCAGCAACTGGCCCGCCTCGAACGCGACCAGGTCCGCGCCCTGATCGACCGCTCGCGGATGCTGTTCACCAACGAGTACGAGTCGGTGCTGCTCCAGGAGCGCAGCGGCTGGACCCAGGAGCAGGTCCTCGGCCGTACCGGACTGTGGATCACCACGCTCGGCGCCGCCGGGTCCCGCATCCGGCAGGCGGGCCGCACCCCCCTGGAGGTCCCGGCCGCGCAGGCCCGGGCCGTCGCCGACCCCACCGGAGTCGGCGACGCCTACCGCGCCGGCTTCCTGGCAGCCCTCTCCTGGGGCGAGGACCTCCGCGACGCGGCCCGGCTCGGCAGCGTCACCGCGGTCCTGGCCCTGGAGTCGGTCGGCACCCAGGAGCACACCCTGCACCCCGCCGAACTGCTGGCCCGCCTCGAAGAGGCCTACGGCCCCACGACGGCGCAGAGGTTCACCGCCCGTCTGGCGGTGCGCTCATGACCGCTGCCGCCCGGGTGTCCGCCCTGCGCGAGGCCCTCGCCACCCGTGTGGTGGTGGCCGACGGAGCGATGGGCACCATGCTCCAGGCTCAGGAGCCCACGCTCGAGGACTTCCAGCAGCTGGAGGGCTG
>NZ_JBVJTD010000013.1:0-240520 GCF_055605965.1 Streptomyces sp. NPDC037126
ACCGGTGTGAAGTTCTTCAACTGGATCGGCACCATGTGGAAGGGCTCGCTGTCCTTCGAGACACCGATGCTCTGGGCGACCGGCTTCCTGATCACGTTCCTGTTCGGCGGGCTGACGGGCGTCATGCTCGCCTCGCCGCCGATCGACTTCCACATCTCCGACTCCTACTTCGTGGTGGCCCATTTCCACTATGTGATATTCGGTACGGTCGTCTTCGCGATGTTCGCCGGCTTCCACTTCTGGTGGCCGAAATTCACCGGGAGGATGCTGGACGAACGCCTGGGCAGGATGACGTTCTGGATGCTGTTCGTCGGTTTCCACGGGACGTTCCTGGTGCAGCACTGGCTGGGTGCCGAGGGGATGCAGCGCCGGATTCCCGACTATCTGGCGGCCGAGGGGTTCGCCACGCTCAACACCGTGTCCACGATCTTCTCGTTCCTGCTCGGCTCCTCCCTGCTGCCCTTCTTCTACAACGTGTGGAAGACGGCCAGGTACGGCAGGCCGGTCGAGGTCGACGACCCGTGGGGCTACGGCCGCTCGCTGGAGTGGGCGACCTCCTGCCCGCCGCCGCGGCACAACTTCCTCACCCTGCCGCGGATCCGCAGCGAATCCCCGGCGTTCGACCTGCACCACCCCGAGTTCCGGCCGCTGGAAAGGGAGTTGACCGGGCGGTGAGCACCGATGGGGCCCGGGACCTCGTCCAGGAGATCGAGGGGCACCTGCTGCTGGCCGCCACGCGCGAGGAGGGCCGCGCGGCGGCGCGGCGCGCCTCGTCCCGGCTGGGCTGGCTGACCGACACCCAACGCGATGACCTGGAGCGGCAGTTCGAGGCGGAGTACCTGACCGTCGCCCGCACCTCGTGGTACCGCACCGCGGAACGCGCCGAGGAACTGCGGACCGCCTACGAGACCAGGTACCGGGCGCTGCGGCTGCGGTTGGCGGTCTGCTGCGTGCTGGGCTGCGCCCTGCTGGCGGCGGCCTGCCTGCCGGCGCTCGCGGCGGCGCCCGGCTGACGCGGCGACCGGCGCACGCCGGTCACGGGAGAGGCAATCCCTTCAAGCACGCAGCCCGTATAATAAGTGCATAAGCCGTAATAACGAATATGTACTCATAGTGAAGTGGCTGATCCATGGCGTCGATCAGTGCTTCGGCTGTCATTTCGGAGTGTGCGGGGTCCCCGGATCCAGCGTGCCCGCGCCCCGGACCGTACCGCACACCCCTCCCGGCATTCTCATGGGAGCAGCGGAAATGCTTGCCCAGCGCATCTTGTACCGTCCCACGAGTTCTCAGGACTCACTCGCGCCCCGGCCCGCCGCGTCGGCATCGTTCGCCGCGGACGGGGGCCTCTTGCTTCTCCGTCTCACTTTCGGTCTGCTGATGGCCGGACACGGCGCCCAGAAGCTGTTCGGGCTCTTCGGTGGACATGGCCTGACCTCGACCGCAAAAGGGTTCGCCGCCCTCGGTTACCAACCGGGAAAGCTGTTCGCCGCGATCGGCGGATCCTCCGAACTCCTGGGGGGCCTCGGTCTGGCCCTCGGTCTGTTCACCCCTCTCGCGGCCGCGGCCCTGATCGGAGTGATGATCAACGCGATGGTGACCGTGACCGGCGCCCACGGTCTGTGGGAGACGGACGGCGGCGTCGAGTACAACGTGTGCATCAGCGTGGTCGCCCTGGCCGTCGCGGCCGTCGGCCCGGGCAGACTGGCCGTCGACCGGTTCTTCCGCTGGGGCACGGGTGGCTGGGGCGAGGCCGCCTTCGCCCTCGGTGTGGGCGGTGCGGGCGCCGCGATCACGCTGGCCCTGTGACCCGGGCCCCCGCCCGGGGCTCGGCCGCCGCGCCGTGCCGAGGGGCAACTCCCGGACCGCAGCGGGTCGTCGGGCCCCGGGCGGACGCGCCTGCGCCATACTGGCGCCCGTGCGCATCGCGATCATGACGGCGGGTTCACGCGGCGACGTCGCCCCCTACACCGGGCTCGGCCACCGGCTGCGCCACGCCGGGCACACGGTCACCCTGGTCACGCACGGGCGCTTCGAGCCGCTGGTCACGGGCTCCGGAGCCCGGTTCCACGCACTGCCCGTGGATCCCCGCGCGGAGCTGGAGTCCGCGCGCGGCCGGGGCCTGCACCGCAGCCCGAGCGGCGCGGGAAAGCTGGCCAGGGTCCTGGAGATGGCACGGCGCCTGGTCGAGCGGATGACGGACGACCTGCTGGCGGCGGCGCGGGAGAGCGACGCGCTGCTGCTCTCGGCGTCCCTGGCCCCGCTCGGGCACGCGATCGCCGAGGGGCTGCGACTGCCCAGCATGGGCCTCTATCTGCAACCCCTGGCACCGACCGGGGAGTTCGCGCCGCCGGTGCTCGGCAGCGGCACCTGGGGCGCCACGGCCAACCGGATCGCCGGGCACGGCGTGAGCCTCGGCGTGGAGCGCGTCTTCGCGGCGACCGTGCCCTCGGTGCGGGCCCGCCTCGGCCTGCCCCGGGTCCCGGCCGGGGCCGCGCGCCGGGCGCGGGAGCGGCACGGCTGGCCGGTGCTCCACGGCTTCAGCCCGACGGTGGTCCCCCGGCCCCGTGACTGGCGGCCGGGCCTGGAGGTGTGCGGGTACTGGTGGCCCTACGACGGTGGGTCCCCGCTTCCGCAGCCCCTGGACGACTTCCTCGCCGCGGGGCCGCCGCCGGTCTTCGTCGGCCTGGGCAGCGCCACCGTGCCGGACGCGGGCCGGCTCAGCGCCCTGGTCGTGGCGGCACTGCGCCGGGCCGGGCTGCGCGGGGTGGTCCAGCGCGGCTGGGGCGGACTCGCGGCCGACGGCGACGACATGCTGACCATCGGCGAGGTACCGCACGCGGCGCTCTTCCCGCGCACGGCCGCCGTGGTCCACCACGCCGGCGCGGGCACCACCGCGGCGGGACTGCGCGCCGGGGTGCCGGCCGTGCCGGTGCCGGTGCAGTTCGACGCGGGCTTCTGGGCGGCGCGGCTGGTCCGGCTGGGCGTGGCGCCGTGCGCGGTGCCGTTGCGCGGGCTCACCGCCGAGGCGCTGGCCCCGGCACTGCTGCGGGCCGTACGGGACCCGGCGTACCGGGAGCGCGCCCGTGCCGTGGGGGCCCGGATCCGGGGCGAGGACGGAGCCGCGCCGGTGATCGAGGCGGTCGGCCGCCTCGGCGGCCGGTAGGTCAGCCGGTGGTGAGCACCATCCGGAAGCGCGCGGAACCGGCGAGCATCTTCCGGTAGGCCTCGTCCGCGTCGGCCAGCGGCACCACCTCGGTCATCGGGCGGATGCCCTGCAGCGCGCTGAAGGCCATGGCGTCCTCGACGTCCTGCGCCGTGCCGGACGGGTGGCCCCGGACCACGCGGCCGGCCATGAGCAGCTGGGCCGGGCTGATGCCCAGGGGCGCGGTGTCGGCCCCGATGACCACCAGCTCCCCGCGGTGGGACAGGCCGTCCACGGTGGCCGTGATGGCCTCGGAGTTCCCCGCGGTGGCCAGGACCGCCTTGGCGCCGCCGAGCGACTGCAGCGCCTCGGCGACCGGGGTGCCCGAGGTGCTGTCGACGTAGTGGTGGGCGCCGAGCTGCTTGGCGAAGTCGGCCTTCTCGGCGCCCCGGGCGATCGCCACCGTCTCGAAGCCCATCGCGACCGCGTACTGCACCCCGAGGTGTCCCAGGCCGCCGATGCCGAGTACCGCGACCAGGTCGCCCGGCCTCGCGGAGCTGCGCCGCAGCCCGTTGTACGTGGTGACGCCCGCGCAGGCCAGGGGGCCCGCGTCGGACGCTGCGAGGGCCTCGGGGATGCGGGCCAGGGCGTCGGCGGGCGCGATCACCTTCTCGCCGAAGCCGCCGTCGTAGGCCCAGCCCGGGACCTTCAGGTACTGGCACACGACGAAGTCGCCCTCACGGCAGGGTGTGCAGTGGCCGCAGCTGCCGCCGAACCAGCCGACGGCCACCCGGTCGCCGACCTGCCACCCTCGGTCCTGCACTCCCTCGCCCATCTCCTCGATCCGCCCGGCGATCTCGTGCCCGGGCACCTCCGGGAACGTCACGCCCGGCAGCCCGGCGCCGACGAACAGCGCGTCGCTGTGGCAGATCCCGCACGCCTCCACGGCGATCCTCACGTGGCCGGGTCCCGGCTGCGGCACCTCGCGCTCGACCAGCTCGAAGGTGCCGTTCGGGGCGGTCACCTGTGCGACTCGATAGGTACTCATGGGTCTCTCCGGAGAACGGGTACGACGGCCCCCCACCCCCAGCACATCAGTTACGGGCCGATCACGCGCGCCGAACCGGCGGACCGCGGGGCCGGTGCCCGGCCCCGGTTCCCGCGGCCCCGGCGACCACCGTGTCAGCAGGTGCCGGGACGCCAGCCCGCCGGCCTCAGCATGCCGAGCAGCAGCCGCACCAGTTCGTCCACGACCTCGTCCAGGGTGGCGTCCACCCAGCCCGAGCTCCAGTCGTGCAGCAGACCGTTGACGCTGCCGATGAAGGCGGTGGCCGGGAGACGGTAGTCGCGTGGCGCGGCCTCCCCGCGCGCCACGGCCGCGTCCGCCTCGGCGCGGATCAGGTCGACCCAGCGGGCCCGGCGGGCGAGCCGCTGCTCCTCCAGGCGCGGGCTGACGCCGATGATCTCCACGAAGGCGACGCGGATGCGGCGCGGGTCGCGGGTGACGTCGCGGGCGTAGGCCCGGAAGAGCACGGCGACCCGCTCGGCCAGCGGCAGTCCCCCGGCCCCGGCGAGGGCGTCCAGCACCGCGCGCTCCGCCCAGCCGTTGACCTCCAGGTGGAGTGCGGCGAGCACGTCCTCCAGGGTGTGGAACTCCTCGTAGAACTGGCGCGTGGACAGGCCCGCGGCCTGGCTGAGCGCGGCGACGGTGGTGCCCCGGTAGCCCGGCATGTCGCCGAACAGCCCCAGTGCCGCGTCCAGGAACCGGCGGCGCCGCTCCGCCTGCCGCTCCTCGGCGGACCTGCCGCCGTACCGGCCCGTCGGCGCCCTGAGCCTGCCCGTCACCCGTCCCCCTCCGTCACCCGCCGGCGGCACCCCCGGGTCGTGCCGCCGACACCCAATCTTGTCGTGCACACATCTTGTCGAGAAGCCCACCTCTTCCTTACTTTTCAGTAAGTTACTGTGAATCCGCCCGTGTTCAGATTCCTCCGAGGAAGGAGAGCAGCCATGCCTGCCTCCAGAACCAGGCACCTGTGCTCCGTGGCCGCCGCCCTCGCCCTGACCTTCGCCGCCCCGGCGACCACCGCCTCCGCCGCTCCGGCCGGGTCCGGAGGCCTGCGCGAGGTGCTGTTCGTCGGCAACAACTGGGACGGCACCGCCGACGTGGTCGCGTCCTCCGGCGACTTCGCGCGGATCGGCCGGATCGACGTCGTCCCCGACAAGGAGCAGCGGCTCGCGGAGATCGACGCCGACCCCGTCAAGTGGATCTACTACATGTCCATCCGCAACGAGGTCGGCCAGGGACACGACCAGTACGCGGACGACATGTACTCCACGCCCGACGGGAGGTCCGTGGTCGTCTCCCGGCCGAGCTTCGCCGACGTCGTCTCCATCGATCTGGCCACCGACCGGATCAACTGGCGCTTCCCGGTGGCCGGTTACCGCGCCGACCACATGGCCGTCTCCCCCGACGGCACCCGCGTCGCGGTCTCGGCCTCCACCGCGAACAAGGTCCAGGTGCTGGACATCGACACGGGCCGGGAGGTCGGCGAGTTCGCCACCGGCGACAAGCCGCACGAGAACTTCTTCACCGACGGCGGCCGGTACATCTGGAACATGTCCATCGGCGAGGTCACCACCTCCCTCGACGATCCGGCCTGGGACTGGACGAAGGGCGACCGTCACATCACCGTCGTCGACGCGACCACCTTCAAGCAGGTGCGGACCATCGACATGCGGGACCGGCTGGACGCGATCGGTCTGAAGGACTTCTCCGACGCGGTCCGGCCCGCCGCCTTCACACCCGACTGGTCCAAGCTGTACTTCCAGGTCTCCTTCTTCAACGGCTTCCTGGAGTACGACGTCGCCGCCGACCGCATCACCCGGGTGAAGACGCTGCCGGAGAACCCGGCCACCAGCAAGGACCGCACCACCTGGCTGCTCGACTCGCGCCACCACGGCATCTCCATGAACCCGGAGGGCACCAAGCTGTGCGTCGCCGGGACCATGGACGGCTACGCGACCGTCGTCGACCGGGCCTCGCTCCAGGAGGGGCCGCTGGTCCCCGCCTCCACGCCGTACTGGGCGACGGTGAGCGGCGACGGCAGGGACTGCGTCATCTCCGAGGCCGGGGCCGACCGGATCACGGCGATCGACTTCGCCACCGGGCAGAAGGTGCTGTCGGTACCCGTCGGCGACCATCCGCAGCGCGTCAGGCTGGGACATGTGCCCGCCGACTGGACCGGCCCGAAGGGGAGTTGAGGGGGATCGAGCGGCCGTACGGTTCCCGGGACGCCCCACTCGCCCGGGGGCCGTACGGCTGTGGGTCAGAAGTGCGCCGCCACCCAGCCGGCCAGTTCGGACCTCGCCGCGCCCAGCAGGTCCGCCGACGGCGCCGTCGCCCCGTTGGTCACCAGGGCGTAGTGCGGCACGCCGGAGTCGGCGTCCGTGAGCAGCAGCCGGCGGCTGCCCGTGCCGCCCGGCTCGGGGGCCACGCCTACCGGGGCGGACGCGGTGTACGCGGGCGGCGCGAACACCGTGCCCAGGTCGGAGACGACGGTGGTCGACGCGGTGGGGAAGGACGCCGGCAGGTGCAGTTCGGTGGGTGCGGTGCCGCTCCCGGAGCGCCACACCAGCAGCCCGTACTGCCCGGAGCCCACCAGCTTCGCCACGTCCGGCAGCGCGGCGGGCACCGGGTTCCAGGTGAGGGTGGCCGAACCGTCGCGGGAGCGGTCCTCGTAGGTGAAGGCGAGGGCCGTGCCGGCGGTGGCGCTCGGGTAGAGACGGTCCAGCAGACGCGCGTCCTGCCGCAGGACGACGTCCCCCGCGTCGTCGAACCGCACCGCGGACATGTCCTCGCCGTTCCAGGCGTCGCCCGCGGTGAGCACCTTGTCCGGGTTGCCGTTCATCGCCTCGTGGTGCCGGCCGCTGTAGACGTCCCACTGCCACTGGGTGCCGGACAGCACCGGTCCCGAGGCGGCCGGGTCCGACCACCAACGCGCCCCGGGCAGACGGGAGTCGAGGGCCTGGTACATGGCCTTCAGCACGGTCGGGGCCTTGTCCGAGACGGTGCCGGACAGTGGGTGCCCGAACTCGCTGACGACGGCCGCGGTGCCGGATGCGTCGGCGCGGTCGCGGATCGCGCCGAAGTCGGAGGCGTACTGGCCGTCCGCGGCCTTGCCCCACATCAGGATGCCGGAGATGGCCTTCTGGTCGTAGAAGTGGGTGTTGAGGACGTATCCCGGGCCCAGCGTGCCCGCGTCCAGCAGGCCGCCCTCCTGCCTCTGCGTGGAGATGTTCGCGTTCCAGAAGAGGTTCGGCTCGACGAGCGCGGGCTTGTCCTGCCAGCCCGCGGCGTCCATACGGGCGCGGAACCGCACGTAGAACGGCCAGAGCAGGTCCCGCTCCCAGGTGCGCGAGGTCTGCCCGGAGTCGTAGCCGCCCGCGTACGGCTCGTTGTACGGGTCGAGGCCCGCGATGCCCGCGAACTCCTCGGCGCCGAGGTGCTGCCGGAGATAGGCCATGGTCGTCCCGGCGGTGGCCAGGAAGGCGTCCTGAAGGCCGTGGGCGTTGTGCCAGAAGTCGTACTGCGCCTGCCGCACGGCCGCGTTCTGGGTGATGTTCTGCCCCCAGAAGAGGCAGATCCCGCAGGACTCCGCCGGGTAACCCCCGGCCCGCACCGCCCACTCGGGGGCGCCGTCGCCCGAGTACCAGCTGCCCGCGCCGAACAGGTGGCGGGAGTACAGGTCCTGGTGGAAGTCGGGGTAGACGCGGATGCCGGCGTCCAGGAAGACGCGCATCTGCGCGGTGACGGCGGCGAGATAGGCGGTGTCCACCTGGCCGCGCACCGGCTCGGCGTGCGCCCAGGAGAGCAGGAAGCGGACCGCGTTGCCGCCGCCGAGGGCGCGCAGCGCGGTGGCGGACTTCGCCGCGTCCGTGACCGAGGCGAAGGGCAGACCGCCGTTCTCCTCCAGCTTCGTCTCGCCGGAGACGTCGTAGCCGCGCAGCACGACCTCGCGGCCTTGGCCGTCGGTCAGGCGCCCGCCCCGCACGGTGAGCGGAGTGCCGTCGAACCACAGGGAGCCGGCGGGGGCGGCGCCGGCGGGCGGGGCACCCGCCACCGCCAGGCATCCGCACAGGACGACCAGTACGACCAGCAGACGCGCCCGAAGATTCGCCATGTCCACTACAGTCCGGCGCGGCCCGGTCGGCGTCAATACCTGCTGACTCACGGGTAAGTTGACTGCCGGTCAGTCCCGTGGTCCCGTGGCTCGATCCCCCATCCTCCGCGTCACGTTCAGCAGGTACTCCCTCCGGTTCAGCGGGTTGTGGTCGGTGCGCGGCCGCTTCGGGAGGGGGGCCGCGGGTGACCGGCGCGTGGTGGTCGAAGGCCGTCTCCAGCTCGCCCTCGCCCCGGGTCAGCCCCGGCTGCCGCCGGCCCAGCTCGTGGACCCGGGCGGCGGGCACCGTGCCCTCCAGCACCCCCGCCCGGCCGTCGGTACCCGTGGTCCCGGGGACTCCGCCGAGCCGCGCGAGCACCGGGAGCACGACACCCAGGGTGTCCGCGGGGGCCTCGGCGCGGAAGCGGTGCACCGGCTCGTGGACGAGGGTGCGGGCGCGGCGCAGTGCCTCGGCCAGGACGAGCGGGGTCAGGCCGCGGAAGTCGTGTCCGGTGCTCGACACCCGCTCGACCTCGGCGATGAAGTCCGGGTGGCCGGGGGTGTCGAGCAGGTTGACGGTCACGGAGTCGAGCGGGAACGACACGACCGCCGACCTGATGGTGATGCCGCGCCGCCGTTCCAGCGCGAGGGTGTCGGTGCGGGTGCTGCCGGCGTCGACACTGCCGGGCTCGCCGATGACCCCGGCCGTGTGCAGCAGCCGTTCGCTCAGGCTGGTCCTACCGGCGTCGACGGGCGCGAGGATTCCCAGATCGAGCAGGTGCACTGAGCGTGATGTCCTTCGGCATGGGGTGGGTTCCTTCCTGGGTGGACATGCACGCAGCGCGCATCTGACGGTCCTCTCCGTGTGCCGTCGGGCAGCGATCAGTGCAGCAGGCCGTATCGGCGGCCGCAATGGATCAACGCTCAACGAATGCCCCGCCGCAGCACTCGCCGCCCGCAGGACACGGTCATAGAGTGACCTACACCACAGCCATCGGCTGGCCACCCTCGCCCCTGCCGCACGGTCTGGAGGGCCAATGACCCACATCAAGGTGAATGTGGACGGCACGACGTACGAGGACGACGTGGAACCCCGCCTCCTCCTCGCCCACTACCTGCGCGATCGACTGGGTCTGACCGGCACCCCGATCGGCTGCGACACCTCCAACTGCGGAGCGTGCACGGTCGACCTGGACGGGGCGACCGCGAAGAGCTGCTCGGTGCTGGCCGTCCAGGCGGACGGGTGCGCGGTGACCACGGTCCAGGGCCTGGCGAAGGACGGGGAGTGGACGGCGCTCCAGCGCGCCTTCCACGAGCAGCACGCCCTCCAGTGCGGGTACTGCACGCCTGGCATGATCATGGCCGCGCGCGATCTGCTCCGCGAGAACCCGCGGCCCAGCGCCGACGAGGTGCGGCAGGCCCTGGAGGGCAACCTCTGCCGCTGCACCGGCTACCAGAACATCGTCCGCGCGGTGCTCGCCGCGTCCGGTGGGCAGGACGCCTCCGGGCACCAGGTCGGCGAGGAGGTCACGGCATGACCGATCAGGCCGTCGAACACGAGGTCGGCCGCTCCCGGCTGCGCAAGGAGGACGCCCGGCTGATCACCGGCCAGACCAACTGGACCGACAACATCCAGGTCGCCGGGCTGCTCCACCTGGCCGTCCTGCGCAGTCCGATGGCCCACGCCCGCATCACCCGGATCGACGTCTCCCCCGCCCTCGAACGCCCCGGGGTCGTCGCGGCGTTCAGCGGCGCCGACCTCGCCGAGGGGCTCGGCTCCCTGCCCTGCGCCTGGCCGGTGACCGAGGACCTCGTGCAGCCCGACCACCCGCCGATCGCGGTCGAGGAGGTCCGCCACGCGGGCGACCCGGTGGCGGTCGTCGTGGCCCGGGACCGGTACGCCGCCGCCGACGCCCTGGAGGCGGTCGAGGTCGACTACGACCCGCTGCCCCCGGTCCTCGACCTGGAGGCCGCCCTGGCGGAGGGCGCCCCGCTGGTCCACGCCGACAAGGGCACCAATCGCGCGTACCTGTGGCCGCTGGCCACCGGCGAGAGCTTCGACGCGGTGCGCGAACGCGCCGAGGTGACGCTCAAGCGCCGCTACCACCAGCAGCGGCTGATCCCCAACGCCATGGAACCGCGCGCGGTCGTCGTCACCCCGCTCGCCGCCTCCGGCGAGTACACCGTGTACTCCGCGACCCAGATCCCGCACATCCTGCGGATCATGTTGTCCACGGTCACCGGGATCCCCGAGCACAAGCTGCGCGTCATCGCGCCGGACGTGGGCGGCGGCTTCGGCTCCAAGCTCCAGGTCTACGGCGAGGAGGCCCTCGCGCTCGCGATCGCCCGCAGGCTCGGGCGGCCGGTGAAGTGGACCGAGTCCCGCTCCGAGGGCTACCTCGCCACCCACCACGGGCGCGGCATGATCCAGGACGTCGAGATCGCCGCCACCCGCGAGGGAAGGCTGCTCGGCCTGAAGGTGGACCTCATCGCCGACATGGGCGCCTACCTGATGCTCGTCACCCCGGGCATCCCCATCCTCGGCGCCTTCATGTACCCGGCGATCTACAAGATGGACTCCTACGAGTTCAACTGCACCGGCGTCTTCACCACCCGCACGCCCACCGACGCCTACCGCGGCGCCGGACGCCCCGAGGCCACGTTCGCCATCGAGCGGATCATGGACGAACTGGCCGCCGAACTGGGCCTGGACCCGGTGGAGGTGCGGCGCCGCAACTGGATCCGGCACGACGAGTTCCCGTACACCACGATCGCCGGGCTGACCTACGACAGCGGCAACTACGAGGCCGCCACCGACAAGGCGCTCGCCCTGTTCGGCTACGACGAACTGCGGGCCGAACAGCGCAAGCGCAACGAGAGCGGCGACCCGGTACGCCTCGGCATCGGCGTGTCGACCTTCACGGAGATGTGCGGCCTGGCACCGAGCCGGGTGCTGCGCGACCTGAGGTACGGGGCCGGCGGCTGGGAGGCGGCGAGCATCCGCATGCTGCCCACGGGCAAGGTCGAGGTCGTCACCGGCACCAGCCCGCACGGCCAGAGCCACGTGACCTGCTGGAGCCAGATCGCGGCCGACGTGCTGGGCGTGCCCTTCGACGACATCGAGGTGCTGCACGGCGACACCCAGGCCGCCCCGCAGGGCATGGACACCTACGGCTCGCGGTCGCTGGCCGTGGGCGGCGAGGCCGTGCACCGGGCCGCGACGACGGTCGTCGAGAAGGCCCGCAAGGTCGCCGCGCACCTGCTGGAGGCGAGCGAGCAGGACCTGGAGTTCCGGGACGGGGTGTTCTCCGTGAAGGGCTCCCCGGAGGCCCGCAAGACCATCCAGGAGATCGCCTTCGAGGCGTTCACCAACCACGACCTGCCCGACGGCGTGGAGCCGTCCATCAACGCCGAGCACGTGATCGACCCCGAGAACTTCTCCTTCCCGCACGGCACCCACCTGTGCGCGGTCGAGGTCGACACGGAGACCGGCAAGACGAGGATCCGCTCCTACGTCTGCGTCGACGACGTCGGCCACGTCGTCAACCCGATGATCGTCGAGGGCCAGGTGCACGGCGGACTCGCCCAGGGCATCGCGCAGGCGCTGTTCGAGGAGGCCGTCTACGACGACGAGGGCAACCTGGTCTCCGGCACCATGGCCGACTACCTGGTGCCGTCGGCCGCGGACCTGCCGGACTTCGTGACCGACCGGACGGAGACGCCCGCGGCCTCGAACGCCCTCGGGGTCAAGGGGGTCGGCGAGGCCGGGACGATCGCCTCGACGCCCGCCGTCGTGAACGCGGTGGTGGACGCCCTGCGCCCGCTCGGCGTGCAGGACGTGCGGATGCCCTGCTCACCGCACCGGGTGTGGCAGGCCGTCCAGGCGGCCCGCGCCGGCCGGGAGAGCGCCGGCGAGGAGGCCGGCGGCACGGGGCCCGCCCAGTCCGGTCAGTCCGGGCAGGCGGCCCAGTCCGGTGACATCGGCCAGTACGACCAGTCGGCCGAGGAGGGTCCGGCATGATTCCCCCCGCGTTCGAGTACACCCGTCCGGCCGGCGTGGACGAGGCGGTACGCGCCCTCGCCGACGCCGGTGAGGAGGCCAAGGTGCTGGCCGGCGGGCAGAGCCTGCTGCCACTGCTGCGGCTGCGGCTCGCCTTCCCCGAGCTGGTCGTGGACGTCGGCCGGATCCCGGAACTGCGCGGGGTCCGCGAGGACGGCGACGCGCTCGCCATCGGCGCGATGACCACGCACCACGACGTGGTCCACGACCCCCTGGTGCGCCGGTACGCCGGGCTGCTCGCCGAGGCGACGGCCACCGTGGCCGATCCCGCCGTACGGCACCGCGGCACCCTCGGCGGCTCCCTCGCCCACGCCGACCCGGCCGGGGACCTGCCCGCCGTGGCCCTGGCCCTGGACGCCGAACTGGTCGTCACCGGCCCCGGCGGCCGGCGCACGATCCCGGCGCGGGAGTTCTTCGTCGACTACCTCCAGTCGGCCCTGGCACCCGACGAACTGCTCGTCGAGGTGCGGGTCCCGAAGACGGAGGGCTGGAACTTCCACTACGAGAAGTTCCACCCGGTCGCCCAGTCCTGGGCCATCGTCGGCGTCGCCGCGCTGGTCCGGCGCGAGAACGGGCACATCGCCGAGGCACGCATCGGGCTGACCAACATGGGCTCGACGCCGCTGCGGGCCACGGCGGCCGAGCGGGCGCTGTCCGGCGCCGACGGCCCGGGGGCCGTGGCCCGGGCCGCGGAGGCGGCGGCCGAGGGCACCCAGCCGTCGCAGGACCTGGCCGCCTCGCCCGAGTACCGGGCACACCTCGCGCGGGTGCTGACCAGGCGGGCCGTGCTGACCGCCGGCGGAATGGGGTGAGCGCCGATCATCCGGATGGACGACCCGGAGCAGGTGGGGGCCCGCCTGGAGGAGACGGGGTACCTCGTCGACGAGGGGCTGGCCGTCGCCTGCTTCCTGGCCCTCAGGCTGCACCGGCCGCTCTTCTGCGAGGGCGACGCGGGCGTGGGCAAGACCGCGCTCGCCGCCGCCCTCGCACAGGCGCTGGGCGCGCCGCTGATCCGGCTGCAGTGCCATGAGGGCATCGACGCCTCCCAGGCCCTGTACGACTGGGACTTCCCGCGCCAGCTGCTGCACCTGAGAGCCGCCGAGGCGGCCGGGGTGCAGGACGCGGACCGCCTGGAGAGCGAGCTGTACGACCGGCGCTTCCTGATCGCGAGGCCCCTGCTGCGGGCCCTGCAGACGGAGCCCTCGGTGCTGCTGGTCGACGAGATCGACCGGGCCGACGACGAGTTCGAGGCGTTCCTGCTGGAGCTGCTGTCCGAGTACTCGGTGACCATCCCGGAGCTGGGCACGCTGCGGGCCGAGGTGCCCCCGGTGGTCGTGCTGACCTCGAACCGGACCCGGGAGGTGCACGACGCGCTGAAGCGGCGGTGCCTCTACCACTGGTTCGACCACCCGTCCTTCGCCCGCGAACTCGCCATCGTGCGGGCCCGGTTGCCCGAGGTGTCGGCGCGGCTGGCCGAGCAGGTCACGGCCCTGGTACAGGCGCTGCGCGCCGCGGACCTGGTCAAACCGCCCGGCGTGGCCGAGACGCTCGACTGGGCGGAGGCCCTGGACGCGCTGGGGGCGAGCGAGGTGGACGCGGAGCTGGCGGTGGCGACGCTGGGCTCGGTCCTGAAGTACCGGGAGGACACCGACCGGGCCCGGGGGCTCGATCTCGCCGCAGTCCTCGCGGCCCGGGGCGGGTGAGCGGCATGGGCACGGCTGTACCGGGGGCGCAGGGGCTGCCGGCGGACGCCGTGCTGCTCGGTTTCGTACGGGCGCTGCGGGCGGCGGGCGTGGACGCGAGCACCGAGCGCGGATACGCGTTCCTGCGCGCCGTGTCCGCGCTGCGGCCGGGGATGCGGGCGGACGTGTACTGGGCGGGGCGGGCGACGCTGTGCGGCGGGCACGACGATCTGGAGCGGTACGAGCGGGTGTTCGCCGCGTACTTCGGGCCGTCCGCCGGGCCGGCCCCGAAGGCGGTGCGCACGGCCGCCCGGCCCCGGCTGCGGCTCGTGACCCGTGAGGGCTCCGCGGGGCCGCGCGGGCCCGGCGGGGACGAGCCGCCCGGCCCGCCCACCGCCACCCTAGCCAGCTCCTCGGAGGTGCTGCGGCACCGCGACGTCAGTGAGCTGGATCCCGCCGAGCGGGCCCAACTGCGGCGCCTGCTGGCCGCGTTCGCGCTGCGCGGGCAGGCCCGTCGCTCGGCGCGGCGGCGGCCCGCCCGGCGCGGGGACGTCGATCCGCGCCGCACGGTACGGGAGTTGCTGCGACGCGGTGGGGAACCGGCCCTGCTCCGGCGGCACGCGCGGGTGGAGCGGCCCCGGCGGGTGGTGCTGCTCGTCGACGTGAGCGGTTCGATGGGGCCGTACGCCGACGCGCTGCTGCGGTTCGCGCACGCGGCGGTGCGCGCCGGCCGCACCGAGGTGTTCACCATCGGCACACGGCTGACCCGGGTCACCCGCGAACTCTCGCACCGCGACCCGGACCTGGCCATGGCGGACCTGGCGGCGGCCGTCCCCGACTGGCGCGGCGGCACCCGGCTCGGCGAACTGCTGCGCGAGTTCCTGAACCGCTGGGGGCAGCGCGGGACGGCCCGGGGCGCGATCGTCGTGCTGCTGTCGGACGGCTGGGAGCGGGGCGATCCGCGGCTGCTCGGGGAGCAGATGCGCCGGCTGCACGGCCTGGCGTACCAGGTGGTCTGGGCGAACCCCCGCAAGGGCCGTCCCGGATACGCGCCGCTGGCGGCCGGCATGGCGGCGGCGCTGCCCAGTGTGGACGCGTTCGTGGAGGGGCACAGTCTGGCGGCGCTGGAACGGCTCGCGGCGGTGGTGCGCGGGGCGGAGGCCGGTACGGCCCCGGTGAAGGGAGCGGATCGTGCGTGAGATTCTGCCGGCGCTGGCCCGCTGGCACGCGGCGGGGGAACCGTTCGGTCTGGCCACGGTCGTCGCGGTCAGCCGCAGCGCGCCGCGCGGGCCCGGCGCGGCCATGGCGGTGGGGCCGGACGACGAGGTCGTGGGCAGTGTGTCCGGCGGCTGTGTCGAGGGCGCGGTGTTCGAACTGGCGCAGGAGGTCGTGGCGAGCGGGGAACCCCAGCTCCAGACCTTCGGCTACAGCGACGAGGACGCGTTCGCGGTCGGGCTCACCTGCGGCGGCGAGATCACCCTGCTGGTCCGGCCGGTGACCGCCGGGTCGGACCCGGGGTTCGGCGCGGTCGCGGGGTCGGTCGCCGCGGGCGAGCCGGTGACCGTGGCCACGGTGGTGGACGGGCCCGCGCCGCAGGGCGGCACGCTCGCCGTCTGGCCGGACCGGGCCGTCGGGACGCTCGGCGCGAAAGGCCTCGACGCCGCCGTCACCGCGGACGCCCGCGGTGAACTCGCGCTCGGCGCCTCGGTCCTGCGGCACTACGGGCCGCACGGGGAGCGCCGCGAGGACGCGGTCACCGTCTTCCTCCAGTCGTTCGCGCCGCCCCCGCGCATGCTGGTCTTCGGCGCGATCGACTACGCGGCCGCGGTGGCCCGCATCGGCGACTTCCTCGGCTACCGGGTCACCGTGTGCGACGCCCGGCCGGTCTTCGCCACGCCCAAGCGCTTCCCGGCCGCCGTCGAGGTCGTCGTCGACTGGCCGCACCGCTATCTGAGCGGCACCGGCACCGACGAGCGCACGGTGATCTGCGTCCTCACCCACGACCCGAAGTTCGATGTGCCGCTGCTGGAGGAGGCGTTGCGCCGGCCGGCCGCGTACATCGGGGCGATGGGCAGCCGCAGGACCCACGACGAGCGGCGCGCCCGGCTCACCGGGGCCGGCCTGACCGAGGCCGAGCTGTCCCGGCTGCGCTCGCCGCTCGGGCTCGACCTCGGGGCCCGTACGCCCGAGGAGGTCGCCGTGTCCGTCGCGTCCGAGATCGTCGCCCTGCGCTGGGGCGGCACCGGCGCGCCCCTGACCACGACCGGCGGGGCCATCCACCCGCGCGTCGCTTCCTGAGTCCCGAGGAGCAAGTCATGGAGCTGCAGCACGAGTTCACCGTCCCCGTCCCGGTCGACGACGCCTGGCACGCGCTCCTCGACATCGAACGGGTCGCGCCCTGCCTGCCGGGCGCGGTGGTGGAGGAGTACGACGGCAAGACCGTGACCGGATCGGTGAAGGTCAAGGTCGGCCCGGTCGCGGTGACCTATCGGGGCACGGCGGTGTTCGAGGAGCAGGACGAGGGGGCGCACCGGATGGTGCTGGTGGCGAGCGGCCGGGAGACCCGAGGACAGGGCACGGCACGGGCCACCGTGACCGGCACGCTCGTCGGGCAGGAGGGCGGTACGGCGGTGTCGGTGCGGACCGACCTCACCGTGACCGGGCGGCCCGCGCAGTTCGGGCGGGGCGTCCTGGCCGAGGTGGGCGACCGGCTGGTGGGGCAGTTCGCGACCTGTCTCGCGGACCGGCTGACCGAACCGGCCCCGTCCACCGAGGAACACCCCGAGCACCCCGCGGAGACCCAGCCCGCGCCCCGGCAGGAGCCCGAGCCTCTGGACCTCCTGCGCACGGCGGGCCTGCCGGTGGCCAAACGCGCGGCGGCCCTGGCAGCAGCCCTCGCCGCCCTCACCTGGACGGCGACCCGCCTGCTACGCCACAGGAAGAAGCACCCCACCCGCCGACGCCGCTGACACGCGCTCCCGGAGGACGCGTGCAACAGCGCGCACCACCAGACACCCGCCAGCGCGAACAACCACCACGCACCCGCACCCGCCGACACACCGATCCCGGCAGACGAGTAGGCATCCGCTCGCGGCACCGGCGGGCTACTCGGGGTCGGCGGCCAGCCGGGCGTGCAGATGCTGGTCGTGCCAGCCGTCGGCGTGCAGCAGGGCGCCGCGCATGGTGCCCTCGAAGCCGAACCCGGCCTTCTCGGCCACCCGGCAGGACGCGGGGTTGGCCGTGGAGTGGCACAGCCGCAGCCGGTGCAGCCCCAGGTCGTGCAGGGCCCACCGGGCGAGCCGCCGGGTCGCCGCGACGGCGAGGCCCGCGCCGCGTGCCCCGGGGAGCAGCCAGTAGACGATCTCGGCGCCGCCGCCCGCGAGGTCGACGTCGTTCAGGCCGATCAGCCCGAGCGGCGCGCCGCCGGGCCGGGCGATCGCCCAGACGGCCCCGGTCTCGGCCCGCCACCGCGCGTGCATGCGGGCGATCCGCTGCCGGGCCTCCGCGCGGTCGGCCACGGCGAACAGGTTCCACTGGCGGATCGCCGCGTCCTGTCCGGCGGTGAGCAGCGTGCCGGCGTCGTCGGGCCGCCAGGGCCGCAGCTCGGCGTCGTCACCGAGGCCCAGCACCGGCTGGCCGGCGCCGGCCATGCGGCCCGGGGGTACGGCGTCGGGTATGCCGGTCCTGGAGATCACTCCGCGATGATCGCACGGCGGGCTACCGCTGGGGCAGCCGGTGCAGGGTGACCTCGGTGAGCGCCCCGCCGGTGAGCCTGGCCGTCAGGTAGGTGCAGTGGGGCTGGCGGCGGCGGTCGGTCGGGGAGCCGGGGTTGAGCAGGCGCAGCCCGCCGGGCGCGGTGGTGTCCCACGGGATGTGGCTGTGGCCGAAGACCAGCACGTCCAGGTCGGGGAAGCGGGCGGCGCAGCGGGCCTCGCGGCCCTGGGCGGGTCCTGTCTCGTGCACCACGCCGAAGCGCAGGCCGCCCAGTTCCGCGTGGGCCACCTCGGGGAGGCGGGCGTGCAGCGCGGGGCCGTCGTTGTTGCCGTACACGCCCACCAGCCGCCGGCTGCGGCTCTCCAGCAGGTCGAGGGTGTCGGTGTCGACCCAGTCCCCGGCGTGGAACACGACGTCGGCGTGCGGGAGTTCGGCCAGCAGCGCGTCCGGCAGCCGCTTGGCGCGCTTCGGCAGGTGCGTGTCGGACATGATCAGGAGGCGCACACCGCCAGCCTAGACGGAGGAGGCCAGCCGGCGGATTCCGCGTGCGGCGCCCAGGACGGCGGCGCCCGCGCCGAGGGCCGTGGCGGCGGGGTGCCGGACCAGGGCGAGCTGCCAGGAGCGGGGGTGGGCGCTGTCGTCGAAGGCGCCGTGCGCGCCCTGGTCGTCGGCGGGTTCGCGGTCGACCGGTTCGAAGAGGTTGTCCAGGCCGGTGGGCGGGACGCCGTCGGTCTGCTGGGAGTCGACGCCGGTGCGGGCCAGGTAGCGGTCGAGCAGGGCCGGGACGAGCCGGTTGGCCCAGATGGTGGCCACGGTGCCGGCGCCGACGTAGAACTGCTTGCGGCGCGGGTGGTCGGCGGCGTACGCCACGCCTCGGGCGGCGACCTCCGGCTGGTAGATCGGCGGCACCGGCATGGGGTGCCGGGACAGGCGGGAGCGCACCCAGCCGAACTGGGGTGTGTTGACGCCGGGCATCTGGGCGACGGTGACGTGGACGTGGCTGCCGCGGTTCAGCAGTTCGGTGCGCAGGGAGGAGGTGAACCCGTTGATGGCGTGCTTGGCCCCGCAGTAGGCCGACTGGAGCGGGATCGACCGCTCGCCGAGCGCGGAGCCGACCTGCACGATGGTGCCCCGGTCGCGCGGCAGCATGTGCGCGAGGGCGGTCCGGGTGCCGTTGACGAAGCCCAGGTAGGTCACCTCGGTGATCCGCCGGTACTCCTCCGGCGTGATCTCGTCGAACGGCGCGAACACGGACGCGAAGGCGCAGTTGACCCAGACGTCGATCGGCCCGAACTCCTTCTCGGCGGCCCTCGCGACGGCCTCCGTCTGTGCGGGGTCGGCCACGTCGGCGGGCTGGACGAGGGGGCGGCCGCCGAGGGCCGCGACCTCGTCCGCCGCAGCCCTCAGCCCGCCCTCGCCGCGCGCGACGAGGACGACGTTCGCGCAGCGCCGGCCGTACAGGCGGGCGGTGGCGCGGCCGATCCCGGCGCTGGCACCGGTGATGACGACGGTGGTGGGCATGATCAACTCCTGTTCCGGCGTGGTGAGCGTGGTGGTTTCCGATGCGGTGCGGCACTTCCCGGGACTCACTCCACCCGGTACCGCTTTGCCCGCTCCTCGACGAGGGTCAGGCCGAGTCCGGGCGTCCCGTCGGCGCCCGGGGTGATGCTGCCGCCGCCCGGGTCGAGGACTCCGTCGAAGAGGAGCCGCTCGATGCGCGCGTGGTCGTGGAACCACTCCAGGTGGCGCAGGTTGGGCACCGCTGCGGCCACGTGCGCGTGCGCGTGCGGCGCGCAGTGCCCGGAGATGTCGGTCCCGCGCGCGTGGGCGAGCGCGGCGGCGCGCAGCCAGACGGTGATGCCGCCGCACCGGGTGACGTCGGCCTGGAGGCAGTCCACGGCCTCGGCGGCCAGCATGTGCTCGAAGTAGGGCAGCGTGTAGCCGTACTCGCCGGCGGTGACGTCCATGGGGAGCCGGTGACGCAGGCCGGCGAGGGTGGTGAGGTGGTCGGAGGAGACGGGTTCCTCGAACCAGGTCACGCCGGCGTCGGCGAGCGCGCCGCCGATCCGTACGGCCTGTTTGCCGGTGTAGCCGCCGTTGGCGTCCACGTACAGCTCGGCCGTGTCGCCGATACTGGCCCGGGCGCGGGCGACGCGGTCCAGGTCGCGCCGCTCCCGGCCGCCCCACGACTCCCCGATCTTGATCTTGGCGCGGGGGATGCCCTCGTCCTCGGTCCAGCCGCGCAGTTGGCGGTCCTGCCGTTCGGCGTCGTAGGTGGTGAAGCCGCCGCTGCCGTACACGGGCACCTCGTCGGCGGCCGCGCCCAGCAGGTGGACGAGGGGCAGGCCGAGCAGGCGGGCCTTGGTGTCCCACAGGGCGATGTCGACGGCGGCGATCGCCTGGGCGGCGACGCCGGGCAGTCCCGCGTTGCGCACGGCCCGGCACATGGCCTCGTTGGCGCGCGGCACGTCGAGGGCCGGGAGGCCGGTGACGGTGTCCGCGAGCAGTTCGCGGACCATGTGGGCGGTGGCGGCGGGCGCGTAGGTGTAGCCGAGTCCGGTGGTGGTGCCGGAGCGGACGGTGACCAGGACGAGGGTGGTGCTGTCCCAGGCGAGGGTGCCGTCCGCCTCGGGGGCGTCGGTGGGCACGGTGTAGACGGTGGCGTCGACCGCGTCGACGGTCGGCAGGTCGGTCATGGTCACCTCCTCACCAGGCGCCGCAGTCCGAGGGCGGTGCCCGCGGCGCCGGCGGCGACGAGCCCCGCCGCGGTCGCGGTCGTCGCCCAGCGGACGGTGGCGGAGGGCCGGGACGGGCGGTCGGCCAGTCGTTCCGGTTGCTCGCTCGGCAGATTGCCGTCGAGCCCGAGTGCGAGGACCTCGGCGAGGTGCAGGGCGCGGCGCCCGGTCCCGCCCTCCTCGATCTGGGTGCGGCAGCTGAAGCCGTCCGCGAGGACCAGGCTGCCGGGGGCGGCGCCCCGGACGGCGGGCAGCACGCCCTGTTCGCCGACGGCCATGGAGACCTCGTGGTGACCGCGTTCGAAGCCGAAGTTGCCGGCCAGGCCGCAGCATCCCTCGTCGAGGACGTCGGCGTCGAGGTGGGCCCGGCGCATGAGTTCGCGGTCGGCGTCGAACTTCATGACGGCGTGCTGGTGGCAGTGGGTCTGCACGGTCGCCCGCCGGCCCATCCGCGGTGGGTGCCAGCCGTCCGGGGCGTGGTGGACGAGCTGTTCGGCGAAGGTGCGGACCTGCCCGGCGAGGCGTTGCACGTCCTGGTCGGCGGGCATGAGTTCGGGGGCGTCGGCCCGGAACACCGCGGTGCAGGACGGTTCGAGGCCGATGATCGGGGTGCCGGCCTCCAGGTAGGGGCCGAGCACGTCGAGGGTGTGGCGCAACTTCTGCTTGGCGAGGGGAAGTTGTCCGGTGGAGATCCAGGTGAGGCCGCAGCACACCGGCTCGGTGGGGACGGTGACCCGGAACCCGGCGTCCTCCAGGACGCGCACCGCCGACCACGCGATCGAGGGGTGGAAGTAGTTGCTGAAGGTGTCGGGCCACAGCACCACGGTGCGCGGGTCGGCCGGGTCCGGCTCCGCCCGGCCGGCTGCCTCCCACCCCTGCACGAAGGACTTCCGGGCGAAGACGGGGGCCGAGCGGGCCTCGTCCACACCGGCCAGCCGCTTGCCCGCGCGGGCCAGACCGGGCGCGTGCAGCGCGGAGTTGACCAGGCCGGGGGCGAGGCGGGAGAGCCGTGCCCACAGCGGGAGCCAGCCCATGGAGTAGTGGGCGGCGGGCCGGACGCGGCCCTCGTAGTGGTGGGAGAGGAACTCCGCCTTGAGGGTCGCCATGTCGACGCCGGTCGGACAGTCCGACTTGCAGCCCTTGCAGGCCAGGCACAGGTCGAGCGCGTCGTTGACGGCGGTGGAGCGCCAGCCGTCCTTGATCGCGGAGTCGGCGTGCCCGTCGAGCATCTCGAACAGCAGCCGGGCCCGGCCGCGGGTGGAGTGCTCCTCCTCCATGGTGGCCCGGTAGGAGGGGCACATCACGCCGCCGGAGTGGCCCCGGCAGTTGCCGATGCCGACGCAGCGCATCACCGCGCGGTCGAAGGAGTGGTCGTCCTCGGGGAAGCCGAAGTGGGTCGCGGGGGTGTCCGGCCGCCAGTCGGGGCCGAGGCGCAGCTGGCCGTCGACCGGGTTGGGGTCGACGATCTTGCCGGGGTTCATCCGGCCCCGCGGGTCGAAGAGGGTCTTCAGCTCGCCGAAGGCGGTGACGAGCCGTTCGCCGAACATCCGGGTGAGCAGTTCGCCACGGGACTGGCCGTCGCCGTGCTCGCCGGAGAGCGAGCCGCCGTAGGAGGAGACGAGGTCGGCAGCGCGCTCCACGAAGCGGCGGAAGTCGGCGACGCCCTCGGCGGTCTTCAGGCCGAACGGGATGCGGGTGTGCACGCAGCCCTGTCCGAAGTGGCCGTACAGGGAGGGGTGGTCGTAGTCGAACTCCTCGAACAGCTTCTTCAGGTCGCGCAGGTAGTCGCCGAGCCGCTCGGGCGGTACGGCGGAGTCCTCCCAGCCCTCCCAGGTCTCGCGGTCGTCCGGCGGGCGGGCGGTGACGCCGAGCCCGGCCTCGCGGGCCTTGAGCATCTTCTGCTCGCGCTCGGGGTTGTCGGAGAAGCCGACGCTCGGGTCCTTCTCGTCGCGGCCGATCGCGCGCAGCAGCGCGTGCGCCTGCTCGTCGACGTCCTCCTGGCTGTCGCCGCTGTACTGTACGAGCAGCCAGCTGTCGCCCTCGGGGAGGGTGTTGAGGGAGTCGAGGTAGGCGCCCTCCTCGCGCATCAGCTGGGCCATGCGGCCGTCCAGGGCCTCCAGCTGGCTGGGCGAGCAGTGCTCCAGCAGACGCGAGACGTCGTCGCCGGCGGCGCAGATGTCCTCGTAGCCGAGGACGAGCAGCGACTGGTACGGCGGCACGGGTACGAGGTCGAGTTCGGCGCGCAGGACGGTGACGAGGGTGCTCTCGCTGCCGACGAGGGCCCTGGCCACGTCGAAGCCGTTCTCGGGCAGCAGGGAGTCGAGGTTGTACCCGGAGACGCGGCGCGGGATCTTCGGGTAGCCGCGGCGGATGTCGGCCAGGTACTCGGTGGAGATGCGGTCGAGCCCGGCGTAGATCTCGGCGAGCCTGCCGCCGCCCTCGATGATCCGGGCCCGCTCGGCCGGCGGGGTGGGGCCGACCCAGGCGCGCTGCCCGTCGTAGGTGAGGATATCCAGCCGGCGGACGTTGTCGACGGTCTTGCCGTAGGCCTGGGCGGAGGCGCCGCAGGAGTTGTTGCCGATCATCCCACCGAGCGCGCAGTGCGTGTGGGTGGACGGCTTCGGCCCGAACTGCAGCTTGTGGGGGGCGAGTTGCCGGTTGAGTTCGTCCAGGACGATGCCGGGCTCCACCACACAGGTGCGCCGCTCGGCGTCGACGGAGATCAGGCCCGTGCAGTACTTGCTCCAGTCGATCACCACCGCGGCGTTGGTGGACTGCCCGGCCAGGCTGGTGCCGCCGCCCCGGGACAGGACCGGGGCGTCGTGGCGTGCGCACACCGCCAGGGCCCGGGCCCCGTCCTCCACCGTGCGGGGGACCACCACCCCCAGCGGGACCTGCCGGTAGTTGGAACCGTCCGTGGCGTAGGCGCCGCGGCTGCCCGCGTCGAAGCGGACCTCGCCGTCCACCTCGGCACCGAGTGCCGCCTCCAGCGCGGACATGTCCGCAGGGGTCATCTGCACTCCTCGATCCCACCGTCGTACTGCCTTGTCCCGACGACCGGCGAGTACCCGACAATTCGCCAGGCAAAGCTGAACAGTTTCGACTGGACAGTTGTGGCTGACGGACCTAGGCTGGCGGTATGGACCACATCTCCGACTCGGCCGTGCGGGCCGCCCGCGATCTGCGGGTGGTCTTCAGCCGGCTGCGGCGCCGCATCCGCGAGATCGCCCAGGACGCGGACCTGACCCCGTCGCAGGAGTCGGCGCTCACCCTGGTCGGCAAGCACGGCGCGGCCACGGCCAGCGCGCTCGCCGCCGCCGAGGGGGTGCGTCCGCAGTCCATGGCCACCACGCTGGGCGCGCTGGAGCAGCACGGGCTGATCCGCCGCGCCCCGGACCCCGATGACGGCCGCCGCCAGCTGATCACCCTGACCGACTCCGGCCGGGCCCGCATCGAGGGCAACAAGCAGGTGCGCGAGGAGTGGCTGGCACGCGCGTTCCAGGACCGGTTCACCGACGAGGAGCGCCGGACGGTCCTCACGGCGCTGGAGCTGATGGAACGGCTGTCGCAGCCGTGACCCCCAGGCTCACCGGCGCCACCCGCAGGACCGGCGCGCCCCCCGCGACCGGGTTCGACCGCCGGCTCATCCCGCCGATGATCCTCGGTTCGGTACTGAACCCGATCAACTCCTCGATGATCGCCGTGGCGCTGGTGCCGATCGGCGTCGCCTTCGGGGCCCCTCCCGCCGAGACGGTGTGGCTCGTCTCCGCGCTCTACCTGGCCACCGCCGTCGGCCAGCCCGTCATCGGGCGCCTGGTGGACATGTACGGCCCGCGCAGGCTCTACCTCATGGGCACCGCCCTCGTCGGCGTCGCCGGCCTGCTGGGCGCCCTCGCCCCCACCCTCGGCGCGCTGATCGCGGCCCGGGTGCTGCTGGGCCTCGGCACCTCGGCGGCGTACCCGGCGGCCATGCGGCTCACCCGCAGCGAGGCCGAGCGCACCGGGCAGGACAGCCCGGCGGGCGTGCTGACCGCGCTCGCCGTCGCCAACCAGACGGTGGCCGTCGTCGGGCCGGCGCTCGGCGGTCTGCTGATCGGGCTGGGCGGCTGGCGCGCCGTGTTCACCGTCAACGTGCCGCTGTCGGCGGCCTGTCTGGTGCTCGGCTCACTGCGGCTGCCCCGGACCGGGACCCGGCGGCAGGCCGTCGACGTGCCCGGCATGGCGCTGTTCGCGGTGCTGCTGGTCGCGCTGATGATCTTCCTGATGGCACCGCGCGCCGACCACTGGTACCTGCCGGTGTTCTCCGTCGCCGCGGCCGCGCTCTTCGCGGCGCGCGAGCTACGGGTGCCGGACCCCTTCGTCGACCTGCGTGTCCTCGGCGGCAACGGACCCCTGCTCGCCACCTACCTGCGCCAGTTGCTCGGCTACACCACCAGCTACGCCTTCATGTACGGCTACACGCAGTGGCTGGAGGAGGGCCGCGGTCTGGGCGCCTCCAGCGCCGGTCTCGCGCTGCTGCCGCTGTCGGTGACCGCGCTCACCGTGTCCACCCTCACCGGCCGCCGCGAGGCGGTGCGCGCCAAGCTGCTCACCGGCGCCGCCCTGCAGATCGCGGGCTGTGCCGTGCTGCTGCTGGTCCGGGCGGACAGCTCGCTGTGGCTGCTGCTCGTGGTCGGCGCGCTGCTCGGCATCCCGCAGGGGCTGATCGGCCTCGCCACCCAGAACGCCCTGTACCGGCAGGCCGACCCGGAGCGGATAGCCTCCGCGGCCGGACTGCTGCGGACCTTCATGTACCTCGGCGCGCTGGGCGCGTCCGCCGCCACCGCGGCCTTCTACCCCCACCGCGCCGACACGGCCGGGCTGCACGGCCTGGCCATGTTCATGCTCGCCGGCTCCGTCCTGCTGCTGGCGACGACCCTGCCGGACCGTTCCCTCGGCCGGCTCTCCCCTCGAAAGGCCTGACCGACTCATGTCGCTCACCACGCTCGACCCCCGTACCGCCCTCGTCGTGATCGACCTGCAGAACGGCATCGTGGGCATGCCCACCCAGCCGTACGCAGGCCCGGAGGTCGTCTCCCGTGCGGTGGAACTCGCCGACGCCTTCCGCTCCCACGGCCTGCCGGTGGTCCTCGTCCGGGTCTCCTTCGCGTCCGACGGGGCCGACGCCGTCCCCGGCCGCACCGAGCGCCAGCCGCGCGGGCTCTCCTTCCCCGAGGGCTGGGACGTCATCGTCGACGAGCTGTCCGGGCACGCCGGCGACATCCACGTCACCAAGCACAACTGGAGCGCCCTGTTCGGCACCGACCTGGACGTCCAGCTGCGCCGCCGCGGCGTCACCCAGATCGTGCTGACCGGCGTCGCCACCAGCATCGGCGTGGAGTCCACCGCCCGTGACGCCTACGCCCACGGCTACCACGTCACCCTCGCCACGGACGCGATGGCCGACGCCGACGCCGAGGCGCACGCCAACAGCGTCGAGCGGATCTTCCCGCGGCTCGGTGAGTCCGGCACCACCGCCGAGATCCTGGAGATGCTCGCCAAGACGCACGGCTGAGCCGCCGTCCCGGCCCCTTCGCCGCGGGTTGTCCGCACATCCGCGCGAGGGGCCGGGTTAGCATTCGGCCACGCGCACCATGTCACGCGGGCAACAGCCAGCGAACAAAGGGGGCTTGGAACCGGATGCCGGTCAAGGTCAGCGTCGTCGTCCCCGTGTACAACCCGGGGCCCTACATCGAGGACTGCATCGCCTCGCTGCTGCGCCAGTCGCTGCCCGTCGACGAGTACGAGGTCGTCTTCGTGGACGACGGCTCCACCGACGCCACCCCCGCCCGGCTGGACGCGCTCGCCGCCGAGCACCCGCACGTCAGGGTCGTCCGCCAGGAGAACTCCGGCTGGTCCGGGCGGCCCCGCAACGTCGGCATCGAGGCCTCCCGCGGCGAGTTCGTGATGTTCGTCGACAACGACGACCGGCTCGGCGACGAGGCCCTCGAGCGGATGTACGAGTACGGGGTCGCGAACAGCGCCGACGTGATCGTCGGCAAGATGGCCGGGAAGGGCCGCCCGGTGCCGGTGGAGCTGTTCCGCCGCAACCACCCCCGGGCCACCGTCGAGAACGCGCCCCTGATCGACAGCCTCACCCCGCACAAGATGCTCCGGCGCTCCTTCCTGGACCGCACCGGACTGCGCTTCCCCGAGGGCCGGCGGCGCCTGGAGGACCACGTCTTCGTCGCCGAGGCCTATCTGCGCGCGGACAACGTCAGCGTGCTCAGCGACTACGTCTGCTACTACCACCTCAAGCGCGACGACGCCTCGAACGCCGGGTTCCAGCGCTTCGACCCGGCCGGGTACTTCGCGAACCTCCGCGAGGCCCTCGACGTGGTCGAGCGGTACACCGAACCGGGCCCGCTGCGCGACAAGCTTCTGCGCCGCTGGCTGCGTGTGGAGATGGTGGAGCGGATGAGCGGCCGCCGGCTGCTGGCGATGCCCGACGACTACCGGCGCGAACTGCTGCGCGAGATGCACGCGGTGGTCGTGGAGCGCTTCGGCCCGGCCGTCGCCCCGGGGCTGCGGCCCGGCGGGCGGATCGTGGCCGCGCTGATCCGCGAGAACCGCTACGACGACCTCGTCGCCCTCGCCGAGTGGGAGGCCGGTGTGCGGCCCGGCGCGGTCCCGGCCCGGGTCGAGTGGCTGGGCGGCGGCCTGCGCGTGGACCTCACCGCCGAGTACGCCACCGCGACGGGCCCGCTCACGGTACCCGCCGACACGCCCGGGCCGCCCGTGGACGGCGCGCCCCGCGACCTCGCGGAGGCCGTGGCCTGGCTGGGCGCGGCCGCCGCCGAGGGCTTCGAGAAGGCCACGGCCGACCTGATCGTCCGCGACCGCGAGAGCGCCGCCTCCTTCTTCCAGCCGGTGACGGTCACCCGCGAGCGGGTCCCCGCCGGGGACGGCGGCACCCGGCTGGTGCTGCGCGCCACGGCCACCGTCGACCCCGCCGCAGCGGCGGGCGGCGCCCCGCTGGGCGCAGGGCTGTGGGACCTGTACGTGCGCGTGGGACTGGGCGGCTGGACCAAGGAGTGCCGCCTGGGCCCCGCCCCCGCGCAGGGGCCCGCGCTGCCCCCGGCCGGGATCGTCGCCGGCCGGGTGGTCCTGCCGTACTGGACGAAGCAGTACCGCAACCTCTCGCTGGACGTGGACCGCGCCACGAAGTCCCTCGGTCTGCACCGGCTCACCCCGGCGGACGCGGCGGTCTCCGACACCGAGACGCTCAGCCTCGCGCTGCCGCTGTACGTGCCGGACAGCACCGAGGCCGTCCTCCGGCTGACCGCCGGCGGCCCGGGCCGCACCGTCGAACGGCCGGCCGTGCTGACCCCCGCCGACGGCGTGCACTCGCTGCTGGACACCGCGCTGCCGCGGCGCGAGCTGCACGGCGCGGCCTGGCGCACGCAGTTGTGCCTGCCCGGCGGCCGGGTACTCGGGCTCCCGCTGCTGCTCACCGTGGGCCGCGGCGGCGTCGAGGTGACCCGTCCGGCGCCGCCCGGGCCGCTGCGGCGGCTGATACGCGTGGCGCGCCGCCTGGTGGGGGCCGCGCTCGGGACGACCACGAGACGGAAGGCGTGACGGCGTGCGGCGACTGGGGATGGCGGACGCCTGGGTGCTGGAGCCCCAGGTGTTCCCGGACGACCGGGGCAGCTTCCACGAGTGGTACCGGGGCGCGGAGTTCCGCGAGGCCACCGGCTACGACCTCGCCCTGGCACAGGCCAACTGCTCGGTGTCCCGGCGGGGGGTGCTGCGCGGCATCCACTTCGCGGACGTGCCGCCCGGCCAGGCCAAGTACGTCACCTGTGTGCGCGGTGCCGTCCTCGACGTGGTGGTGGACATCCGCGTCGGCTCCCCCACCTACGGACAGTGGGAGGCCGTACGGCTGGACGACGGCGCCCGGCGCGCGGTGTTCCTGGCGGAGGGCCTCGGGCACGCGTTCATGGCGCTGACCGACGAGGCCACGGTGGTGTACCTGTGCTCGGCCGGGTACGCGCCGGGGCGCGAGCACGGGGTGCACCCGCTCGATCCGCAGCTCGGCATCACCTGGCCGGAGGGCATCGGGCCGGTGCTGTCGGCGAAGGACGCGCAGGCGCCCACGCTCGCCGAGGCGGAACGGTCCGGGCTGCTGCCCGGCTACACGGACTGCTCCGCCCACTACGAGCGGCTGCGCTCGGGGGACTTCAGCGGATGACGGCGTAAGGGGCCAGCGCGCGCTGCAGCGGCTCCCAGCCGCGGGACCGCCCGGTCCCCCGGTTGCGGGCGGCGGCCAGCGGCTTCCAGAAGCCTGCCGCGAGGAACTCCCCGGGCTCGACCGCGGTGGTGCGTCCCAGGATCGACTCGGGCACCCTCTGCGGGTCGGCGACCTCGAACTCCGCGATGATCTCGTCGTACTTGTCCTGGAGCACGGTGCTGGCGGGATCGGCGCCGAACACCAGGAGCTGGCCGGTGGGCACGGTGTCGACCAGGACCGTCACCAGGTCGGGGCGGTACCGGCCGAGAATCTCCACCAACTTGTAGACGTCGCCGGTCCAGGCGTCGGTGTGCCGGTCGCGGGCGGCCTCGTCGACGTTGCGCGGCAGCATGTCGTCGAACACCACCACACTCGCCCAGTCGGCGTGCTTCTCGATGTTCATGAAGTCGCGCAGCGCGTACTCGAAGAGGTGCATGCCGTCGATGAACGACAGGTCCAGGGTGGTGCGCCGCCAGTAGCCGAACGGGCTGCGGTTGCGCGCCAGGTTGCGCAACGGGTGGCGGCCGCCCCGCAGATGGGCGAGCGGGTTCTCGCGGGCGAAGAAGGCGTCGCTGGTCGCCTTCGCCAGGTGCACGTCGCAGCGGATCTCCGTGACCACCTTGAACGCGGGGTCGACCGCGATGCTGGGCACCCGGGAGAGCGTCAGGCTCCGGCCGTCGTTGACGCCTATCTCCAGGTAGTTGCGGTTCGCGGTGACCTTGTGGAGTTCCCGCAGGAACTCGTGCCGTTTCACTTAAGACGTCTCCTTGCGGATGTGGGGCAGTGCTTCGTGCAGTGCGGACCGCCAGTCCCTGAGCGGCGGGAGGCCGACCGACCGCCAGCCGTCGTGGCCGAGGGCGCTGTAGGCGGGGCGGGGCGCGGGCCGGACGAAGGCCCGGCTGTCGGTGGGGCGTACCCGGTCCGGATCGGCGCCGGCCGCCCGGAACACCTCGCGCGCCAGCTCGTACCAGCTGGCCTCGCCGGAACTGGTGGCGTGCAGGACACCGTGCACCGCGATGTCGCCGAGGTCGGCGATGCGGGCGGCCACGTCCGCGCTCCAGGTGGGCTGGCCGCGCTGGTCGTCGACGACGTCGACCGCGGGACGGCGGGCCTCGAGTTCGAGCATGGTGCTCACGAAGTTGCGGCCGCGGGCGCCGTAGAGCCAGCCGGTGCGCAACACGACGGCGGTGTGCGGGAGTTCGGCGAGCACGGCGCGTTCCCCGGCGAGCTTGGTGCGGCCGTAGGCGGTGCGCGGGTCGGGCCGGTGGTCCTCGGGGTACGGGGTGGCGCGGTCCTCGCCGGAGAAGACGTAGTCGGTGGAGAGGTGGATCAGGCGGGCGCCGTGTGCGGCGCAGGCACGGGCGAGCAGCAGGGGGCCGCCGCCGTTGACGCGCAGGGCCGCCGCCTCGTCGCTCTCGGCGTCGTCCACGGCCGTGTAGGCGGCGCAGTTGACGACGACGTCCGGCCGGTGCCGGGCCAGCTCCCGTGCCACGGCGTCCGGTTCGGTGATGTCCAGGGCGGCCCGGTCGAGGCCGCTCACCTCCTTGCCGCGCTCGCGCAGTGCGTGCACGGTGTCGTGGCCGAGCAGGCCGCCCGCGCCGGTGACCAGCCACCTCATCGCGCACCCGGCCGCTTCAGCGGCTCCCACCAGTCCCGGTGGTCGCGGTACCAGGCGACGGTCTCGGCGAGCCCGGTGGTGAAGTCGCGGCGGGGCCGGTAGCCGAGTTCGTCGCGGGCCTTGCTCCAGTCGACCGAGTAGCGCAGGTCGTGTCCCTTGCGGTCGGTGACGTACTCGACCCGGTCCCAGCCCGCGCTGCAGGCGTCGAGGAGCAGGCCGGTCAGTTCCCTGTTGCTCAGTTCCGTGCCCCCGCCGATGTTGTAGACCTCGCCGGGGCGGCCCTGGGTGCGGACGAGGTCGACGCCCCGGCAGTGGTCGTCGACGTGCAGCCAGTCGCGGACGTTGCGGCCGTCGCCGTACAGCGGGACGGTCAGTCCGTCGAGGAGGTTGGTGACGAAGAGCGGAATGACCTTCTCGGGGAACTGGTGCGGGCCGTAGTTGTTGGAGCAGCGGGTGACCCGCACGTCCAGGCCGTGGGTGCGGTGGTGGGCGAGGGCGAGCAGGTCCGAGGAGGCCTTGGACGCGGAGTACGGGGAGTTGGGGGCGAGGGGGTGCTCCTCCGGCCAGGAGCCGGTGTCGATGGAGCCGTACACCTCGTCGGTGGAGACGTGCACGAACGGGCCGACGCCGTGCCGCAGGGCCGCGTCCAGCAGGGTCTGGGTGCCGAGGACGTTGGTGCGCACGAACTCGGCCGCGCCCTCGATGGACCGGTCGACGTGCGACTCGGCGGCGAAGTGCACCACCTGGTCGGCGTCGGCCATCAACGTGTCGACCAGCGCGGCGTCGCAGATGTCGCCGTGCACGAAGTCGAGGCGGGAGTGGCCGGACGGGAGATTGGTGCGCGTGCCGGCGTAGGTGAGCCGGTCCAGCACGGTGACGCGGGGCGCGCCGGGCGGGTCGTCGGCGAGGAGCGTACGGACGTAGCGGGAACCGATGAACCCGGCGGCGCCGGTGACGAGGAGGTTCATGAACGGATCTGCACCTTGCTGTGGTCTCCGAGGACGAGTCGGTGTGCACTGGGAACTCCGGCCGCCGGGGTCACCTCGGCATGCCGGCCGATCAGCGAGGACTCGATCCGGCCCACCCCGTCGATGGAGGAGTCCCGCAGCACGATGGAGAACTCCAGTTCGCTGTCGGTGATCCGGCAGTTCTCCGCGACGGAGGTGAAGGGGCCGACGTAGGAGTCGCTGACGACGGTTCCGGCGCCGATGACGGCCGGGCCGACGATCCGTGAGTTCGCGATCCTCGCGCCCTCCTCGACCACCACCCGGCCGACGGTCTCGGAGGCGTCGTCCACCTCGCCGTCGATGCGCCGCTCGACGCCCTCCAGCACGGTCCGGTTGACCTCCAGCATGTCCTCGACGTTCCCGGTGTCCTTCCAGTAGCCCCGGACGATCGTGGAACGCACGTCGGCACGGCGGTCGATGAGGTGCTGGAGGGCGTGGGTGATCTCCAGCTCGCCCCGCCAGGACGGCCGGATGGCGCGTACGGCCTCGTGGACGGCCGGGGTGAAGAGGTAGACGCCGACCAGCGCGAGGTCGCTCTTGGGGCGCTCGGGCTTCTCCTCCAGGCCCACCACCCTGCCGTCGGGGCCGAGTTCGGCGACGCCGAAGGCGCGCGGGTCGGGGACGCGGGTGAGCAGGATCTGGGCGTCGGGGCGGGTGGTGCGGAACTCCTCGACCAGGGAGCGGATGCCGCCGACGATGAAGATGTCGCCGAGGTACATCACGAAGTCGTCGTCGCCGAGGAAGTCCCGGGCCACCAGCACGGCGTGGGCGAGTCCGAGGGGGCGCTCCTGAGGTATGTAGGTGACGTCCAGGCCGAACTTCGAGCCGTCGCCGACCGCTTCCTCGATCTCCGCCGCGGTGTCCCCGACGATCATCCCGACCTCGGTGATCCCGGCCTCGGCCAGCGATTCCAGGCCGTAGAAGAGGACGGGCTTGTTGGCCACCGGTACCAGCTGTTTCGCCGATGTGTGGGTGATCGGGCGCAGCCGGCTGCCGGTGCCGCCCGAGAGCACCAGAGCCTTCATTCGCCACACCCTAATGGCGATCGTCCGGATCGGACCTGCCCTTGCATGACCGGATGGTTACTACGACTTGACCCTGCGGTCGACGACGCTTTGCCAGGGTTGTCGGCGGCCGCGCCCCCGCCGTTCAGTCCTCGCCCCGCACTATGTTGTCCTCCACGGCCGTGTCCCGCTCCCGGGCGGCTCGGTCGGCCACGGCCGGCAGGCAGGTGCGCACGCCCTGGCCCCGCCGGCGGCGGGCCTTGGACCAGCCGGTCTCGGCGTACGGCGCTTCGGGCTTCTCACTCATGTGCGCGGTCACGACGCTTCATCCACTTTCCTGGCTCGGGCACACCGGCCGGCGGCTTCGGCCGGCGCGGCCGTGCGGAACGATGTGTGACCGGCCGGGTCCCCGCGCCCGGGGGCGGGCAAACCGGCGTACGGGCCGCCGCTCAGGTGCGTCCGCCGCCACCGCCGCCGAAGGACCCGCTGGACCCGGGCGACCAGCGCGGGCGGCGCTGGTCCGCGGCGCGCCGGGTGCCGACGTTGCCGAGTTGGTGGGGGGTGAGCCGTTCGCTGTCGTCGGCGGCGTGAGGGACCTCGTCGGGCTCGCGCACCTCGCGCATCTCACGCACCGGGCCCGACGGCGGCACCCTGGGCTGCTCGTCGGGGCGGGGCGGCGCCGACTCGTCCTGACGCACCTTGAAGCCCAGCCGGAAGGCCCAGATGAGCCCGGCGGCGAGGACGACGCCCGCGATCAGGATGAGGACGTACCCGAACACCTGTCGGCTCGTGGCTGCTAGGTACATGGCAGTGTTCATGCACGCCGGGTACCCGGGGACCCGGGGCGGATGCCTGGTCCGGAGCGCCTCGGCCGATCGGCGCAGCGGGGGCCGGTCACCGCGGTGGACGTGCAGGGCGTGGCGTGGGTGGGCGCCCGGCCACCCGGAGTAGCGTCGCCCAGGATGACCGAGCTACCCGAGATGCCGGAAACCCGCGAGATCGTCGTACGCTACCTGGCCCCGGCCCCGCGGCCCGGCCGTACGCTGCTGCGCTGGGTCACCACGACGGACCACAAGGTGATCGGCCGGCTGTACATGGTGACGGCGTTCTGCTTCTTCCTGCTCGCCGGGCTGCTGGCGCTCGGCATGCGTGCGGAACTGGCCCAGCCGGGCCTGCAGTTCCTGAGCCAGCACGGCTACAACGAGTTCTTCACCCTCCACGGCACGATCATGATGCTGCTGTTCGCCACGCCGATGTTCGCCGGGTTCTCCAACGCGGTGATGCCGCTGCAGATCGGCGCGCCGGACCTGGCGCTGCCGCGGCTGAACGCCCTGTCGTACTGGATGTACCTGTTCGGCGGCCTGATGGTGGTGTCCGGGTTCCTGGTGCCGGGCGGCGCGGCCGACTTCGGCTGGTTCGCCTACGCCCCGCTGAACAGCTCCTACTACTCGCCCGGGGCGGGCGGCGACCTGTGGGCGATGGGCCTCGTGGTCAGCGGTGTGTCCACCACGTTGACCGGCGTCAACTTCATCACCACGATCGTGTGCCTGCGCGCCCCCGGCATGACCATGTTCCGGATGCCGATCTTCACCTGGAACGTGCTGTTCACCTCGATCCTGGTCCTGCCCGCGTTCCCGGTGCTCACGGCCTCGCTGCTGTGCCTGGAGGCGGACCGCAAGTTCGGCGCGCACATCTTCGACGCGGCGAACGGCGGGGCGCTGCTGTGGCAGCACCTGTTCTGGTTCTTCGGGCACCCGGAGGTGTACATCGTGGCGCTGCCGTTCTTCGGGATCATCTCGGAGATCCTGCCGGTCTTCTCCCGCAAGCCCATGTTCGGGTATCTGCCGATGATCGGGGCGACGATCGCGATCACCATGCTGTCGGCGGTGGTGTGGGCGCACCACATGTTCGCCACCGGAGCGGTGCTGCTGCCCTTCTTCTCCGTGATGTCGTTCCTGATCGCGGTGCCCACCGGCATCAAGTTCTTCGCGTGGATCGGGACGATGGTCAACGGCTCGATCTCCTTCGAGACGCCGATGCTGTGGTCGCTGGGCTTCCTGGTGACGTTCCTGCTGGGCGGGCTCAGCGGGGTGCTGATCGCCTCGCCGCCGCTGGACTTCCACCTGACCGACTCCTACTTCATCGTGGCCCACCTGCACTACGTGCTGTTCGGCACCGTGGTGTTCGCGATGTTCGCCGGGTTCTACTTCTGGTGGCCGAAGTTCACCGGGAGGATGCTCGACGAGCGGCTCGGCAAGTGGCACTTCTGGCTGCTGTTCCCCGGGTTCCAGGCGACCTTCCTGGTGCAGCACTGGCTCGGCGAGGAGGGGATGCCCCGCCGGTACGCGGACTACCTGCCGTCGGACGGCTTCACGCTGCTCAACGCCATCTCCTCGGCGGGGGCGTTCGTGATCGGCGTCTCCACCCTGCCGTTCCTGTACAACGTCTGGCGCACCGCCACCAAGGGCGAGCGGGTCACCCTGGACGACCCGTGGGGCTGGGGGCGCGCCCTGGAGTGGGCGACCTCCTGCCCGCCGCCGCGGCACAACTTCGTGGCGCTGCCCCGGATCCGCTCGGAGGCGCCCGCCTTCGACCTGCATCATCCGGAGGCCGAGCTGCCGGCCGGCGAGGAGAGCGTGCGATGAAGGCCGAGTCGATGCTGTTCGGCGGGGTGGCGCTGTTCTTCGGCGGGGCCGCCGCGCTGTACGGGCTGTGGTCGAGGGAGGCGGCGGGCACCGCGGCGCTGATCGTGGCGGGCGCGATGGCGTCCGTGGTGTCCTTCTACTGCCTCATCCAGTACCGGCGCCGGGGGCCCCGCGCACAGGACCGCACAGACGCCGAGGTGGCGGACACGGCCGGGCCGCTGACGTTCTTCCCGGACGAGAGCTCGTGGCCGATCATCACCGCGCTGGGTTTCGCGGTGTCGGCGCTGGGCGTGGTCTACGGGCTCTGGCTGTTCCTCATCGGTCTGGGGATTCTTGCTCGCGGCGTGTTCGGTCTGGTCTTCCAGTTCGCGGACCGGTGAGCGGTCTGCGCGGGGCGCCGGGCCGGAAGGACTCGACGGGCTCGTGACCGCTCTCGAAGCCGCCGGCGACGGTCTGCCGGATCTCGCCGGTGGGCACGCCCTCGGCGAGCCGCTCCCGCTCGGCCTCGGTCAGCGCCCGGCACACCCACCTGGTCACCAGGAAGGCGAGGACGGGCGCCACGACGAAGGAGACGCGCAGCACCCAGGTGATGGCGTTGACGGAGATGTGGAAGGTTTCGGCGATGACGTCGTTGCCGCCGGCCAGCATCAACACACCGAAGAACACCGTGCCCGCGACGCCGAGGCCGGTGCGCACGGGCCGCTCGCGCGGGCGGTCGCACAGGTGCTGCTCGCGGTGCCACTCCCCCGTCAGGCGCTGTTCCACGAACGGGTAGGCGTACAGCACGAGGAAGACCAGCGTGGGCAGCACGACGGCCGGGAGCAGCACGTTCCACATGAGCGTGTGTCCGGCGAAGTTCGTCTCCCACGGCGGCACGAGCCGCAGCGAACCCTCCAGGAAGCCGACGTACCAGTCGGGCTGGGAGGCGGTCGAGACCTGGTCGGGCTGGTAGGGGCCGTAGGTCCAGATGGGGTTGATCTGCGCGACTCCGGCGAGCGCCACCAGGAGGCCGAAGACGGTCATGTTCAGGCCCAGCGAGGAGGCGGTGAACTGCGGGACCAGCGGCTTGCCGAGGACGTTGTGGTTGGTGCGGCCCGGGCCGCGCCACTGGGTGTGCTTGAGGTAGAACACCAGGATCAGGTGCACGACGACGAGGCCCAGGATCGCGCCGGGCAGCAGCAGGATGTGGAGGGAGTACAGGCGACTGACGATCTCGTGGCCGGGGAACTGACCGCCGAACATGAAGAACGCCACGTAGGTGCCGACCACCGGGAGGGACTGCATGATGCCCTCGGCGATGCGCAGCCCGGTGCCGGAGAGCAGGTCGTCGGGGAGCGAGTAACCCGCGAAGCCCTCGGCGAGGGAGAGCGCGAACAGGGTCACGCCGATCACCCAGTTGAGCTCGCGGGGGCGGCGGAAGGCACCGGTGAAGAAGATCCGGAGCATGTGCACGCCGATCGCGGAGACGAAGACCAGCGCGGCCCAGTGGTGGGTCTGCCGCATCAGCAGTCCGCCGCGCACCTCGAAGCTGATGTTCAGGGTGGAGTCGTAGGCGGCCGACACGAGCAGCCCCTGCAGCGGCACGTACGAGCCCCGGTAGACGACCTCGCGCATGTCCGGGTGGAAGAAGAACGTCAGCCACACACCGGTGAGGATCAGCACCACCAGGCTGTACAGGGCGATCTCGCCGAGCAGGAAGGCCCAGTGCTCGGGGAACGCCTTGCGCAGCAGCGAGCCGCCCTCGGAGAGCGGCAGCCGGCCGTCGACGGCGTCGGCGAACCGCTCGCCGCGGCGGGCACCGCGCTTCATCTGTCCTCCGGCGCCGCCGCCGCCCGCTCCACTTCCGCTTCGATCTCGTGGCGGGGCCGGCCGGTCTCCCTGGCGTACTCGCTCACCGCGGTCTGCACGTCCCGGGCGAGGTCCCGCCAGGCGCGCAGGGCGGTCTCGTAGGTGCCCGACTGGGCGCCGGTCATCCCCCGCTCGGCCGGCGGACCGTAGGTCTCCCGCAGGTCGTCGACCGTGGACTGGGCCGCGTCGGCCGCACGCTGCTTCTGCACCAGTTCTTCGAAGGTGTGAGCCACCCAACCGACCCTAGGGGCGGTGCGCGCACCCCGCCCGCCCAGCCTCCTCCGAACGGCCCCACCCCTGCCCGGACGGCGGGCCGCAGCGCGCCGTCGTGCATCGGGAGCCGGGCGCCCGGCTCCCCCGTCGGCCGCCCGTGGTGTCAGTCCCCCAGGAGGAGGTCGGCCCAGACCTGCTTGCCGCCGCTCACCGGGAGGGTTCCCCAGGCCACCGAGACGGCCTCGACCAGGAGGATGCCGCGGCCGCCGGTGGCCTCCCAGCCGATGCTGGTGGGCTGGACCGGGCTGCGCGGCGAGGTGTCGGCGACGGCCAGCCGCAGCCGGTGGTTGAGCATGCTGAGGTCGAGGCGCACCTGCCCGCCGGTGTGCACGAGGGCGTTGGTGACGAGTTCGGAGACGACCAGCAGGGCCGCGTCGAGGCAGTCCGGCGGGACGCCCCAGGTGCGCAGTGTGCGCCGGGTGAAGCGGCGGGCGTGCCGTACCGCCTCGGGCACCCGCCACACCGTCCAGCTCTCGCGCAGCGGCCGTACCGCCATGCCGTCGTAGCGCATGAGCAGCAGGGCGACGTCGTCGCCGCGGTGGGCCCCGGCGAGCAGGGCGTCGGCCACCAGGCCGAGGTGCGCGGGGTCGGCCGCGGACAGCTCCGCGGCGAGCCGGTCCATGCCGACGTCGATGTCGGCGTCGGCGGACTCCACCAGGCCGTCGGTGGTCAGTGCGAGCACCGTGCCGGGCTGGAGCCGCAGGGGGGTCATCGGGAACTCGGCCTGGGTGAGCACGCCGAGCGGCGGGCCGCCCTCGGTCTGCACGATCTCCGCGGTGCCGTCCGGGTGGCGCAGCACGGGCTGCAGGTGGCCGGCGCGCACGCACCAGGCGGTGCCCTGCTCCATGTCGACGTCGACGTAGGCGCAGGTCGCGAAGAGGTCGGTCTCCATGTCCAGCAGCAGCCGGTTGGCGTGCGCGACGACCACGTCGGGCGCGTGCCCCTCGGCGGCGTAGGCGCGCAGCGCGGTGCGCATCTGCCCCATCAGGGTCGCCGCGCCCGCGTTGTGGCCCTGGACGTCGCCGATGACGAGGGCCACGTGGTTGTCGGCCAGCGGGATCACGTCGTACCAGTCGCCGCCGACCTCGAGACCGGCGGTGGTCGGCAGGTAGCGGGCGACGGCGACCGCGCCCGGCAGCCGGGGCAGGCGGCGCGGCAGCAGGGTGCGCTGGAGCATGCCGACGAGCTCGTGCTCGGCGTCGAAGGCGTGGGCGCGCAGCAGGGCCTGGCCGGTCAGGCCCGCGCAGGCGGTGAGCAGGGCCCGCTCGTCGGGCGCGAAGTCGTGGGGGCTGTCCCAGCCGATCAGGCAGGCCCCGGCCATCCGGCCGCCGGCGGGCAACGGCAGCACCGCGAGGCCCCCGGGCCCCACCTCGGCGAGCGTGGGCTCCAGCGGGGTGCCCGCCGGCCAGATCCGGGAGCGGCCCTCGCGCAGGGCGGCGGCCAGGGTGGGCATGGCCCGCACCGGTGCGTCGGGCCATTCGGTGCGCCACTCGGTGCGCCACACCTCGGGCCATGCCTCCGGTTCGGGCGGATCGAGGACGGTGACCACCAGCCGGTCGTTCTCGAGCTCGGCGAGCGCGATCCGGTCGGCCTTGAGCGGCTTGCGCAGGGCGGCGACGACGGCCTTGCCGACGTCCTTGACGGTGCCGGCGGTGGCGAGGGCGGCGGCCAGCCGCTGCACACGGGCCACGTCGGTGACGTCGGAGCGCAGGGTGGAGGCGTCGGCGACGGTGCCGACGAGCCGGGCCGAGCGCCCCTCACCGCCGGGCAGCAGCCGGCCGCGCAGCCGGAGCCACTTGGGCGGCCCGGAGGGCTGCAGGACGCGGAACTCCAGTTCGCGTTCGCCGATGGACATGTGGTCGGCCTCGACCACGGACATCAGCGCGGGCAGGTCCTCGGGCACGGTCAGCCCGAGCAGCGTCTCCACCCGGCCGTCGAAGGTCCCCCGGGCGATCCCGAACAGCCGCAGGATCTCGTCCCCGACGTCGACCCGGCCGGTGTCCATGGCCAGGCTGAAGGCGTCCGGGGACAGTTCCCCCGTCTCGTCGACGATGCCGGGCACGGAGGGTACGACGATCGCGCGGGCGATCAGCTCCAGGCAGGCGCGGTCGTCGGTGCCGAAGCCCCCGGGGTTCTCGCTGACGGCCAGCAGACAGCCCCTGCCCACCGGACCGAGCGGCAGCACGGCCACCGAGAAGTCCACGGAGGGGGTGCGCCGGGCCTCGGGGCAGGCGGCCAGCTCCTCGGGGCCCAGCCACTGCGCCTGGCCGGTGCGGTGGGCCTCGGCGACCGGCGAGCGGACACCGGCCGGATAGCCGTCCCTGAGGCCGTACATCGTGCGCGGCAGACCCGCCGACTCGGCCAGACAGAGCAGCGCGGGATCGTCGCCTGGCGTATACACGCCGGCGAAGGCCGCCCCGGCGCACACGAGCGCCTGCTCGAGGACCCGGCGAAGTCGGTCGGGTGTGTCGGGCAGGGCGGTGAGCGCCTCCAGGGCGGCTTCGGCACGCTCCGTCCTGGTTCTGCCGACCGCAGCGGCGCCCTCACTCACCACGTTCGCCATTAGAGCGCGTGTGAGCCTCCGGCGCAGCCCCTGTGAACGCGGGTCATGAAGTCATGGTGCGCAGGCCCCGCCCGAAGGTGGCCGTCACCGCGGCGACGGAGACCAGCAGGGGGAAGACCAGCATCGCCGTGCCGGGTGGCCAGTGGGCCAGCAGCAGCCCGGCCAGGGCGGGTGCCGCGGCGGCCGCCGAACCCGCGGCGAGCAGGAGCACACTGACCACGCGCCCTTGCAGGTGATCGGGGGTGACGGCGGCCTGGTGGCCGAAGAGGGCGGCGTTCGCCGTGGGGCCGAGGAACACCGCGGCCGCCAGGGGCACGGCAGCCAGGACGCTGGTGGAGACGAGGGTGGCCAGCGCCATCAGGGCGGCGGTGACCCAGCACAGGAGGGTGACCAGGGCGGGCAGGCGCAGCCACCGCTGCAGGGTGGGGGCCGCGAAGGCGCCGAGGAAACCGCCGAGCGCGAAGACGGTGCCGGCGAGGCCGACCAGGAACGGGGAGACGCCGGCCCGTCTGAGGGCGAGGGTCATCGCGAAGATCATGCCGGTGAAGGCCATGTTCAGCGGGGCCGCGATCACGAGCAGACCCCGCAGGAAGGGGTGGCGCAGCACGAACCGCAGGCCCGCCGTGACGGACACGCCGGTGGGCACGACCGTCCCGGTCGTGCCCGGCGGGGATTCCTGCAGCGGCCGGCGGATGCAGGCGACGGCGATCAGCGACAGCAGGAAGCTGAGGGCGTTGCCGATGAACGGCAGGGACCGGCCGATCCCGAAGAGCAGGCCGCCCAGCGGCGGGCCGGCCAGCGAGGTGCCGTACGAGCGTGCCTCGTTCCGGGCGACCGCCGCCGCGATCTGCCCGGGCCCCACCAGGGTGCGGATCGCGGCGTGCTCCGTGGTGCTGAACACGGCCGTGGCGGCCGCGCTCGCGGTCACGACCGCGAGGATCACCGGGAGACCGGCCACGCCCACGGCGACCATGACGGCCAGGAGGGCGTACGCGGCGAGCCTGAACAGGTCGCAGGCGAGCAGCAGCCGGCGCCGGTCGAAGCGGTCGGCGAGGACACCGGCGGGCAGCCGGCACAGCAGGGTGGCCGCGAGCCCGACGGTCCCGACGAGCCCGGCGCGCTCCGGCGACCCCGTCCGCTGCAGTACCAGCAGCGGCAGCGCCAGATCGGCCATGGCCCCGCCGAGGTCGGAGAGGCACTGACCGGTCCACAGCAGGTTGAACGCCCGGTTGCGCCACAGGCTCGCCGGGCGGTCGGTGTCCGGACCGCCCGTGTCATGGGCCGCCGTCGGTGGATTGCTCACGCCGAACCCCCCGTGACGCGTGCGCGGTCCGCCGTCGGGCGGGGACCGCCCGGCACCGGTGCCACCGGCGGGGCGGGGCGGGGCGCCTCCCCCGGAGCGGCCATGGGGGCGGTGGCGTGGGTTGGTTGTCCCGCGCGAGCGGGTCCGGGCGCGTGCGCGGGGGCGGTCGGTGTCGTGGCGACGACCAGCATCCGGGTGACCGAGCCGTCGTCCCCGACGACGTCGCGCAGGTGCCGGAACCCCAGGCGGCGGCACATGGCCAGGCTGGCGGTGTTGTCGGCGCCCACCATGCCGTACGCCTCCTGGAGGCCGAGGCCGTCGGCCGCGTGGCGCAGCAGGCCGCGCACCACCTCACCGCCCAGTCCGCGGCCCCAGTACTCGGGGGCGAGGGCGGTGACGAGTTCGTGACCGGGGACGTTGCCGGTCTTCTTCACCTCGGCGTGGCCGGCGTAGGCGCCGTCCAGCCACAGGCCCCACACGTCGAAGCGGCGCTCGGGGTAGACGTCCGTGAGGATCGCGCGAAAGAGCGCGCGCAGGTCCGGTTCGGGCACCAGGTCCTGGCCCATCCAGCGGCACACCTCCACATTGCGCAGGAGGCCGACGAAGACGTCCTCGTCCTCGGGTCGGTAGGGCAGGAACTCCAGGTGCTCGGTGCGCAGTACGGGGGTCATGGCGGGCTCCTCGGTGAAGGGCGTGCTGCGGTGGGGCCGAGGGCGGTGGGGCGCCGGTGCGGCGGTGGGGCGGGGTGGCCGTGGGGCGGGGCGTGGGCGGTGGGGCGGGGTGGCCTCGGAGCGGGGGCGCCGGGCCGTGGGCGGGGGTGCGTGGCGCCGCGGGTCGGTGGGCGGGGGTGCGGGACGTGGGGGGGGCGGGGGCGGGCCCCTGCCGGGCCTGTGCCGTGTGGCCGGCCCGGCAGGGCGACGCCGTCGCGGCCGGTCAGGCTTCGGCGTTCTCCATGCGCTCGCGCAGGCTCCGCGGGCGCATGTCGGTCCAGACCTCGTCGACGTAGGCGGTGCACTCGGCCTCGGTGCCCTCCTTGCCGACGGGCTGCCAGCCGGCGGGCACCTCGGTGTCGGCCGGCCACAGGGAGTACTGCTCCTCGTCGTTGCGCAGCACCTGGTAGCGGGTGTTCTCGTCCATGTCTCGTTCCTCCGTCGTCGTTCCGGGCTCGGTCGTTCCGGGCTCGGTCGTTCCGGGCTCGGTCGTTCCGGGCTCGGTCGTTCTGGGCTTGCTCGTTCTGGGCGCGGTTCGGGGCGCGGGGCGAGTGCGGGCCCCGGCGGGCCGCGTGGCCCGGTGGGGCGCCCCGCGTGCGGGAGGTGGTCACCTGCCTCCCCGGGCGTGCCGGGCGATGTGCCGCAGGGCGGACGCGAACTCCTCCGCCACGCGGCGTACGGTCGCCGTGTCGTGCGCCGCGGGCCGGTGGTGCCAGCTGAAGGCGAGGCGGCCGTGCTGCACCGCGCCCACCACCTCCAGGGGGTGGGAGCCCGGGTCCCGGGGGTCGTGGTCCTGCCCGAAGGAACCGTGCTCGGCGCGCACCGGACCGCCGTCCGCGACCTCGGGCCGGGCGTCCCACTGGCCGAGGTAGTTGAACACCACCTCGCTGTGCGCGGTGCCCCCGAGGCGCTCGCGGACCTCGGGCGGACCGAAGGTGCGCAGCGCGCCGAAGCCGATGCCGTTGCCCGGGACGGCGCGCAGCTGCCGGCGCACCGACTTCACCAGGTCCCGCCAGTCCCGGTCCGGGCCGAGGCCGTCGGGCGCCGGCACCCGCAGGGCGACCGGGTGGACGGTGGTGAACCAGCCGACGGTGCGGGACAGGTCGACCCCGTCGAGCAGATCCTCCCGGCCGTGGCCCTCCAGGTCGAGGCGGACCCGGTCGTGCCCGGTCCAGCGGGCCAGGGCCAGGGCGAGGGCGGCGAGCAGCACGTCGTTGACCCGGGTGCGGTAGGCGGTCGGGGCGGCCCGCAGCAGCGCGGTGGTGTCCTCCTCGTCGAGTTCCACGCTCACCACGGCGGTCCGGTCCTCCTCGGAGCGGGGCACCGCGGCCGCCGGGGCGGGTGCGGCCCGCACCGCCTCCTCCCAGTAGGGCAGTTCGTGGTCGAGCCCGCCCTCGGCGACGTGCGCGGCCAGTCGCCGTGCCCAGTCGCGGAAGCTGGTGCTCCGCTCCCCCAGGCGGACCGGTTCGCCGCGCAGCGCCTGGCGGTAGGCGGTCTCCAGGTCGTCCCGCAGGATGTGCCAGGAGACGGCGTCGACGACCAGGTGGTGGGCGACGAGCAGCAGGAACACCGGCCGGTCCGGGTCGCCGGTGAACAGGGCCGCCCGCAGCTTCGGGCCGTCGGACAGCCGGAAGCCGGAGTGCAGGTCGTCGGCCGCCTTCTCCATGGCCGTGTCGGCCTCCGCGGCGGACAGGCCCGACAGGTCGTGGTGGACGAGGAGGCCGTCCTGCTCGGCGGGCGGCGGGTTGAACTGCCGCCAGCCGCCTGTGGTTTCCTCCCGGGTGAACCGCATGCGCAGGGCGTCGTGGTGCTCCAGCAGGGCGTCCAGGGCGGCGCGCAGCGCCCGCGGGTCGGGGGCGCCGTCCAGTTCGAGCAGCGCGGACTGGTTGAAATGGTGGTGGGCGGCGCGCGGGGTGGTCAGGAACCACTCCTGGATCGGGGTGAGCGGCACCTCGCCGGTCACCGGGCCGGCCCCGGCGTGCCGGGGCGCCTGCGTCACGACACCGGCGAGTTCGGCGACGGTCTGGTGGGTGAACAGGTCCCGGGTGGCCACGTGCAGGCCGTCCCGGCGCAGCCGCGAGACCACCTGCATGGTCAGGATCGAGTCGCCGCCGAGGGCGAAGAAGTTGTCGTCGGCGCCGATCTCCTCGATGCCGAGGACGTCGGACCAGATCCGGGCGATGCGCCGCTCGGTGTCGGTGCGCGGGGCGGTGCGCGGGGCGGTGCGCGGGCCGTGCGCCGTCCGGCCGGCCGCCGGTGCGGGCAGGGCGCGCCGGTCGGTCTTGCCGTTCGGGGTGAGCGGCAGCCGCGGGAGCGGCACGACGACCGAGGGCACCATGTGCGGCGGCAGCAGCCCGGCCAGGTGTTCCCGCAGCTCACCGGCGGGCACGTCGTCGTCGGAGGGATCCGCCGGTACGACGTAGGCGACGAGCCGGGCGGGTCCGGGGGCCGCCCCTTCCCCGGGCGCGTCGGCGCGTACGACGACGGCCGCGTCCCGGACCAGGGGGCTGCGGCGCAGCGCGCTCTCGATCTCGCCCGGCTCGATGCGGAAGCCGCGCAGCTTGACCTGGTCGTCCACGCGTCCGGCGAAGCGCAGTCGGCCGTCGCCGCTCCACCGCACCAGGTCACCGGTGCGGTACATCCGCTCCCCGTGCGCGCCGAACGGGTCGGCGAGGAACCGCTGGGCGGTCAGCCCGGGCCGGCCGAGGTAGCCGCGGGCCAGTCCGGGCCCCGCGACGTACAACTCCCCCGTCACGCCCGGCGGTACGGGACGCAGGGCCGCGTCCAGGACGTACACGCGGGTGCCGGCGGCGGGACGGCCGATGGGCGGGGCGCCCGCGCCCGGGGCCAGCGGGCCGGTCCAGGTGGCGACCACGGTGGCCTCGGTGGGCCCGTACGAATTGATCATCCGCCGGCCCCCGGCCCAGGTGTCGACGAGGTCGGCCGGGCAGGCCTCTGCGCCGACGATCAGGGTGCGCAGTCCGGTCAGGGCGCCGGCGGTGCCGGGCGGGACGGTGGCCAGGGCGGCGGGCGGGATCAGCGTGTGGCTGACGCGCCGCGCGGCGAGCACCTCGGCCAGCCGCTCCCCGACCAGCGGGCCCTCCTCGCCGGTCACCAGCGTGGCTCCGGAGAGGAGGGAGACGCACAGTTCCAGCACGGAGGCGTCGAAGCTGGGCGAGGCGAACTGCAGTACGCGGTCGCCGGGACCCGCCGCGTACTGCTCGGCGGCGGCCGCGGCGAAGGAGGCGAGTCCCCGGTGGGTGACCACCACGCCCTTGGGGGTGCCGGTGGAGCCCGAGGTGTAGATGACGTAGGCGGGGTGGCCGGGGGTGAGCGCGGCAAAACGGTCGGCGTCCGTGGGCGCGGACTCCGGTCCGCCGCCGGTCCAGATCGCGGCCGGGTCGTCGAGCACCAGGTGGGCGCCCGCGTCGCGGATCATGAACTCCCTTCGCTGCTGGGGGTAGTTCGGGTCCACGGGCAGGAAGGCGCCGCCGGCCTTGGTGACGGCGAGCTGGGCCACGACCGTCTCCGCCGAGCGGGGCAGCGCCAGGGCCACCACGCGTTCCGGTCCCACGCCGTACCGGATCAGCCGGTGGGCCAGCCGGTTGGCGGCCCGGTCGACCTCGGCGTACGTCAGTTCCCGCTCGCCGTCCACGAGCGCGACCGCGTCCGGGGCGGCGGCCACCCGGCGTTCGAACAGGTCGGGCAGGGTCGCCTCGGGCACCGGGTGGAAGCCGCTCCGCCCCTGGTCCAGGAGGATCTTCAGCTCGTCGTGGGAGGTCAGCGGGAGTGCGCCGAGCGGACGTCCGGGGTCCTCCGCGACGGCGGTCAGCAGGGTGGCGAGCTGGTGGGCCATCCGTTCGGCGGTGTCCCGGTCGAACAGGTCGGTGTTGTAGGTGATCAGGCCGTCCAGGGCTCCGATGCCGGTCTCGGCGAACTCCAGCGTGAGGTCGAACGCGGCCTGCTGGGAGTCGGGTTCGACGTCGGTGACGCGCAGGCCGGGCAGGTCGGGGTCGGCGGCGGGGGTGTTCTGCAGGACGACCATGACCTGGAAGAGCGGGCTGCGGCTGGTGTCCCGGACGGGCCGCACCTCGTCCACCACCTGTTCGAACGGCACGTCCTGGTGGGCGAAGGCGTCCAGCACCGTCTGCCGCACCCCGGTGAGGAACTCGGTGAACGGCCGCCCGGTGTCGACCCGGGAGCGCAGCACGAGGGTGTTGACGAAGAACCCGACGAGGGCCTGGGTCTCGGGCCGGTCGCGGCCGGAGGTCACGGTGCCGACGGCGATGTCCCGCCCCCCGGAGAGCCGCGCCAGATACGCCTGGGCCGCGGCGACGAGCGTGGTGAACAGGGTGGTGCCCCGGTCCCGGGCGAGCCCCGTGAGACGCCGGACCGTCTGGGCGGGCAGCACCAGCCTGGTGGTCGCCCCGTTGCTGGTGCGTACCGGGGGCCGGGGCCGGTCGGTGGGCAGCTCCAGGGGCTCGGCGCCGGCCAGGGCGTCCTTCCAGTAGGCGAGTTGCCCGTCCGCCGCGGTGCCGGCGGCCGAGCGCTGCCAGTGGGCGTAGTCGCCGTACTGCACCGGCAGCGGGGGTAGTCGGTCCGTCTCCACGCCCAACTCGGTGCGGTACAGGTGGGCGAGGTCCCCGAGCAGCACGCCGTTCGACCAGCCGTCGGTGACGATGTGGTGCAGGGTGAGGGCGAGGACGTGCTCGTCGCCGGCCAGCCGGACGAGCGTGGCGCGCAGCAGCGGGCCCTCGCGCAGGTCGAAGGGACGGGTGCGCTCGTCGGCGAGCAGGCGGCGCAGGGCGTCCTCGCGCGCGGTGCCGGACAGCACGGAGAGGTCGTGCGAGGACAGGGGCACGGCCTGCGGCGGGTGGACGATCTGGACGCCGTGGCCGTCCACGCTGTCGAAGGTGGTGCGCAGCGCCTCGTGCCGGGCCGCCAGGCCGGTGAGCGCCGCGCCGAGGGCGCCGGTGTCCAGGGCGCCGCGCAGCCGCAGGGCGAGGGCGGTGATGTACTCGGCGCCACCGGGCGCGAACTCCTCCAGGAACCAGAGGCGTTGCTGGGCGTACGACATGGGCGCGGGTGCCTCGCGCTCGACCGGCACGATGGCCGGGCGTGCGGTGCCCGCCTGGTCGGTGAGCAGCCGCGCCAGCGCGGCCGGTGTGGTGTGGCTGAACACCTCCCGGGGTGTGAGGCCGGCGCCGAAGGCCTCGCTCAGGCGGGAGGCGAGCCGGATGCTGAGGATCGAGTCGCCGCCCAGCTGGAAGAAGTCGTCCTCCACCCCTGGGGGTTCGGTGCCGAGGACCTGCGCGAAGATCTCCGCCGTCCGCCGCTCGGCCAGGGTGCGGGGTGCGACGCGCTCGCGCGGTGCGCGGGCCTCCGGTGCCGGCAGGGACGTCCGGTCGACCTTGCCGTTGCCGCTCAGCGGCAGGGCGTCGAGCGGCACGAACGCGGACGGGACGAGGTAGTCGGGCAGGGCCCTGGCGGCGAAGTCGCCGAGCCCTACCGGGTCCTGTCCGGCCGGGCCGACGACGTAGGCCACCAGCCGCCTGGCTCCCGGCCGGTCCTCGCGGGCGAGCACCGCGACGTCGTGGACGTCCGGATGCGCGGCGAGGGCGGCCTCGACCTCGCCGGGCTCCACCCGGAAGCCGCGGATCTTCACCTGGTCGTCGGCGCGGCCGAGGAACTCCACGGTGCCGTCGGGGCGCCGCCGGGCCAGGTCGCCGGTGCGGTACATGCGGGTGCCGGGCGCGCCGAGGGGGTCGGCGAGGAAGCGTGCCGCGGTGTCGCCGGGGCGGCCCAGGTAGCCGCGGGCCAGCCCCTCCCCGGCCAGGTACAGCTCGCCCTGGCAGCCCGGTGGGACGGGCCGCAGCCGGCCGTCGAGGACGTGGACCCGCATGTCGTCGAGCGGGTGTCCGACGGGCACGGTGTCCGGCACCGCCGCCGCGTCCGTGAGCGGGAAGGAGGTGGCGAAGGTGGTGGTCTCGGTGGGCCCGTAGCCGTCGACGACGGTGAGGCCCGGGCAGGCGTCCAGTACCCGGCGCACGGCCGGGGCGGGGACGACGTCACCGCCGGTCCACACCTGCCTCAGGCCCCGGAAGCAGTCCGGCGCGTCCTGCGCGAGCAGCCGGAAGAGGCCCGCGGTGAGCCAGAGCGTCGTCAGCCCGCCGTCGGCGGCGAGCCTTCGTACCAGGGCCGCGTCCACGGGCTCGCCGGGCGCGACGACCACACAGCCGCCGGTGAGGAGCGGCGCCCACACCTCGAAGGTCGCGGCGTCGAAGGCCACCGGCGAGTGCAGCAGCACCCGTGCGCACACGCCGTCGGCGAAGCGGCCGTCCGTGGCGAGCGCCGCCACGTCCCGGTGCCGCACCGCGACCGCCTTCGGCCGGCCGGAGGACCCGGAGGTGAACATCACGTAGGCCAGCCGGTCGGGATCGGCGGGCGGCAGGTCCACTACGGCGGTGGCGGCCCCGGACGCGACGGGGGGCTGCGGCGGCGTGTCCGCGACGCCGGTACGCCGGGCGTCGTTCTCCGAGGCAGCGGGCAGCCACGCCTCGTCCGTGCCGCCGGTGCGAAGGTCGGCGCGAAGGTGGTCGCCCTCGGGCACGGTGGCGCCCTCCGTCCCGCCGCGGACGGTCGTGCCCCCGGGCGCGGCGTGCGGGGTGCCGTCGGGCGGCTCGGGGAACCGGGCCGCCGCGACCTCCGGCGCGGTGAGCCGCGCCGTCACGCCCGCCTGCGCGAGCAGGGCCCGGCGGCGGTCCTCGGGTGCCCTGGTGTCGACCGGGACGTAGGCGCCGCCCGCGATGAGGACCGCGAGCTGGGCGACGACGAGTTCGGCCGAGCGGTCCATCAGGAGCGCCACCCGGTCCTCGGCGGCCAGGCCGTCCGCCCGCAGCCGGGCGGCGAGCCGCCCGGACCAGTGGGCGAGTTCCCGGTAGGTGAGCCGGTGTGCGCCGTCGCGCACCGCGAGGGCGTCCGGGGTGCGGCGGGCCTGCTCGGCGAAGAGGTCGACGGGGCTGCGCGGGTCCGCCGGGCGGGCGGTGTCGTTCCAGGCCGCGAGCAGTTCCCGGTCGTCCGGGGTGAGCGCGTCCAGGCCGTCGACGGTGCCGTCGAGGCCGTCGGCGAGTGCGGTCAGCAGGCCGGCCAGGCGGTCGGCGGCACGCTCGACGGTGTCCCGCTCGAAGAGGGCGGGGTCGTAGGCCAGGTCGAAGCCGAGCCGTTCGGTGAGGTCGGCGCGCAGGCACCAGGGGAACGTGGTGGCGTCGTCGGCGCGGACCTCCGCCACCCGGACGCCGGTGCGGGCCGTGGCCGCCTCGTCGACGGGATAGTTCTCGAACACGACCATGCTGTCGAACAGGGCCTCGCCGGGCGGCACTTCGCAGGCGGCCTGGATACGGGGCAGGGCGAGGAAGTCGAAGCGGCGGGCGTCGCTCTGCCGCTCCTGGAGGTCCCGCAGCCACGGCAGGACCGCACCCCGCGGGATGCGCACCCGGGTGGGCACGGTGTTGATGAACATGCCGATCATGCCCTCGACGCCAGGCAGTTCGGCCGGGCGGCCGGAGACGGTGGTGCCGAACACCACGTCGTCGCGTCCGCAGCCGCGCGCCAGCAGCAGCGCCCAGGCGCCCTCCACCAGGGTGTTGACGGTGAGCCCGGCGCGGGCGGCGGTCTCCCGCAGCCGCCGCGAGACCGGTTCGTCCAGTGCGCGGGTGACGGCCGCGGCCGAGCGGGCGCGGTGCGCCTCGGTGGGCGTGCGGTCGTAGGGCAGCGGGGTGCGGGCGGCGAAGCCGGCGAGGCTGCCGGCCCAGTGCCGTTCGGCGGCCGTCTCGTCCTGGCCGCGCAGCCAGTGCAGGAAGTCGGCGAACGGCCGCCGGACGGGGGGCGCCGCCTGTGCGCCACCGGTGAGCGCGGCATAGCGCTCGCACACCTCGGTGAGCAGCTGCCCGGTGCTCCAGCCGTCCAGGGCGATGTGGTGGGTGGACCACAGCAGGAGCACCTCGTCGCCGGGCAGGGCGGCCAGGGTGAGGCGGGTGAGCGGTGCGGTGGTGAGGTCGAGGCCCGTCGCGCGGTCCGCCGCGAGCAGCCGCTCGGTCTCCGCCGCCCGCCGCCCCGGGTCCAGGTGCCGCCAGTCGAGGTGGGTGACGGGCAGCCCGGCCCGGCGGTGGACCACCTGGACCGGGTCCGGCAGCCCCTGCCAGTGCACGCTGGTGCGCAGCGCCGGGGTGCGGTCGGCGACCTGCTGCCAGGCCTCGGCGAACGCCTGCGGGTCGGCCACCCCGGACAGCCGTACGGCGGTGCGGTCGAAGTAGGCGCCCTCGGTGTCGACGAGCCCGTGGAAGAGCATGCCGGACTGCAGCGGGGTCAGCGGCAGGACGTCCTCGACGCGCCGGCCGTCGCCGACCAGACGGTCCAGCTGGTCCTGGGTGAGGCCGGCCAGCGGGAAGTCGGAGGGGGTGCGGCCGCCGGCGCCGGGGCGGGCGCAGTGCTCCACTATGGCGCGCAGGGCGGCCAGGGTGTCCTCGGCCAGTGCGCGGACGGTGTCCTCGTCGTAGATCTCGGCCGGGTAGGTCCAGCCCAGTTCGAGCCTCCCCTCCTGCACCACACCCGTGACGTCCAGCAGGTACGGGCGGGGCTCGTCGGGGTCGGTGTCGCGGCCGGCCGGGGGCAGGGCGGCGCGGAACAGGCCGTCGCCGCCGCCGGTGTCCCACTGGCCGTGGTAGTTGAAGCCGACCTGCGGGGCGGGGGTGCCCGCGAGCGGGCTGCCGGGCAGGAGCCGGCTCAGGGCGCCGTGGCTCAGGCCGTGCAGCGGGACCCCGCGCAGCTGTTCCTTGACCGACCGGAGCGTGTCGTGCCAGCCCACCTCGGGGTCGACCCGCAGGGCGAGGGGGAACTCGGCGGTGAACCAGCCCACCGTCCGCGACAGGTCCAGGTCGTCGAAGAGGTCCTCGCGGCCGTGGCCCTCCACGCCCAGCAACACGGTGCCGCGGCCGCACCAGCGGGCCAGGGTGTGGCCGAGGGCGCTGAGCAGGACGTCGTTGACCTGGGTGCGGTAGGCCTCGGGGACCTTCCGCAGCAGGGCGCCGGTGGTCTCCGGGTCCAGTTCCACGGTGACGGTGGCGGCGGTGCCGTGGGTGTTGCGGCCCGGGCGCCCCGCGGGCAGCTCGGCCGGGGCCGCGCACGCGCGCGTCCAGTACGCCAGGTCGCCGTCCAGGGCTCCTGCGCGCGTGTGCGCCGCGAGCCGCTGCGCCCAGCGGCCGTAGGAGGTGCCCGCGGGCGGCAGTTCGGCCGGCTGTCCGGCCGCCACCGCCCGGTACGCGGTCTCCAGGTCGCCCAGCAGGATGCGCCAGGAGACTCCGTCGATCACCAAGTGGTGTGCCGTGAGCACGAGTTGGCCGGGGCGGTCCGGTCCGGGGTCGAGATGGAGGCCGTGTACGACCCGGCCCGCGACCGGGTCGAGCGCGGCCTGTGCCTCCTCGGTGAGCCGCTGCGCCTCGGCCTCCAGCGCCGTGGGGTCCAGCCCGGCCACGTCGTGCCGGGTGAACACGGCCGCCGGCGCCTGGGGCAGGACCTCCTGGAGCCAGCCGGTGCCGGTGTGCCGGAACCGGCTGCGCAGCGCGGCGTGGTGGTCCACGAGGGCCTCCACCGCCCGGCGCAGGGCCTCCGGGTCGGTGTCCGGGGCCAGTTCCAGTCGCTGGGTCATGCCGAAGCGAAGCGGCCCGGCCGGGTCGCGGCCGTCCAGGTACCAGTGCTGGATGGGGGTGAGCGGGGCCTCGGCGGGCGGGACGTCGGCGGCGGCCGGGTGGGCGGCGGGAGTGCCCACGCCCAGGGCGAGTTCGGCCACCGTCTGGTGGCGGAACACGTCCTTGGTGGTGAGGGCGAAGCCGGCCTGCCGGGCGCGGGAGACGATCTGGATGCTGAGGATGGAGTCGCCGCCGAGGGCGAAGAAGTTGTCCCGGGCGCCCACCCGTTCGATGCCCAGCACCTCGGCCCAGATCGCGGCGAGTCGTTCCTCGGTGCCGGGTCGGGGGGCGACGTACGGGGTGGCGTCGTCGGGCCGGTCGGGAGGCGCGGGCAGGGCGCGCCGGTCGGTCTTGCCGCCCGTGGTGCGCGGGATGCGGGCCAGCGGCACGAAGGCGGCGGGCACCATGTGGTCCGGGAGCGTGCGGCGCAGTTCGACGCGCAGGTCGTCCCCCGAGGGGACGCGCTCGCCCGCGGGCACCACGTAGGCGACGAGCATCAGGCGTCCCGCGTGCTCGCGCGCGGTCACCGCGGCGTCCGCCACGCCGGGATGCGCGAGCAGCGCGGCCTCGACCTCCCCGGGCTCGATGCGGAACCCGCGGATCTTGACCTGCTCGTCGACGCGGCCGAGGAACTCCAGCAGGCCGTGGTTGTCCCAGCGGGCCCGGTCGCCGGTGCGGTACATCCGCTCCCCCGGTGCGCCGTACGGGTCGGCGGGGAAACGGGCGGCGGTCAGCCCGGGCCGGTTCAGATAGCCCCGGGCCACCTGGTCCCCGGCCAGGTACAGCTCGCCGGGCACTCCGGGGGGCACCGGGCGCAGGGCGGCGTCGAGGACGTACGCCCGCAGGTTGCCGCCGGGACGGCCGATGACCGGCTGGTCGGGGCGGTCGGCCAGGCGGCCGTAGACGGCGTCGACGGTGCACTCGGTGGGCCCGTACATGTTGTACACGGTGACGCCCGACTCCCGTCCCGCGCGGACGAGTTCGCGCCAGGTGGCGGCGGGGACGGTCTCTCCGCCGACGAGCAGGAGGCCCGGGTGGTGGCGGCCGGGCGCGAACAGGCCGGCTGAGGTGAGTTCCCGCAGGAAGGACGGGGTGACGTTCACCAGGTCGAGCCGGTGCTCGGCGACCTGGGCGCAGAACGCCTCCGGGTCCAGGCGCACGTCCTCGGCGACGAGGTGCACCTCGTGGCCGAGGGCGAGCAGCAGCGGGCCTTCCCAGGAGGTGTCGAAGGAGAAGGAGGCGCTGAGCGCGGCCCGCAGCCGCCGCCCGTCGGTGGTGTGCGGGGCGAGCAGGTTCGCGCGGTGGTCGTGGCAGAGGTTGACCAGCTGACGGTGCTCGACGACGACGCCCTTGGGGCGGCCGGTGGAGCCGGAGGTGTGGACGATGTAGGCGGCATGCCCCGGCAGCAGCGGACGGACGCGGTCGGCGTCGGTGGGGTCGTGCGCGGGGAGCCGGTCCCAGGCCACGTCGTCGAGGCCGGTCAGCAGGGTGTGCGGCCGGGTGTCCTGGAGCAGGAACTCGGTTCGCGCCTGCGGGAGTCCGGGGTCGATGCAGAGCAGGGTGGCGCCGGACTTGAGGACCGCCAGCACCGCCACCACCAGGTCGCCGGTGCGTGGCAGGCGGACCGCGACCACGCGCTCGGGGCCGGCGCCGAGCCCGATGAGGTGGTGGGCGAGCCGGTTGGCCCGCTCGTTCAGCGCGGCGAGGTCGAGGACGGCGTCGGGGGCGACGAGGGCGGTGCGGCGCGGTGTGCGCGCGGCCTGCGCCTCGAAGAGGGCGGGGAAGGTGGTGTCCGGCCGGGGCAGCCGCGGACCCTCGCCCTGCCGGAGCACCTGCCGGCGCTCGGCTTCGGTCATCAACGGCAGTTCACCGACGGGGCGTTCGGGGTCCGCCGCCGCCGCTTCGAGCAGGATCCGCAGCCGGGCGGCCAGGCGCTCGGCGGTCTCCGGGTCGAAGAGACCGGTGTTGTACTCCAGGTGGCCGGTGAGGCCGCCGTCGTGCTGCACGAAGTCGAAGGCGAGGTCGAAGGTGGCGTTGCGGACCGGCGGGGTCACGGGCTCCACCCGGAGTCCCGGCAGCCGGGGTGCCTCGGCGCCCAGGTTGTGCAGGGCCACCATGACCTGGAACAGCGGGGTGCGGCTGGTGTCCCGCTCCGGCTGGAGGGCGTCCACCAGCCGCTCGAAGGGGACCTCCTGGTGGGCGAACGCGTCCAGGACGGTGCCGCGCACCTGGGTCAGCAGCTGACGAAACGTCAGCTCCGGGGGGACGTGGGCACGAAGGACCAGCGTGTTGACGAACATGCCGACCAGGTCGTGCAGTTCGGGCCGGTCGCGGCCGGCGGTGACGGTGCCCACGGTCAGGTCGTGCCGGCCGGCCCAGCGCGCCAGCAGCAGCTGGCAGGCCGCCACCAGGGTCATGTAGAGGGTGGCGTCGGCCTCCCGGCCCCGCTCGGTGAGCCGTTCGGTGAGCGCCACGGGCAGGGTGAAGGTGACCAGGGCGCCCTCGCGGGTGCGGACGGCTGGACGGGGGCGGTCGGTGGGCGGCTCCAGCGGGGTGACGCCGTCGAGGACCCGGCGCCAGTGGGCGAGGTCGGCCTCGGCGCGGTCGGTGCGGGTGCGCTGCCAGGCGGCGTGGTCGGCGTAGCGGACGGGCAGGGCGGGCAGGTCCGGGGCGCGCCTCTCGTGGGCCGCCGTGTACAGCTCGCCGAGGTCGCGGCCCAGCACGCCCAGGGACCAGCCGTCGGTGACGATGTGGTGCAGGGCCAGGACGAGGACGTGCTCCCCGGCGGTGAGGCGGGCCAGGCGGGCGCGCAGCAGCGGTCCGGCGGCCAGGTCGAACGGGGTGGTGGCGGCGCGCTCCAGGAGGGCGTCCAGGGCGGCGGCGTCGGGGACGTCCTCCAGGGGGAGGTCCACCGGGTACGCCGGGTGGACGATCTGCCGTGCGGTGCCGTCGTGTTCGGCGAACGTCGTGCGCAGGGACTCGTGCCGGGCGACCAGTCCGTCCAGTGCCGTCCGCAGGGCGGGCACGTCGAGCGGGCCGACGAGGCGCAGCGCCGACAGGGTCGTGTACTCCGTGCTGCCCGGCTCGAACCGGTCGAGGAACCACAGGCGTTGCTGGGCGTACGACAGGACTGCAGGCTCGGTCGCGGGGAGGGCCGGGATGACGTCGTCCGGGGCGCCGAGCCCGTCGGCCGGGTCGCCGAGGGCGGCCGCGAGGCCGGACAGGACGGGGTGGGTGAACAGCAGCCGGGGCGTCACGTCCCGGCCGAAGGCGGCGCGCAGCCGTGACGTGACGCGGACGGCGAGAAGGGAGTCGCCGCCGAGGGCGAAGAAGTTGTCCTCGACGCCGATCGTGTCGGTGTCCAGGACGTCCGCCCACGCGGCGGCGACCAGGCGTTCGGCGGGTGTCCGCGGCGCGGTGCGCTCGCCGCCGGTGGCGAACCCGTCGGGGCCCGGGGCGGGCAGGGCGCGCCGGTCGAGCTTGCCGTTGACGGTGAGCGGCAGGGCCGGGACGGGCACATAGGCGGCGGGCACCATGTGCGCGGGCAGCAGCCGTTCGAGGTGGGCGCGGAGTTCGGCGGCGGGCGGGGGCGGTACGGCGTGCTCGCCGGTGCCGGTGCCGACGACGTGGGCGACCAGGCGCCGGGTGCCGGAGGAGTCCTCGTGGACACCCACGGCCGCGGCGCCCACGTGCGGGTGGGCGTGCAGGGCCGCCTCGATCTCGCCGGGCTCGATGCGGTACCCGCGGATCTTCACCTGCTGGTCGGCGCGGCCCAGGTACTCCAGGGTGCCGTCGGCCCGGCGGCGCGCCCGGTCCCCGGTGCGGTACATGCGGGTCCCCGGCCGCCCGAACGGGTCGGCGAGGAAGCGGGACGCGGTCAGGCCCGGGCGGCCGAGGTAGCCGCGCGCCAGGCCCTCCCCCGCCACGTACATCTCGCCGACGGCGCCGGGCGGTACGGGCGCGAGCGCGTCGTCGAGGACATGGACGCGCAGGTCGGGGATGCCGCTGCCGATGGGACTGGGCGTGCCGGCGCGGGCCGTGTCGCGGTCGAGCGGGGCGTAGGTGACGTGCACGGTGGTCTCGGTGATGCCGTACATGTTCACCAGCCGGGGCGCGGTGTCCGGGTGGCGGGCGTACCAGCCGGCGAGCCGGGACACGTCCAGCGCCTCGCCGCCGAAGACGACCGTGCGCAGCGCCAGCCGGGCGCTCACGTCGGGGAGTTCGGCGTCGGCGCGGGTCAGCGGGTAGAACGCGGACGGGGTCTGGTTGAGCACGGTGACCCGCTCGTCGGCGAGCAGGCGCAGGAAGTCCTCCGGGGAGCGGGCCGTGTCCTCGGGGACGACGACGAGCCGGCCGCCGTGCAGCAGCGGACCCCACAGCTCCCACACCGAGAAGTCGAAGGCGTAGGAGTGGAACAGCGTCCACACGTCGTCGGCGCCGAAGCCGAACCAGTGCGCGGTGCGGGTGAACAGCCGTACCACGCCCGCGTGCGGAACGACGACACCCTTGGGCCGGCCGGTGGAGCCGGAGGTGTAGATGGCGTAGGCCGGGCTCTCGGGCTCCGGGCGGCGGGCCGGGTCCGCGGGGGCGGTGGCCGGGCGCCGGGCCAGGTCGGCGCGCACCTCGGGGTCGTTTAGCGGCAGGAGGGGAACGGTGGTGCCGGCCGGCGCGCCCGAGGCGGTCACCAGGGCCACCGGCGCGGCGTCGGCGAGGAGTTGCGTGACGCGTTCGGCGGGCAGCGCGGGGTCGATGGGCAGGTAGGCCGCGCCGCTCTTGAGGACGGCGAGGACGGCCACGACCAGGTCGGTGGAGCGGGGCAGCGCGAGGGCGACGAACCGCTCGGGCCCGGCGCCCAGTTCGGCCAGCCGGTGGGCCAGCCGGTTCGCCCGGGCGTCCAGCGTGGCGTAGTCGAGTCGGTCCTCGCCACAGGCGACGGCCTCGGCATGGGGGCTGCGGGCGGCCTGGGCCTCGAAGAGGTCCACGAGGGTGTCGGCCGGGCGGCCCTCCTCGGTGCCGTTCCAGTCCCGCAGGACGCGCCGGTCCTCGTCGGCGGTGGTCCAGGGCAGCCGGGCGAGCGGGCGGTCCGGGTCGTCGGCGAGCCCGGTCAGCAGCAGGCACAGCCGCCGGGCGAGGGTCCGTACGGTGGCGGCGTCGAACAGCTCCGGGTCGTAGGCGAGGTCGAAGCCGAGGCGATCGCTCTGGTGGGCCCGCAGCACGAGCGGGTAGTTGGTGGCGTCCGTCGAGGACACCTCGGCCAGGCGGATCCCCGAGCCGGCCGGACCGGCCTCGTCGAAGGGGTAGTTCTCGAAGGCCACCATGCTGTCGAACAGCGGGCTGCCTGCGGGCACGTCGCTCAGCCCGGTCAGCTCGGAGAGCGAGACCGCGGCGAACCGCCGCGCCTGCGCCTGTGCCTCCTGCAGCTCCCGCAGCCAGGCGACGGCGCTGCGGCCGCCGTCCACGCGGACGCGTGTGGGCAGGGTGTTGATGAACATGCCGACCATCGACTCGACGCCGGGCAGGTCGTCGGGGCGGCCGGAGACCGTGGTCCCGAACAGCACGTCGCGCTCGGCGCCGTAGCGTGAGAGCAGGAGCGCCCAGGCCCCCTGGACCACGGTGCCGAGGGTCAGCCCGGCGCTCCGGGCGGTACGGGCCAGCCGCGCCGAGACCTCCTCGGACAGTCCGGCGGTGTGCAGGCCCACCGAGCGGCTGTCGTGCCCGGGCCGCCGGGCCCGGTCCGCGGGCAGCGGGGTGGGGGTGGCGAAGCCGTCGAGGACGTCACGCCAGTGGGCGTGGGCGGCGGCGGTGTCCTGGCCGGCCAGCCAGCGCACGTAGTCGCCGAACGGGCGCCGCAGCGGCGGCCGGGGCTCGGTGCCGGAGGTGAGCGCGGCGTACTCCGCGAAGACCTCGGTGAGCACCTGGGCGAGGCTCCAGCCGTCCAGGATCAGGTGGTGGGAGGTCCACAGGAGGTGTACGCGGGCGTCGGGCAGGCGCACCAGTGTGAGCCGCATCAGCGGCGCGTGGTCGAGGTCGAGACCGCGGGCCAGGTCGTCGGCGCGCAGCCGGCCGAGCCGGTCGGCCCGCTCGCGCGCGGCCACCGGGCGCCAGTCCAGCTGCTCGACGGGGAGCCGCACATGGCGGTGCACGATCTGGAGCGGCGCGGGCACCCCCTCCCACACCACCGACGTGCGCAGGGCGGGTGTGCGGTCGGTGACCCGCTGCCAGGCCAGGGCCAGGGCGTCGGGGTCGGTCACGCCGTCCAGCAGCAGCGCGGCCTGGTCGACGTACACGTCGTCCGGTCCGCCGACCAGACGGTGGAAGAGCATGCCCTCCTGGAGCGGGGTGAGCGGGAGCAGGTCCTCGACGTCCCGTCCGTCGCCGACGAGCCGGTCCAGCGTCGGCTGGTCCAGACGGGCGAGGGGGAAGTCGGAGGGGGTCCGCCCGCCGGCGTCGGGGCGGGCGCAGTGCTCGGTGATGGCGGCGAGCGCCCGGACCATCGCGTCGGCCAGCGCGCGCACCGTCCCGGCGTGGTGCACCTGGTCGCTGTAGTGCCAGGTGATCTCCAGTTCGCCGTCGGTCACCGCGGCGGAGACGTCCAGCAGGTGGTCCAGGGGCTCGCCGGGATCCGTGTCCCGGCCGGGTGCGTCGGCGACGGGGGCGAAGTCCCGGCCCGCGGAGGTCTCCCACTGGCCGTGGTAGGTGAAGCAGACGTCGGGCAGCGGCAGTCCGCGCAGGGCGGCGGCCTCCGGCCGGGGCGAGCCGAGGTGGGCCAGCGCCTGGTAGCTCAGTCCCCTGCGGGGCACGGCCCGCAACTGCTCCTTGACCGCCTTGAGCGTGGCGCCCCAGTCCGACGGGGCCGCCGGGGTGAGGGTGACCGGGTACTGGGTGGTGAACCAGCCGACCGTGCGGGCCAGGTCGGCGCCCGCCACGAGGTCCTCCTCGCGGCCGTGCCCCTCCAGGGCGACGGTCACCCGCTCGGCGCCCGTCCAGTCGGCGAGCACCCGGCTCAGCGCGCTCAGCAGCACGTCGTTGACCTGGGTGCGGTAGACGCCGGGCACCTGCCGCAGCAGGGCGTCGGTGGTGGCGCGGTCGACGCGGCCGCGCACGGTGCGCACGGAGCCGGCGAGCGGGGTGCCGGGCAGGTCCACGGGCAGCGGGGTGCGCGGCCGGGCGGTCTCGGCCGTCCAGTACGGCAGGTCGTCGTCCAGGGCGCCCGCCCGTACCCGCTCGGCCAGCGCGCGGGACCACTCGGTGAACGGGCTCTGTTCGCCCTCCAGTCGGATGTCCCCGCCGGTGACGGCGTCGCGATAGGCGTGTTCCAGGTCGGCGAGCAGGACGCGCCACGAGACGCTGTCGACCGCCAGGTGATGCACCGTCAGGAACAGTCGCGGGTGGTCGCCGCCCGGCAGCAGGACGGCGCGCAGCAGCTCTCCGGTGCCCGGGTCCAGGGTCGCGCGGGCGGCGTCGGCGGTCTCGGCCGGCGTGGCACCCGGGGCGGCCCGGACGAGCAGCCCGCCGGTGGACACCGGCGCCGGCTGCTGCCGCCAGGTGTCCGCGCCGCGGGTGAAACGGGTGCGCAGCGCGGGGTGCCGGACGACGAGGGCCTCGAGCGCCCGCTCCAGCGCACGCTCGTCGAGGTCGTGCGGCAGGCCGAGCAGCATCGACATGCTGAAGTGGCGCAGCGGGCCGTGCGTGGCGAGGAACCACTCCTGCACGGGCGTGAGCGGTGCGGGTCCCTCGTCCCGCGGTCGCCGGGGTGCGGGCACCGGGGCCGTGCGGCGGGCCGAGGCGGCGGCCAGGTCGGCGACCGTCTGGTGGCGGAAGACGTCCTGCGAGGCGAGGCGCAGGCCCGCGGCGCGGGCCCGGGAGACGGCCTGGATGCTCAGGATCGAGTCGCCGCCGAGCTCGAAGAAGTTGTCGGTGACACCCACCCGGGGCACACCGAGCACCTCGGCCCAGATGGCCGCGAGCGTCTCCTCGGCGGGTGTGCGCGGCGCGACGAACTCCCGCTCCCGGTCGGCGCCTTCGAAGTCCGGTGCGGGCAGGGCGCGGCGGTCCAGCTTGCCGCTGGTGGTGAGCGGCAGCGCGTCGAGCGCGGTGAAGGAGGACGGCACCATGTGGTCGGGCAGCACGGACCGCAGGGCCGCCCGCAGTTCGGCCGGGGCGGGTCGGGGCGCGCCGGGCGCGGGGACGACGTGGGCGGCCAGGCGGGTGTGGCCGTGCGGGTCGGGCACGGCGGTGACCGCGGCCGCGCCGATCCCGGGCAGGTCGAGCAGGGCCGCCTCGATCTCACCGGGTTCGATGCGGTGGCCGCGCACCTTGACCTGGTCGTCGGCGCGGCCGAGGTAGTCCAGGCGCCCGTCGGCCGTCCAGCGGGCCAGGTCGCCGGTGCGGTACATGCGGGTGCCGGCCGGTCCGAACGGGTCGGGCAGGAACCGCGCCGCGGTCAGGCCGGGCCGGCCGGTGTAGCCGCGGGCCAGCTGCTCGCCCGCCAGGTACAGCTCACCGCCGACACCGGGCGGCACCGGCCGGAGCCGGTCGTCGAGGACGTAGGCCCGTACGTTCGGCAGGGGGCGGCCCACCAGCGGGCGGTCCCTGCCCTCGATGCGGCAGGACAGCGCGTCGACCGTGCACTCGGTGGGGCCGTAGAAGTTGTGGGCGGCGACGTCCGGGTGCGCGGCCAGCTCGCGCCAGAGGGCGGGGCCGACCGCCTCGCCGCCGAGCATCAGCACCCGCGGGTGGTGGCGCGGGTCGGTGAGCAGTCCGGCGGGCAGCAGCTGCCGCAGGTACGAGGGGGTCACGTCGAGGAAGTCCACGCGGTGCTCGACGACGTACTCGACGAGGGCCGCCGGGTCCATCCGGGTCACCTCGTCCACCAGGTGCAGCGGGTGGCCGTCGGCCATCAGCAGCACGCCCTCCAGGGAGGTGTCGAAGGAGAAGGACGCGGTGAGGGCGACGCGCAGCGGGCCGCCTCCGGCGTCGGCGACGAAGCCCGAGCGGTGGGCGGCCAGCAGGTGGACCGCCGAGCGGTGGGAGACGGCGACGCCCTTGGGGCGGCCGGTGGAGCCGGAGGTGAAGATGACGTAGGCGGTGTGCTGGGGGTGCAGCGGGGCACGGCGGTCGGCGTCGGTGGGGTCGGTGTCCGGGGAGTCGTCGGGCACCTCCCGCAGTGCGGCCTCGTCCAGGACCAGCGCCGGGCGGGCGTCCGCGAGGAGGCGCTTGACGCGCTCCTCGGGCAGGGCCGGGTCCAGGGGCAGGTAGGCGGCGCCCGACTTCCATACGGCGAGGACGGCCACGATCATGTCCGCGGTGCGCGGCAGCCGCAGTGCGACCAGCCGTTCGGGGCCGGCGCCGCGGGCGACGAGGTGGTGGGCGAGCCGGTTGGCGCGGGCGTTGAGGGTGCCGTAGTCGAGGCGTTCGGCGCCCGCGACCAGTGCGAGCGCGCCGGGGGTCCGGGCCGCCCGGCGCTGGAAGATCTCGGGGTAGGTGGTGTCCTCGACCGGACGCCCGGTGGCGTTCCAGTCGCTCGTGACCTGCCGCACCTCCCGCTCGGACAGCAGGGGCAGGGTGCCGAGCGGCCGGTCCGGTTCGCCGGCGACGCCCTCCAGCAGCCGCAGCAGCTGTCCGGCCATGCGCTCGGCCGTCGCCGGCTCGAACAGGTCGGTGCGGTACTCCAGCAGGCCGGTGAGGCCGTCCCCGTCGGGGACGAACTCCACGCTCAGGTCGAAGGTGGCCGCCTGCCGGGGCACGGCTACCGGTGTCGCGGCCAGGCCGTGCGGGGCGGTCGCGACCGGCGGGGCGGGGTGGAGCAGGACCATCACGTCGAACAGCGGGTTGCGGCCCGCCTCGCGGCTCGCGCCCACCGTCTCCACGATCCGCTCGAACGGCGTGTCGCCGTGTGCGAAGGCGTCGTTGACGGTGCCGGCCACCCGCGCCAGCAGGGTGCGGAAGGAGCCGGACGCCCGCACCGGGGTGCGCAGCACGATCGTGTTGACGAAGAAGCCGACGGCCCGTTCCAGCTCTGTGCGGGACCGGCCGGGAGTCAGGGAGCCGACGCTGATGTCGTCCTGGCCGGACCAGCGGGCCAGCAGGGCCTGGGCCGCCGCGACCAGGGCGGTGAACAGGGTGGTGCCCTGCTCTCTCGCCAGGTCCCGCAGCCGGGCGGTGAGCGCGGCGGGGACGGTGAAGGTGTGGACGGCGCCCGCGCCGGCCTCCTCGCCGCGCCGCGGCCGGTCCAGGGGCAGCTCCGGGGCCACCGCGCCGGTCAACTGCTCGCGCCAGTAGGTGAGATGGCGCTCCAGGCGGGCGCCGGAGAGCTGCTCGCGCTGCCATGCGGCGAAGTCCGGGTACTGCGCGGGCACCGCGGGCAGGTCCGGTGCGGCGCCCCGGGCGAGGGCGTCGTAGGCCGTGCACAGTTCGTCGAGGACGAGCCCCATCGACCAGCCGTCGGTGACGATGTGATGCGCCGTCAGCAGCAGGACGCACGAGGCCGCCGGCTCCCGGAGCAGCGTGGCACGCACCAGCGGCCCGCGGCGCAGGTCGAAGGGGCGGGAGTACTCCCGCAGCAGGGCGGCGTCGACGTCGTCCGGCTCCAGCACGGTCAGGGGCACCGGACCGGCCGGGTGCACGGTCTGCACCGGCCGGCCGTCGCTCTCCTCGAACGTGGTGCGCAGCGCCTCGTGACGGGCCACGACGGCCGCCAGGGCCGCTTCCAGCGCGCTCAGGTCCGGTGTGCCGGTGAGCCGTACCGCGACGGCGCTGTTGTAGCGGGCGTCGCCGGGCCGCAGCCGGTCCAGGAACCACAGGCGCTGCTGGGCGAAGGACAGCGGCAGCGGCCGGTCGCGGTCGGCACGCGGGATGCCGCGAGCCGCTCCCGGGTCCGCGCCGGTCCGTCCGGCCAGCCGGCGGCGCAGCGCCTCCCGCAGGTCCTCGGGCAGCGCCTGTGCCCGGTCCCGCCTGGAGGGCCGCGGGGAACCGCCGGGGTTCGAGGGGTTCGAAGACGTCATGGTCGTCGGGTCCTCACCGTTCGTCGTGGTCGTGGCCGCCGTACGCGGCGTCTTCGAGTTCGCTGAGCACCTGCTCCTCCACCAGTTCCGCCAGGGCGGCGACGGTGCGGCCGACCAGGACGTCGCGCGGGGTGAGCGCGACGCCGAACGCCTCGCCCGCCCGGGAGGCGATGAGCAGGGCCCGCATGGAGTCGCCGCCCAGGAGGAAGTAGTCGTCCTCGACGCCCACGGGCGTCTGGAGGGTCTCCTCCCAGATGGCGGCGAGGGCCTCCTCGGTGGGCGTGCGGGGTGCCACCCGCTCGGGCCGTTCCCGCTTCTCCTCCGGTGCCGGGGCGGGCAGGGCGGCCCGGTCGGTCTTGCCGTTCTCCGTGAGCGGGAAGCGTTCCAGGGCCACGAACGCCGAGGGGACCATCGGAGCGGGCAGCCGGCGGGCGGCCAGCGCCCGCAGTTCGGCGGTGGAGGGCGGCTCGGCGCCGGGTGCCGTGAGCAGATGGGCGACCAGCCGCGGCAGTCCCGGCTGGTCCTCCCGTACGGTCACCACGGCGTCCAGCACGGCCGGATGGCGCACCAGGGCCGCCTCGACCTCGCCCGCCTCGATGCGGTGGCCGCGCAGCTTGAGCTGGTGGTCGGTGCGCCCCAGGTAGTGCAGCTCGCCGCGGGAGTCGCGGCGGCCCAGGTCGCCGGTGCGGTACATCCGCGTGCCGGGCGGCCCGAACGGGTCGGCCACGAAGCGGGCCGCGGTCGGGCCGGGCCTGCCGAGGTAGCCGCGCGCCAACGCCGGTCCGCTCAGCCAGAGTTCGCCGGTGACTCCGTGCGGGACCGGCCGCAGCCGGGCGTCGAGGAGGTAGGCGCCGGTGGCGGGCAGCGGCCGGCCGATGGGCGGTGCGCTGCCGTCCGGTGCCAGCGGTGCGGACCAGGTGGCCACGACGGTGGCCTCGGTCGGCCCGTAGGAGTTGACCATCCGGTGGTGCGGGGCCCAGCGGGCGACCAGGTCGGCACCGCAGGCGTCGGCGCCGACGATCAGGGTCTTCAGGTCCGGCAGGGTGCCGGGCACGTCCGGCGGCACGGTGGCCAGCGCGGCGGGCGGCAGCAGGGTGTGGGTCACGCGCCCGGCGCGCAGCGTCTCGGCGAGCGGGGCGCCCAGCAGCGGGCCGGGCGGCGGGACGACCAGGCGGGCGCCGTGCGGCAGGGACATGCACAGCTCCAGCACGGAGGCGTCGAAGCTCGGTGTCGCGAAGGCCAGCACCCGGTCTCCCGGGGCCACTTGGTAGTGGGCGGCCTCGGCGGCGGAGAAGGCGGCGAGACCCCGGTGGGTGACGACGACGCCCTTGGGGGTGCCGGTGGAGCCGGAGGTGTAGATGACGTACGCCGGGTCGTCCAGGTCGATCGGGCGGCCGCGGTCGGTGTCGGTGGGCCGGTGGCCGGGCACCTCGTCGGGCGGTGCGGCGAGCAGACCGGCGATCTCCTTGGCGTCGAGGGTGAGGGCGGGGGCCGCGTCGCGGAGCATGAGCGCGATCCGCTCCTCCGGGTAGGCGGGGTCCACGGGCAGGAACGCGGCGCCCGACTTGGCCACCGCCAGCTGCGCGAGCACCATGTCGGCCGAGCGCGGCAGGAGGAGCGCGACGAGGCTCCCCGGTCCGGCGCCCCGGGCGATGAGCCGGTGGGCGAGCCGGTTGGCCGCGGCCTCCGCCTCGGCGAAGGTCAGCAGCCGCCCGGACTCCTCCAGCGCCGGTGCGGTCGGCCACCGGTCGGCGGCCGTCTCGACCAGCGCGGGGAGCGTGGCCCCGGGGATCCGGGCGAGTTCCGGGCGGACGGGCCCGCGCAGCAGCCCGGACCGCTGCCCGGGCGGCAGCACGTCGATGTCGTCCAGGCGGGCGGTGCCGTCGCAGACGGCCAGGGTGCGCAGGGTGTGCAGCAGCTGCCCGGCGAGCGATCCGGCGGTGTCCCCGTCGAAGTACCGCGGGTCGTGGCCGAGTTCCACGGCGAGGTCGTCGCCGGGTGAGACGACCACGGTGAGCGGGTAGTTGGTGGCCTCCCGGGCGTCCAGGTCGCGGAGCGTGAGGCCGTGCGCGCCCGCGGTCGCGTCGCCGACCGGATAGTTCTCGAACACCACGAGGCTGTCGAACAGCGGTGTCCCGGCGGGGAGTTCGCTGAAGCCGTGCAGGGTGTTCAGGGGCACGTGGTCGTGGCGGCGGTCCTCGGCGCGGGCCTCCTGCAGCGCGCGCAGCCAGTCGGCGCAGCGGGCGGTGCCGTCGACGGCGACGCGGGCGGGCAGGGTGGTGATGAACAGGCCGGTGATGGTGTCCGCGCCGGGCAGATCGGCGGGGCGCCCGGAGACCGTGGTGCCGAAGCACACCTCGTGCTCCCCGCTCCAGCGGGCGAGGAGCAGCGCCCAGGCGCCCTGCACCAGGGTGTTGAGGGTGAGGTGGTGCCGGCGCGCGAACTGCCGGAGCCGGCCCGTGGCCTCGGTGCCGAGCCGCTGCGACAGCCAGGTGCCGGAGCGGGGCGTGCCGTCCGGGCCGGGCCTGCGGTCGTAGGGCAGCGGGGTGGGGGTGGAGAGGTCCGCCAAGGCGGCGCGCCAGTGCGCCTCGGCCCGGTCGGTGTCGCGGCCCGCGAGCCAGGCGGCGTAGTCCGCGAACGGCCCCCGGCCGGGCAGCCGGGGCGGCTCGCCCCGGGTGAGGGCGGCATGCGCGGCCAGCACGTCGGACAGGACGTGGAAGACGCTCCAGCCGTCCAGCAGGACGTGGTGGAAGGTCCACACCATGCGCACCGCGTCCGGGCCGAGCCGGACCAGGGCGAGCCGCAGCAGCGGCGGGCGGTCCAGGGGGACGCCCCGCGCCCGCTCGTCGGCGAGCAGCCGCTCCAGTTCCGCCTCCCGGCGCTCCGGCGGCAGCGCGGTCCAGTCGTGTTCGGTGACCGGCAGGGTGACGTCCCGGTGGACGATCTGCAGGGGCACGGGTGCGTCGCCCAGGGCGACGGAGGTGCGCAGCACGGGGGTGCGGTCCACGACGTGCCGCCAGGCGTCGGCCAGCAGCCGCGGATCGCGGGCCCCGTCCACCACGCACGTGATCTGCTCGACGTACAGGCCGTGTTCGGCGTCGTCCAGGCCGTGCACGACCATGCCGGTCTGCGTGGGGGTGAGCGGGTACACGTCCACGACGTCCGCGCCGGTGCCGGCGATCCGGTCGACGGCCGCCTGGTCCAGGGGGGCCAGCGGGAAGTCGGAGGGGGTCCGGCCGCCGGCACCGGGCTCGGCGCAGTGCCGTACCAGCGCGCGCAGTTCGCCGGTCAGCTCGGCCGCCAGCCGGGCGACCGTCTCGCGCCGGTGCACCGCGCCGGAGTACGACCAGGTGAACCGCAGCTCGCCACCGGTCACCCGGGCCAGCACGTCGAGCAGGTGGGGCCGGTCGGCCGAGCGGTCCGCGCCTCCGGTCAGGCCGTCGTGCGGCGCGTGCAGCAGGCCGCCCTCGGAGCCGGGGTGCCGGTCCTCCTGGCCGAGGTAGTTGAAGCAGATCTCCGGCAGGTCCGGCAGGCCGGGGCCGGCCGTGGGGTGCAGGTACCGCAGGGCGCCGTAGCCGAGGCCGCCGTGCGGTACGGCGCGCAGGTCCTCCTTGACGGCCTTCAGCGCGGTGCCGGTGTCCGCGTCGCGGGGCACGTCCAGGACCACCGGGTACATCGTGGTGAACCAGCCGACGGTCCGGGCGAGGTCGACGTCCGCGAAGAGCTCCTCGCGGCCGTGGCCCTCCAGGGTGACCGCCACCCGGTCCCGGCCGGTCCAGCGGGCCAGGACCCGGCCCAGTGCGTACAGCAGCGCGTCGTTGATCCGGGTGCGGTACGCGTCCGGGACGTCCTGGAGCAGCCGGCGGGTGTCCTCGGCGTCCAGGGCGACGGTCACGGTCTCCTCGTCGGCGGCGCGGTTGGTGCCGCCCGGATGGTCGGCGGGCAGGGGGGCGCCGGCGTCGAGGCCGCTCCAGTGGGCGAGTTCGGCGTCGAAGCCGCCGGCCGCGGTGTGCGCGGCGAGCCGCTGGGCCCAGCTCCGGAACGAGGTGGTCTTGGCGCCCAGGCCCGGCCGTTCGCCCGCGTGCAGGGCGCGGTACGCGGTGTCCAGGTCCTCCAGGATCAGCCGCCAGGACACGGCGTCCACGACCAGGTGGTGCGCGGCCAGCAGCAGCACCGGGCGTCCGCCGTCCTCCGGCCGGCACAGCGCGGCCCGCAGCAGCGGGCCCCGGGCCAGGTCGAAGCCGGCCGCGAGGGCGGCGGCGAGCTCGGGCGAGGCGGCCGTGCGGTGCACCTCCAGGTGCGGGGCCTCGCCGGGAGCCGTCCCGTGCTGCCGCCATGCCGAGCCGCCGGCCGGTTCGAAGCGCAGCCGCAGCGCGTCGTGGTGGTCCAGCACGGCGGCCAGGGCGGCCCGCAGCCGGGGCTCGTCGGTGTCCCGCGCCAGCTCGTAGGAGACCGCCTGGGCGAAGTGGGCCGGGTCGCCCTGGGCGCCGAACAGCCAGTGCTGTACGGGTGTCAGCGGGGCGTCGCCGGTCACCGGACCCTGCTCGGCGGGGACGGTCACCGGTCCTGACAACTCCTCGGCGGCGCGCGCCAGTTCCGCGACCGTCTGGTGGGTGAACAGGTGCCGGGGGGTGAGCGCGAGACCGGCCCGGCGGGCGGCGGAGACGATCTGGATGCCGAGCACGGAGTCACCCCCGAGCGCGAAGTAGTTGTCGTCGGCGCCGGGTTCGGGCACCCCGAGCGTCCTGGACCAGATCGCGGCGAGGGTCTTCTCCGCCTCGGTGTGCGGCGGGCGGCTCCCGGCCCTGGCCGGGGCCGTCCACACCGGTGCGGGCAGCGCCCGCCGGTCCAGCTTCCCGGTGGCGCCGAGCGGCAGCCGCTCCAGCGGTACGACGAGGGCGGGCACCAGGTGGTCGGGAAGGGTGCGGGAGAGGAAGGCGCGCAGTTCGGCCGGGTCCGGGAGCCCGGTGTCCCGGGGCACCGCGTAGCCGACGAGCCGACGGTGGCCGTCCTCCTCGACCACCCGGGCCGCCGCGTCCGCCACGGCCGGGTGGCGGGCCAACGCGGCCTCGACCTCGCCGAGTTCGATGCGGAAGCCGCGCACCTTCACCTGGTCGTCGCCGCGGCCGAGGTAGACGAGGTCGCCGTCGGCCGTCCAGCGCACCAGGTCGCCGGTGCGGTACATGCGGCTGCCGGGCGGGCCGAAGGGGTCGGGCAGGAAGCGGGACGCGGTGAGGCCGGGCCGGCGCAGGTAGCCGCGGGCCACTCCGGTCCCGGCGAGGAACAGCTCGCCGGGCGCGCCGGCGGGCACCGGACGCATCCGGGCGTCGAGGACGTGGGCGCGGGCGCCGCCCAGCGGCCGGCCGATCGGCGGGTCGCGGTCGGGGTCGGCCGGGTCGCAGGTGAAGGCGGTGGCGTAGACGGTGGCCTCGGTGGGGCCGTAGATGTTGCGCACCTGGCAGCCGGGGACCGCGGCGCGCACCTGGCGGACCGTGCGGGCGGGCAGGCCCTCGCCCGCGAGGACCACGGTGTCCGCGGTGACGTGCACCGCGTCCTCGGCCAGCAGCCTGCCCAGCGCCGAGGGGACCGCGCTGAGCAGCCCGGCGCGCCAGGGTTCCGCGCGCTCGGCCAGGGCCAGCAGGTCGCGGACCACCTCCACACAGCCACCGGCGAGGAGCGGAGAGAAGATCTCGAAGACGGACACGTCGAAGTTCAGCGAGGTGGAGGCGACGACGTGTTCGAGTCCCCGGCCGCTGAACTCGGCCGCGGCCCAGTCGGTCAGGGCGACCACGGAGGCGTGGGTCACCACCACGCCCTTGGGGCGGCCGGTGGACCCGGAGGTGTGGATGACGTAGGCCGGGTGGTCCGGCAGCAGCGTGCCGCGCCGTTCGCCGTCCCCGACCGGGTCCGGCGAGGCGGCGGACAGAGCGGGGTCGTCGGGCAGGATCCGGGTGTACGGCCCTTCGGGCAGCCGCCCGGCGGTCTCCGCGCACGTGATCACGGCGTCGGGACGTACGTCGTCGAAGAGGAGGGCGACCCGCTCCGCCGGGTACCGGGGATCGACCGGCAGATAGGCGGCGCCGCTCTTCAGGACCGCCAGGAGGGCCACGACCAGGTCGGCGGTGCGGGGCAGGCACAGGGCGACGAAGCGCTCGGGTCCCGCGCCGGCGGCGACGAGCAGGCGGGCCAGCCGGTTGGAGCGCTCGTCCAGCTCCCGGTAGGTGAGGCACCGCCCGCCGTGGCGGACGGCCGGGGCCCCGGGGGTGCGGGCGGCCTGCCGCCGGAACTCCTCGGGCAGGGTTCGGCGCGGCAGCGGTGTCACCGCTGCGCCGAACCGGGCGACGAGGTCGCGGCCCCGGCCGGGGTCCAGCAGGGCCAGGTCGGCCAGGCGGCGGTCCGGGTCGGCGGCCATCTGCGTCAGCAGCGTCCGCAGGCTCTCGCCCAGCCCGGCCACCGTCGTGGCGTCGAAGGCGGCGGGGTCGTAGTCGAGGTTGACGGCCAGTGTGTCCCCGGGGGCGACGACCACGCTGAGCGGGTAGTTGGTCGGCTCCAGGTCCCGTTCCTGCTCCATGGCGAGGCCGTGCCGGGCGAGCGCCCCCTCGTCGAAGGGGTAGTTCTCGAAGACGACGATGGAGTCGAACAGGCCCGTGCCGCCCGGCACTTCGCTCCACGACTGCACCTGGGCCAGCGACACGAAGTCGTGGCGCCGGGCCTCCGACTGGGCGGACTGCAGCTCGCGCAGCCAGTCCAGCAGGGGCCGGTGTCCCTCGACGCGGGCCCGGGTGGGCAGGGTGTTGATGAAGAGGCCGACCATCGAGGTGACGCCGGGCAGTTCGGCCGGCCGGCCGGAGACGGTGGTGCCGAACACCACGTCCTCGCCGCCGCCGTAGCGGGACAGCAGCAGCGCCCAGGCGCCCTGCAGGACGGTGTTGAGCGTCAGGCCCGCCCGCTGGGCGGTCTCCCGCAGCCGCGCCGAGGCGCCGGCGTCCAGGGTGACGCGCACCGACTCGGACGAGGAGCTGCGGTGGGCCTCGGCGGGCCGCCGGTCCCTCGGCAGTTCGGTGGGGGCGCGGAACCCGGCCAGCAGGTCGCGCCAGTACCGCTCGGCCCGGCCGGTGTCCTGCCCGGCCAGCCAGCGCAGGTACGCGGCGAAGGGCTGCCGTTCGGCCACCCGCGGACGCCGCCCGGTGGTCAGGGCGGCGTACCGCTCGCACACCTCGTCGAAGACCTGCGCCGCGCTCCACCCGTCGAGGAGGACGTGGTGGAAGGTCCACACGAGCCGCACCCGGTCCGGCGTGAGCCGGATCAGGGTCAGCCGCATCAGCGGCGCCGCACCGAGGTCGATGCCGGCCGCCCGGTCCTCGGCGAGCAGTTCCTCCAGGGCGCGTTCCCCTTCGTCGGCGGGCCGTTCGGACCAGTCGTGGTGGGTGACGGGGAGGGCGGCCCGGTGCCGTACGACCTGCAGCGGCTCGGCGGTGTCCTGCCACTCCAACCGGGTGCGCAGGACCGGGCAGGCGTCGGCGGTGCGCTGCCAGGCCTCGGCGAGCGCGGCCGGGTCGGTGACGCCGGCGAGCACCAGCTGCACCTGGTTGACGTAGGTGCCGCCGTCGGGTTCGAGCAGGCTGTGGAAGAGCATGCCCGCCTGCATGGGGGTCAGCGGGTAGACGTCCTCGACGTCGTGGCCCTTCCCGGCGATCCGGTCCACGGCCGCCTGGTCCAGCCGGGCCAGGGGGAAGTCCGAGGGGGTGCGGCCGCCCGCCTCGGGACTTGCGCAGTGGGCGACGACGGCCCGGAGCGCACGGAGCATCTCCTCGGCCAGCCCGGTGACGGTCTCCTCGCGGTGCCGGCCTGCGCTGTGGTACCAGCTGATCGCCAGCCGGTCGTCCTCGACCCGGGCCACCACGTCCAGCAGGTGGGGGCGTTCGGTGCCGGGTGCCTCCGCGCCGCCGAGGCCGCCGGGGACCGCGCCGACCAGGGTGCCGCCCTCGCCCGACCAGTCGAAGCGGCCCAGGTAGTTGAAGCTGATGGCGGGCGCCGGTGCCCCGGTGAGGGCTTCGTCGCGGGCGAGGTGGCGCAGCACGCCGTAGCCGAGACCCCGGTCTGGTACGGCCCGCAGCTGCTCCTTCACCGACTTCAGGGCGGTCCCCCAGTCGCCCGCCGGGACGTGGAGGGCGACGGGGTACAGGGAGGTGAACCAGCCGACCGTGCGGGACAGGTCGACGTCCTCGAACAGCTGGTCCTCGCGGCCGTGGCCCTCCAGGCCGACGGCGACGGTGTCGTGTCCGGTCCAGTCGGCGAGGACCCGGCCCAGCGCGGTCAGCAGCACGTCGTCGACGCGGGTGCGGTAGACGCCGGGGACCTTGCGCAGCAGGTCGCCGGTGGTCTCCCGGTCCAGCCGGACGGTCACCTCGCGGACGTCGGCCGCGGTGCCGTGGCCGTCGACGTCACCGTCCACGGGGAGCGGACGGGCGCAGTGCCGGGCGGTGTCCGCCCAGTGGGCGCGCTGCGCCGCGAAACCGCCGGTGTCGGCGCGCTCGCGCAGCCGCCCGGCCCATTCCCGCACGGAGGTCGTCCGGGCGGGCAGCCGCACCGGCTCTCCCGCCGCGGCCTGCCGGTAGGCGGTCTCCAGGTCCTCCAGCAGGACGCGCCAGGAGACCCCGTCGACCACCAGGTGGTGCGCCACCAGCAGCAGCCGGGCGGGCCCGGAGCCGGTGGTGAACAGCCGGGCGGTGAACAGGGGCCCGGTGTCGGGCCGGAACCCGGCGTGGGCGCCGGCGGTGGCGCGCTCCTCGGTCGCGGGGTCGCAGACCTGGAGCAGCTCCGGTACGGGTGCGCCCGCGTCACCGACGTACTGTCGCCAGGTGCCGTCGCCGTCGACGGTGAACCGGGAGCGCAGGGCGTCGTGGTGGCTCCACAGGGCGGTGAGGGCGTGGCGCAGGGCGGCCTGGTCGACGGTGCCGGGCGTCTCGACGAGGACGGACTGGTCGAAGAAGCCGGGCTGCGGCGGGCGCGGGTCGAGGAACCAGTGCTGGATCGGGGTGAGGCCCACCTCGCCGTGGACCGGTTCGGTCCCGGCGACGGGCGCGGCGGCGCCGGTGGCCGCGGCCAGCGCGGCCACGGTGGGGTGCCGGAACAGGTCGCGCGGGGTGAGGCCGAGGCCGGCCGACCGGGCCCGGGAGACGACCTGGATGCTGAGGATCGAGTCGCCGCCCAGCATGAAGAAGTTGTCGTCGGCACCGACCCGTTCCACGCCGAGCAGCTCCGCCCAGATGCCGGCGAGGACGCGTTCGGCCTCGGTGCGCGGGGCGCGGTAGGCGTGGTCCGCGCCCGCCGACCAGTCGGGGGCGGGCAGCCGGCGCCGGTCGACCTTGCCGTTGGCGGTCAGCGGCAGCTCCGGCACCGTGACGAACGCGCCGGGCAGCATGTAGTCGGGCAGGTCGGCGGCCAGACGGGCGCGCAGATCGGCGGCGGCCGGTACGACGGCGCCGGGCGCCGGCACGAGGTGGGCGGCCAGGCGCTTGCGGCCGCCCTCCTGGTAGAGGGAGACGACCGCCTCGGCGATGTCCGGGTGCGCGGTGAGCCGGGCCTCGATCTCGGCGGGTTCGACGCGGAAGCCGCGGATCTTGATCTGGTCGTCGGCGCGGCCCACGAAGTGCAGTTCACCGTCGGCGCTCCAGCGCACGAGGTCACCGGTGCGGTACATCCGCTCACCGGGCGGCCCGAAGGGGTCCGCGACGTAGCGGGCGGCGGTGGCACCGGGGCGGCCCGCGTAGCCCCGGGCGAGCCCGGCGCCGGCGATGTACAACTCTCCCGGAACGCCGGGAGGTTGGGGCTGGAGGGCGCGGTCCAGGACGTAGACGCGGGTGTTGTCCAGCGGGCGCCCGATCGGCAGGACGGCGGGCAGCGGGTCACCGGCGCGGAAGACGCGCCGGGTGGCGAAGGTGGTGGTCTCCGTGGGGCCGTAGCCGTCGACGACCGTCAGTGCGGGGCAGGCGTCGAGGACCCGGCGCACGACCGCGCCCGGTACGGCCTCACCGCCGGTCCACACCTCCCGGGCGCCGCTCAGGCAGCCGGGGTCCTCCTGGGCGAGCAGCCGGAACAGCCCCGCGGTCAGCCACAGGCACGTCACCCCCTGCTCGGTGACGGCGCGCCGGACCAGGTCCGCGTCCAGGTCGGCGGGCGGGGCCAGGACGGCCGTGCCGCCGCGCAGCAGCGGCACCCACACCTCGTAGGTGGAGGCGTCGAAGGCGTGCGGGGAGTGCACGAGGACCCGGTCGTGGCCGGTGAACGCGCGGTCCAGGGCGAGGGCGACGACGTCCCGCTGGCGCACCGCGACACCCTTCGGAGTGCCGGTGGAGCCGGAGGTGAACATCAGGTACTGCACCTGGTCGGGATGGGGCGCGCGGGGCTCGGGAACGTCCGGCCCGGGCCCCCGGTCGTCGGCGCGCAGCACCGCGCCGTCACCGGGGAGCACCTCCCTGGCGGTCTCCTCCCACGCGGCGTCCGTGAGCAGCAGCTCCGCCCCGGCCTCGGCGAGCGTCCGGCGCAGCCGGTCCAGCGGGGCGCGGCCGTCCAGCGGCACGTACACCCCGCCGGTGCGGACGAGCGCCAGCTGGACGACGATCAGGTCCGTCGAGCGGTCCATCAGCACGCCCACGGACCGCTCGGCGCACACCCCGTGCCCGGCCAGGCGGCCCGCCAACTCGGTGACTCTGTAATCGAGTTCGCGGTAGGTGACGCGCTCGGCGCCGGCCTCGACGGCCACGGCGTCGGGGGTGCGGCGCACCTGTGCGGCGAAGAGCCCGGCCACCGAGGTCTCGGGCAGCGGGGCGGCCGTGTCGTTCCAGTCGTGCAGCACCTGTTCGCGCCGGGCGGGGGTCAGCAGGGTGAGGCGGGCGGGCGGGAGCTGGGCGCCCTGTGCCATGCCGTCCAGCAGGACGGTGAGGTACTCGGCCATGCGCCGGGCGGTCGCCGCGTCGAACAGCTCGGGGTCGTAGCCCAGGCGCAGGGTCAGCTCGGGTCCCGGGTAGGCGACGAGGCTCAGCGGGTAGTTGGTGGTCTCGACGCCGTCCAGTTCGCTCAGGCGCAGCCCGTGGGCGGCGGCGAGGTCGCCGTCGACGGGGTAGTTCTCGAAGACGACGATGCTGTCGAACAGGGCTGCCCGCTCGGGCAGTTCGGTGAAGGTCCGGATCCGGGTGAGCGGCACGTGGTCGTGGCGCCGGTCCTCGCTCTGGTCCTGCTGGAGCCCGCGCAGCCAGTCGAGCAGGGTGCCGTCCGCCGGGAGGGCCGTCCGGGTGGGCAGGGTGGTGATGAACAGGCCGGTCATCGCCTCGGCGCCGGCCAGCTCGGGCGGCCGTCCGGAGACGGTGGTGCCGAACACCACGTCGTCCCGGCCCGCCTGGCGGCCCAGCAGCAGCGCCCAGGCGCCCTGGACCAGGGTGTTCAGGGTCAGGCCCGAGGCGCGTGCGAGTTCCTCCAGCGTGCGGGTCGTGGCGGCGGGCACCGTGGCGCGGACCGACCGCGTGGACTCGGCGCGGTGCGTCTCGCGCGGCTCGCGGTCGTACGGCAGCGGGGTGGGCTCGGTCAGCCCGGACAGCCGTTGCCGCCAGTGCCGTTCGGCCTCGTCCCGGTCGCGGGCGCGCAGCCAGGAGACGTAGTCCCGGTAGGGGCGGCGGTCGGGCAGGGTGCCGTCGCCGTCGGCCGCGTGGCAGGCGAACACGTCCGACAGGACCTGGAACAGGCTCCAGCCGTCGAGCAGCAGGTGGTGGAAGGACCACACCACGCGCACGGCGGTGTCGGAGACGCGGGCGAGCAGCAGCCGCTGGAGCGGGGCCGCGGTCAGGTCGATGCCGGCCGCGCGGTCGCGCGCGAGCACGTCGTCCAGCCGGTCGCGACGCTCGTCCGCGGTCAGCTCCCGCCAGTCGAGGTGGGTGACCGGCACGGCCGCCCGGCGCTGCACCACCAGCAGCGGCTCGGGTACGTCCTGCCAGACGGCCCGGCCGCGCAGCACTTCGGTGCGGTCGGTGACCCGCTGCCAGGCGGCGGCGAGGGCGGCCGGGTCGGGCACGCCGTCGAGCACGAACGTGAGCTGCTGGAAGTAGACGCCGCGGTCGTCCTGGGACAGGCCGTGGAAGAGCATGCCGGCCTGGGTCGGGGTCAGCGGCAGCACGTCCTCGACGGCGCCCGGGTCCTCCCCCACGACGCGGTCCACGGCCGCCTGGTCCAGCCCGGCGAGGGGGAAGTCGGAGGGGGTGCGGGCCGCTGCGCCCGGGCGGACGGCGTAGCGGGCGAGATCGGCGAGCGCCTCGGCGAAGCGCCCCGCCAGGTCCGTGACGGTGGCCTCCCGGTGCAGCCGGTCCGAGTAGAACCAGGTGAACTCCAGCGCGTCGTCGTCGAGCCGGCCCACCACCTCCAGGGCGTGCGGCCGCGGGGCGTTCGGATCGGCGTCCAGTTCCAGCGGCCGGAACGTACCGCGGTACAGGCCGTCGGCCGTGTCCGGCGGGGTCATGCGGCCCAGGTAGTTGAAGGCGACCTGCGCGTGCGGGGTGCGCGGTGCCTTCCCGGGTCCGGCCAGGTGGCGCAGCGCGTCGTGGCCGATGCCGTGCCGGGGCACGGCGCGCAGCTGCTCCTTGACCTGCTTCAGCACGGCGTCCCAGCCGGCGTCGTGCGGGACGGCGAGGGCGACGGGGTGCCGGGTGGTGAACCAGCCGACCGTGCGGCTGGTGTCCAGGTCGGGGAAGAGTTCCTCCCGGCCGTGGCCCTCGACGTCCACGACCACCCGGTCCCGGCCGCTCCAGGCGCACAGCACCCTGCCGAGGGCGCCGAGCAGCACGTCGTTGGCCTGCGTGCGGTGGGTGTCGGGCAGGGTGCGCAGCAGCACCGAGGTGTCCTCGGGGCTCAGGCGGACGGTCACCGCGCGCTGCGAGGCGTACGTGTTGGCGCCGGCCCGGTCCGCGGGCAGGGCGGGCTCGGTGTCCGGAACCGCCCGGTCCCAGTACGCCCGTTCGTCGTCGAAGCCGCCGCCGGCGGCGTACGCGTGCAGCCGGCGGGCCCACTGGCGCAGCGGCGAGGACTTCGCGGGCAGCGCCGGTGTGCCGTCGCCTCCGGCCCGGCGCGCCCGGTAGGCGTGCTCCAGGTCCTCCAGCAGCAGCCGCCAGGAGACCCCGTCGACGACCAGGTGGTGCACGGCCAGGTGCAGGACGGGGGGCAGGCCGGGGCCGCGGTCGTGCAGCACGGCACGGATCAGCGGCCCCTCGCCGAGGTCGAACGGGCCGAAGTGGGGGGTGTCGGTGTCCGGGCCGGTGTGGCGGGCCAGGGTGACCCGGGAGCCCCGCGTGTCGATGTGCCAGTCGGCCGGGTCGGCGCATGCGCCGGCCGTGAAGCGGGAGCGCAGGGCGTCGTGGTGGGCGGCCAGATCGCCGAGCGCGGCTTCGAGCGCCACGGTGTCCACGTCGCCGGGCAGTTCGAGCGAGAGCGCCTGGGCGAAGTGGCCGGCGCGTTCGGCGACGGCGCCGAACAGCCAGTGCTGGATGGGCGTCAGGGGCGCCGTTCCGGTGGCGGCCTCCGGGGCGGGCGCGGCCCGCCGCCGGCCTCCGGCGGCGTCCGCGACGCGGGCCAGGGCGGCGACGGTCTGGTGCTGGTAGAAGTCGCGGGAGGTCACCGTGAGGCCCTCCTGCCGGGCCCGGGCGACCACCTGGATGCTGAGGATCGAGTCGCCGCCCAGTTCGAAGAAGTTGTCGTCGACGCCGACCCGTTCCACGTGCAGCACGTCCGCCCAGATCGCGGCGAGGGTGCGCTCGGTGGGGGTGCGCGGCGCGACGCGGTGGGCGGTGCGGGCGGCGGGAGCCGGGGCGGGCAGACGGCCCCGGTCCACCTTGCCGTTGGGGCTGAGCGGCAGCGCGTCCAGCACCAGCACGGTCGCGGGCACCATGTAGTCGGGCAGGGTACGGCCGAGCGCTCTGCGCACCGCCTCGGGCTCCACGTGCTGACCGGCGGCGGGGACCACGTAGCCGGCCAGGCGCCGATGCCCCTCGGACTCGGTGGCGACGGCCGCCGCCTCCGCGACGCCGGGGCAGCGGCGCAACGCCTCCTCCACCTCGCCGAGTTCGATGCGGAAGCCGCGGACCTTGACCTGCTGGTCGGCCCGGCCGACGTACTCCAGCACGCCGTCGGCGCGCCGGCGCACCAGGTCCCCGGTGCGGTACATGCGCTCCCCCGGCGCGCCGAACGGGTCGGCGACGAAGCGGGCGGCGGTCAGTGCCGGCCGGTTGAGGTAGCCGCGGGCCAGGCCGCCACCGCCGAGGTACAACTCTCCTGTGACGCCGGGCGGTTGCGGACGCAGGGCGCGGTCCAGCACATAGGCGCGGGTGCGAGCCACCGGGCTGCCGATCGGTGGCGCCTGGTCGGGGAGCCGGTCGCCGGCCCGCCAGGCGGTGGCGTACACGGTCGCCTCGGTGGGACCGTAGACGTTGGCGATCTCGCAGGAGGGCAGGGCGGCGCGCAGGTCGTGCACCGTCTGGACGGGCAGGGCCTCACCGGCCAGGACGACCCGGTCCGCGGTCACGGGTGAGGTGCCGCCCGCCACCAGGCGGGCGATCACGGACGGCACGCCGCTGACGAGTCCGGCCCGCCTGGGCCCGGGCGTGTCGGCGAGCGCGGGCAGGTCGTCGACCACTTCCACGGTGCCGCCGGCCAGCAGTGGGCACAGCAGCTCGAAGACCGACACGTCGAAGTTCAGCGAGGTCGAGGCGATCACGTGCGCCAGCCCGTCGGCGCCGAACCGCTCCCGCGCCCAGCCGGCCAGCGCGGCGACACCGCGGTGCGTGACCACCACCCCCTTGGGGCGTCCGGTCGAGCCCGAGGTGTAGATGACGTACGCGGGATGGTCCGCGCCGAGCGGCGGGATCCGGTCGGCGGGGCTCTTCGCGGCCGGGGCGAGCCCGTTGTCCGGGGTCCCGGCGGGCTCCGTGCAGTCCTCCAGGATCAGCGGGGCGCAGCCCTCGGGCAGCGCGGACGCGGTCTCCCGGGTGGCGACGACCAGCGCGGGTCGGGCGTCGTCGAGCATGAAGCGGATGCGCTCGGCCGGGTAGCCCGGGTCGACGGGCAGATAGGCCGCCCCGGCCTTCAGCACCGCCCACAGCACGGGCGGCAGGTCGGCGGAGCGCGGCAGGCAGAGCGCGACCAGGCGTTCGGGGCCCGCGCCGCGCGCGACGAGCAGCCGGGCCAGACGTTCGGCACGCCGGTCGACCTCGGCGTAGTCCAGCCGGACGGACCCGCAGATCACCGCGGTGCGCTCCGGGGTGCGGGCCACCTGCTCCCGGAACAGCTCGGGCAGCGTGCTGTCCGCGTGCTCGCGGGTGGGGCGCGCGGGCGGGTTCCAGGAGTCGACCAGGGTGTGCTGCTCCGCCTCGGAGAGCATGGGCAGTTCGGCGAGGGTACGGCTCGGGCCCCCGGCCATGCCGTCCAGCAGGCGGTGCAGGTGCCGGGCCAGCCGGGCCGCGGTCGCCGGTTCGAACAGGTCCGCGTTGTACTCGACGGTCAGCGCGCAGCCGCCCCCGGCGTCCGGCTGGAACTCGAGGACCAGGTCGAAGCGGGCGGCCGGCCGCGGCAACGGGTGCTCGTCCAGGCGCAGTTCCCCGGCGCGGGGCGGCACGGCGGATGCGGTCTGCTGCACGACGAGGGCCTGCACCAGCGGGGTGCGGCTGGGGTCGCGGGGCGGGGCGAGTTCCTCGACCACCCGGTCGAACGGCACGCCGTCGTGCGCGAAGGCGTCCAGCACCGTCGTCCGCATCGACTCCACGAACCGGTCGACGGTGGCCTTCTCGTCCACGTCGCCGCGCAGCACCACGGTGTTGGCGAAGAAACCCGCGACGTCCTCCAGGTCGCGGCGGCCGCGCCCGTTGGTGACGGTGCCGAAGGCGACGTCCCGCTGGCCGGAGTACCGGGAGAACAGCAGTGCCGAGGCCCCGGCGTACAGGGTGAACACCGTCGTGCCCCGGCCCGCGGCGAGGGTGCGCAGCCGGGTCACCAGGTCCGCGGGCAGCCGGTGCCGGTGCGCCGCGCCCGCGGTGGTGCGCACCGCGGGGCGGGGCCGGTCGGTGGGCAGCTCCAGGTGCTGGACGCCCGACAGGTGCCGGCTCCAGTAGGCGAGGTCCTCGGCGTCCCGGCCGGTGGCCCGCTGCCGCTGCTCCCAGACGGCGAAGTCGGGGTACTGGACGGCGGGTTCGGGCAGGCCGTCCGGCTCGCCGGTGACCTCCGCGCGGTAGAGGACGGCGAGTTCCCGGGTCAGCAGGCCCACCGACCAGCCGTCGGTGACGATGTGGTGCTGGGCGAGCAGGAACAGGTGCTCCTCGTCGGCCAGCCGGACGAGCAGGGCCCGGGTGAGGGGGCCGGCCGCCAGGTCGTGGGGGCGGCTCAGCTCCTCGGTGAGCAGCCGCTCGGCCGCCTCGGCGCGGTTCTGCGCGGGCACGTCGGCGAGGTCGGCGGTGCGCAGGGGCAGCACCGGCTCGGGGGCCAGGCGCTGCACGCCCTGTCCGTCGACCGTGGCGAAGGTGGTGCGCAGGGCGTCGTGGCGGGCGGCGAGCCGCAGCAGGGCGCGGCGCAGCGCGCCGGTGTCGAGCGGGCCGCGCAGCCGCAGGGCGACGCCGGTGTTGTACTCGGTGCCGCCCTCGGTGAGGTCGTCGAGGAACCACAGCCGCCGCTGCGCGCTGGACAGCGGCAGGGCCCCGTCGCGCGGGGCGGCGGGGATCGGCTCGGCGGGCGCGACGGCGGACGGGTCGCGCAGCAGCGGGGCCAGCGCGGCGACGGTGCGCGCGGTGAAGACGTCCCGCACGGTCAGCCGGACGCCCAGGTCCTCCCGGAGCCGGGCCAGGACGCGGGCGGCGAGGATCGAGTCGCCGCCCAGCTCGAAGAAGTCGTCCGTCGCGCCGACCGGCGCCACGCCCAGTACGTCCGCCCAGATCGCGGCCACGGCCCGCTCCTGCGGATCGCGCGGGGGCACATGACCGGCCGCGGGCGCGCGCTCGGGGGCCGGCAGCGCCCGCAGGTCGATCTTGTGCTGTGCGGTGAGCGGCATCCGGTCCAGCACGAGTACCGCCGAGGGCACCATGTGGGCGGGCAGCACGGCGGCCGCGGCGCCGCGCAGTGCGCCGGGATCGGGGCTCTCCCCGGGGCCGGCGGCGGTGACGTAACCGACGAGGCGCTTCCTGCCCGGCTCGTCCTCCCGTACGACGACCACGGCGTCGCCCACACCGTCGGCCCCGCGCAGGGCGGCCTCGATCTCCCCGGGCTCGATGCGGAACCCGCGGATCTTCACCTGCCGGTCGAGTCTGCCGAGGAACTCCAGTTCCCCGTCGGCGGTCCGGCGCGCCCGGTCCCCGGTGCGGTACATGCGCTCCCCCGGCGCGCCGAACGGATCCGCGACGAAGCGGGCGGCTGTGAGGCCCGGGCGGCCCAGGTAGCCGCGGGCCACGGCGTCACCGCCGACGCACAACTCGCCCTCGGCGCCGGGCGGTACGGGCCGCAGCGCGGCGTCGAGGACGTGGACCCGGGTGTGCGGCAGGGCGTCGCCGATGGTGGGTGTGCCCCGGCCCGCGGCGAGCGGCCCGGTCCAGGTGGCGACGATGGTGGCTTCCGTCGGGCCGTAGGAGTTGATCATGCGGCGGCCGGGTGCCCAGCGGTCGACGAGTGCGGCCGGGCAGGCCTCCGCGCCCACGATGAGCGTGCGCAGGTGACGTGCGGTGCCGGTGGCGGGGTCCGGGAGGGTGGCCAGCGCGGCCGGCGGGATGAGGGCGTGGCTGATCCGGAACTCGTCCAGGACGGCGGCGAGTTCGTCGCCGAGCCAGGGGCCGTCCGGCGGTACGACGAGGGTGGCACCGGCCAGGACGGACGAGCACAGTTCCAGGACCGAGGCGTCGAAGCTGGGCGAGGAGAACTGCAGCACGCGGTCGCCGGGGCCCACGGCGTAGCGTTCGGCGGCGGCCGCGGTGAACCCGCCGATGCCGCGGTGTGTGACGGTCACGCCCTTGGGGGTGCCGGTGGAACCGGAGGTGTAGATCACGTAGGCGGCGTGGCCGGCGCCGGGACCGCCGGTCCGCTCCCCGGTGGCCGCGCGGTCCCCGGCGCCCTCGTCCTCCATGACGTCGCGGACCGTCCGGAGGTCGTCCAGGGTCACCGCGGGCGCGGAGTCGGCGAGCATCAGGGCCCGCCGCTCGGCGGGGTACGCCGGGTCCACGCAGAGGAAGGCGGCACCGGCCCGGGTGACGGCGAGTTCCGCCGCGATCAGCTCCAGGGACCGTGGCAGGACCAGGGCGACCACCCGGTCCGGTCCCGCCCCCCGGGCCGTGAGGTGGCCGGCCAGCCGGTCGGCGCGGGCCGCCAGTTCGCGATACGTCCAGGTCCGCCGTCCGTCGGTGAGGGCCGGCGCGTCCGGAGTGCGCTCCACCCACACGGTGAAGAGTTCACCGAGTGTCGGGTGAGCGCGTCCGGTGGCGTCCTGCGGCAGGGAGGACGCCGATGCGGGCGTGTCGAGCGGGTCCGTCATGAAAGAAGTCCTTCGGAGGCGGGACGAGGCGACGCGGGCGGCACCGGTCGGCGCGATCGGCGCGGGCAGCCCCTGGACCACCGGCGAGGGCGCGGCGGGCGGCGGGGAACAGGCGTGCGGAAGGACGGTCCGGGCCGCGGCGCACGGCCGGGGGCCGTGCGGGCCGGGGGCCCGGCCGGTAGCGCCGTGCGGCTCAGCCGTCGTCGGTACGACGTGCCGTGCGACCGGAGATCTGCATCCGGTCGATCCTGCCCGTGGCGGGGTCGCGGTGGAAGTGACCGCCCGGCTCCGGGCGGCCGGTGGCCGGGTCGAGCAGGTCGCACGACAGGTCGGCGTAGCAGACCAGCGGGAGCGGCAGGTCGCCGTCGACGGAGAGGGCCGGTGCGCCGTCGGGTCCGGGCGCCACGCGGTACGTGGTACCGCCGTTGCGGTAGGTGCCGGCGCATTCGGGCAAGGCGGCGGGGCCGCCGCGGCGCGACGGGCGGACGGTGGCGGGCACGCGGATCCCAGTGAGGCGGGCGAGTTCGGCGACGAGGTCGCGCCACAGCGCGGTGGCGCCGCCCGCGTTGCCGGTGAAGGCGACCACGACGCCGCTCTCCGGATCGGCCCGAAGATGGCAGGAGGTGCCCTGGGCGTTGCCGTCGTGGCCGCACCATACGCGTTCGCCCTGCCGGTACAGGGCGAGTCCGGGTCCCCACCCGTCGGCGAGGACGCCCGGGCGGGCGGCGGGTTCGGGGCGCCGCATCTCCTTGGCGACGGCGGGCGGCAGGACGTCGGAGCGGCCGACGAGGGCGCCGCCGAGGGCGGCCAGGTCCTGCGCGCTCGCCAGCAGCGCACCGGCCGGCGCCTCCAGCGGCGCCAGGGTCTGCACGGCGGGCCGCAGTTGCCCGGTGGCAGTGTTCACGGCGTGCCCGACGGCCACCGCGCGGGCGGGGCACCGGTCGCCGATGAACGCGGGCGCGGTGCCGAGGGGTTCGAGGAGCAGTGCGCCGACCGCCTGCCGCCAGGACATGCCGGTCACGGTCTCCACCAGGCGTCCGGCGGCCACATAGCCCGCGTTGGAGTAGGAGAAGTCGGTGCCCGCGGGGAACAGGACGTCCTCGGCGGTGCAGACGGCCGCCAGATAGCGGCCCGGAGTGGTCGCGGCGGCGGTGTCGGAGTCGGGCCCGGTGGGCAGGCCGCTGGTGTGGTCCAGGAGTTGACGGATCGTCACCTGGGGGACGTGCCGCAGCTCCGGCAGGTGGCCGGCGGCCGGCTCGTCCAGATCCAGGTCGCCGTCGTCGGCGAGGATGTGCACGGCGGCGGCGGTGTAGGGCTTGGTGAGCGAGCCGAGCGGCACGGCCGTGCCCGCGGTGCAGGGGACACCGGTGGCCGCGTCGGCCGTGCCGGTGTGCACCGTCAGGACGTCCGCGCCGGTGTCCACGACCAGTTGGGCGCCGGGCACCCGGTGGGTCCGGGCGAGGGCGTCGAGGCGGTCCTGCACCTCCTGGTGCAGCCGGGACGGCGTCCAGGAATGGGCCGTGGCTATGGGGGTGTACGGCATGAGAAGGGGACTCCCGTGGCGTGGGTCTCATGTGCGGGTGACGGCCGGGCCCGTCGCGAGCGGTGCGGGGGCCGGCCGGGGCGCGTGCGCGCCGCGCTTACGCTCTGCTGACCTCGACGGGCAGCCGGCGTACGCCGATGATCACGGCCGGATTCTGGAAGGTGACATCCCGGTAGGAAGGCACCGCCAGCCTGCGGAATCGTTTATGCAGCATGCCCAGCGCGATCCGTGCCTCCAGCCGCGCCAGCGGCGCGCCGAAGCAGAAGTGGATGCCGTGACCGAACGTCAGATGGGGATTGGGACGGCGGGTCACGTCGAGGACGTCGGGCGCCGCGAAGCGGGCCGGGTCCCGGTTTGCGGCGCCGAGGTGCACCATGAGCATCGTGTCGGCCGGGAGTTCGTGTCCGCCGAGGACGACCGGCCGCGCGACGCGGCGCCCCAGCTCGGGAAACGGGGGCAGCCAGCGCAGGACCTCCTCGACGGCGTCGGGGATCGCGGCGGGATCGGCGCGCAGCGCGGCGTCCGTGCCGGGGTGCCGGTCGAAGGTGACGATCGCGTTGCCGAGCAGCGCGGTGGTGGTGATGTGCCCGGCGACCAGCAGCAGGGCGACGAACCCGACCATCTCCTGGTCCCGCAGGCGCTCGCCGTCCACCTCGGCGGCGATGAGCGCGCTGGTCAGGTCGTCCCCGGGATGGGCGCGGCGGTGCCGGATGTGCTCCAGCATGTAGCCGTTCATCTCGCGCACCGTGGGGGCGATGGCCTCCAGGGCCCGTTCCAGATCGGCCATGTCCGGGGCCTCGCCGAGCTGGTCGCCCCCGAACAGGACGCTCGCCCACTCCTGGAAGAGCCGGTGTTCTCCGGCCGGGATGCCGAGCAGTTCGGCGATCACGATGATCGGCAGCGGATAGGCCAGGGCGTCGACCAGGTCGAACCGGTCCTGGTCCGCGACGGCGTCCAGCAGGCGGGCGCACACGGCCTCGATGCGGGGCCCGAGCCCCTGGACCACCCGGGGGGTGAACGCCTGGCTGACGAGGGTGCGGAGCTTGCGGTGCTCCGGTGGGTCCATGCCCACGAAGTTGCCCTGCCGGAAGGTGTCGAAGTCCGGCTGGCTGGGGGTGAGGGCGGTCAGGTCGGAGGAGTACGTGGCCGGATCGGCGAGCACGGCGGCGACGGTCTCGTGGCTCAGCACCTGCCACACGCCCTGGTCCTCGTCGTACCGCACGGGTCCGGTCTCGCGTAAGCGCCGCCAGCGGTCGGGTAAGACGTCCGACAGGAGCGGGTCACCCGTCAGTTGATTGCTGATCACGTTGTCTCCTTGTAGCGGCGCGCGGGCACGCGGGGAACCCGTCGTCGGTGCCGGAAACCGGCGGCGGAACGTGGCACGCCGGGCTCGAAACGGGTCATGGCCGGCGGGACGACCGGACGGGCGCGTGGGGTTCGGGTGACATGCGGGGCGGGCCGCCGGCCGGCGGCCGGACGCGGGGCCGCCCCAGCACGTGCGGTGGCCGGGAACGGCGGCTCGCCGCCCGTTCCCGCACAGACCAGTCCGACATGTCTCCCCCTTGGCGATACCCCCGCGCGAAGGCGCGCGGGATCGTGCCGGCCCCCTGTGAAACGACGGGCCTGTAATCGGCCGCCCGAAACGAAGCGGAGGAATAGACGCCACCGAACCGCACAGCCCCACGATGGGCAGGGAGCGCCGCCATTCACACCTTCGTTTCCACGGAACGCGGCCACAGTCTTCACCGTGGGTCACCCGATCGCAACCCCCGCAAGTTGAACGGAGAGTGCCGGGGCGAACCATTTGCGTCACCGTTCCGCCGAAGCGGGCGGATCGTACGGGCGGAAAAGGTCTCCGCCGGATTCCCGCCCCGGCGTGTGCCCCGGCGCCCCACCCGCAAACCCGCGTGCGCGGAAAATCCCCCCGCCGTGTCCCGGCCCGTCGTGCGGCCCGCGCCCGCCGCCCGGCCGGGCGGCCTCGGATCGCGCGGCTCGGCCCCGCCCTCGGCCCGGCTCCTGATCTGCGGTGACGGACGGGCGGTGGGGCGGGCGCGGCACGGCGGAGCCGGCTCGGGGCGACGCGGCGGGCCCGGGCCGGCACCGGTCCCCCGCGCCGCCGCCACCCGGACCGGACGGCGCCGTGGTGCCCGCGCGCCCGGGACGGCGGGGGGCCGGGTACCGGTGCCGGGCGGGGGAACAGATCCAGCCATCGGGAGGCGCGGGGGCGCACATGAGCCACATGTACGCCACGCACGCTTCCACTGTGCGGGCATGGGGCGGGGCGGACGGGGTAACCGTATGCATCCCCGCGGGGGACCGACGGCCCGCGGTGGGGGCGCTCGCCGTGCGCCGGGCGCCGCCGCGAGGGAGTGTTGATCCCTGGAGAGGGAGCCCCGATCCCCGGGGATGCGACGCGCGGCCGTTGCGAGGAGGTGGTCGGCGTGTCCGACGGGCCGGCGCCGGAGCAGGCACCGGCGGCCGCCGGGACGGCGGTCGGCCGGCCACTGCTGTCGGTCGCGCTGGCCGCGATGCTGGAGGAGGTGCACGCCCACTCGGGCGCGGTGTACCTGCTCCGACCCGATGAGCCGGTGCTGGAGATGGTCGTGCACGCGGGGCTGCCACGGGCGTTCGCGGCGCCGTGGGAACGGGTGGGGCTGAGCGCGCCGCTGCCGGTCGCGGACGCGGTGCGCGAGCGGCGGCTGGTCTGGGTGGGCGGCGAGGAGGAGATGGCGCGCCGGTATCCGCGGATCGCGGTGGTGCTGCCGTACCCCTTCGCGCTGGCCGCGCTGCCCGTGGCGACGGCGAACAGGGTGCACGGCGCGGTGTTCGTGACCTTCCCCGGGTCGCACCCGCCGGAGCTCTCCGGCGGGGAGCGGCTGCATCTGACGGCTGCGTGCGAGCGGCTGGCGCTGCGGCTGCAGCGGGATGCCGAGGCGGGCCGGCGGCTGGTGCGCGAGGCCGACGTGATCGAGGCGCCGCTGGCCGGCAGGGCGGACGCGCTGGGCTCGGTGGAGGCGGCCCGGCTGGTGTCCCGGCTGCCGTACGGGCTGATGGCGCTGGACCTGCACGGCCGGATCTCCTTCGCCAACGCGGCGGCCGCCGAACTGCTCGGGGTCCCGGTCCCCGACCTGCTCGGCACGCTGCCGTGGGTGGCCATCCACTGGCTGAACGACCCGATGTACGAGGACCGTTACCGGGCGGCGCTGATCAGCCAGGAGGCGACGTCGTTCGTGGCGATCCGGCCGCCGGGCGAGTGGCTGTCGTTCCGGCTGTATCCGAGCAGGACCGGGCTGAGCCTGCGGGTCACCCGGGCCCGGGCGGTGGCGGACATGGCACGGGACGCCCCGCAGCCGGGTCCGGGCCCGTCGCGGCTGGTGACGATCTCCCAGGTGCTGAGCCTCGCGGGGGCGCTGACCGAGGCGGTGGGCGTGCACGACGTGGTGCAGCTGGTCTGGGACGAGGTGGCCCCGGCGGTGGGCAGCCAGGCGATGGTGATCCTCGGCTCCGGGGGCGGGCGGCTGCATGTGCTGGGGCACCGCGGATACCCTGACGCCCACGTCGTGGAGCGGTTCGACGGGCTGCCGCTGAGCGAGCGGACGCCGGGCACGCACGTGCTGGGCACCGGGGTGCCCGCCTTCTTCGACACCCAGGAGCAGCTGGAACGGCTGTACCCGAACCGGCAGGTGACCCCGGACGGCTTCGCGGCCTGGGCGTACCTGCCGCTGATCGCGTCCGGGCGGCCGGTCGGCACCTGTGTGCTGGCCTATGCCGAGCCGCATGTCTTCCCCGCCGACGAGCGGGCCGTGCTGACCTCGATCGGCGGTCTGATCGCGCAGGCCCTGGAACGGGCCCAGCTCTACGACGCCAAGCACCGGCTGGCGCACGGGCTGCAGCAGGCACTGCTGCCGCACTCGCTGGCGCGGCTGCCGGGCATCGAGGCGGCCGCCCGCTATCTGCCGGCCACTCACGGCATGGAGATCGGCGGTGACTTCTACGACCTGGTGCCGGCCCGTCCGCTGCCGGCGGCCGTGATCGGGGACGTCCAGGGGCACAACGTGACGGCGGCCGGGCTGATGGGCCAGATCCGTACCGGGGTCCGCGCGTACACCACGGTGGGGCAGGACCCGCACGAGGTCATGAGCAGCACCAACCGGCTGCTGATCGACCTCGGCACGGACCTGTTCGCCAGCTGTCTGTATCTGCGCCTCGATCCGGCGGGCGGGCGGGCCGTGATGGCGCGGGCGGGGCATCCGCCGCCGCTGCTGAGGCGGCCGGACGGGCGGGTGCGGGTGCTGGACCTGGCCGGGGGTCCGCTGCTGGGCATCGACGCGTCGGCGGTGTATCCGACCACCGAGGTCTGCCTGGTGCCCGGCTCGGTCCTGGTGCTGTACACCGACGGCCTGGTGGAGACGCCCGGCGTCGACATCGAGGACGCGCTGGTCGATCTGGGCGCGCTGCTCGCGGAGGCGGGCGACCGGCCGCTGGAGAGCCTCGCGGACGAGGTCGTCCGGCACAGCGCGGCGGCCGCGCAGCGGGCGGACGACGTGGCGGTGCTGCTGCTGCGGGCGAACGGCGGCTGACGCGCACATGCCGCGGTCCGGCCCTCCCGCCGGAGGGCCGGACCGTCCCTGCCCACCGGAACCGCGGTGAGGCGGGCAGGGGTTCGGGGGCCCGGCTCAGCCGGTGGACGTGAGGGAGGAGCCGTCGCCGGCCGAGCCGTCGCCGGCCGAGCCGTCGCCGGCGGGGTCGGTCGCCGAGCCGCTGCCGGACTGGTCGCCGGCCGAGGCCGACGGGTCTGCGCTGCCGGCACCGGACTGGTCACCGGCACCGGACTGGTCACCGGCGCCCGCCTGGTCGCCCGCCGAGGCCGACGGGGCGGCGGAGCCCGACTGGTCGCCGGCGCCGTTGCCGTTGCCGTTGTTCCCGGCGTTGCCCGCACCGTTGCCGTTGCCGTTGTCGCCGGCATTGCCGCCGCCGGCGCCGAGGGTGGCGCCGGTGGCCTGGAGGGCCGCGGTGACCGGCTGGAAGAACGTCTCGCCGCCGTTGGTGCAGTCGCCGCTGCCGCCGGAGGTCAGGCCCACGGCGCTGCCGTCCTGGGTGAACAGCGAGCCGCCGCTGTCGCCGGCCTCGGCGCAGACGTTGGTCTGGATGAGGCCGTTGACGGTGTCGACGCCGCCGGGGTTCGTCTCGCTCTGGAAGTTCACCGTGGCGTCGAGGCCGGTCACCTGGCCGTTGTGCAGACCGGTGGTGGACCCCATCCGGAACACGGTCTCGCCGACCGTGGCGTCGGCGGCCTGGGTGATGTTGACGGTCTGGCCGTTGCCGACGTTGACCTCGCTCGGCGGCTTGGTGGCGGGGTCGTTGTACTTGACGAGGGAGAAGTCGTTGCCCGGGAACTTGGCCTGGTCGACGGTGGCGACGGGCTGCCCGTTCTGGGAGTCGGACCAGTCCTTGGCGGCGACCCCACAGTGACCGGCCGTCAGGAAGGCCGGGCTGCCGTCGGAGGCGGTGACGTTGAAGCCGAGGGAGCAGCGGACGCCGCCGCCCTGCACCTGGGCGAAGATGGCGTCGCCGCCCGAGACGAGGGTCTTGAAGCTGCCGGCGGACTTCTTCAGGGTGGCCATGCCGGAGCCGAGGCCGCGCACCGTCGACTGCAGTCTGTCCCACTTGGCGCCGGTGACGGAGCTGTCGGCGCTGACCTGGACCTTGTCGGTGCGCGGGTCGATGGCCCACGAGGTGCCGGGGATGGTCGCCTTGGCCTTCAGGGTCTTCGCCGCGGCCTTGAGGTCGGCGGTGCTGTTGTTCACCTTGCGGACGGCCGCGCCCGCCTTCTTCGCCTGCACGATGACGTTGTTGTCGCCGCTGACCACGTTGACGACCAGCTGCTTCTTGCCGCTGTCGTAGTAGGAGCCGGCGATGGCGTCGCCCAGTGCCTTCTGCAGCCGGCCGGCGAGTTCCGAGGCGTCCTTGGCCTTCAGGGTCTGCGCGCCGCCGGTGGCGGCCTGCATCTGGTTCTTGTCCTGCGAGGCGTTCGCGTTGGGCAGCAGGAGGGCCGCCGCTCCGAGCGCCGCGACACCGCCCACCGCTATCGCGGCTTTGCGCTTGGGCATTCGCTTGTGACTCAAACTTCTCGACCTCCTGGGGACGGGGGTCTGCCACTCATGGGCAGTTCTGATCGGGGCGCCTGGATGGCCGTTTGTACGCACCGGCCGCACGGTGTGTTCAATTCCGTTTGCCAACCGCCTTGGCGGCGGGGGGAATCGGCCACGCTCCGCGTGCCGCGCGAGGGGGTCGGGAACAATCCCCCGTATGACGATGACCAGCACCGAAGCCGACAAGATCCTCTCCGCCAACTTCGCCCCCTGGGTGCTCGATCTCGGGCTGACCGTCGAGTCGGTGGGCGAGGATCGCGCGGTCCTGCGTCTGCCCTGGTCGGACCGGCTGGCGCGGGAGGGCGGGGGTCTTTCGGGTCAGGCGCTGATGGCGGCGGCCGACACGGCGACGGTGATCGCGGTGTCGGCCGCGCGCGGCGCCTTCGTGCCGATGACGACGGTGCAGCAGTCGACGTCGTTCCAGCGGGCGGTGACGGGCTCGGATGTCCTGATCGAAGCGGTCCTGACGAAACTGGGCCGGCGGATGGCCTTCGCGGACGTCACGCTGAGCGACGCGGACTCGGGCGCGCTCGCGGCTCGGGCGAGCACGGTCTACGCGATCCTGGGCTGACACGCTCGGCTACCGGCCGGTAACGGTCAGCTGTCGACACGTACCGGAATCCCTGCTTCAGGGAATCTGCACATTGAATACTCAACCAAGTCACCGCCGTCAGCGGATCTGCACATCCGCGCGCCCCCGGCACGCCATTGGCGCGGAGTGCCGGATTCGCCGACGGGCAGGCAAGCCCTGGTACGCGGCGATGCCGTGCGGCATGTGAAGGAGTCGCCGACACCGCGTGCGCACACCTGCACGGATGAACCCCTCCATGAACCAAGTTGCCTGGTGAGAGCACTGGTTGATTGGAAGCGCGCCCCTCGTGCGTGCTTTGATCCATCGCACCGCGGGGGTCCGACGGGCCCGGAGACGGTGCCCGGCGCTCCGCGGCCGCGGCCGTCCGTCTGACCCCAGAGGGGGGCCGCTCTCCCCTTGTGAATATCCATATGAAGGGAAGTTCCATCATGAACTCCACCCCCCAGGTCGAGACCGTCGAGATCTCGGACGCCGAGCTGGACAGCGTTTCCGGCGGTCTTTCCGTGAACGCCCTCAACACCGTGACCGGTGCCGTCAACGGCCTCGCCCCGGTTTCCGGCCTGGTCGACACCGCCGTCGGCACGGTCGAGGGTGTCACCGGCCTGAACGTGGCCCCGGTTTCCGGCCTGGTCGCCGGTCTCTGATCGCGCCTCGTCGCATCGGAAGTCCCGGAGCCGTCACTCGGCTCCGGGACTCTCGGATGCCCTGAAACACCCGCGTCTCCCCCACAGGTGAGGGAAGTTCCGTGCAGTTCCGCCACCAGGCCCTCGCCAAGCTCCAGTCACCGGAGGAGCTGGACCTCCCGGTGCGTCTCGCCCGTCCGCAGGGCTGGCTCGCGCTGGGCGTCACCGTCGTCGTGATGGCGGCGGCCTCCGTCTGGGCGGTGACCGGTTCGGTCGCCTCCACGGTGAGCGCGCAGGCCATCCTCACCCACGGGCAGGGCAGTTACCTGCTGCAGAGCCCCGTGGCGGGGCAGGTGACGGCGGTCCTCGCCCGGCAGGGCGCGCAGCTGCCCGCGAACGCCCCGGTCCTCAAGGTCCGTACCGCGCAGGGCGATTCGGTGGTCCGTACCGTGGCCGCGGGCCGTGTCACCACGCTCGCCGCCACCATCGGCCAGATCATCCAGACCGGTGCGAACGTGGCCGCGGTGGAGAAGGCCGCCCACGCCTCGGACCCGCTGTACGCGACCGTGTACGTCCCCGCCGAGAACGCCGCCGCCATCCCCGCGGACGCCTCCGTCGACCTCACCGTGTCCTCGGTCCCCGCGCAGCGGTACGGCGTGCTGCGCGGCCGGGTGAAGTCCGTGGACCGCGCCGCGCAGTCCGCCCAGTCGATCGCCGCGTTCCTCGGCGACAGCCAGCTCGGCGAGCAGTTCACCCGTCAGGGCCGCCCGGTGGCCGTGCTGGTCGAACTGGACCGCGCGAAGGACACGAGGAGCGGCTACCGGTGGTCCACCGCCGACGGGCCGCCCTTCCGGCTCGACTCCATGACCCTCGCCTCCGGTTCGATCAGGCTGGCCGACCAGCACCCCGTCGATTGGCTGCTCCCGTGACCGTTCAGACCGGCGACGCCCGGCAGACCCGTGGCCGCAGACGGGCCGCCCCCACCCGGCGCCCGGTCCCCAAGTCCCGTACCGGCACCGTCCGTACCCCCACCGTCCTCCAGATGGAGGCCGTCGAGTGCGGCGCCGCCTCCCTGGCCATGGTCCTCGGCCACTACGGCCGGCACGTCCCGCTGGAGGAGCTGCGCATCGCCTGCGGTGTCTCCCGGGACGGCTCGCGCGCCAGCAACCTGCTGAAGGCGGCGCGCGGTTACGGCCTGACGGCCAAGGGCATGCAGATGGACCTGGCGGCCCTCGCCGAGGTGCGCGCCCCGGCCATCCTCTTCTGGGAGTTCAACCACTACGTCGTCTACGACGGCATGGGCCGCCGCTTCGGCCGGCGGGGCGTCCACATCAACGACCCCGCCAAGGGCCGCCGTTTCGTTCCCATGGAGGAGTTCGACGGCAGCTTCACCGGTGTCGTGCTGGTGCTGGAGCCCGGCGAGGACTTCACCAGGGGAGGGCGCAGGCCCGGCGTGCTCGGGGCGATGCCGGCCCGGCTGCGCGGCACCGCCGGCACCCTGCCCGCCGCGGTGCTGGCCAGCCTGCTGCTCGTCGCGGTCGGCGCGGCCGTGCCGGCGCTCAGCCGCACCTACATCGACATGTTCCTCATCGGCGGGCAGACCTCGCTGCTGGGCGTGCTGTTCGCCTCGATGGCCACCTGTGTGCTGCTCACCCTGGCGCTGACCTGGCTCCAGCAGGCCAACCTGCTGCACGGCCGGATCATCTCCTCCACCCTCTCCAGCGCCCGCTTCCTGCGCCATCTGCTGCGCCTGCCGGTGACGTTCTTCGCCCAGCGCTCCCCCGCCGACCTGGTGCAGCGCCTGCAGTCCAACGACCAGGTGGCGGAGACCCTGGCCCGGGACCTCGCCGCGGCCGGCGTCGACGCGATCGTCGTCGTGCTGTACGCGGTGCTCCTCTACACCTACGACCCGCAACTGACCTTCCTCGGCATCGGTGTGGCCCTGCTGAACGTGGTGGCGATGCGGCTGGTCGTACGGCTGCGCGCGACCCGGACGGCGAAGCTGCGCGCGGACACCGCGCGGCTCACCAACACGTCGTACACCGGGCTGCAGCTGATCGAGACGATGAAGGCGACCGGCGGCGAGGACGGCTACTTCCGCAAGTGGGCCGGGCAGCACGCCGCCACGCTGGAGGAGCAGCAACGCCTCGGCGTGCCGAGCGCCTGGCTGGGCGTGGTCGCGCCGACGCTGGCCACCTTCAACAGCGCGCTGATCCTGTGGATCGGCGGTCTGCGCGCGGTCGAGGGGCACATCTCGGTGGGCCTGCTCGTCGCCTTCCAGGCCCTGGTCACCCGCTTCACCGCCCCGCTCACCCGGCTCAACGGCGTGGCGGGCCGCATCCAGGACTTCGCGGCCGACGTGGCCCGGCTGAAGGACGTCGAGAACTTCCAGGCCGACCCGCTCTACGCACGCCCCGGCGGGGGCGACTCCACCCGCCGGCTGCACGGGTACGTCGAACTGGAGAACGTCACCTTCGGCTACAGCCCCCTGGACAAGCCGCTGCTCAGCGGCTTCGACCTCACCGTGGGCCCCGGGCAGCAGGTGGCGCTGGTGGGCGGCTCCGGCAGCGGCAAGTCGACCGTGTCCCGGCTGATCTCGGGACTGTACGCGCCCTGGGACGGGGTGATCCGCATCGACGGCCGCCGGCTGGAGGACATCCCGCGGGGCGCGCTCGCCGCCTCCGTCTCCTTCGTCGACCAGGAGGTGTTCCTGTTCGAGGGCTCGGTCCGCGACAACGTCGCCCTGTGGGACCCCTCGATCCCCGACGAGGCGGTGGTCGAGGCGCTGAAGGACGCGGCCCTGTACGACGTGGTGACGCGCCGCCCCGGCGGTGTCCACAGCCGGGTCGAGCAGGACGGGCGGAACTTCTCCGGCGGCCAGCGCCAGCGCCTGGAGATCGCCCGGGCGCTGGTGCGCGGGCCGAGCATCCTCGTGCTGGACGAGGTGACCAGCGCGCTGGACGCCGAGACGGAACTGGTCGTGATGGACAACCTGCGCCGGCGCGGCTGCGCCTGCGTGGTGATCGCGCACCGGCTGAGCACGGTCCGCGACAGCGACGAGATCGTCGTGCTGCAGCACGGCACGGTGGTCGAGCGCGGACGGCACGAGGAGCTGGTGGCGCGCGGCGGCGCGTACGCGGCGCTGGTCAGGGAGCGGTGAGATGACGTCCGTGCACGACGGCGACCTGGTACTCGGCGCGCTCGGCTCGCTGGGCACCCGGGTCGACTGCGCCGGCTCCAACCGCCTGGACCTGGAGGGTCCGCAGGTGCTGTGGCTGGTCGCGGCCGGCGCCCTGGACCTGTTCGCGGTGGACGCCGCCCAGCAGGGCCACTGGCACCACCTGGGCCGGCTGGAGGCGGGCGCGCTGCTGCTCGGCCCGGTGTCGGGCCCCCAGCACACGCTGGTGGCCCGCCCGGTCCGGGACTGCGTGGTGCACCGCGTCGGCCTGCGCGAGCTGTACCAGCCGGCCAACACCCAGACCTGGTCGTACGACCAGTACGGCAACCCGCAGTACGTGCCGCCCACGACCAGCCCCCTGGAGTACGCGCTGGCGCTGGGCGTCGGCCGGGGACTGTCCGTCCTGTTCCAGGCGCCGATGGCCGAGGAGAGGGCCCAGGCCCCCGCCGACGACGACGTGTTCTGGATGCAGGTGCCGCCCGGCAGCGTGCAGTACGGCTCGCTGTACGGCGCGGAGGCCGCCGCCGACCTGCTGATGGACCCGGCGCTGTGGCAGAGCATGGTCGACCAGCAGTACCGGCTGCTGACCGCCCTCGACCGCTGGATCGAGCAGCTGGAGCGCACCCACGAGACGCGTACGGCCGCCGGTATCAAGGCCGGCGAGGCCGTGCGCGCCCAGGCGGACCAGACCCTGCTCGCCTCCATCGGCAAGCGCTCGGCCCGCCGGACGACGGCCGCCGACGCCGACGCCACCCACGCAGCCTGCCGACTGGTCGCCGAGGCGGCCGGGATCACGCTGGCGGAGCCCGCGCAGAGCGGCACCGAGAGCGAGCGGCTCGACCCGGTGGAGCGGGTCGCGCTGGCCTCCCGGGTGCGTACCCGTGCCGTCCGCCTGGACGGCCGCTGGTGGCGGGAGAACGTGGGCCCGCTGGTCGGGCACCGGGCGCTGTCCGGTGCCCCGGTCGCCCTGCTGTGGCGGCACGGCGGCTATGTGGCGGTGCACCCGGGCACCGGCCGGGAGACGCCGGTCGAGCGGGCGAACGCGGAGGAGTTCGAGCCGCGCGCGGTCATGTTCTACCGGCCACTGCCCGACAAGCGGCTGGGCCCGGTGGGCCTGCTGCGGTTCAGCCTGAGCGGCACCCGCGGCGACCTGCTCAGTCTGCTCCTCGCGGGGCTGGTGACGGTCGCGATCGGCGCGCTGGTGCCGGTCGCGACGGGCAAGGTGCTCGGCGAGTACGTGCCGCGGGCGCAGGTGGGCCTGATCGTCCAGGTGTGCCTGGCGGTGATGGTCACCGGGGTGGTGGCGGCGGCCTTCACGCTGCTGGAGAACCTGTCCATCCTGCGGCTGGAGGGCCGGATCGAGGCGGCGCTCCAGCCGGCCGTCTGGGACCGGCTGCTCCGGCTGCCGACACGCTTCTTCACCCAGCGCTCGACCGGCGAGCTGGCCAGCGCCGCCATGGGGATCAGCCATATGCGCCGGCTGCTGGCGGGCGTCGGTCCGGTGGTCGCCCAGTCGGTGACGGTCGGCGCGATGAACCTGGGTCTGCTGCTGTGGTACAGCGTCCCGATGGCGCTCGCGGCGATCGGCATGCTCGTCGTCATCGCGGGCGTGTTCCTGGGGCTCGGACTGTGGCAGGTGCGCTGGCAGCGGCGCCTGGTGGTGCTCGGCAACAAGCTGAACAACCAGGCCTTCCAGACCCTGCGCGGCCTGCCCAAGCTGCGGGTGGCCGCGGCCGAGAACTACGCGTACGCGGCCTGGGCCCGGGAGTTCGCCCGCAGCCGGGAACTGCAGCAGAGGGTCGGCCGGATCAAGAACCTCACCACGGTCCTCGGCGCGGTCTACCTGCCGGTGTGCACGCTGCTGATGTTCATGCTGCTGGCGGGCCCGGCGAAGGGCACGCTGTCGGCGGCGGACTTCCTCACCTTCAACACCTCGGTGACCATGCTGCTCACCTCGGTCACCCAGCTGACCGGCGCGTTCGTCTCGGCTGTGGCCGCGCTGCCGCTGTTCGAGGAGATCCGGCCGGTGCTCGACGCGACCCCGGAGGTCCGCACCGCGAGCACCCGTCCGGGCCCGCTCTCCGGCGCGCTGGAGACCCGCCGGCTGTCCTTCCGGTACGCCGACGACGGCCCCCTCGTCCTCGACGACGTGTCCTTCGCGGTCCGACCGGGCGAGTTCGTGGCGGTCGTCGGACCGAGCGGCTGCGGCAAGTCCACCCTGCTGCGCCTGCTCATCGGCTTCGACCGGCCGGTCTCGGGCAGCGTCCTGTACGACGGCCAGGACCTCGCGGCGCTCGACCAGTCGGCGGTGCGCCGCCAGTGCGGGGTGGTCCTGCAGCACGCCCAGCCGTTCACCGGCTCCATCCTGGACGTCATCTGCGGCACCGAGCCGTACACGCCGGAGGAGGCGATGGCGGCGGCCGAGATGGCGGGACTCGCGGAGGACATCCAGCGGATGCCGATGGGCCTGCACACCATCGTCTCGGGCAGCGGGGCGGTCTCCGGCGGGCAGCGGCAGCGCCTGATGATCGCGCAGGCGCTGATCCGCCGTCCGCGGATCGTGTTCTTCGACGAGGCGACCAGCGCCCTGGACAACGACACCCAGCGCATCGTCATCGAGAGCACCCGCAAGCTGAACGCCACCCGGATCGTCATCGCCCACCGGCTGTCGACGGTGCTGGACGCGGACCGGGTGATCGTGATGGAGGACGGCAAGGTGGTCCAGCAGGGCTCCCCGGCCGACCTGCTCGCGGACACCTCGGGGCGGCTGCACGAACTGGTGCGCCGGCAGCTGGCCTAGAGAGTCTCCGGCCGGTCGTCCGGCTCGTCGTGGTGGGTCGGCGTCCAGTGGTGCTCGCAGAACCAGCGGCCGAACACGGCGCCGCCGTAGATGACGAACCCGACGCCGATGAGCCAGGACTCGACGACGAGGACGGTGCCGACGGCGCCGTAGCTCAGGGCGTTGGTGACGATGAGCGGGGTGAAGACGAGGTAGGAGAAGGCCCGCAGGCCGGCCAGTCCGATGACGGTGGCCAGGGCCCCGGGCAGCAGGTCGCGCCAGCGGATCTGGTTGCCCAGCAGGAAGCGCTGCCCCCACCAGAAGAAGACGACGCCGCTCACCGTGGACAGCACGATCCGCTGGTACCCGTGCAGCGCCGACTTCGTCGCCACCTCCTGGTACAGGTACCCGGTCAGCACCACCAGCCAGGTCGCCTGCCGCCACACCCGGTGCCACGGGCCGGACGCGAGGCCCCAGATGCGCTCGTAGGCGTTCTGCACGCTGCCGCCGAAGGACACGCCGAACACGGCGAGCAGGACCGCGCTCCAGACACTCGTGGTGCCGATGACGTTGCGGGGCGGGCTGATGACGTCGGTGAGCGCCTGCGCGGACCGGCCGGACAGCCCCATGCCGTCGGTGAGCCAGGAGGCGAAGCCGCCGCGCACCAGCGGATCGGCGGCGGCCACCACGATCAGCAGCGGGGCCAGGGTCACCAGCGCCAGGGTGGCGAAGCCCATCGCCCGGTGCATCAGCTCCAGTTCGCGGCCGTGCGCGAACAGGGCCTGGACCCGAAGCCACTCCCAAGCGCGGTGCAGGCCGCGCCGCAACCGCCTCACGGCTCCTCCCGTGCTCGCCGCCGCACGCCCGCCGCCGGTGCCGACGGCGCCCCGTGCTGGTACCCGGGGTGCCCGCATGCCTCGGATTCACTCTGGCACGGACCGGGCGGCTCGCCACCGAGGAGACCGCCACATGGGTTGGCCGGCACCCGCCGGGCGGTACGCAGGAGCGACACAGGCCGGCGGTTCGGCGGTTTGCCCGCGCCGGCACCGGAGAATCGGACCCCGTGCGTACTTCTGCCGAGGTGCCCCACGGGGAGCAGGTCCCGCCGGGCGGCCGCCGCCGGACGCTGATCGTGAGCGCGAGCATGGGCGCCGGCCACGACACGGTCGCGGCCGAACTGGCCCGGCGCGCCGGGTCGTACGGCCACGAGCCCTTCGTGGTCGACGTCCTCACCCTGCTGCCGTACGGGCTGGGGACGGGACTGCGCCGCTGCTACCAGGCGTCGGTCCGGCACGCCCCGTGGGCGTACGCGGGCGTCTACGGCGCGTTCCTGCGCGGCGGCCCCGGCCGGGGCCCCAGCGGTGTGCCGCTGGCCCGGCTCGCCGGGGACCGGCTGCTCGGCCTCGCGGACCGCCTCGGCGCCGACGTGATCGTGTCCGTCTTCCACCTCGCGGCGCAGCTGACCGGCCATCTCAGGTCCCGGGGGCGGCTGCGGGTGCCGAGCGCGGTCTTCCTGGTGGACTTCGCGGTGCACCGGCAGTGGCTGCACCCGGGCAACGACCGCTATCTGTGCCTCACGGACACGGCCGCGCGGGAGGTGCGCCGAAGCCTCGGCACGCCGGCCGTGACGACCGGTCCGGTCGTGGCGCCGGACTTCCTCGCACCGGGGCCCGGGGCCGCCCGGTGGCGGGAGCGGTTCGCCCGGCTGGCACCCGGCAGGCCGCCGGTGCTGCTGTCCGCGGGCGCCTGGGGGGCGGCCTCCCGGCCGGCCGCCACGGCCGGGCTGCTCGCCGGCGCCGGGTATCTGCCGGTGGTGCTGTGCGGCCGCAACCGGCGGCTTCTGGACCGGCTCGGCCGGGTGCCGGGCGCGCTCGCCCTGGACTGGGTCGACGACATGCCCGGGCTGCTGTCCGCCGCGCACGCCCTGCTGGACAACGCGGCCGGCCAGACCGCCGTCCAGGCCCTCGCCGCCGGGCTCCCCGTGGTCGCGTACCGGCCGCTGCCCGGCCACGGCCTCGACGGGGTGCGCCAGATGGCAGGCCTCGGCCTCGTGGAGTACGCCCCGGATGCCCCCGCCCTGCTGTCGGCCCTCGGCGCCGTCACGGGGTCCCGTGCGGCGGGCTCCGCCCGCGCCCTCTTCCGGCGCGACCCGATGGCGTCCGTGGCGGAGCTCGCCGGTCCGGCCACGCCGTGACCCGCACCGGGGCCGCGCGCGGGTGCCCCGGTCAGCTCCGGTCCCGGGCAGGGGATCCATGGTCGCGCAGGGGGCCGACGGTCAGGCCTGCCTCACGGCAGTCGGTGACGATGGCGGGCAGCGCGTCGAGGGTGGCGTACCAGCAGTCCGGGGCGGAGCAGCGGTCGGAGTCGTGCAGCAGGATCGTGCCGCCCGCGCGCAGGTCGGCGGCGACCAGGGCGCGCACGGACTCCCCGGTGGCGTCGGCGCGCCAGTCCTTGCCCCAGGCGGACCACAGCACCGGCCGCAGCCCGGCCCGGCGGGCGGCCAGCCAGCGGCCCGAGGTGAGGATGCCGTACGGCGGGCGGTACCACTGCGGCCGGTGACCGGTGATGTCGTGCACCGCGCGGGCGGCCCGGGCGACGCCCGCGGTCTCCCGGGCGACGGCGGGCCGCCAGGGCCGGTCGTGGGTCCAGCCGTGCACCGCGACCTCGTGTCCCCGCCGGGCGGTCTCCTCGACGAGCCCGGGATGGCGCACCGCGTGCTCCCCGAGGACGAAGAACGTGGCCCGCACGCCGAGCCGGTCGAGGGTGTCCAGGAAGCGGGGCGTGGCGGCCGGGTCGGGGCCGTCGTCGAAGGTCAGGGCGACGTGGTGGCGGGGGCCGGTGCCGGCGAGCCGGGGGAACAACGGCAGTCGCACGCCGGGGAGCCAGGTGGCGGCCGGCCCGATGTGGGCCCCGGCGACGGCCAGGGGCAGCAGGACGGCCGCGGCGCGCCGGACGCGGGCGGAGGTGGCTGACATCGGTGACCTGCCTCAGTGTTCGTGGCGCATCGGTAGCTGTGCGCCGTTCCCGTTCTCCGGACCCTCCTCGGCCGGGGTGTCCCACTCCCCGCCGAGGGACGAGACGTTCGCCAGGCCGATGCTGCCGGCCCCGATCAGCGCGACGCCCACGAGCTCCGGGATCACCCGCAGCCCCAGCTGGATGGACTCCCCGAACAGCGCCCACCCGAGCGCGATGCTGGTGAGCGCGTCGCCGAGGGTGAGCGCGGGCTGGGAGGCGGCCAGCGAACCGGCACGGAACGCACTCTGCAGCAGCAGGAAGGCGACGAGCCCGGCGACGGCGGTGGCGTACGGCGACCAGTGCGTGAACATCACGTCCGGCCCCTGTCCGAGCCGGCCGACGGCCTCCTTGAGGAAGGAGGCGGTGGTGGCGAAGGACACCGCGGAGGCGAAGCCGAGCAGCGCGGCCCGGGAGGCGCCCCGTGCCGGACGGGCGGCCAGCACGAGCAGCACCACCGCGCCGAACGCGGCGCCGCCCGCCATGAGCCAGGCGCCGACCGGCGCGTCGCTGCGGCCCGGCTTCGGCGAGGCGGCCACGAGGAAGACCGCCAGCCCCACGGCGAGGGCGCCGAACGCCAGCCAGGTGCGGCGGTCGGGCCGGCGCCGGAAGACGAGGCTGCCCACCACCAGCGTGAACAGCAGCTCCGCGGCGAGCAGGGGCTGGACGAGGGAGAGGCTGCCCACGGCCAGCGCCCAGCCCTGGAGCACGGCGGACAGCATGAGCAGGCCCACGCCCACGAGCCAGTCCGGGCGCCGCAGCAGCCGTCCGAATCGGGGCGCCGCCTGTCCTCGGCCCTCGTGCCGGTCCGGCTCGACCACGGCGGCGGCCCTGCGTTGCAGCACCGAGGCGGACGCGTTCGACAGCGCCGCGCACAGCGCCAGCACGACCGTCAGGGTGATCACGGCCGCTCACCCGAAATGCGCGGCGAGTCGCCGGTAGAGCCCCGGCGCGGCCCCCCGCACCCGGGCGGGGAACCGGAGCCAGCCGGGGACGTAGACCTCGTCCTTGCCGCGCCGGACCGCGTCGAGCACGGCGTCCGCCACCCGCTCGGGCGGCACGGGCCTGGGCCAGGACCGCCGGTACGGGACGCCTCGCCGGTCGAAGAAGGGCGTGTCGACCACGCCGGGGACCACATGGGTGACGCCCACGCCGGTGCCCCGCAGCTCGTAGCGCAGCGCGTCGGCGAACGCGGCCACGGCGGCCTTGGTGGCGGAGTACACCGCTTCCCCGCGCACGCCCACGCTGCCCGCGACGGAGCCGAGCAGCACGATGCGCCCGGAGCCGGCGGCGACCATGTGCGGCAGCAGTCCGCGCACCAGGTGCAGGGTGGCCAGCAGGTCGATGCCGACCAGTTCCTCGATGCGGGCCCGGGGCATGCCGGTGAAGTCACCGGCCCAGCCGACCCCGGCTGCCGCCACGATCAGGTCGACGCGGCCCAGGTGTTCGAGCACCGCCTCGGTCAGCCGGACGTCGGCGCCGGGCCGGGTCAGGTCCGCGGGCACGGCCACGGCCGACATCTCGGCGGCCACATGCTCCAAACGGGTGGCGTCGCGGCCGTTCAGCACCATCCGCCAGCCGCCGTCGGCGGCCAGCCGGCGGGCCACGGCCGCGCCGATGCCGGAGGAGGCACCCGTCACCAGGGCCGTGCCGCCGCGCGTCGCCCGGTCGTCGCCGGGCCGGGGGCCGGGGCCCGCCTCCGGGACGGAACTCGCCACCGGCCGTGCGCGGTTCGAGGGTCCTGCGGGGGACGGGGCATGGGACATGGTGGCGACCTCACAGCGACGGTGTGCGCGGGCTCGCGAACTCCGGGTCCGAACCCTCGCGGTGTATCCAGGGCGCCACAGGCTGAAACACCGCGCACGCGGAGCGGCCCGCCGGGCCGCTCCGCGGACGGGCCGCTGCGCCCCGAGTCGCCCGGCGGGCCGTCCGGGGCGATCATGAGGGGACCGTGGGGCGACGGGCCGGAGGAGCGCATGCGGCACACCGACGTACTGATCGCCGGGGCGGGCCCGGTCGGCCTGACCGCCGCACTGGAACTGCGCCGGCGTGGCGTCGGCTGCCGGCTGGTCGACCGGCTGCCGGAGCGGTTGCCGTACGCCAAGGCCGTCGGCATCCAGCCGAGGACGTTCGAGCTGTGGGAGCGGATGGGCGTGGCCCGCGCGGCGGCGGACGCGGCGGTGCCCCTGCGCGGCCAGCTGGTCCACGTCAACGGTGCCGAGCAGGCGCGGATCGACCTGACGCTGCCGGCGGAGGTGCCGTACGGCTTCGCGTGCCTGCCGCAGTACGACACCGAGCGGATCCTCGAGGAGCGCCTGGCCGACTTCGGCGGACGCGTCGAACGCGGCACGGAACTGGTCTCCTTCGCCCAGGACGCCGACGGCGTCACCAGCGGGCTGCGCACCGGCTCCGGGGAGGAGCTGGAGATCCGCTCCCGGTACCTGGTCGGGTGCGACGGCGCGCACAGCCTGGTGCGCAAGGGGCTGGGGCTGTCCTTCGAGGGCGGGGCGCTGCCCGAGGAGTACATGCTCGCCGACGTCGAGGTCGACTGGGACATGCCGGCCGGATACGCCGTGCGGTCCATGCACGTCACGGACGAGGGCGAGGTCGACGACCTGCTGGTGTGCATCCCGCTACCGGGCAGGAGCCGCTACCGCCTGTCCATGCGGGTACCGCCCGAGCTGTCGCGGGGGACGCGGTCCGGCGCCGGTGACCCGGTGGCCCACGGCCTGGAGCCGGAGCGCGCCCCGCGCCTGGAGCACGTGCAGGCGGTGCTGGACCGGCTGGCGCCACGGCCGGCCACGGCGTCGGCGCCGCGCTGGTCGTCGGTGTTCCGCATCAGCCACCGCATCGTGGACCGCTACGGCGAGGGCCGGGTCTTCGTCGCCGGCGACGCCGCGCACATCCATCCGCCGACCGGCGCCCAGGGCATGAACACCGGCGTCCAGGACGCCTCCAACCTCGCCTGGAAGCTGGTGCTCGCGGTGGCCGGCCACGGTCGGCCCCAGCTGCTGGAGAGCTACGACGCGGAGCGCCGCCCGGTCGGCGAGGAGGTGGTGGGCCGCACCCTGCGGCACGCGTCCCAGGGCGTGCGGGCCGACCCCGACGATCCCGGCACCGCCCTGCTGCGCGAGGCGCAGCTGCTGATCGCCTACCCGGACAGCCCCCTGGTCGGGACCGGCGCCTTCGGACCCGCCCCGGCGGCGGGCGACCGTGCCCCCGACTGCGGCGGCCTGCGCGACGCGATCGCCGCGTTCCCCCTCCGCCTGCACGAGGTGCTGCGCGCACACGACCACGCCCTGCTGCTCCACGCGGACTCCGCCGACGGCACCCGGGGCTTCGCCGAACTGGCCGAGTCGGCACGGCGCGGGGCCCACGGCAGGCTCGCCGTGTACTGCGTGCTGCCGGACGGCGTGGACCCGGGCCCGCTGCCCCTGCCGGTGCTCGTGGACGGGCGCGGCGAGTTCCGCGCGCGGTACGCGAGCGAGGGCGGCACGGCGTACCTGGTGCGCCCGGACGGGTACCTCGGGGCGCGGGTGGCCGCGGCCGGGCCCGCGTCCCTGTCGGCGGCCCTGGCCCGCGTGTTCGCCGGCTGACCGGTCAGTCCAGGCCGGGCACGGGAGCGCCCGAGGGCACACCGGCGCCGACGTAGCCGTCGTAGAACTCCTTCCAGGGCGCGTGGGCCCCGGCGTGCGGGCCCTCGAAGTCCTCGCCGCGCGCCCGGGCGTCGAGGGCGGCCAGGCACACCTCCCAGCCCGCGCCGTTGCGGGCGGCGGTGTCCGCGGCGTCCAGGACGTCGGTGAGTGTGAAGCGCGTGCGGCCCTCGCCGGCGGGTTCCAGGTCGAAGTGGAGTTCGTCGCCGCCCCACGCGAAGGACAGGTGCCGTGGCGGGTCGACGGCGAGCACGCGGCCCGTGGACTCGGGCATGTTCGGATCGCCGCTGAAGCGGATGGTCCCGCCGGGGCGCAGGTCCATCTCGGCGCGGGAGGGGAACCAGCGGGCGAGTTCTCCGGGGTCGGTCACGAAGTGCCAGACGCGGTCGACGGGGTGGTCGTAGGTGCGGCTGAAGCGGACGGCGGGGCGGCCGTCGTCGAGGGTGAGGTAGATGCCGGTGAGATCGACGGACATGGCGCTCCGGTCCTTCGCGATGGGGGTCTTCAGCTGTCGTCCGACGTCTCGTCGAGACGGCGGCCCAGGGCGTCGAGGCTGCGGTTCCAGCGGGTGCGGTAGGGCTCGAGCCAGGCGTCCAGGGCGGCGATGGGCGCCGGGTCCAGGGCGTAGACGCGGCGCTGCGCATCCTGCCTGACCCGGACCAGGCCCGCCTCCCGGAGCACCTTCAGGTGCTTGGACGTGCTCGGCTGGCTCAGCCCGCAGGCCTCCACGATCTCCCCGACGGGCCGGGGGCGCTCCAGCAGGAGGGCGACGATGGCCCGCCGGTGGGGATCGGCGAGGGCGGCCCAGAGCGCGTCGTCGGACATGCAGCCAATATGCCTTCGGGGTTATATGCCCGTCAAGGAATATGCACCGCGCATCGCCATCAACCCCAGCGAAACGTTGCCGTTTCGCTTGAGGTGGCATGACCTCAATAAGTACGAAACAGTTTCGTTTACGTGCACCCTCCACGCGCGCTCGACCCTCACGCGCGCACCCTCACGCGCGCGGGCGCGGTGATCGCCTTCCTGTGCTACCGGCCCGGCGCGCCGCGGCAGGACGCGGGCGCCGCGCCGGTCGTCCACATGTGAGCGCCGCGCACGGCACCAGCAGCCCGGGGGGGCCGCCGTCGACAGACCCGCGTCCGACCAGGCCGTTCATCCACTCCCACGGGCACACGGGCACACGGGCCGGGATGCCGGCCCGGCGCGGACCACCGGTCGCGACGTCCCGGCGCGTCCGCCGGGACGCTTGGGACGGCTTCGCCGGGCAACTCGTAGCGGATCAGGAGGACGGCGCGGGAAGGAGACGTCATGACCGGAGCGGACGACCACGGGAAACCGCCCGAGACGGCCCTGGAAGAGGTGCTGCGCGAGGTGGAGGAGGCCGGGAAGCGCGACGACGAAGGGCGGGGCGGCGGCGAGGCCGGGGACGCCATCACCCCGAACACCGACGCGCAGGCGCAGGCGGAGGGCGACTGACCGGCCGGGCGGCAGCACTGACCCGCGGGGGCGCGGGTACCCGGACCCCATGAACCACCAGCCCCGAGGACCCCAGCTGCCGCCCGCCCGGGGACCCCTGTCCACCGCGCTCATCGCGTATCTGCGCGGCACGGGCCCGCTCCCCCGCCCCGCGGACACCGAAGGCGCCGACCCGTACGGCGACGATCTGCAACTCGCCCTGTACCTGTGTTACGAGCTGCACTACCGCGGCTTCGCGGGCGTCGGCGCCGAGACCGAGTGGGACCCCGGGCTGCTGCGCGTGCGGGCCGCCCTGGAGCGGCGTTTCCTTTCCGCGCTGCGCGCCGACACGCCGGCCCACGACAGCCTGGACGACGCGCTGGCCGCGCTCCTGGTCGAACCGGCCGAGGGCACGGGAGTCACGCACTTCCTGTGCGCCGAGGGCGAGTTGTGGCAGCTGCGCGAGTACGCGGCCCAGCGCTCCCTGTACCACCTGAAGGAGGCCGACCCGCACGCCTGGGTGCTGCCGCGGCTGTGGGGCCGGGCCAAGGCGGCGATGGCGGCCGTGGAGTACGACGAGTTCGGCGGCGGCCGGGCCGAACGCGTCCACGCCCGCCTGTTCGCCGACCTGATGCGGGACCTGGGCCTCGACACCGCGTACGGCCGCTATCTCGGCGCCGCCCCCGCGCAGATGCTGGCCGTGGTCAACCTGATGTCCCTGTTCGGGCTGCACCGCGGGCTGCGCGGCGCCCTCGTGGGCCACTTCGCCGAGGTGGAGATCACCTCGTCGCCCGGCTCGCGCCGGCTCGCCGAGGCGATGCGCCGCACCGGCGCGGGAGCCGCCGCGGAGTACTTCTACGACGAGCACGTCGAGGCGGACGCCGTGCACGAGCAGGTGGTCCGGCACGACGTGATCGGTGGACTGCTCGACGAGGAGCCGGAGTTGGCGGCGGACGTCGCCTTCGGCATCGACGCGACGGAGTACCTGGAGGACCGGCTGGCCCGGCGGGTGCTCGCCGACTGGCGCGCCGGGCGATCGTCCCTCCGGACGCCCATGTAAGACGAAATTTCCCATACATCCTGAATGCCCGGGTACTCGGTACCCGTGATCTTCTTGGTACTTCCGGGCGTGTACGCCCCGCAGGACGACACCGCGCTGCTGACCGAGGTCCTCCACGAGGAGGCTCCCCGGCCCCGGGCGCGGGTACTGGACGTGGGCACCGGGAGCGGGGCGCTCGCGCTGGCCGCGGCCCGGCGGGGCGCCGAGGTGACGGCGGTGGACGTGTCCCGGCGCGCGGTGTGGACGGCCCGGCTGAACGCGTGGCTGACCCGGCTGCCGGTGCGCATCCGGCGTGGCAACCTCTTCGGCCCGGCCGACGGACGCGCGTACGACGTGATCCTGGCGAACCCACCCTATGTGCCGGCCCCGCACGCCGGGCGCGGTCCGCGCGGCCGGTCCCGGGCCTGGGACGCGGGGCACGACGGGCGGCTCCTGCTGGACCGGATCTGCCGGGGCGCACCCACGCTGCTGCGGTCCGGAGGGGTGCTGCTGCTCGTGCAGTCCGCGCTGAGCGGACCCGAGCGCACCCTGGAGCTGCTGCGGGGGGCGGGGCTGAAGGCCACGGTGGTCCGGCGGCGGTGGATCGCCTTCGGGCCGGTGCTGCGCTCCCGTCAGGAGTGGCTGCGCCGGCGCGGGCTGCTCGGACCGTCCGACGACAAGGAGGAGTTGGTGGTCATCCGTGCCGAACGAGTCCGCTGACCGGGCCCGCAGGATCACGATGCCGCGACGGGGGCCGCTGCTCGTGGAGGGCCCCGTGGAGATCGAACTGGAGGACGGTACGACGGTCTCGTCGGACCGGTTCCGTGTCGCTCTGTGCATGTGCCGCCGCAGTCGCCGTTACCCGTGGTGTGACACGAGCCATCGGCGAAGGGCTTGAGCACCGGTTGAAACCGGTTGTTTCTCGCCGCTCCCCGGACGGCCCCCCACGGGCCGATCCGGGGAGCGGCTGTGTGCCCGGAAGCCGGCGGGCGGCCCCACTCCGCCCGTCCGGTCCCGGTGCGAGATCGCAGGTTCCCCGCTCCCAGGGGGCCGCACTCCCCAGTTGCAGGCCTGATCCGGCGTTCACGGAGATCCGTGCGATCCCGGTCCTTTTAGAACGCGAACAGGGTTCCGCCGACGGCGTCCCTCATGCACGCGTTACCGAAGGTTTGCTCAAAGGAGACGCGCTTGCCCTGCCAGACACCCTGGACGGTGACCACGACGGGGTCGTACAGCTTGTTGCACCACACGTCCTGGCTCGGCTTCAGCGCGGTCAGGTCGCCGCCGATGCCGCGCATCTCGGCACAGGCCTGCTCCGCGGCAGGGTGGGTGCCGGAGGCCGCGGGGGCGCAGCTGAGGGTGACGGCGCGCTCCGGGGTCGCCGTGGCCGCGTCGTTGCCGTGGCCGGTGGTCATCACCAGCGCCGAGGGGGCGTACAGCGACGACGGGGCGGCGCCCGGTGCAGCGACGGCGGCCCCGGTCAGGGGTCCGCAAACGGCGGCGGCCGTCAGGCCGATGGCCGCTGCCCAGCGCGCGGTGTTCCGCATTGTGTGCATCCTTCCGCTTGTACAGACAGAGTTGCCGGCTCCGGATCCGGTCGGGCACCGGAGCGGCGAGCGCCACTCTGCCGAGTCCACCGCCGAAACTCACATCGAACCCATGGGTTTCAGTAACCTTTCGTGTTGAATCAGTGGCGTGAAGTCACGGAAATCGAACGCCGTTACCCAGGAACTGAGCGGTGTACGGGCCCCGGGACCGGCCGGATGGCCGAAAATCAGCGCTTCGTTAATCGTCCTGAAACATTCCGGCTCAGCCACCGCCCGGCCCGCCCATGACTCCCCGTGTTCACCGGATGATCACTCGGGGCGGGCTCCGCCACCCACCGCCGGGGCCGCCGCCTACCCGTCAGTATCGTCGGCGCTGCACGCGGACTCGGCGACGAAGGCGGGAGCGACGGATGGCGAAGCACTGGGCGGACTTCCAGTACGAGATCTATCTGAACGGGATGACGGGCGCCGTGCCCCGGCTCCCGACCGACCTGACCCGGCTGGAGGAGCTGGCCGAGCACCGGCTCGGTCCCGGCCCGGTCGGCTATGTGGCGGGCAGCGCGGGTGACGGCAGCACCGCGCTCGCCAACCGGGCGGCCCTCGCCCGGCGCCGGATCGTGCCGCGCATGCTGCGGGACGTCGGTGAGCGCGACCTGTCCACCGAGGTGCTCGGGCGGCCGCTGCCGGCGCCGCTCGCCCTGGCCCCGGTCGGCGTGCTGTCGATCATGCACCCGGACGCGGAGTCCGCCGCCGCGCGGGCCGCCGCCGCCCAGGGCGTGCCGTACGTCCTGTCGTCGGCGTCCAGCACGCCGATGGAGCAGGTGGCGGAGGCGATGGGGGACGCCGAGCGCTGGTTCCAGCTGTACTGGGGCAAGGACCGCGAGGTGACCCGGAGTTTCCTCGGCCGGGCGCGGGCGGCCGGGTTCTCGGTGCTGGTGGTCACGCTGGACACGCCGCTGCTGGCGTGGCGGCCGCGCGATCTGGACCAGGCGTACCTGCCGTTCCTGCACGGGGTGGGCACCGCCAACTACTTCACCGACCCGGCGTTCCGGGCAGGTCTCGCCAAGCCGCCGCACGAGGACCCGAACGCGGCCGTGCTGCACTTTCTCGGCATGTTCGGGGATCCCGGACACACCTGGCCGGACCTCGGTTTCCTGCGCGAGCACTGGGACGGCCCGATCGTCCTCAAGGGCGTCCTGCACCCGGACGACGCCCGGTTCGCCGCCGACGCCGGGATGGACGGCGTGGTGGTGTCCAACCACGGCGGCCGGCAGGTGGCGGGTTCGGTCGCGGCGGCCGACGCGCTGCCCCGGGTCGCGGCCGCGGTCGGCGACCGGCTCACGGTGCTGTTCGACAGCGGAGTGCGCACCGGCGACGACGTGTTCAAGGCACTCGCGCTCGGCGCGCGGGCGGTGCTCCTGGGACGGCCCTACGTCTACGGGCTGGGCCTGGACGGGCAGGCGGGCGTGGAGCACGTCGTCCGCTGCGTGCTCGCGGAACTCGACCTGACGCTCGCCCTGTCCGGGCACACCGGCCCGGCGACGGTCACGGCGGCCGACCTCGTCGAGGACCCCGTCTGAGCGCCGCCGGGCCGGTCCCGGCCGGTGCCGAGACCGGAAAGGTCCCCCGGAAGGGCCTGGACCCGTCGAACCCTTCCGGTCGCGGCACTAGGGCCTGTCTGACGATTCCCGTCTGCCGCGCGACGCCATGCACGCACTCTCGCCGCGCGGCCGCCCTTCGGGCGACGACGCGAATGGTCAGACAGGCCCTAGCTGGTCCCGCGGGACAGCCGCGCCGGGCGCGCCGACGCCCCGCCGGTACCGGCGATCGACAGCGAACCGGAGCCGGCCGACGGCGTGTCGGACAGCCAGCGCTGGCCGGCGGATCCGTCCCGGACCTTGACGGCCAGGTCGGCACCGGCGGCCTCGCCCGCGGTGGCGACGGCGAGGGTGCGGTCCCAGCGGGGCAGCAACTCCCCCTGCACGGTGAGGTCGTAGCGCACGTCGTCGCCGCGCCCGGACCCCGCGTCGGCGCAGGTGCCGAGGATCACCACCCCCGCGTCGGCGTGCGAGTCCAGGCACAGCCCCGAGTCGGCGGCGCTGCGCAGCAGTCCGTCGGGGTCGTACGTCCACCGCTGGGTGGCCGCCGAGGAGCACACGGCCAGGACCGCGCCCGCGCCGGCCCTGGGGGTGCCCTTGATGTCCAGGCACAGGCCGGCGCCCGCGTTGCGCAGCCGCGCGGGGCGGCCCGCCGCGGGCAGGGCCGCGGTGCCGGGTGCGGTGGCGGAGGCGGAGGCGGGCGGCGACGAACTGTCGGTGCCCGGGGCGGCGCTGGTGGAGGCCACCGGGTCGGTGCCGTCGCCGCCGTGGGGCCAGACGCTGATCGCGAGGACGGTGGCGAGCAGTCCCGCCGAGGCCACGCCGACGCCGGTGAGCAGCGTCCGCGAGGACCAGGCGGTGCCGGGCGCGCGGCGGCCGGTCGCCGCGAGCGACTCGGCCGGCCCGCCCTCGCGGTGCCCGGGCAGGAAGATGCGGGCCGGCGCCCCGGATCCGGTGTCGGATATCCGGTGGCCGCCGGGTTCGTCTTCGGTGCTCCGCCGGGCACCGGGCAGCACCACACGGGCGAACAGCCCGGACCCGCCGCCGCGCCGGTGCCCGCCGGAGCGCCGGGAGGTGTCACGGGTGCGGGCGGCGGGACCCGGACCGCGGCGGCCGGGGCGGGAGTCGAGGTAGCGGCGCGCGCCCCAGCCGAGCACGGCCTCGGCGAGCAGCACGCCCGACGCCGCGTCGGCGTTGCCCAGTTGCTCGGCCGCGTGCCGGCAGTACACGCACCCGGCCAGGTGTTCCTGGACGTCGGGCAGCAGCGCGCCGCCGCGGCGGATCGGCACGTCCAGCAGGCGGTTGTAATAGCGGCAGTCCTTGCCCGGCGCGAGTTCCCGGTGGGCGCGCACCAGGCCCTCCCGGAATTTCTCCCGAGCCTGTTCCAGGGCGGCCGTCGCACTCCGGATGTCCATACCGAGCAGCCCGGCGGGGACGTCCATCGCTTCCGCCTCGACCTCGGTGTGCCACAACAGCGCCTGTTCCAGCCGCGGAAGGCCGTGGAAAGAGCGCTCGGAGAGGACGCGGTTCTCGGGTATCAGGGACTTCGCGGCCCGCATTCCGCGGCCCCCGGCGGGTTTCCCGAGTGCGGGCAGGACAGCGGTGATCCGATCCGTGCCGGACCAGTTCAGCACCGTGTCCCGGACGGCCGCCAGCAGGCGTGGCCGGAGCGCGTCCGCGGGTTCGCCGAGGGCGAGCCGGCCGAGGACCTGGTGGAAGGCGGTGGCGGTGACCATGTGGGCGAGGGTCCCTGATCCGGCCAGGCAGATGACCGCGTAGTCCTGGGCCGGATGCCAGTGGCGGGTCATCAGGAGGGCGGCGGACCGGGAGGCCTCGGTGTCGGAGCCGGCGCGCAGCGGGCCGGCGAGCGACTCGTCGGATTCCCCCGGCTCCCCGCCGGGCGGCGGAAAGGGGGGACGAGGGGGGTGGGGGGTGGGCACGAGCGGATTCCTTCGATACGTGGTGCGTCGGTGCGTACCTCTGGGCGCGCACGGGGAGCGGGAATGCACCTGCGCCCGGTCGGTCCCGGCGTCGCAACTGTCGCAAAAGCCTCGGAATTTACCCCCCGCACGGGCGTTTCAACCCTGGCACAACTTCCACACGGGCAACAAGACGCCCGTACGACAACAAGAGCTTTGAAAGAAAGTCAGAAATAGCGGCGAGAGCCAGGTCGCGTGCCGCGGCTTTCGGTTTTCCGGGCGCCCCGTGTGAAGCGTGCGCACACGCCGGCCGGCCGCGCACGCTCCCGGAACCCCCGGGCCCGGTAGTGGACTTGCATCGGCCCTCTCGGAAGGCCCCGCGTGGGACGGCGGCACTCCCACGCGCGACCGGCCGCCGGCCCTGTTCCTCCCGCCCTCGGCCGGCGGCCCCGGCGGCTTCCCCCGCCGGCCGGGTGGGTCAGGACGAACCCCCGTCGGCCTCGGTGGGTTCAGATCTGCCAGGAGCGGAGCCGGTCGGCCGCGCCGTAGACGTCGGCCTTGCCGGACATCAGGTCGCGGGCGAGGTCGACGAGGGCGCCGTAGGGCGGGTCGATGCCGACACCGCTGACGAACATGTAGGCCACGGCGGTGGCGCAGGCGAAGCGGGCGTTGGCCGCGGGCAGCGGCTTGAGCAGCGCGAGGGTGTGCAGCAGGGCGGCGGCCCGCCAGGCGGGGTCGGAGTCCACGCCGAGCCGGGGCGGGTCCACCCGGTGCCGGGCGACGGCGGCGACCAGCGACGAGAAGTCGTCGACCGCGGGCTGGTCGGGCAGGACCTCCTCGTGCCGCTGCAGCAGCCACGGGACGTCGATGTGAATGACTGAGGACATCGCTCAGGCGGCCTCGCCCTTGGCGATGGGCGGCTCGTCCTCGGGGAAGGCGGCCGCGAACTCCTCGGCGTGGGCGGTGAAGAAGCTGCGGAACGCCTCGGCGCCTTCCTGCAGTGCCCGGTGCCGGGCTATGTCCGCGGCGGCGGCCTCGCGCACGAGGGCCTTCATCGACGTACCGCGCTCCTTGGCGATCTGCCGCAGGTCCTCGAGTTCCCGATCGCTGAACTCCACGTTGAGAGCTGGCATGCACCCCACGGTACCGCGAGGGTACTCAACCGTAAATATCCACAGGTCAGAGCACATCAAGTGCGGTACCTGAGCACCCCGAGGGCCATGTCCGATTCCCGCCGGTCCCACGGCGCGCCGCGCAGCAGACTCGACAGCGCGGAAACGAACCGGAGGAGAAGCCATGAACAGCGAAACCGTCCACACCGTCCACCCGAGCCCGCTCGGCGACCTGTTGCTGACCGGGTCGGTCTCGCCCGGGGGCCTCACCCTCACCTCGCTGTCCCCGCCGGGCCGGCGCGGCACGCCCGAGGTCCGCCCGGAGGACCGCGACGACCGGCCGTTCACCGAGGCGCACCGCCAACTGGACGCGTACTTCGCGGGCCGCCGGACCCGCTTCGACCTCCCGCTCGCCACCACGGGCACACCGTTCCAGCGGACGGTCTGGCAGGCCCTGGAGCACATCCCGTACGGCGCGACGGCCACCTACGGCGAACTGGCCGCGCGGCTGGGCGTGCCCCGGGCCGAGATCCGCTCGGTGGGCGGGGCGCTCGGCGCCAACCCGCTGCTGCTCGTGCGGCCCTGCCACCGGGTGGTCGGTGCGGACGGGTCGATGCGCGGGTACGCGGGCGGGGTCGAGCGCAAGGTGTGGCTGCTCACGCACGAGGGCGCACTGCAGCCGACGCTGGTCTGAGAACGGGACCCGGAGGAGGAGTCATGGAGCTCACCCGGGCCGAGGCCCGCCGCCGGGTGGCCGGCACGGACTGGGCCGCGCTCGCGGCCGAGCTGGACGAACACGGCTGTGCGTCCACCGGAGCGCTGCTGACGCCCGCCGAGTGCGCCGGCCTGGCCGCCCTGTACGACGAGCCGGAGCTGTTCCGGACCACGGTCGATCTGGCCCGGCACCGGTTCGGCTCGGGCGAGTACCGCTACTTCACGCACGACCTGCCCGCCCCGGTGGCCGCGCTGCGCGCCGCGCTCTACCCGCGGCTGCTGCCGGTCGCCCGGGACTGGGCGGCCCGGCTGGACCGCCCGGCGCCCTGGCCCGACACGCTCGAGGAGTGGGTGGCGCGCTGCCACGCCGCGGGCCAGGACCGGTCGTCGCAGATCCTGCTCAGCTACGGCCTGGGCGACTGGAACGCCCTGCATCGGGACGTGTTCGGCGAACTCGTCTTCCCGCTGCAGGTGGTGATCGCCCTGGACGCGTACGGCGACGACTACTCGGGCGGCGAGTTCCTCATGGTCGAGCAGCGGCCGCGCGCCCAGTCCCGGGGCACGGCGACCGCGCTCCGGCAGGGCCACGGGCTGGTGTTCACGACCCGGGACCACCCCGTGCGCACCCGCCGCGGCTGGTCGGCCGGGGCGATGCGGCACGGGGTGAGCACCGTACGGTCCGGACGGCGGCGCACCCTGGGGCTGGTGTTCCACGAGGCGTCGTGACGCGGCGCGAGCGGTCCCGGAAGTCCAGCCCGCTGATCCTGGGAGGGCCGGCGGGTCACCGTCGTGCCGGCTCACCTTCTCCAGGGCCCAGAAACACTCACAACTGATCGTGGGCGAACAGATACTGACGGGCTGATACACGCGATCGTCAAGGGTCCGGAACGGCGCGACTCCCTCCGATCCAAGATCGGCCGGAATTCTCCCTTGACCGCGTTCGACCGACCGGCCGTCCAGCCGGGGGCCGTGGTCCACGGCCGGGCACGAAGCACTACGCTGGTATACGAGAGGTGCCACCTGTTCACTGTGAGTGTGCGCTTGGGAGCGGCGACGATGAGCCGGGTCTATCCGTTCGACGACGCGGCGACGGCCCGGGCTGTCATCGATGACGACGGAACACTGGTGGAGTGGAACGAGGGCGCGCGACGCCTGCTCGGCCACCCCGCGGACGCCGTCGTGGGCCGTCCCGTGACAGAACTGCTGGCCGGGGGCACGCTTCCGGTCACACCCACGGGCACCCGCTGGGACGGCACGGTGACCCTGCGCCACCGGGACGGCGGCACGGTGTCGGTGTGGGTCCTCGCCCACCGCCGTCCGGCGCACGAGGGCCGCCCCGGGGGCTGGCTCGTCATCACCCCGCTGACCGGCCCGGAGCCGGCCGTCGACGCGGACCCCCTGGGCGAAGCGGGCCTGGTCCAGTCGCCGTGCGCGCTCTCCGTCTACGACGACCGGCTGCGGCTGTGCCGGATGAACGACGCCATGGCCGAGGTGGTCGGCCTGCCCGAGAAGCGCGTGCGGGGGCTCAGGGTCGCGGAGATCGAGGGCAGGCCGCAGAGCGAGGAGCTCGAACAGGGCATGCTCCGCGTGCTGACCACCGGGCGGCCGATGGACATGCAGGCCTTCGTGCGCAGGGGCGACGAGGACCGGGCGCACGCCTGGCTCGCCCGCCTCGCGCCGGTCACCGGCCACGACGGCCGGGTGCTGGGCGTGAGCATGGCCGCGCTCGACGTCACCGACAGCCACCGGGCCAGGGAGCGGCTGCAACTGGTCAACGAGGCCAGCATGCGCATCGGCTCCACCCTCGACATCACCCGCACGGCACAGGAACTGGCGGACGTGTGCGTCCCCGCCCTCGCCGACTTCGTCACCATCGACCTGCTGGACCCGCGGGAGTACGGCGCCGAGCCCCCGGCCCGTGTCACGGCCCCGGTCACCCTGCGCCGGGCGGCCCACGTCTCGGTGCACAGCGGCGTGCCGGAGGCGGTGAGGGAGCCCGGGCAGAACGAGGAGTACCCGGCCGGCTCCCCCCAGGCGGACTCGCTGACCGCGGGCCACACGATCATCACCTCGGTCGCCGGGGGCGACATGGAGGCCTGGCTGAGCTGGAACACCGCGCGCGGCGAGCAGGTGCGCAGGTTCGGCATCCACTCCACGATGTCGGTGCCGATCCAGGCCCGCGGGCTCACCCTCGGCGTGGCGGTCTTCACCCGGCACCGCCGCCCGGACGGCTTCACCCCCGACGACCGGCTGCTGGCCGAGGAGATCACCACCCGTGCCGCCGTCTGCATCGACAACGCCCGGCGCTACTCGCGCGAGCGGGAGACCGCGCTCGCCCTGCAGCGCAGCCTGCTGCCCCGCTCGCTGCCGCGCACGGCCGCACTGCAGGCCACGTCCCGGTATCTGCCGGCCGCCCGGGCCGGGGTGGGCGGCGACTGGTTCGACGTGATCCCGCTGTCCGGGCTGCGGGTCGCCATGGTCGTCGGGGACGTCGTCGGGCACGGCGTCCAGGCCTCGGCCACCATGGGCCGGCTGCGCACCGCCGTACGCACCCTCGCGGACATCGACCTGGCCCCGGACGAGCTGCTCACCCACCTGGACGACCTGGTGGTCCGGCTCTCGGAGGAGTCCGGAGGCGACGGCACCACCGGCGAGGTCGGGGCGACCTGCCTGTACGCCGTGTACGACCCGGTGTCGCGGCGCTGCACGCTGGCCCGCGCCGGGCATCCGCCACCGGTGCTGCTGCCGCCGGGCGGCCGGCCCCACCAGCTCGACCTGCCCGCCGGTCCCCCGCTGGGCCTGGGCGGGCTGCCCTTCGAGTCCACCGAGGTGGACCTGGCCGAAGGCAGCGTGCTCGCCCTGTACACGGACGGGCTGGTGAAGTCCCGGGAGCGGGAGGGGGACACCGGCCGGCAGCTGCTGTTCCAGGCGCTCGGCGCGCACCCGGAGTCGCTGGAGAAGTCCTGCGACCGCATCCTGCACACCCTGCTGCCGCCGGGCGGTGCCGCCGACGACGTGGCCCTGCTGCTCGCCCGCACCCAGGGCCTGCCCGCCTCGCAGGTGGCGACCTGGGACATCCCCGCCGACCCGGCGCTGGTCGCGCCGATCCGCAAGCAGGTCGTGGAGCAGCTGGACGCCTGGGGGCTGAGCGAGGCCGCCTTCACGGCCGAGCTGGTGGTCAGCGAACTGGTCACCAACGCCATCCGGTACGGCGCCCGCCCGATCCGGCTGCGGCTGATCCACGACGCGACCACGCTGATCTGCGAGGTGTCCGACACCAACCACACCGCGCCGCACCTGCGCCGCGCCAAGACCTTCGACGAGGGCGGCCGGGGCCTGCTGCTGGTCGCCCAGCTCACCCAGCGCTGGGGCAGCCGCCACACCGCGGAGGGCAAGACGATCTGGGCGGAGCTGCCCCTGTTCGAGGAGGACCGCTAGGACCTGTCTGACCATTCGCGTCGTCGCCCGAAGGGCGGCCGCGCGGCGTCAGGTGCGTGCTCTCGGCGTGCCGGCCCCAGGCCCTCGTACCCGGACGTACTCGGGTCTGGGACCGGCGCGGCCAGCGTGCGTGCATGGCGTCGCGCGGCAGACGGGAACGGTCAGACAGGCCCTAGCGGTCAGGAGGCCGTCAGCCAGGGCCGTACCTGCTTGCGGGCCTCGTGCAGCCGGGACTTGAGGGTGCCGAGCGGGATGCCGACGCGCTCGGCGACCTCGGCGTACTCCAGCTGGCAGATGTCCCGGTACACCAGGGGCGCGACCAGGTGCGGGTGCTCCCGCTCCAGCCGGTCCAGGGCCTCCAGCAGGTCCACCCGGGAGCCGGCGATCACGCTGGTGGTGCGCGGGTCGACGGCGTGCGAGGGCTCGATGGCCGCGGGCTGCTCGGCGGCCCGCCGTTTCAGCTCGCGGTACTTCTGCCGGCAGCAGTTGGCGACCACCGTGTACAGCCAGGTGCCGAAGCGGCTGCGGCCCTCGAACCGGGTGATGTGCCGGGCCACCTGGAGCAGCACGTCCTGGGCGGCCTCCTCGGCGTCCTCCCGGCAGGGCAGGAAGCGCGCGCAGCGGCGCAGCACCTCGGGCCGGATCTCGGTCAGCAGCCGGTCCAGGGCCGCGCCGTCACCCGCGGCGGCACGCCGGGCGAAGTCTTCCATCGGCGCCTCGTCCTGCACGTCAGGGCCCCCCTTCAAGTCGATCTCAGGGCAGGCATGATAGTCGTATGCACTCCCTGGAGCGGATCGGCCGCTACCGTCTCGCACGGCCGCTGGGCACCGGCGCCTTCGCCACCGTGTGGCTCGCCCACGACCCGGAGCTTCAGGCCCCGGTGGCGGTGAAGGTCCTCGCCGAGAACTGGTCGCACCGGCTCGACATCCGGGACCGCTTCCTGTCCGAGGCGCGGCTGCTGCGCCGGGCGGGCTCCAGCCGGGTGGTGCAGGTCTACGACATCGGTGAACTCCCCGACGGCAGGCCGTACTTCGTGATGGAGTACGCCGACGGCGGCACCCTCGCCGACCTGCTGACGGCCGGGCCGCTGCCGGTGCCCGACGCGCTGGCGCTGACCGCCGAGGCCGCACGGGCCGCCGCCGCGCTGCACGAGGCGGGGATCGTGCACCGCGACATCAAGCCGACCAACGTGCTGCTGCACACCGCCCCGGACGGCACCCGGCGGGTGCTGCTGGCCGACCTGGGCCTGGCCAAGAGCCTCGCGCAGGCCTCGGTGCTCACGCTGGCCGCGGGTTCGGCGGGCTACCAGCCGCCGGAACAGGCCGAGCCCGGCGAGGGCATCGACGAGCGGGCCGACGTCTACAGCCTGGGCGCGGTCGGCTACGAACTGGTCACCGGGAGCGTGCCGGCTGCGCCGGGCAAGGTCGTGCCGCCCGGCAGGCTGCGGCCGGACCTCGGCGACGGGGTGGCGCGGGCCCTGCTGCGCGCGCTGGAGGCGGACCGGGAGCGGCGCTGGCCGGGCGCGCAGGCGTTCGCGGACGAGCTGGACCGGCTGGCGGCGGGGCCGGGGGGCCGGTCCGTGCGGCGCCTTGACGGGGTGCGCGGCCGGCTCAACGGCGTGACGCTGTCCGTCGCCGCCGTCCTCGCGGCCGCCGCGGCCGCGGTCGCGGTGACCATGGCGTTCCAGGGCGACGGCACGGCGGACGACGACATACGGGTGGCGGACTCCACCGGCCGGGTGGTCCTCCGGGTGCCGGCCGGCTGGGGCCACGAGCTGCGCGACTCCGGCTGGAACCCACGGGCGCTGGGGCTCGCCTCGGGGCACGAGCCGGGGCTGGTGGTGGCCGACGACCTCGCCCGGTGGCCCGATCTGAACGCCCCCGTGGACGGCGTGTTCGTCGGGGTCGCCGAGCACGGCGACGTCACCGCGAAGGTCAAGGCCCTCACCCACGCCGGCTGTCACTACTCCAGCAGCCGCAGCTTCAGCAGCGCGGACTGGCACGGGCTGGTCCGGGCCTGGAGCGGCTGCCCGGACGGCGGCTCGATCACGGAGTCGGCCCTGACCCCGGCGCACGGCGCCGCGCAGCCCCAGGTGTACGTGCAGCTGCGCCAGCGGGGTGACGGTGACGCCACCGACGGGGTGCTCGGCTCACTCAAGGTGGGCCACGGGGTCGGCTGACCGTCGAAGCGGGGAAAGAACAGGGTGTGTGCCGAACTTTTCCCGCCGCCCGGGCATCGGAGTGGGGGACGGCGCACTCGGTGCCGTAGGCGCGCGTTCCGTCGCGTGCCCCGAAACAACCAGGAGTGTTGAGCGACATGGTGTACACCCCCCGGTCCACGCGGCGCGGGGCCCTGCTCGTGGGCACGGCCGCCGTGCTGGGCCTCCTGACCGCCTGCGGCAACGGCCACGACGTCCACGGCAACCCGCCCGTGACGGCCTCCGGTACGGCCGGTCCCGCGACCGACGGCACGGGGCAGCCCGCGTCCGGCACCCCCGCCGGCACGCCCTCCGCGACCGCGGGCGCCCCCTCCTCGACCGCTTCCGGGGCGACCGCCACCGCGGGCGGCGGCAGGACGACGACCGCGGCGGGCACCCGCTGCCACACCTCCGAACTGAGCGCGTCCGTGGGCCGCAACGACCCGGGTGCGGGGCAGGAGAACTTCCCCGTGGTGCTCACCAACAAGTCCGCCCGCACCTGCACCGTGCACGGCTATCCGGGCGCGGCCTTCGTGAACGCCTCCGGCACCCAGCTCGGCCCGGACCCCAGGCGTGAGTCCGGCTCCCCCGCGACCGTCACCCTCAAGCCGGGGCAGAGCGCCTGGGCGGGGCTGACCTTCTCCAACCCGGGGATCAGCGGCGCGAAGACGGCGACGCCCGCCGCGCTGCTGGTCACGCCGCCCGACGAGCGGGACCAGCTGAAGGTGGCGTGGACGGGCGGGGCGGTGCCCGTCTCCGGGAACTCCTCGTCGGTCTCCCTGACGGTGTTCAGTCCCGGCACCGCCCCCTGACCCGTTCCCGCCCGGCCCGCTCCCCCGTCCGCGAACCCCGCTGCCCTCCCCCGAGGCAGCGGGGTTCGTCATGACCGCGCCTCGACTGTCACAGGACGGCAACAGGCGCGGCCGGCCCCGATCTTTTGGCCGGGACCCGTCATCGAACCCGTCGACCGCACAGGAGAAGCCGCCCCCGCGGGGGCCATGACGAGGAAATCGGGGACAAGATGAGCGGGATCTCACGCAGGCGGGTGCTGACGGCGGGGGCTGCGGCGGGCGCCCTCGGCACACTGGCCGCCTGCTCGTCCGGCACCGGCCTCTCGGTCGGCGCGCCGACGGGCGCCAAGGGCACGGCACAGGCCCGGCAGGGCAAGCCGATCGGTGACGGCTCCACGGCCGACACCGGGCCCCAGCCGCACCAGCCGGTGCCCGACCGGCTGAAGCCGGGCCAGAAACCCCCGCAGTTCGTGGTGTTCTCCTGGGACGGCGCGGGCGAGCTGAGCAACCAGCTGTTCTCCCGGTTCCGCAAGGTGGCCGCCGACCACGGCGCGAAGATGACCTTCTTCCTCAGCGGCATCTACACGCTGCCGGAGGCGAAGAAGAACCTGTACCGCCCGCCGCAGCACGCGGTCGGCGCGTCCGCGATCGGCTACCTGGCGGACCGGCACATCCACGCCACGCTCCAGCAGGTGCGCGCGGCCTGGCTGGAGGGCCACGAGATCGGCACCCACTTCAACGGGCACTTCTGCGGCGCGACCGGTGTGCGCAACTGGTCCCCGGCCGAGTGGCGCAGCGAGATCGACCAGGCCGTCGACTTCGTCACCAGGTGGAAGACCAACACGGGCTTCACCGACCTGGAGCCGCTCCCCTTCGACTACCGCAAGGAGCTGATCGGCGGGCGCACCCCCTGCCTGGAGGGCCAGACCAATCTGCTGCCCACCGCCGCCGCGCTCGGCTGGAAGTACGACGCCAGCTCCCCCGGCGGCCTGCAGATCTGGCCGGGCAAGGTGCAGGGCGGCCGGATCTGGGACTTCCCGCTGCAGTCCATACCCTTCTCCGGCCACTCCTTCCAGGTGCTGTCGATGGACTACAACATGATGTTCAACCAGTCCGGCGGCAACCCGCTCGGCGACAAGAGCCAGTTCGACGCCTGGCGCGCCCAGGCCCGCGACACGTATGTGGCCGGCTTCCACCGGGCGTACGAGACCAACCGCGCCCCCTTCTTCATCGGCAACCACTTCGAGCGCTGGAACGGCGGCGTCTACATGGACGCCGTCGAGGAGGCGATCGGGAAGATGGCCGCGTACGACGACGTGCGGTTCGTGTCCTTCAAGCAGCTCGTGGCCTGGCTGGAGGCGCAGGACCCGGCGGTGCTGCGCAAGCTGCGCACGCTCGTGCCGGGGCAGGCCCCGGTGGGCGGTTGGGCGGAGTTCCTGGGCGCGGCGGGCACCCGCTCGTCGTAGTCCGGCCCGGGTCGTCTGTTTTCATGGGCGGGCACCATGTGATCCGTTCCGGAGGGACCCGCCCTGAACACCCCGCTCGCCGAAGCACTGTCCGCCGTGCTGCTCGCCGCCGTCCTCGCGTGGGCCGTGGTCCGGCCCTTCGGGTGGCCGGAGGCGGTGCTGGCCGTCCCGGCCGCCGCCGTCGCGATCGTGACCGGCGCGATCCCGCTCGACCACGCCCGGGCCGAGGCCCAGCAGCTCGGGCCGGTGATCGGGTTCCTCGCGGCCGTGCTGGTGCTCGCCCACTTCTGTGACGTGGAGGGGTTGTTCCAGGCGTGCGGGGCGTGGATGGCCCGGTGGGCGGCGGGGCGCCCGGTGCGGCTGCTGACGGCGGTCTTCGTCCTCGCCTCCGCCATCACGGCCGTGCTCAGCCTGGACGCCACGATCGTGCTGCTCACGCCGGTGGTCTTCGCCACGGCCGCGCGGACGGGCGTACGGCCCAAGCCGCATGTGTACGCCTGCACCCATCTGTCGAACACCGCCTCGCTGCTGCTGCCGGTGTCCAATCTGACGAACCTGCTGGCGTTCGCGGCGAGCGGGCTGAGCTTCACCCGGTTCGCCGCGCTGATGGCGCTGCCGTGGCTGCTGGCGATCGGCGTCGAGTACGCCGTGTTCCGGGGGTTCTTCGCCCGTGACCTCGCGGCGGCGGCGCCGGGCCGGGACACCGGCGAGGCTCCCCGGCTGCCCGTGTTCGCGCTGGTGACCGTGGGCTGCACGCTGGCCGGGTTCGTGGTGGCCTCGGCGTTCGGCGTGCAGCCCGCCTGGGTCGCCGCGGCCGGCGCGCTGGTGCTGGCCGGGCGGGCGCTGCTGCGGCGCAGGGCGACACCGCTGACCGTGGTCCGGGCGGCGGCCCCAACGTTCCTGGCGTTCGTGCTGGCGCTGGGCATCGTGGTCCGGGCCGTCGTCGACAACGGGCTCGCGGGCGTGCTCGGGCGGGTGCTGCCGGGCGGGACCGGGCTGCCGGCGCTGCTCGGGATCGCGGCGCTGGCCGCCGTACTGGCGAACCTCATCAACAACCTGCCCGCGGTGCTGGTCCTGCTGCCGCTCACGGCTCCGGCGGGTCCGGGCGCGGTGCTGGCGGTGCTGCTCGGGGTGAACATCGGCCCCAACCTGACCTACGCGGGGTCGCTGGCCACGCTGCTGTGGCGGCGGATCGTGCACCAGCACGAGCACGGCGTGGACCTCGGGGAGTTCACCAGGCTGGGCCTGCTCGCCGTGCCGTCCTCCCTCGCGGTGTCGGTGGTGGCACTGTGGGGGTCCCTGCAGGTTTTCTGACGGTGGCTGCGGGCCGAGGGAGGCCGACCGGATGCGTGTGATCGCCTGGCTCGTCGAGGGCACCTGGCCCGCCTGTGTGGACGCGGTGCGCGCCCATGCGCCCGAGGCGGCGGAGGTGGTGCTGCTGCACGTCAGCGGTCCGGACGTGCCCGAGGTGGCGCACGGCGCGTTCGCCGGGCTGCTGGGCCGGGGCCGTCGCGAGCGCGATCCGGGCGACCTGCTGGAGGCGCTCGGCGGGAGTTCGGCGGCCGAACTGCTCGACGCGGCGGCCGAGCGGCTGGGCCGGCCCTGCGAGCGTGAGGAGCGCTCGGGCCGGGTCGAGCGGGAGGTGGTGGGGGCGGCCGAGGGGGCCGACCTGCTGGTGCTCGCGCGGGACGGGGACCGGTCCCGGCTCGGGCCGCGCAGTCTCGGCCCGCACGTCCGGTTCGCCGTCGACCACGCGCCCTGTCCGGTGCTGCTGGTGTGGCCCGAACCCGCCCCGGGCCTCGCGACGATCCCGCCCCCGCCGCCGCACCACCACCCCTGAGTCAGCGGTGGTGGCGGCCGCCTCCCCAGCCTCCGCCGCCGTCGCAGTGGTACGGGTACTGGGAGCAGGGGTCGTAGGTGGCGGAGGGTGCCGGGGGCGTGGTGGCCGTCGGGCTGGGGGCCGGTGACGGGGTCCCGGACGCCTTGGGCGTGGCGGCCGTGGCCGTCGGGGTGGGGCGCCTGGTGGTGGGGGCCGGTGATGTGCCGCTGCGGCTGTCCCAGTTGACGTTCTGCATCCGCAGATCGGGCTTGGCGGTGTCGACGGACCAGCGCTGGGCGGAGCCGGGGGCACGGTTCTTGACGACGAGGGCGCCGGAGCCGTCGGTGGCGGCCGGGGCGAGGGCCAGGTCCTGGTTCCAGCGCGGCACCAGCGCGCCCTGGAGGGTGAAGTCGTAGCGGATGTCCTTGGCGGCCGCGCCGGTGGCGGTGCAGGGGGCGAGGCGGACCGAGTAGCCGAGCTGGGAGTCCAGGCACAGTTCGGGGGCGGAGACGTTGCGCAGCAGTCCGTCCGTCTCGTAGCGCCACTGCTGGCCCGGCGTCGTGGAGCAGGTGGCGAGTTCGGTCTCGGCGCCCTGGACGGCCTTCCCGCCGACGACGCCGATGCAGAGTCCCGAGGCGAGGTTGTGCAGCCGGCCCTGTACGGCGCCCTGTCCCGGGGCACCGGCACCGGCCCAGGACGCACCCGGGGTCGCGGAGCCCTTGCCCGGGGTCCGGGAGGGGGTGGCGGCCGAGCCGGGGCCCGGGTCGTCGCCCGGACCGAGCACCGCCCACAGCACCAGGGGCAGTACGACCAGACCGCTCACGGTGACCACGGCCGCCGCGAGGTTGCGGCGCCGTGCCCGGCGGGCGGCGCGGTGGGCGGAACGCGGCGAGGCGGCCCGGCGGGAGGGCGTGCCGGGGCGGCCGGTGCCCTGCGGACCCGCGCCGGTGGGCGGGGTGGTTCGGCGGGAAGACGCGCCGGGGCGGTCCGTGCCGTGCGGATCCGCGCCGCCGGGGGAAGGGGCCCCGCGGGGCGGGGCGGCAGCGGTGCGGGGCGATCCGGTGGCGGGTGCGGCGGAGACGAAGGGCTCGCCGGAGGGGGGTGCCACGGCCTGCGGGGCCGGGGCCGGCTCGGCGGGCACGGCCGTGCGGTCCGCCCGGGACTCCACGTAGTCGCGTGCGCCCCAGCCGAGGACCCCCTCGGCGAGGGCGAGGCCGAGTCCGTCGTTGAACCGGGCGAGTTGGTCGGCGGTGCGCCGGCAGTGCGTGCAGCCGACCAGGTGCTGCCGGAGGTCCGGGTCGACGTCGGTCCCGCCGCGCCGGAAGGTCACGTCGAGCATGCGCTGGTAGCTGCGGCACTCGGCCTCGGGGGCGAGTTCGCGGTGCACGTGGAGGCACTCCTCGCGCAGTCGCTCACGGGCCCGGCGCAGTTCGACGCGGGCCTCCTCCTCGTCCAGCCCGAGCAACGCCGCTGGTACGGCGAGGGGTTCGGCCTCGACCTCGACGTGCCACAGCACGGCGCGGGAGGCCTGGGGGATCAGCTGGAAGGCGCGGGACAGCAGCCGGCGTTCCGGCGGGGGCAGCAGCCGGGCGGTGGCACGCTCGCCGGCGCCGTCCGGCCGCAGGGCGGGGTGGAGGAGCTCCCGGCGGCCGTCGGTGTCCCACTCGGCGGCGATACGGCGGACGGCGACGAGCACCTGGGGCCGCCAGGCCGCGTTCGGGCCGACCTGACGCAGGGATTCGCCGAAGAGCCGGGTGAACGCGGCGGTGGTGAGCATGCCGGCGGCGCGCGGCCCGTTCGTGCACAGCCGGGCATAGGCGAAGGCCGCTTCCCAGTGCCGGTCGAGGAGTTCACCGACCGGATGGAGCGCCGGTGCCGAGCCCGTCCACTTCTGCAGTTCGGCGCTCAACTGCTCGTCCGACGGGCCTTCCTCTTTCACGGCTGTATTCCTCCGGACGCGGCTCGTAATTAGTCCGTACCAACGGGTATGGGCAGGGTGGCGGGCAGCTCGAACGTCCACCTGAGCGGCTCTTTTGAAGCGTGGAGGGTGTACGGGGAGCGCCTGGCGCATACAGCGGGAATGTGATGTGCCTGCGCGCCGACAGCCCACACTTTTGCACAGTCGCGCATGTATGAACAAGTGATCCCTCGATTTTCGGCATTGCCCGCGAGGCCTTTTGTATTGACACTTTGTCAAGGGCGGCCCTTTCTTCCAATTACTGCCGTTCGCCCGCCCGGTAGGCGCCCGGCGGCACGCCGTAGCGCTGGTGGAAGAGCCGGCTGAAGTGAAAGGGACTGGAAAATCCGGAGGCGGCGGCGACCCGTGCCACCGTCAGGTCGGTGGCCTCCAGCAGCCGGGCCGCGTGCCGCAGCCGGGCCTCGCGCAGGGCGCGCATCGGGGGACTTCCGGTCTCCTGGGTGAACAGGTGCGCGAACCGGGACGGGGACAGCGCGACGCTCCCGGCGAGCGAGCGGACGGTGTGCGGGGCGCCGGGGTCGGCGGCGATCAGTTCCCCGGCGCGGCGCACCCGGGCGTCGGCGGCCGCCCGCCGGGCGGGCCGCCGGGTGCCGGAGACGGCCAGCAGGACGACCTCCTCCAGTGCGCACAGGGCGAGTTCCCGTGCCAGGCTGCCCTGGGCCACGGCCACCGGGTCCGGGCCGCCCGGCGCGCCCACGCCCGGCCGGCGGGCGTCGGCGAGCATCCGGGCGAACGCCGCCTCGATCCGGCCGAGCAGGGCGCCGGGTACGGGCTCGACCGCGTACAGGCCGTCGGCGACGGCGTACGGGGCGAGCCAGGGCGCCCACGACGGCCGGGCCTGGCAGTGCGTCCACCAGAAGCGCCACCGGCCGGCGCCGGGCGCGACGGCGTAACGGTGGCCGACACCGGGTGCGAGCGCCACCAGCCGCCCGGCGTCCGCCTCCGCCCGGGCGCCGCCCTGCCGGATCAGCCCGCGTCCGCCCGTGGTGAACGTGAACAGCCAACTGGCGGCTCCACGGGGACGGTTGACGCCGTAGTCCGGACCCTGGTCGTAGCGCCCGGTCACCACCAGTCCCGGCGGCGGGGACGGATCACCCGCGGCAGCGGTCACGGGCAGACCCTCAGCACCCATGGGCATCCTCCCGTCGGGGGCGCCGGCCTAGCGTGGCAGACCGAGGCGTACCCGTACGAGGAGCGGACCATGACGGCCACGGACATCGGCGCCACCGTGCGGCGGTTCGAGGAGGACGGGTACGCCGTCGTGCGCGGCCTGTTCGGGCACGACGAGGTCGGCCGGCTGTGCGCGGCCTTCGCGGCGCTGCACGCGGCCGGTCCGGTGCCGGGGCACTTCGCGCCCGACCCGGCCGATCCCGACCCGCTGCGCCGCCACCCCCGGGTGATGCATCCGCACGAGATCAGCGTCGTGGCAAGGGAGTTCCTCCTGGACGCCCGGCTGCGGGCGGTGCTGGAGGCGCTGTTCGGGGAGGAGGTGCTGGCCGCGCAGAGCATGTTCTACTTCAAGCCGCCGGGGGCCCGGGGACAGGCGCTGCACCAGGACAACTTCTACCTGCGGGCCGAGCCGGGCACCTGTGTGGCCGCGTGGGTGGCGTGCGAGCCCGTCGACCGGGACAACGGAGGCCTCGAAGTGGTCCCCGGCACCCACCGGATGGGCCTGTTCTGCCCGGAAGTGGCGGACGAGGAGCTGTCGTTCGCCCGCGAGTACGTGCCGCCGCCGCCCGGGCTCGCCCCGGTGCCGGTGGACCTGGCGCCGGGTGACGTGCTCTTCTTCAACGGGAGCCTGGTGCACGGCTCCGGCCCCAACCGCAGCGCCGACCGGTTCCGGCGCTCCTTCATCGGGCACTACGTGGGCCGCTCGGCGGAGCGCGTCGGGGCGTACTACCGGACGCTGACGATGTCCGGTGCGCGGGTGGCGCTGCCAAAGAGCGGGGGTGCCGGTCCGTGCGGCACCGCGTTCGCGCCGCACGGACCCCACTGACCGGTCAGTGGCCGCTGATGGCGCGCGGGGTGTAGTGCTGCTCCAGTTCCTCGATCTCCTTGTCGGTCAGGCGGAGTTCGACGGCGGCCACCGCGTCCTCGATGTGCCGCGGTTTGCCGGCGCCGACGATCGGCGCGGCCACCGTGCCCTGGTGCAGCAGCCAGGCGAGGGCCACCTGGGCGCGCGGCACGCCCCGGTCGCCGGCGATCCGGGTGACGGCCTCGACGATGGAGCGGTCGCCCTCCAGGTAGAGGCGGCTGCCGAAGTTGTCGTTCGCGCTGCGTTCGGTGACCGTGCCCCAGTCGCGGGTGAGCCGCCCCCGGGCGAGCGGGCTCCACGGCAGCACGCCGACACCCTGGTCCGCGCACAGCGGCAGCATCTCCCGCTCCTCCTCGCGGTAGAGCAGGTTGTAGTGGTTCTGCATCGACACGAACGTCGTCCAGCCGTGCCGCTCCGCCGTGTACTGGAGCTTGGCGAACTCCCACGCGTACATGGAACTCGCCCCGATGTAGCGGGCCTTGCCCGCCCTGACCACGTCGTGCAGCGCCTCCATCGTCTCCTCGACGGGGGTCGCGTGGTCGAAGCGGTGGATCTGGTAGAGGTCGACGTGGTCGGTGCCGAGCCGGCGCAGGCTGTGGTCGATCTCGGCCAGGATGGCCTTGCGGGACAGTCCGGCGCCGTTGGGGCCCGGCCGCATGCGGCCGTTGACCTTCGTGGCCAGCACGATCTCGTCGCGGTCGGCGTACTCGCGCAGGGCCTTGCCGACGATCTCCTCGCTGGTGCCGTCGGAGTAGACGTTGGCGGTGTCGAAGAAGTTGATGCCCGCCTCCAGCGCCTGCCGGATGAGCGGACGGGAAGCCTCCTCGTCGAGGGTCCACTCGTGCGTACCGCGGTCCGGCAGTCCGTAGGTCATGCAGCCCAGACAGATTCGCGAGACGTCCAGGCCCGTCGAACCGAGCTTCACGTACTGCATCGTTGCTGCTCCTGCCTTCGGGACGGGTGGTCGGTGCCGAGCCTACGACGTGGCCCGGGGCGACTTGACGGTCGAAGTGTGCGGACGATTTGATCCTGACACGTGCCGCGCCGCCCGGCGTGGGCAGGATGGAGCGGACTTGCCCCCCAAGGGTGTTCTCCGCGCCGCGGGTCCCGCGCGGGCCGCCGGCGCCGCAGTGCTCGCCCTGACCGCCGCCGTGTCGGTCCTGGGCGGCTGCTCCTCCGGAGCCGAGGACGGCGGGAAGGCGGACGGCTCGCCGAAGCAGGGGGCGGTGCGCCTGCCGCCGCGGCACGCCGGGTTCGACTACCAGATCGGCGGCGCCTATCCGCCCCCGGCGGGCGTGCGGATCGTCAGCCGCGACCGCTCCGACTCCCCCGCGCCCGGCCTGTACAACATCTGCTACGTCAACGCCTTCCAGGCCCAGCCCGCCGAGCGCTCCTCGTGGCCGGCCGACCTGCTGCTGCGCGACGCGCACGGCAAGGTCGTCATCGACGAGGACTGGAACGAGCCGCTGCTCGACATCGGCACCCCGGCCAAGCGGCAGCGGGTGGCCGAGCGGGTGAACGGGTGGACCGACGGCTGCGCGCGCAAGGGCTTCGACGCCGTCGAACCGGACAACTACGACAGCTACACGCGCTCCCACGGGCTGCTCACCGCGGCCGACGCGACCGCGTTCATGACCCTGCTCTCCCGGCACGCGCACGCCCGGCACCTGGCCATCGCGCAGAAGAACACCGCCGAACTGGCCGGCCGGCGCCGCCAGGCGGGACTGGACTTCGCGGTGACGGAGGAGTGCGGGCAGTACGACGAGTGCGACGTGTACGCGAAGGCGTTCGACGACCGGGTCGTGGACATCGAGTACACCGCGGGCGGCCTGCGCAAGGCCCTCGCCCACTGGGGCGGCCGGCTGAGCATCGTCCGCCGGGACCGGGACGTCTCCACCCCGGGCAGCGCGGGATACGTCCGCGCGGTGCGCTAGGTGTACCCGGTCATGACTTCGGTGACCGTCGGGTGATCGGCGGCCGGCCGCCGAGCGCAGTGTGTCGGCCCCAGGCCCTCGTACCGGACGTACTCGGGTCTGGGACCGGCGCGACGAGCGTGCGTGCATGGCGTCGCGCGGCAGACGGGAGTGGTCAGACAGGCCCCAGCGCCGCGACCGACCGGCGCGCGACGGGGCGTACCGGTTGCTGCCCCCAGGTGACCGCCCGGCGTGGGGTCCGGCGGATGGTCGTACCGTCGGATCATCCTCTGCGCAGGCGACCGGCGCCCGGCCGGTCACGGCCGCCCGGGAGGAACGCGGTGCCGACACGTCCGACCACCCTGAGAGCCCTGGCCGGGGCGGCGCTGCTGCCCCTGGCCCTCGTCACCCCCGCCTGGGCCGGGCCCGCCGCCGCGCACGCACCGAAGGCCGAGGAGCCGGCCACGCTGTGCGCGACCGCCGGGGTCCTGCACGGCGGGTACGGCCAGCACGCCCTGGTCAGTCTGTGCGCGGGCAGCGGCGGCCCCCAGCTGGCGGTCTCCGCGCCGGCCGCCTGCGGCCTGGCCGGCACCCGGGTCAGGTACACCTGCCGCACCACCGGCACCTGGACGGCACGGCGGACCGGGCGGACGCTCGCCGCCGGGACCCTGCCCGGCTCGGGCGAGTACCCGGGGCCCGGCACCTACGACATCACCGCCACCGTGCGGGTGCGGTCGGCGCCCGCGGGGGTCGACCTCCAGGGCACGGTCCAGGCCACCCTGTCGCTGACCGCCCCCAGGGCGAAGCCCACGCACGCCGTCACCGTGGACCGGACGACCTTGCGCCGGGGCGCCACGACCACGCTGACCTACACGATCCGCCGGGACAGCACCGAGGGCGACGGCAGTGCGCGCTTCGGGCTGATCGGCGAGGCGGGCACCGGTGTGCGCATCTCCACGTCGGACGCCCGCTGCGTGAACCCGCTGGTCGGCCGGTACCCGGCGAGGACCCGGCGGGGGCACTCCCTGGACTGCGCGCTGACCGAACTGCAGCCCGGCCACCCGGAGAAGGTGGAGGTGCGGGTCACCGTCGGGTCCCGGTGCTCCACGGTGGTGTCGAAGCTCGGCTACTGGATGCCCGACGGGCAGGCGCTCTACACCGGCGGCATGGTGGCGGGACCGACGCTGACCTGCGGCTAGTGCCGCTCCAGCAGGTCCAGGGCGCTCTCCCAGGGGAACTCCGGGCGCCGTCCGTCCGGCAGGGGCTCCCCGGAGTACGGGGCACCGAAGCGGACGCCCATCCCGCGCAGCCGCGTCAGGCTGTCCCGATAGGCGGGATGGGCGGCCAGCGCGTCCGCCACACAGGGCAGCACGGCGACCGGCACACCGAGGCCCGGGGCCTCGCACAGGGTGCCGAGGGCGAGGGTGTCGGCGATGCCCGCGGCCCACTTGTTGACGGTGTTGAAGGTGGCGGGCGCGACCACCACCGCGTCGGGCGCCGGGAACGGGCGCGGGTCGGCCGGTGAGCGCCACGCCGACCGGATGGGGCGGCCGGTCTGCGCCTCGACGGCCGCGGTGTCGAAGAAGCCGCCCATCGCGACCGGTGTGGCGATGACACCGACCTCCCAGGAACGTTCCTGGGCGGCCGTGACCAGCTTGCTGACGCCGGCGGCGATGCCGGCCGCGCAGACGACTACGTAGAGGAAGGGCTTCCGCGGGGTCATCGGGGAACCCTACTGAAGCGGGAAGGACTCACCTCGCTCGGCCTCCGGGCGGGGGCCGTGGATGCGTCGCTGCCCCTCCTCGATGCGCACGTCGTTGATGCTGGCCTCGCGCCGGGTCATCAGGCCGTGCTCGTCGAACTCCCACAGCTCGTTGCCGTAGGAGCGCCACCACCGGCCGCCGGTGTCCCGGGACTCGTACTGGAAGCGGACGGCGATGCGGTTGCCCTCGAAGGCCCACAGGTCCTTGCGCAGCGCGTACTCCAGCTCCCGCTCCCACTTGCCGGTCAGGAACTCGACGATCCCGGCACGGCCGGTGACGAAGGTGTCGCGGTTGCGCCACACGGAGTCCTCGGAGTAGGCGAGCGCCACCTTGTGCGGGTCCCGGGTGTTCCAGGCGTCCTCGGCGGCCTGGACCTTACGGGCGGCGGTCTCGGCGGTGAACGGCGGCAGGGGCGGACGGTCGGCCATCTCTTCTCCTCAGGTCGCGCGAGACCGGAGAACGAGCGTTCTCCGGGTGGCTGCTACGGTAGGAGAACGCTCGTTCTCCGGGTGGCTGCTACGGTAGGAGAACGCTCGTTCTCACGTCAAGGAGTGGTGGTGCCGCCGTGGACAGCGCGATAGCCAGGGAGAGGGCGCTCGACGCCGCGGAGGAGCTGTTCTACGCCCGCGGTGTGCAGTCCGTGGGGATGGACGAGCTGCGGGGTGCGTCCGGCGTCTCGCTCAAGCGCCTCTACCAGCTCTTCCCCGCCAAGGAGCAGCTCGTCGCGGCCTATCTGGGACGGCGGGACGAGCGCTGGCGCGGCCGCCTGGCCGAGCACGTCGAGCGGCAGCCGGACGCGCGGGAGCGGATCCCGGCCGTGTTCGACTGGCTGGAGGCGTGGTTCGGCGAGGACGGCTTCCGCGGGTGCGCCTGGATCAACGCCCACGGCGAACTCGGCGCCACCTCGGCCCTGGTGGCGCGGGAGGTGCGCGCCCACAAGGAGGCGTTCCGGGACTACCTCGCCTCGCTCGTCGACGCGGCCGGCCTGCCCGCCGCGCTGACCGGCCCGCTCTTCCTGCTGGCCGAGGGCGCCATGGTCACGGCGGGTGTCAGCGGGAGCACCCGGCCGGCGGCCGAGGCCCGGGACGCCGCCCGGGCGCTCATGGCGGCCGCAGGCCGGGACCGGCTCAGCCCGCCGTCTCCTTCACGCTGATCGCGCTCACCGGGCAGGCGCGGGCCGCCTCGCGGACCATCGGGTCGCCGCCGCCGTCCTCCCGGCCCGGCAGCAGCATGCTGAAGCCGTCGTCGTCCTGGGTGAAGACGCCGGGCGCGGCCAGCGCGCACTGCCCCGCGCCGATACACCGGTCCTTGTCGATCTCGATGTGCATGAGCAGGGCCTCTTACCAGGTCACGGGGAGTTCCAGCATCCCCTGGATCGTGTCGCCGGGCTTGAACGGGATCTTCTCGGCGGGGGCCGCCAGCCGCAGTCCGGGCAGCCGCGCAAGCAGGCTGCCGAGGGCGATCTCCAGTTCCGCGCGGGCCAGGTTCTGGCCCAGGCACTGGTGGATGCCGAAGCCGAAGGCCACGTGGTGGCGGGTGGGGCGGTGGAAGTCCAGGGCGTCGGGCTCTGCGTACCGGGACGGGTCACGGTTGATCACCGAGGTGGAGAAGAACACGCCGTCGCCGGCCCGGATCGTGGTTCCGGCGACCTCGATGTCCTCCAGCGCCACCCGCACCAGGCCGTCCGCGATGGACAGCATCCGCATCAGCTCCTCGACGGCGTCGGGCAGCAGCGCCGGGTCGGCGCGCAGCTCGGCCAGCCGCTCGGGGTGCTGCAGCAGCGTGTAGGTGCCGAGGGAGATCATGTTGGCGGTGGTCTCGTGGCCCGCGACCAGCAGGATGACGGCCATCGAGACGACCTCGGCGCGCTCCATCGTGCCCTCGCGCAGCCGCTGGTGGACGAGGTCGTCCAGGACGCCGTCGCCGGGCCCCGGCTCCTTCGACTTCTCGTCGATGAGCCCGCCGAGGTACTCCTCCAGCCGTTCGCGGGCCCGCTGGGTGTCTGCGGCCGTCGGGCCGCGCAGCAGCCTGCGGGACTGCTCCTCGAAGAACTCGTGGTCGGCGTACGGCACCCCGAGCAGGCCGCAGATCACCATCGACGGCACGGGCAGCGCGAAGGCGGAGACCAGTTCGGCGGGCGGGCCCTGCTCGGTCATGCGGTCCAGCAGCCCGTCCACGGTCCGCTGGATGGTGGGCCGCAGCCCGGTCGCGCGTTTGACGGTGAACGACGGGATCATCATCCGTCGCTGCCTCTGGTGCTCGGGGTCGTCCTCCCCGAGCAGGGACACCCGGCGGTCGCGTACGCCCGCGAAGCGCGCCGTGGGCACGGGGAAGCCGGGACGGCGGCGGTCGGAGGACAGACGGTGGTCGGCGAGCAGCGCGCGGGCGGTGGCGTGGCCGGTGACCAGCCAGACCTCACGGCCGTCGTACAGGGTGGCGCGGGACAGGGCTCGCCCGTCGCGCAGCGGGTCGTACCCGGTGGGCGGGTGGTAGGGGCAGGTGCGGTCCTGGGGGAAGGCGACGGGATCGGCCGGGGTCGCCGGACCGGTGATGTCCGTCAGTTCCGTCATGGAAAGACCTCGCAGACGAAGAGGTGCGTCGTGCCGATCTTCATTAGATGCCCCAGGCATCTATGGGTCGACGGCAAGTTCGGCCACTTCAATGATCCGCCCGATCTGGCCGAAGTGCAGAGCTCGCGGGATCCGGATCCGGCCAGTGCCGTCCGTTCGGCCGACACGACGGCCGGGAGTAACCACCCGGTCGGCGGACAGGAGGCACGGTACGGATGAATCAGGCGGCCACCGGCGTTGGAGTGCGGTGGCGGACAGCCGTTGGACCGACGAAGGGGACGGATCCCATGCCTCTTGAGGGCGAGTACGAGCCCAGCCCGCAGCAGTGGGTGCGCGAGCAGGTCGAGCTGTACGAGAGCTCCGGCGGGACGAAGGGAACCACACTGTTGGACACCGGACTGCCGGTCATCATCCTGACCAGCAGGGGCGCGAAGAGCGGGAAGATCCGCAAGACGCCGCTGATGCGGGTGGAGCACGACGGCCGGTACGCGGTGGTCGCCTCCCAGGGCGGCGCCCCGAAGCACCCGGTCTGGTACTTCAACATCACCTCCGATCCGCACGTCGAGCTGCAGGACGGTGCGGAGCGGCGCGACATGCGGGCCCGCGAGGTCACCGGGGCGGAGAAGGCCCGGTGGTGGGACCGCGCGGTGGCGGCGTATCCCCCGTACGCCGAGTACCAGGAGAAGACGTCGCGGGAGATCCCGGTCTTCGTGCTGGAGCCCGTCGAAGCCGGCTGACCGGGCCGGGCCGCACCGCGGGGCTCCCGGCTCCCGGCTCGAACCGTGCACGACCCCCGGGCGGGGTGTGGCTCGATCCGGCTGCCGGGCCCGGCCGGATCCCGTTGCTCCGTCCGGGCCCGGCGGCATGACCTGCCGCGGCAGGGCGGCGGCTCCGTCGGAGGCCGGAAACACCGGCCGGCGCACGGCGTGCACCAGGCCCGGCCGACGCCGGTTCCCGGCCGGTTCGGGGCCGGGTCCGCCGAGTTCCGGAAAAATCTGTGCCGGGGAGGTGTGAACCCCGCCCGGGGTGGGCAAGCGGGCGTCAGGTCCCGCCGCGTTCCCCCGTCGCGGCGGGGCTTTTTGCCGCCTCTTCCGCCGGCCGGTCGGTCACGTCCAGGAAGATCTGGTCGGCCTCGGGGAACATGTCGGCGAGGGACCGTTTGATTCGGACCGCGACCTCCTCGACCCGCTCGCTGTCCAGACCCGGCGCCAGGTCGATCCGGGCGGCCACCAGCATGGAGTCGAGCCCCAGCTTCATCGTGAACATCGCCTCGACGCTGTCGATCTCCGGCTGCGCCCGCAGCAGCGAGCGGATCCTGCCGGTCAGCTCCGGGTCGGCGGCCTCACCGATGAGCTGGTCGCGGGCGTCGCGGCCCAGCCGGTAGGCGACGTACACCAGCAGCACACCGATCGCGAGGGAGGCCGACGCCTCCCAGGCGACCTGTCCGGTGACCATGTGCAGGGCCATGCCGACGATCGCGAGGCTCACGCCGAGCACCGCCGTGCCGTCCTCGGCGACCACCGTGCGCAGGGCCGGATCGCGCAGCGCGCCGAGGCCGCCGCCCTGCCGTCGCACCTGGTGCAGCGCCCGCAGCAGCGAGCCGCCCTCGGCCAGCAGCGCCACGCCGAGCACGATCAGGCCCACCACATAGCCGGTGAACTTCTCCTGGGTGCCTTCGCGCAGCGCCTCGAAGCCCTGGAAGAAGGAGAAGCAGCCGCCCATGACGAAGATCCCGACGGCCGCGAGCAGGGACCAGAAGAAGCGCTCCTTGCCGTAGCCGAAGGGGTGCCGTCGGTCCGGGGGACGGCGGCTGCGGCGCAGGGCGGTCAGGAGGAACACCTCGTTGAAGCTGTCCGCCACGGAGTGCGCGGCCTCCGACAGCAGCGCGGGCGAGGCCGCGACGACCCCGCCGACGGCCTTGGCCGCGGCGATCAGCAGATTGGCGCCGAGCGCCACCAGGACGGTGACCTTGGTGTGCCGGTCCCCGTCGGGGTCCCCCCGGTGCCTTCGTCCGCGGCGCGCCGCCGAGGCGCGCTCGCCCGTCGTACCGCCGTCCTCGGCCGCCCGCGCGGCCGGCTCCCGTTCCGAGGATGTCCCGCTCACCCATCGCCGACTGCCCCCGAGCGGGCGGATCACACCGTGCGGGCGGCGGAAAACGGGGAACGCGGTTGCCCGAGGCCCCCTGGGAGGCGAGGAGGAGACATGGGCGGCGACGGCAACAGCGCCTACGGCCACAAGACGTTCAGCCGGTCCCGGAGCCACTTCCGGGACCGGATCACCGCCGACGGCCGGGACGGCTGGCCGGTCGAGGCGGGGCGCTACCGGCTGGTGGTGTCCCGGGCGTGTCCCTGGGCGAGCCGGGCGGTGGTCTCCCGCCGCCTGCTCGGCCTGGAGGACGCGCTGCCGATGGCGGTCACCGACCCGATCCAGGACGACCGCAGCTGGCGGTTCACCCTGGACCCGGACGGCCGGGACCCGGTGCTCGGCATCCGCCATCTGAGCGAGGCCTACGACCGGCGCGAGACCGGCTACCCGGGCGGGGTGAGCGTGCCCGCGGTGGTGGACGTGCCGAGCGGACGGCTGGTGACCAACGACTACCAGCAGCTCACCCTGGACCTGGCCACCGAGTGGCGGGCGCTGCACCGCGACGGCGCGCCCGACCTGTACCCGGAGGGCCTGCGCGACGAGATCGACTCAGTGATGGCGGACGTCTACCGGGACGTCAACAACGGCGTGTACCGGGCCGGGTTCGCCACGCACCAGGAGGAGTACGAGGAGGCGTGCGCGGGCGTCTTCCGGCGGCTGGAACTGATCGCCGACCGGCTGGCCGGACAGCGGTATCTGGTCGGTGACACCCTCACGGAAGCGGACATCCGGCTGTTCACCACGCTGGTCCGGTTCGACCCGGTCTACCACGGCCACTTCAAGTGCAACCTCTGGAAGCTGGCCGAGCACCCGGTGCTGTGGGCGTACGCGCGGGACCTGTTCCAGACGCCCGGCTTCGGCGACACGGTCGATTTCGACCACATCAAGCGGCACTACTACCAGGTGCACACCGGCATCAACCCCACCGCGATCGTCCCGCTCGGCCCCGATCTGGCCGGCTGGCTGAGCCCGCACCACCGCGAGGAGCTGGGCGGCCGGCCGTTCGGCGAGGGGACGCCCCCGGGGCCGGTGCCTCCCGGCGAACGAGTGGCTGCTCCGGGACGGGCCGCATGAGGACCACCTGACGAGGAAGTAGTCACACATGTCCAAGACGAAGAAGAAGAAACTACCGCTCGTCTACCAGCCGATCGGGTTCGTCCTCAGCTGGGCGAGCGGCGCGCTGGCCGGTCTCGCCTTCCAGAAGGCGTGGATGGCGATACGGCATGAGGAGGACGCGCCCGACGCCCTGGACCGGGACCGCGGCTGGGGCGAGATCCTGCTGGCCGCGGCGGTCCAGGGCGCCATCTTCGCGGTGGTGCGCAGCGCCGTGGACCGCACCGGCGCCAAGGCCATCGCCCGGTCGACGGGTATGTGGCCGGTGGCCGACGAGAAGGGCCGGGACTGAGGGCGTGAGTGCCGTGCTCAGCCCTGCTTGGGTGCCGGCGTCGGCACCAGGCGCAGGGTGAAGGAGTGCCCGGCGGGGTCGGCGTAGCCGCGTTCCTCGTACGGCCCCGCCGCGTCCTTGGTCTCGATCGGCCGGCCGCCGAGTCCCACGACCCGGCGCTCGGCCTCGTCCAGGTCCTCGACCAGGAAGTCGAGGTGGACCTGGAGGGAGTTCTCGGGGCGCGGCCAGCTGGGCGGGGTGGCGTTCACGTCCCGGCGGAAGGCCAGCCGCGCGCCGTCGGCGCCCCGGATCTCCACCAGGTTGGCCGACGCGCGCGTCTGCTCCCCCTCCAGCAACTCCCTGTAGAACTCGGCCAGTTTCTCGGGCTCGGAGCAGTCCAGTACCACGACGCCCGCTTTCACCAGTGCCATGTTTCCTCCCGGGGATGTCCTCCCCCTGCGGATATCCCGGGCCCCCGGATTCAGTCGGCGAGAAGCCACCGTCCGTCGCGCATCAGCTCCCGCCCCGGCAGCTCGTTCGCCTCCCGCCAGGCCTGGACGCGCTGGGGTACGACCGTGAAGTAGAGGTAGGGGGTGGCGAGTTCGCGCGGGTCGAAGCCCGTCTTGCCGGCGAAGACCTCGGCGTCCTCCTCGGGCAGTTCCTCGGGGGTCACGGCGCGGACGGCTCCCTCGACGAGGACGACGTCCCGGGTCGGGCCGATGCCGAGGCGGGCCCTGCCGGTGGCGGCGAGATTGCGCCCGGTGGGGCTGTCGGCGGGGGTCGCGATCAGCAGGACGGCGCCGTCCCAGACGAAGGACAGCGGCACGAGGTAGGGGGCGGCACCGTCGGGGCCCGCGGTGGCGACCCAGGCGTCGACGTCATGCTCCAGCCGGTGCAGGGTGTCCTTCTTGCGCTGCTCGGCGGTGCGGGCGGGCGGCGGGGTCATGGTGTTCGGCCTCCTCTGGATACGAATGCCGTCCAGTGTGGCCTCTATTGCCGCGTGTTGGCACGGATCTGGTCGAGGCGTGTCCGCGCGGCGGTCAGCAGCAGCTCCAGCGCGGCCGGGTAGGAGCTGGCGCGCATGGTGGCGACGAGATGGCGGGCGGTGGCCGCGATGTGCGGGTGGGTGTCCGCGGACAGGCTGCCGTAGGTGTCGCGCCACACCTCCGCCTCGGCCTCCCGTGCGGGCCGGGGCAGGGCGGTGCCCGCGGAGTCCAGCGCGCCGAAGGCGAGGGCCTGGTCGACGAACGCGTGGTAGGTCCGCACCGCCTCGGCATCCGGGAACCCGGCCCGCCGCAGCACCCCGAGGATGCTCTCGACCGCCTGGATCTCGTGCGCGCGCCCGGTGACGCGGTGGGCGCTCAGCACGGCCGCACGGGGGTGCGCGAGGGCACCGGCGTGCATGCGCAGGCCGAGGTCGCGCAGGTCGGCGGCCCAGTCGCCGGTGGGCCGCCAGGTGGCGAGGGTACGGCCGATCAGCTCGTCGGCGACGGCGAGCATCAGGTCGTCGGTGTGCCGGAAGTACCGGTACAGCGAGCTGGGGTCGGCGCCGAGCGCCCGGCCGAGGCGGCGCACGGAGAGTGCGTCGGCGCCGTGCTCCTCGATCAGCCGCATCGCGGTCCCGACGATCAGCTCCTCGGACAGCACGACGCCCTGCTTCGTGGGGCGGCGGCGCCGGCGATCGGCGGGCGGGACGACACGTTCGCTCATGGGGCCTCCCTGGGGACGTGCCCCGCACCTTATGACAACACCGTTGACCTGTTAAGTGCCCCGGCAGTTTCATGTCCGCTCACCGGGGCCGTCCGGGCCCCGCGGTGAGCGGAGAGCCGGCCATGAACGACGGATCCATCGGAGTGGACCCCCCTGCACGGCCCGGGCTGCGCAGGTCCCTGAGCGTGTCGGACACGGTCGCCGTGGCGGCCTCCAGCACGGCCGCGACCACCAGCATCGGCATCGGCCTCGGCGTGATCGCCGGGGTGGTCGGCCCGCACCTGCCGGCGATCATGCTGCTGTCGTTCCTGCCGGTGCTCGGCATCGCCGGTGCCTACTCGCGGCTCAACCGGGTGGAGCCCAACGCGGGCAACGGCTATGTGTGGGTGGGCCGTTCGCTCAGCCCCTGGCTCGGCTTCACGGTCGGGTGGGTGAACATCGTGGCCAGCGTGGCGTTCCTCGCGTACACCACGGCGGTCACCGGCTCGGCGGTGCTGCAACTGGCCGGGGAGGCGGGCCTGCACCGGATCGGCTCGCTCGGCCTCGACCCCGGCTCGACCGCGCAGACCACGGCGGTCGGCATCCTCGTCCTGGTCGCGGTCACCCTGACCGCCGTGACCGGGGTCCGCAGCGCGGCCCGGCTGCAGAGCGGGCTGCTGGTCTTCGAGTACGTCGTGCTGCTCGGGTTCTGCGGCTACGGCCTCGTCACCGGCCCGCACCGCTTCAGCCTCTCCTGGTTCGACCCGTTCGCGATCCCCTCGGCGACCGCGCTGGCGCAGGGACTGGTGCTCTCGGTGTTCTGCTACTGGGGGTTCGAGGCCGCGTTCACCGTCAACGAGGAGGTGCGCGAGCCGCGGGACGCCTCCCGGGCCGGGACGATCACCCTGGTGACGATGCTCGGGCTGTTCCTGCTGGGTTCGCTGGCCTTCCAGCGGGTGCTGTCGCAGGGCGAGCTGGCGGGGCACGGCGCGGAGGGCCTGGCGTTCTACGGCGACCGGCTGGCCGACCGGCCGCTGGCCGCGCTGCCTCTGGTGGCGCTGATGTTCTCGGCGGTGGCCTCGCTCCAGGCGGGTGTCATCCCGACGGCGCGCGGGATGTTCGCGATGAGCCGCGACCGTACCCTCGGACCGGTGTGGTCCAGGGTCAGCGCACGCTACGGGACCCCGGCGGCCGGGACGCTGCTGATCGGGGCGCTGGCCACGGTGGTGGCGGCGGCCGCCCTGGTGATCCCGCGGCTGGCCGACATGATCGACGCGATCGTGAACGCGGTCGGGATCGTCGTCGCCCTGTCGTACGCGCTCACCGCGCTCGCGGCGGCCGTGCGCTTCCGTTCGCTGCTGCGCGAGGACCGGTGGCAGGGGGTGCGGGCGGTGGTGCTGCCCACGCTCAGCGCCGCCGCGCTGCTGGGCCTCGGCGGCTACCTCGCGTGGTCGTTCTACCGCTCCACCGACCACCTGGCGCTGCGCGCGGACAACGGCTGGTTCCTGCTGCTCATGCCGCTGGCGATGATCGGGTCCGGGTTCCTGGTGGCCGCGTGGGCGAAGTGGGTGCGCCGGTCGCCCTACTTCCGCACCGGAGAAGGCACCGACGCCGACTCCCAGCAGCTCCTCACCACTTCCAACTGACCTTCAGGAAAGGCATCATGCACGCTGATCTGCTCTTCACCGGCGGTTTCGTCCTCACCCCGCAGGGCCGCACCGCGGCCACGGTCGCCGTCACCGGCGACCGGATCACCGCCGTCGGGCACGCCGGGCCGCGCGAGCCGGCCGGGCCGCGCACGGAGGTGGTGGACCTGGCCGGACGGCTGCTGCTGCCCGGCTTCCAGGACGCGCACGTCCACCCGGTGCCGGCCGGTCTCGAGCTGTCCCAGTGCGATCTGTCCGGTACGACGACGGCCGAGGAGACCGTGGCCGCCGTGCGCGCCTACGCCGACGCCCACCCCGAGCGTGAGTGGATCCTCGGCGGCGGCTGGTCGATGGAGGCGTTCGAGGGCGGCACGCCGACGAAGGAGCTGCTGGACGCGGTGGTCCCGGACCGGCCGGTGTACCTGCCGAACCGGGACCACCACGGTGCCTGGGTGAACAGCCGGGCGCTGGAGCTGGCCGGCATCGACCGGCACACCCCCGACCCGGCCGACGGGCGGATCGAGCGGGACGCGTCCGGCGCACCCGGCGGCACGCTCCAGGAGGGGGCGATGCAGCTGGTCGGCCGGCTCACCCCGCCCGCGGGCCCGGCCGACCGGCTGGCCGCGCTGCTGCACGCCCAGCGGCATCTGCACGCGCTCGGCATCACCGCCTGGCAGGACGCGCTCGTCGGCGACTTCCTCGGCATGGACGACCCGGCCGAGGCGTACCTGACCGCGGCCCGGGACGGTTCCCTCACCGCGCGGGTGGTCGGCGCGCTGTGGTGGGACCGGGAGCGCGGGGCCGAGCAGATCCCGGAACTCGTGGAGAGGCGAGGTGCGTTCAGCCACGGCCGGTTCCGCGCGGGCACCGTGAAGCTGATGCTGGACGGGGTCGCCGAGAACCACACGGCCGCCCTGCTCGACCCCTATCTGGACCGGTGCGGCTGCGTCACGGCCAACCGGGGCAAGAGCTTCCTCGACCCCGCACAACTGCCCAAGTTCGTCACCGAGTTGGACGCGCTCGGCTTCCAGTGCCACTTCCACGCGCTGGGCGACCGTGCCGTACGGGACGCGCTGGACGCGATCGAGGCCGCGCGCACCGCGAACGGGCCGAGCGACACCCGGCCCCATCTCGCGCACCTCCAGGTCGTGCACCCGGACGACGTGCCGCGCTTCGCCCGGCTCGGCGCGACCGCGAACATCCAGCCGCTGTGGGCGGCGCACGAGCCGCAGATGGACGAGCTGACGATCCCCTTCCTCGGGCCCGAACGGGCCGCCTGGCAGTACCCGTTCGGCGCGCTGCTGCGCTCCGGGGCGCGGCTCGCGGCGGGCAGCGACTGGCCGGTCAGCAGTCCGGATCCGCTCCAGGGCGTCCATGTCGCGGTCAACCGGACCGAACCCGGGGGCACACGGCCGGTGTTCCTGCCGTACGAGCGGCTGGCCCTCGGTGACGCGCTCACGGCGTACACGGCCGGTTCGGCGTACGTGAACCACCTGGACGAGTCCGGGCGGGTGGCCGTCGGGGCCCTCGCCGACCTGGTCGTCCTGGACCGCGACCCGTTCGCCGGGCCGCCGGAGGCGATCGCGGAGACGGCCGTGGCACTCACCTACGTCGGCGGTGAGCGGGTGTACGCGGCGCCCGGGGCCTGAGCGCCCCTGCTCCCCCGCCCGGTCAGCGGCAGGCGCCGCCCGGTGCGAGCCGGGGCCACGCCTCGGTTCCGCCGGGCGTGCGGACGTACGCCGTGGACCGGTCGGGGGTGAGCCACAGCCGCCAGTCGTGGTAGCGGTACCCGGTGTCGTGCGCGGCGGCGGGCAGCGTCCGGACATGGCCTCGGTACGGGGCGGTGAGCAGGCCGTCCCGGCCGAGGTCGCCCTGGGGGTCGCGGACGTAGCTCCGGCCGTCGAGGGTGAGGAAGTGGGCCGACTCCCCGTCGCAGTGCTCCGCCCCGGGGGAGCTGCTGAGCCGGCTCACCGGGACCCGGTGGCCCGTGCGGTCGGTCCAGATCTCCCAGCCCCTGGCGGCGGTGTAGCTCGCGGGGAGTTCGGCGGGGTCGCAGGAGGCGCTCGTCTCCGGGCCCCAGCAGGGGCGCCCCTTCTGGTCCTCGGCCACGACGACGGCCACCTTGGTGCGGCCGCCGACGTCGAAGGAGTACAGCACCCGGTCGGCGGTCCGGCGTTCCACGCGGTAGCCGTGCTCGGGCTGCTCGGGCTGGAACATGTCGAAGTAGAGGGCCAGCCCCTCCTCCGGCGTGGCGCCGCCGTCGGCGGCGCTCCACCCGTCGGGTCCCTCGCCGTCGAGGATCTCCCCGTCGCACTCCAGGGCCCGGCCTGCGGCCCCGGAGGCGAGAAGCAGGGCCCGGGGCCCGCTGCCGTCGGTGCTCCGGGTGGGGACGTGCAGCGGGCCCCGGTACGGGGAGGCCGGGGGCGTTCCGCGCACCACCAGGTCCGGACCGGACCCGGGGCCGCATCCCACCGCCGTCACGGCCGCCAGTACCGTCACCGCCAAGGGCCCTCCGCGCATGCCCGCCCCTCCACCGCTCGGCTGCTGTCGGCTCCTGTGACGCCGGGGCGGCCCGCGACGTTCAGCGGGCCTCCTGGAACGTCCGCCGGTAGGCACCCGGGGACACCCCGATGGCCGCGTGCAGGTGCTGGCGCAGCGAGGCGCCGGTGGCGAAGCCGACCTCGCCGGCGATCCGGTCCACGGGAAGGTCGCTGGACTCCAGCAGATGCCGGGCGCGGGCCACGCGCTGCTGGATGAGCCAGCGGCCGGGGCTGAGGCCGACCTCCTCGCCGAAGCGGCGGGCGAAGGTGCGCGGGCTCATCCGGGCGTGTCCGGCGAGGTCGGTCAGGGTGAGCGGCTGGTCCAGGCGCTCCAGCGCCCAGCTGCGGGTGGCGGCCGTGCTCGCGGCGCCGCTGACGGGCACCGGCTGCTCGATGTACTGGGCCTGGCCGCCGTCGCGGAACGGGGGGACCACGCACCGGCGGGCGACGGCGTTGGCCAGCTCGCTGCCGTGGTCGGTGCGGATGATGTGCAGGCAGACGTCGACACCGGAGGCGGCGCCGGCCGAGGTGAGGAGGCGGCCGTCGTCGACGAAGAGGACGTCGGGGTCGAGGTCGACCTGCGGGTAGCGGCGTCGGAACAGGTCGGCCACGTGCCAGTGCGTGGTCGCGCGGCGGCCGTCGAGCAGGCCGGCCGCGGCGAGCACGAAGGCGGCGGTGCAGATGGAGACGATCCGCGCGTCGGGGCGGATGCGGGCCAGCGCGGCGGCCACCTCGTCGGGCAGCTCGGTGGGGATGTGGGTGGGCGGTACGGAGGTGACCACCACCGTGTCGGCCGTCTCCAGGATCTCGGGGCCGTGGGCCACACCGATCGTGAAGTCGGAGTTGGTGCGCACGGGGCCGCCGTCGACCGAGCAGGTCAGCACCTCGTAGTGGCCGTCGGCCGCGCCGAAGAGGCGGCTGGGGATGCCCAGCTCGAAGGGGTAGACGCCGTCGAGGGCGAGGACGACCACCCGCTCGGGGCGCCGGACGCGCAGCTCCATGTCATGCATGGCAGGATCTTATCGGATATTGGCCATCTTGCCATTTCCTCGCCGCGCGACGCCCGGCAGGCTGGGTGACCATGAGCGATGTGAACACGATGCGAGCCATCAGCCAGGACGTCCTCGGCGGTCCCGAGGTCCTCAAGGAAGTAACGGTGGAGCGGCCGAAGCCGGGCCCGAACCAGGTGCTGGTCAGGGTGCGGGCCGCCGGCCTCAACCCCACCGACTGGAAGCACCGGGCCTTCGGCCTGTTCCTGGGCGAGCCGCCGTTCGTCCTGGGCTGGGACGTGTCCGGCGAGGTCGCCGCGACGGGAACCGGCGTGGTCGCCTTCGAGCCCGGCGACGAGGTCTTCGGCATGCTGCCCTACCCCTACGGCCACGGCTCGCACGCCGAGTACGTGATCGCGCCGGTCCGCGCCCTGACGCGCAAGCCGGCCTCGATCGACCACACCCAGGCGGGCGCGCTGCCGCTGGTGTCCCTGACCGCCTGGCAGGCGCTGACCGAGCACACCGGCATCCAGCCGGGGCAGCGGGTGCTGATCCACGCGGCGGCGGGCGGGGTCGGGCACGTGGCCGTGCAGATCGCCAAGGCACGCGGCGCGTACGTGATCGGCACCGCGAGCGCGGGCAAGCACGACTTCCTCCGGGAGATCGGCGTGGACGAGGCGATCGACTACCGGTCCACCGACTTCACCGAGGCGGTGCGGGACGTCGACGTCGTCCTGGACACGATCGGCGGGGAGACGGCCGTGAAGTCCCTGCGCGTGGTGCGGCCGGGCGGGATCGTGGTGTCGATCCTGCCGGACGGCAACCCGGAGTACTTCGCGGAGGCCGAGCGGCTGGGCGTACGGGGTGTGCAGATGCTGGTCGACGCCGACCGGGCCGGGATGGAGGCGGTCGCGGAGCTGGCCGCGTCGGGCAGGCTGCGGGCCACGATCGCCGGGACGTTCCCGCTGGCCGACGCCGCCAAGGCGCACGAGCAGGGCGACACCGGTCGTACGACGGGGAAGCTGGTGCTGCTCGTCGACTGACCCATCGCGGTGCCACACGCGTGAAACTCGAAGACATATGTCAATCGAACATGCTCAAATTCCTTCCATCGAGGGTAACTTGACGATCGGGGATCCGACGTCCGGGCGCGGGTGGGAGGTGATGTCGAGGTGCGACACGAGCCCGTACCCTTCACCCGGCATCTGCGCGTGTACGCCTACCGTGCCCACACGGTCCTGGAGTTCCGGGGCGAGATCGACATCGCCGCGGCGGCGGAGATCGCCCCGGCCCTCGACCAGGTCACGAACCGCCCCGGCGCACGGGTCGTGATCGACCTGCGGCGCGTCGAGTTCTTCGACTGCTCGGGCCTGCGCCTGCTCTACCGGGCGCGGGCCCGGGTGCTGGAGCACGGCGGGCGGCTGCACCTCGTGTGCACCCATCCGCTGACCCTGCGCGTCTTCCGGGTGACCGGCCTGGCCCGGCTGCTGCCGCCGCACCCCACCACGGACGCGGCCGTCGAGGAGGCCGAGGCCGCGTCCGGCTCCTGGTGAGGGAGGGCCGGCCCCTCGGCGTCGGCTAAGCGCTCCACGACTCCTCGAACAGGGCGCTGACGGACTCTCCGTCGTGGATGCGCCGGACCGCCTCGGCGAGGGCCGGGGCGATCGACAGGACACGCAGCTTGCCGGTGTGCTCGGCCTCGGGTACGGGCACGGTGTTGGTGCAGACGATCTCCAGCACGTCCGGCTGCTCGCTCAGCCGCTTGAGGGCACCCGCCGCGAACAGCCCGTGCGTGCACGCCACCCGGACCGACCGCGGCCCCGACTCCCGCAGCCGGTCCAGGAGTTCCAGTACGGTGCTCCCCTTGGCGATCTCGTCGTCCAGCACGATCACGTCCCGGTCGGCGACGTCGCCGATGACCGAGCTGATGCTCACCCGGTCGTCCGCGTACCGCTGTTTGGCACCGGCCGCCACCTGCGCGCCGATCCGCCGCGCGAAGGCGGCGGCCTCCTTGGCGTTGCCGAGGTCCGGGGAAACGACCGTGGTGCGGCTCAGGTCGTACTGCCTGAAGTGCGCGGCCAGTTCACGCAGCGCGTGCAGGTGGTCCACCGGCACCGAGAAGAAGCCGTGCACCTGCGGCGAGTGCAGGGTCATGGCGAGGACCCGGCTCGCGCCCGCCGCCACCATCAGGTCGGCGACCAGCCGCCCGCCGATGGAGATCCGGGGCGCGTCCTTCTTGTCGGAGCGGGCGTAGGAGTAGTGCGGCATGACGACGGTGATCCGGCCCGCGGAGGCGCCCCGGGCCGCGTCGCACATCAGCAGCAACTCCACCAGGTGCTCCTGCACCGGTGTGACCAGCGGCTGGATCAGGAAGACGTCCCGTTCCCGGCAGTTGGCCTGAAGTTGCACCTCCAGACAGTCGTTGGCGAACCGGCTGACCCGTGTCGGGCTGAGCGGCACACCGAGGTGCGCGCAGACCTCCTGGGCCAGGTCGGGGTGGGCACTGCCGCTGAAGACGGCGATGTCTCGCACGATCCGCTCCTCGCGTGATCACTCCGGGCTGCCGGGCCCATGCTACTGGCCTGGGCCGCAGCGGTAGAGCGTCTCACCGGCCGCCGTGCTCCCGGCGCGCCCCCGCGTGGACGCGGCCGCGGCGGAGGGATCCGTGCCGCCGTAGGCCGAGGCCGGCACCCTGGTGCAGGAGGACCGGACCCAGCCGGTGATCTCCGTGGCGGCCGTCGGCCCGGACCCGCCGCCCGGGAAGCCCATGCCGCGGCCGCCGAGCAGCACGTACCGGACCTCGCCGGACCGCACCAGCTGCCGGAACCCGGCCTCGGTCGGGAACGGGGCCCTGCCGCTGAACCCGCCGAGCGGCAGGACGTGCACACCCGTGCTCAGGATGTACGGGGACGCCGTGCTCCAGCTTCCGGTGGCGAACACATAGGCGGCGGAGCCCTGGTGGGCGCGGGTGTAGTCGAGCAGCTGGCGCTGGTCCGCGGTCAGTCCGCCGTCCGCCTCGACACCGCCGAAGCCGCCCGTCCCGCCGGGCCCGGACAGGCCGGCGCGCCCGGCGCTCCCGGTGCGCCCGCGGGTCGTCGCCGGGGCGCCGGGCGTCCCGCCGCCGGCCCACGCCTCCTGGCCGTACCACCCGGCCCCCGAACGCGCCGCCCCATGGCCGCGACCGGCGCCGGACGGGCCCACCGCGCCCATGCCGGTGCTGCGGTAGACGGGGTTGAAGACCTGCACCGCCCACGCGCCCGGCGCGACGAGCAGCGCCGCCAGGGAGGCGGCGAGCCCGGCCAGGGCGAGCCGGCCGCCGGCGCGCGAGCGACCGGGCCGGGCCGGCACCAGCAGGACGACGGCGGCGAGGCCGAGCACGGCGACCACGGGTGCCAGCCACGGCAGGAAGGACGGGACCTGTCCCGCGAGGTACGCGCTCCACCCCGCCGTGGCCGCCACCGCGCCCGGCAGCACCCAGGCGCGGCGGCCTCCGGCCCGGTGGGCGCGCCACATCAGCACCGTTCCGGCGCCCGTGAGCGCGGCGAGCGGTACCGCGATCACACCCATGTAGTAGGTGTGGCCGCCGACGCTGCCGGCGCTGAAGACCAGGAAGTAGGTGGCGAGCCAGGTGCCCCACAGGAGGAACCCGGCCCGCAGCCGGTCGGTGCGCGGCCGTCCCCGGCGCCACAGCAGACCGCAGACGGCGGCCACCGCGGCGAACGGGTAGAACCAGCCGGTCTGGTCGGCGAGCGCGGCGCCGAACATCTTCGACCAGCCGTCCTGGCCGCCGCCGCGACCACCGGCGGACTGGCGGGCGCCGCCCGCCCCGGCCGCCGGGCCACGGGTGCTCCCGACGGGGCGCGTGCCGTGGGCGCCGCCCGCGCCGGCCGCGCCGGTGCCCCGGTAGCGGACCCGGCCGGATCCGGCGCCCGTGCCGCCACCCGACCGGCCGAACGCCTGCCCGGCACCCGTGCCGCCCCGCGCACCGCCGAACGCCTGGCCCGCGCCCATACCGCCGCCCGCACCGCCGAACGTCTGCCCGGCGCCGCCGCCGTGACCGTGTCCGCCGCCCTGGGTCGCGCTGACACTGCCCGTGGAGGCCGCGCTGATGCCGAGGGAGGCGAAGCGGTTCAGGAAGTTGTAGCCGACGACCATGCTGAAGGCGGAGTTGTTGGTGGTCCCGTCGACGTAGGGCCGGTCCTTCGCCGGTACGAGCGTGACGGCCAGCATCCACGACGCCGACACGGCGGTCGTCACCAGCGCGGAGACCCCGAGGTGCACGAGGCGCCGCCGCAGCGTGAGCGGCGCCGAGACCAGGTACACCAGGGCGAGCGCGGGCAGCACGGCCCACGCCTCCAGCATCTTGGCCTGGAAGCCGACGCCGACCCAGACCCCGGCGAGCACCAGCGGGGCCGGCCGGCCGTCACGGGCGGCGCGCTGGGTGGCCTCGGCCGCGAGCAGCACGCACAGGGTGAACATGGGGTCCTCGACCCCGGTGCGGAACAGCCCGACCGCCACGGGCGTCACCAGGAAGGCGGCACTGGCGATCAGCGCCGCGTGCGTGCCGGCCCAGCGGCGCACCAGCCGGTGCAGCACCAGCAGGCTCGCCACCCCCTCCAGAACCTGGGGAAGGATCAGCGCCCACGGATGGAATCCGAGGAGCCGGGCGGACAGCGCCTGCGGCCAAAGGAATCCCGGCAATTTGTCGAGGGTGATGGAATTCCCGGGATCGAAAGAGCCGTAGAAGAATGCCTTCCAGCTCTCCGTCATGCTGCGGGCGGCGTCCGCGTAGAACGTGTGGTACTGGCTGTGGTTGATGCCCCAGGCGTAGAGCACCGCGGCCAGCACCGTGACGACCAGCAGCGCGGGACGGGCGTACGCGGGCTCACCCACCGGTGATCTCCACGGTGGCCTGCGGTCGGCACCGGTGGGGGCGGTCGCATCGAGGACGTTCGTAGCCATGCGCAGCAGTCTTCGTCACCGCGCACGTCCGCAACGCCGAAGCGGCCCGTATTCAAGGAAACTCTCACCACCCCGAGGGCAATTCTTTAACCGCCCGACATCGAATTTGCACCGGTGAAGCACGTTCATTACCCGCCCCAGAATTCCGCCGCACACAGGAATCCGACAGCAATGGCACAGCCTTCCGGCGCGTCCGCCGCCGGCCGTGTCGCCTCAACACGGCGGTCTGGCGGGGCGGGTGACGGGGCATCCGCACTGCAGGAAGGAGGACCGTCACGATGACGACTTCTGTCAGGCGCATGCCCGGCTGGGCCAAGGCCGTGGCCGCGCTCGTGCTGGTGCTCGCCGTGCTGTTCGCCGGGATCCGGCTGGCCGTGCTGCCGGGCATCAAGGACCTGTTCGGCACCGAGACGCACGACCGTTCCGGCCCCGCACTGCTGAAGTCCATCCAGGACATGAGCCGTTACGACGCCGCCTCGGGCAACTTCCAGGTCGTGGTGGACCTGGAGAAGGACTCCAAGTACCTGCCCGACGCGATCCGCGGCACCCGCACCCTGTACGTGGGGGCGGGCACCGTGGACGCCTACGTCGACCTCGGACAGGTCGGCCAGAAGGACGTGTCGGTCAACGGCGACCGCACGTCCGCCACGCTCCGGCTGCCGCACGCACGGCTCGGCAGCCCGGCCCTCGACCCCGACCACTCCTACGCCGTCTCCAAGCAGCGCGGGCTGCTGGACCGGCTCGGCGACCTGTTCTCGGACAATCCCAACAGCGAGCAGGCGGTCCAGAAGCTGGCCGTGAAGCACATCGGCGACGCGGCGCGGAGCAGCGGGCTGACCGCGCGTGCCGAGACCAACACCACCGGCATGCTCCAGGGCCTGCTGCGCTCGCTCGGGTTCAAGGAGGTGCGCATCACCTACGGTTCGTGAGCGGCCGTGACCCGGCGCCCGGCGCTCAGCCGCCCAGCACCGCCGGCAGGGCCAGCGCCCCCAGCACCGTGGCGCCCACCAGCAGCCAGGCCACGTAGTCGCCGACGTGGCCGGACTGCAGGCGCCTGAGGGGCGCGGACCAGCCGGGGGCCGCCACCCAGCGCGGGCGGGCCACGGCGAGGGCGGCGAGGCCCACGGCCAGCGCGCTGGCGGCCAGGTCGAGCAGGACGCCCTCCGGTGTCCACCGCGCGGACGCCCCGGCGCCGCCGGACCCGGCCTCGTTGACCGAACGCGCCACGATGTCGCCGAAGCCCGGGACCGCGCCGACGGCGAGGGCGCCGAGGAGCAGCACGGCGGGCACCGTACGCATGGTGTCCGGGAGCCGGCCGGCCAGCCCGGACGTCTCGGGCTCCTCGTCGGAGCCGCCGGTCTGGTCCTCGGTGTCCGCCGGGCGCGGCCCGAGCCCGAGGAACACGCGGGCGGTCACCGTCAGGACGGCACCGCCGGTGAGCGCGGAGGCGGCCACGTACACCACGGTGAGCGCGCCGCCGACCGCCTCCTCGCTGACCGCCTTGCCCAGTCCCGTGCCGAACGGCGGCAGGCCCGCGAGGGCGAGGCCGCCGACGGCGAACATCACCGCGGTGCCGCGCAGCTCCCGCGCGCGGCCGTGCAGCTCGTGCTCGTCGAGGCTGCCGAAGCGGTCGAGGAGCAGGCCCGCGCAGGCGAACAGCGCGGCCTTCACCCCGGCGTGCGCGAGGATGTAGATGGCGGCTCCGTCGTCGCCCTCGGGGGTGAGGACGCCGATGGCGATGAGGAACAGTCCGGCGTGGGCGATCGTCGAGTAGGCGAGCAGCCGCTTGATGTGCCGCTGGTACCAGCACATCACGGAGCCGACGAGGGCCGTGAGGACCCCGAGCGTGACCAGGGCCCGGGTCAGGTCGGCGGGCGGGATGCCGCCGGGCCCGGAGAAGACGGTGCCGTACACGCGCCAGACGCCGTACACGCCCAGTTCGACCATCACGCCGGACAGCAGCATGCACACCGGGGTGGGGGCGACGGCGTGGGCGTCGGGGAGCCAGAAGTGGAAGGGCACGGTGGCCGCCTTCACCAGCAGGCCCGTCAGCACCAGCACGAAGGAGGCGAGGACCAGCGCGTCCGGTCCGCCGTGTCCGGCCGCCGCGCTGTCGAGTCCCCGGCCGATCTTCGTGTAGGCCAGCTCGCCGGTGCGGGCGTACAGCAGTCCGAGGCCCGTCAGCAGAGCGTAGGCGCCCAGGGAGTTGACGACACCGAAGGTCAGCGCGCCCTGCACCGCCTTCGCCTCGTCGATGCGGTAACCGGTCAGCGCGTAGGCCACCACGCTCATCAGCTCGAAGAACACGAACGCGTTGAAGAGGTCGCCCGCGATGGCGAAGCCGCACATGGCGCCCTGGAAGACGAGCATCAGCGCGGGAAAGGAGCCGGTGTGCCCGAGCGGGGGTTCGTCGAAGTAGCGCCACGAGTAGGCGAGTGCCGCGAGGCTCACCAGCGAGACGAGCGCGGCCATGCCGAGCGACGGCCCGTCCCCGATCACCACGATGCCGACGCTCTCGCCGCGCACCGGGACCCAGCCGCCCACCCATTCGACCATCGGCGGGGACGAGTGGAGCAGCAGTACGAGGGCCAGCGCGGCGGTCGCGGCGGAGGCGGCGAGACCGGTCAGCTCGGCGGCCACCCGGGGCAGCCGGCGGCCCGCGGCCACCAGCACGGCGGCCCCGAGCAGCGGCACCACGACGAGGAGCGGGAGCAGATGGTGCATCAGCCGCGCAGCTCCCGCAGCTCGTCGGGGTCGACCGTGCCGTGCCGCTTGGCGATCTGCAGGACCAGGGCGAGCAGCAGCGCGGTGACGGTGGCGCCGACGACGATGTCGGTCAGGGTGAGGGCCTGCACCACGGGGTCCACCACCGGCCGCGAGCCCGGCTCGATATCCGAGAAGACGGGCGCGGTCCCGCCGGTGCGGTAGCCGACCGCCAGCAGCAGGACGTAGGTGGAGGACTGGCACACCGCGAGACAGCCGACGGCATGGATCAGGTTGCGGCTGGTGGCGAGGCCGTAGCAGCCGGCCAGGAAGACGTAGGCGGCGACCAGGTACGGAAAGACGTGCATCACGGAGTTCTCACCTCCCGGACTCCTCCTCGATCTCGACGGCCTGGTCGAGGAAGTTGGCGAGCAGCACCACGACCGCGCTCGCCACCTCCATGCCGATGAAGGCGTTGAGCAGCGGGACGATGCCGCCGGAGGACAGCGTGTTGAAGGTGCCCAGGGGCAGCAGCGTGTTGGCGAGGAGGGCGGTGCCCGCCAGGACGCCGGCCAGGCCCAGCACCAGGTAGCAGGAGACGGCGACCGCGTCGGAGACCTCGTAGACGCCGGTCGGGCGGACGCGTTCCAGCGCGCGGTAGTCGGCGCCGAGGTACAGCAGGTGCAGGGCGGTCGCGGCGACCACGCCGCCCTGGAAGCCGCCGCCGGGGCTGAGCTGGCCGTGGGCGACGACGTACAGGCCGCAGACGAGGGCGACGGGCAGCACGAGCAGCGCGTAGCGGCGGACCGGGCGGGCCACCTCGGCGGGTTCGGGCTGCGCCCGGTGCTCGTCGCGGGCCTGGCGCAGCAGCACCACGCAGCCGAGGACGGCGGCGAACAGGATGCTCATCTCGCCGAGGGTGTCGTAGGCGCGCTGGTCGAAGTTGACGGAGGCGATGGTGTTGGCGGTGTGCCGGGCGATGGAGGCCCGCACGGCCCGGATGCCGTACGGGTGCCGGCGGCCGCCGAAGCCGGGCAGGTCGAAGCAGGCGGCGACCAGCAGGGCGGCCAGACCCGCACCGCCGAGGGCGAGCACCCACAGCCGCAGCCGCCGGCTCACCGCGCACCGTCCTTGGACCGGCCGCGCCGTCTGATCTTGCGGACCGACAGCATGATCAGCAGCGGGGTAAGCGCCGAGCCCACGGCCAGCTGGGACAGGCCGACGTCCGGGGCCTGGAGCACGGTGAACAGCACGGCGAGGAGGACCCCGAACACGGACAGCACCAGCGCCTGGCGGGACGGGTCGCGCTGGACCACGGCCGCGGTGGCGCAGGCGGCCACCAGCAGCAGGGCGACGACGATCACCGCGTCGGCCATGCGTCACCACCTCCGGCGGCGCCCGGCGCCGCGCCTCCGCTGCGGTGGCACCCGGCGCCCCACGGCAGGTCAGCCACCGCGCACCCCCCGGAAGCCGCCCGTCAGCGACCGCGAGGCGACCAGGTTGCCGCCGATCAGCAGTGCGCCGATCACCAGGAGCTTCACCGTCGCCCGGCCCGCCCCGGTGACCACGCACAGCGTGAGCACGACGGCCGCGCCCAGGCCGGCCGCCGCGTAGGTGAGCCCCCAGGCGCTCGCCCGCTGTCCCTCCAGGTCGTCGGAGAGCAGCCGGGCGAAGACCAGGGTGCCGACCGGGCCGAGCAGGGCGAGCAGCAGGGCGAGGTCGAGATAGGCCGGCCGGCCGTAGCCCTGCGAGAGCAGCAGCAGCGCCGGGCACAGCACCGAGGTGGTCAGGTTCTGCGCCACCACGCGGCGCGCCATCGGGCCGGTGGTCACGCCCCAGAGGGCGGCCGCCCCTCCCCCGCCCAGCACCACGGTCGCCGCGAGGATCCAGCCGTTCACCGCCAGGTCACCGCCCGCCGGCCGGCCCGGGCCAGCAGCGCCCCCGCGGCGGCGGCGCTGCCGCCGACGACCCATTCCAACGTGTACACCGGGGTGATCAGGACCAGCCACAACGCCATCAGCGCGGCCCACCAGACCAGCAGTTCGCCGAGGGCGAGGAGGACCGTACGCGGTGCCGTGCGCCGGGTCATCCGCCACCTCCTCGGTCCGATCCGCCCATATACACGGCGGTATGTCAGCTTCTTCGCTCGGGGCATCCAAACACCGCCGACCCCGTCGGGGGGCGGCGGCGCGCGAGTCCGCCGACGGAGTGCCCCGGGAGCGTGAACGGAAACCGGCGGCGCGCTCCCGGCGCCGCCCCGGAGGCCGCATCCTCGCCGTTTCGGCGGGTAACCGCCTAACGAATCCGAGACGTTGGACACGGGAGGAAGCATGGGCCGGACCGCCCCACGACTGCCCGCGGTGCTGCGCGCACCCAGAAGGCGGGAACAGCCGAAGGAGGCCGGCCGGGCCGCCGAGCGGCATGCGCTTCCCCTGCCCCTGCGACTGCTCGCCATGCTGGTCGCGTTCGCGTTCATGGTGGCGTTCGCCGTCGTCCTGGCCCGGCTCACGCTGGAGCCGTCCCCGGCCTCGGTCGCGCTGACGCACAGCAATCTGCACCCCGGCCGCAGCATCAGGGCCTACGTGGAACACGCGCAGTGGCGGGACGCGGTCAAGCAGCTCGGCGGGAACGTGCTCCTCGGCGTCCCCTTCGGGGTGCTGGTGCCGGTGCTCGCGCCGCGGTCCCGCAGTGCCCTGCGGGTGCTGGCGCTCACGGCGCTGGTGATGCTGATGGTGGAGCTGGTGCAGGGTGCGCTGGTCACCGGCCGGGCCTTCGACATCGACGACGTCATCCTCAACACCAGCGGGGCGCTGCTCGGTTGGCTGCTGCTGGGGCGGCGGCTCGGGCGGGGGGTGCACCGGCGGGTCACCCAACCGTCGGCCGGGTGAGGGACCGCGGCCGGCAAGTGCGTGGACGTGGCCGGCGCCAACCCGGCGAACGGCACCCCGGTCCAGCTCTACGGCTGCAACGGCACCGCCGCTCAGTCCTGGACGGTCGGCCCGGACGGCACGCTCCGGGCGCTCGGCAAGTGCCTGACCGTGACCGGCAACGGCACGGCGGACGGCTCGACCGTCCAGCTGTGGGACTGCACCGGCGGCCCCAACCAGAAGTGGACCGTCACCGCGGCGCACGACATCGTCAATCCGCAGGCGGACAAGTGCCTGGACGTGACCGGGAACAACCCGGCCGACGCGACGCGCCGGCCCCAGGCCCTCGTACCGGACGTACTCGGGTCTGGGGCCGGCACGGCGAGCGTGCGTGCATGGCGTCGCGCGGCAGACGGGAACGGTCACGGTCGCTCATGCCTGCCTCGCCGAGCCTGCGGTAGCGGTCGGCCCACCGCTGGGCGGTGGTCGGCGAGACCTGGAAGCGTTCCACGGCCCGGCGCAGCGGCCAGCCGTCCTCGACCACACAGCGGGCCAGGCGCAGCCGTCCGGTCTCGGTCAGGGGTGCATTACGGTGGGGCACGAGGGCCTTTCGTTGCTCGGTGGAGATGTCGCAATCCACACCGACCCGGAAGGCCCTCACCCGTTCAAGGTCCCTCAGCCGAGACCTGACTCACCCGAACACCTAGGGCTCAGCGCAGGGTCCAGGTGTACTTGCCGCCGCCGACCCATCGGACCACCTCGGGGTCGTCGAGGTCGTGGACGGTGATGCCGTGGGAGGCGGCCACCTCCAGGACGTCGGTGACGGTCTTTGCCCGGCCGATCACCTCGCCGTCGATCTCCACGATCCGGAAGGGAGGCTCGCCCGGCCCTCCCGGGCACACACCGAGCACCAGGATCCGCGGATGGGAGATATAGGGAGCTGATTGTTCGGTCATGCAATTCAGCGTAGGACGTAACCCTGGCCGGTGGGTCATCAGGGTCCACCGTCCAGGAGTCCGGGACCGCCGGCCGCGCCACTCCGGGCGGCCGGTCCGCCGGCGCCGGCCGCAGCGGATGCGCCGGTGGCCCGGGCCGTCGCAGGCGCCGGTGCGTGGGCTCACCAGGGGTGATGCCGGGCCCGGCCGGATCCGGGGGCCGGTACCCCCGGTGAGCGGCCACGCACCGCCCACGGCCGCGCGGCTGGGGACGGCGCCTACCGCTCGCCAGGCCGTCGCGGGACAGGGCGAAGGCGCCGGTGCGGCTGTCCCCATCGGTGACCACGGCGGTTCGCCGGGTCTCCGGTTTGGGTGTAGCGGCCCTCCTCCTGAGCGGGGGCATCGCGGTACCCCCGGGTCCCGCCGGTCGCGCGCTCGCCGCGCCTGGTCATGGTGCCCGGTGCCACCCTGGTCTGCATGGAACCCGTCGCCGCCCTGGACCGGATCGCCTTCCTGCTGGAGCGGGCGCTGGCGCCCACCTACCGGGTGAAGGCGTTCCGCACGGCCTCGCGCGTGCTGGCCGGCCTGCCCGGGGACGAGGTCGCCGATCGCGCGCAGGCCGGGACGCTGGAGTCGCTCAAGGGGGTCGGGCCGAAGACCGCGCAGGTGGTGCGGGAGGCGCTGGCCGGTGAGGTGCCGGGCTACCTGCGCAGGCTGGAGGAGGAGAGCGGGGCCGCGCCCGAGGGCGCCGGGGCCGGGCTGCGGGCGCTGCTGCGCGGGGACTGCCACACCCACTCGGACTGGTCCGACGGGGGCAGTCCGATCGAGGAGATGGGCCGGGCGGCGGCCGGGCTCGGCCACGAGTGGACCGCCCTCACCGACCACTCCCCTCGGCTGACGGTCGCCCGGGGCCTGTCGCCCGCACGGCTGCGCGAGCAACTGGCCGTGGTGGAGGAACTGAACGCGCGGTGGGCGCCGTTCCGGCTGCTCACCGGGATCGAGTGCGACATCCTGGAGGACGGCTCGCTCGACCAGGAACCGGAGCTGCTGGAACGGCTGGACGTGGTCGTGGTGTCGGTGCACTCCAAGCTGCGGATGGACGCCCGCTCGATGACCCGGCGGATGGTGGCCGCCGTCCGCGATCCGCACGCCGACGTCCTCGGGCACTGCACCGGACGGCTGGTCACGGGCCGCGGCCGGCCGGAGTCGGAGTTCGACGCGGACGAGGTGTTCGCCGCCTGCGCCGAGTCCGGTACGGCCGTGGAGATCAACAGCCGCCCCGAGCGGCTGGACCCGCCCCGGCGGCTGCTGCGCCGGGCCGTGGCCGCGGGGGTCCTGTTCTCCGTCGACACCGACGCGCACGCGCCCGGCCAGCTGGACTGGCAGATCCTGGGCTGCGCCCGCGCCGAGGAGTGCGGCGTGCCCGCGGAGCGGGTGGTGACCACCTGGTCGGCGCCGGAGCTGCTGGACTGGACGCACGAGGGCCGGGTGCCCGCACGCGTGGCCGGGCCCTGACGTGGTACCCGGGCCGGGAACGCCCCCCGAGAGAGGAATCCCGGATGGACCGCGCCGCCGTTTTCGACGTCGACGGAACCCTCGTCGACACCAATCACCTGCACGTGGTGACCTGGTGGGAGGCCTTCCGGCAGGCCGGTCACGACGTACCGATGCACGCCGTGCACCGGGCGGTGGGCCTCGGGTCCGAGGACTTGGTCGCCCATCTCCTCGGGGACGACCGGGACCGGGACCAGGACTCCGGGCTGAGCGCGGCGCACAAGGCGCTCTACGGCCAGTACTTCGCCCGGCTCCCCGCTCTGCCGGGCGCCGGGGAGCTGCTGCGGCGACTGCACCGCGACGGCTGGACGGTGGTCCTCGCCACCTCGGCGAGCGGGTCGGAGCTGGGCGCGCTGCGCCGGGCCATCGACGCGGACGAGGCCATCACGGACACGGCGAGCAGCGATGACGTGCGGGAGGGCAAGCCCGCTCCGGAGCCGGTGGAACACGCGCTGGAACTGGCCGGGGTGCCCGCCTCACGGGCGGTGTTCGTCGGGGACACGGTGTGGGACATGCGGGCGGGCACCAAGGCCGGGGTGCGCTGCGTGGGTGTCCTGTGCGGCGGGATTCCGCGGGCCGACCTGGAGGAGGCGGGGGCGGAGGCCGTCTTCGCGGACCCCGCCGATCTGCTCGCCCGAATCGCCGGAAGTCCGCTGGCCTGAGCCTCACACACCGTGACACAGGTCACGTATACTGGCGGAACACCGCGGAGTGGTTGCCCGTTGAACGAGGCGTGGGTGCGGATGGGGCAGTGTCCCCGGGCCTCACCTTCCGCCCACAGGGACGATCGTCCGGCTGAAACCCTGTGGAGCCCGTCGCCGAGTGGCGACCGCCGTTCGAACCCACCATGGACCGCCCCGGTCGTGAATCCCCCGTCACGGCCGGGGCTCTTCTCGTGCCCGGTCACGCCCGGCCGCGCGGGCCCGCCGCGGCCGCCGCGGGCGTCCCGGCGCCGAGGAACTCCCGCAGGTCCGCCGTGAGCCGCTCCGCGTGCGTCGCGAACAGGCCGTGGCCACCGTTCTCGTACACCTTCAGCACGGCGTCCGGCGCGAGCCTCGCCGACCGCTCGCCCGTGTGGGCCAGGGGCGCCGAGGTGTCGTGCGTGCCGTGCACGACGAGCACCGGGACGTCCAGCGCGGGCAGCTCCGCGGCGAGGTCGAGGCCGGCCACGACGGCCCGTACGCCGGTCGACGCGCGGGGCGTGGCCGCCAGGCACCGGTCGACCGTGTGGCGCACATAGGCCGGGGACACCTCGTTGCCGGGCCGGCCCGCGGCGAAGAAGTCGTCCGCCATGGCGGTGAAGTACGCGGCCCGGTCGCGCCGGAAGAACTCCTCGTCGGCGCGCACGAGCGCCGGGTCCAGGCCCTCGGGCAGGGCGGCCGAGCGGACCACCCCGGGGCTGACCCCGGCGACGAGGGCGACGCGCGCCACCCGGGCGCTGCCGTGCCGGGTCAGGCAGCGCACCACCTCGGCGGTGCCGACGGAGTGGCCGATCAGGGTGACCTCGCGCAGGTCGAGGTGGTCGAGCAGCCCCTGCAGGTCGTCGGCCAGGGTGTCGAGGTCGTAGCCGGACCAGGTGTCCTCGGAGCGGCCGTGCCCCCGCCGGTCCAGGCCCACGCAGCGGTGGCCGGACTCCGCGAGGGGCAGCATCTGGTACTCCCACAGTTCGTGCCCCAGATAGGCGCTGGCGACGAAGACGGCGACGGGGCCGTCGGCGGGACCGTGGTCGGCGTAGTGGAGTCGGACGCCGTCGACGGGGCTCTCGTAGTACGGCATGGGGGGCCTCCTCGGGTTCCGGCCCGGTCCGGCGGGACGGGACGTGATCGTGCTGACGATCCAGATGGTTCCCGGAACCGGCCCCCGGGTCGATTACCTGCCACGTCATGCCGGGTGTGCGGGCGTGGCGCCCGGGTACCCGGCCGGGCGTCGAGCCTCCGCCCCACGGACGGAAGGAGCCGAGAGGTGAGCAGCTCAGCGGGCAGCAGGGTGGTGGTGACGGGCGCGACCGGCAACGTCGGTACGAGCGTGGTGCGCCTGCTCTCCGAGGACCCCGGGATCAAGTCGGTGCGGGGCATCGCCCGGCGCACGCCCGGGTGGTCGCCGCCGAAGACCGAGTGGTCCGGCGCGGACGTCGCCTCGGACCTGGCGAACCTCGCGGAGCGCTTCGAGGGCGCCGACGCGGTGATCCACCTGGCCTGGGCGTTCCAACCCACGCACGACCCGGCGGCCACCTGGCGGACCAACGTGCTCGGCGGCATCCGGGTGTTCGAGGCCGTGGCCGCGGCCCGGGTGCCGGTGCTGGTGCACGCGTCCTCCGTCGGGGCGTACTCCCCGGGTCCGAAGGACCACGCGGTGGACGAGTCATGGCCGACGCACGGCTGGCCGGACGCCGCGTACTGCCGGGAGAAGGCCTATCTGGAGCGCACCCTGGACGTGTTCGAGCGCGACCACCCCGAGGTCCGGGTCGTCAGGATGCGCCCGGCGTTCCTCTTCAAGTGGGAGTCGGCGAGCGAGCAGCGCCGCATCTTCGGCGGGCGCTTCCTGCCCGGTCCGCTGGCCCGCCCCGAGCTGCTGCCGTTCCTGCCGGACGTCCCGGGCCTGCGCGTGCAGGCGCTGCACACCGACGACGCCGCCCGGGCCTACCGGCTCGCGGTGGTCTCGGAGACCGCCCGGGGCGCCTTCAACCTCGCCGCCGAGCCGCCGCTCGACGCCGCCGTGCTCGCCGAGCTGCTCGGCGCCCGCCCGGTGCGGCTGCCGCGTACGGCGGCCCGCTCGGCGATCGCCGCCGCCTGGGGGCTGCGGCTGCTCCCGGCCTCCCCGCACCTGTTCGACGCGGTGCTGCGCCTGCCGCTGATGGACTGCGCACGAGCCCGCACCGAGCTGGGCTGGCAGCCCCGGATGACGGCGACCGAGGTGATCCAGGAGTTCCTGGACGGCCTGCAGAAGGGCGGGGGGACGGAGACCGAGCCGATGCGGGGACGCAAGGTGGGCTGAGCGGCGGAGCGAGGCGCACCGACGGACCGCCGAGGAGAGCGACATGGCCGCACAGCGGGAGCAGGAACCCGGACACGACACGGAGCCGGTCCCCCGGGACCTGCCCGACCAGCAGGCCCAGGGCGACGACGACCCCTGGGCCGCCACCACGGGGCCGTCCGGCGACGCGCCGGAAGCGGACCGGGTGCCGGACCCCGACGAGGCCGGCGCGGGGCCGCGGGGCGCGCGGGGCCCGGATGCACCGGACCCCGAACAGCCGGTCCCGGACGAGCCGTCGGACTGAGCGGTCTAGCGCGGGGCCCGCTCCTGGAGCGCGGCCCGCCAGGCCGGGAGCCGGTCCTCGGGCGCCGGTTCGGGGCGCCGCCCGCCGCCGGTGAAGAAGTCGGCCAGCGGCAGGATCGCGGCGCCCACCGTGACCGCGTCGGGGCCGAGTCGGCCCAGTTCGATCGTCACCTTGTCGGCCGGGTGGCGCAGGGCGTAGGTGGCCGCGTGCCGGCGCACGGAGGGCAGGAAGCGGCTGCCGAGCTGGAGCCCGGCCCAGCCGCCGACGATGATCCGCTCGGGCTGGAAGAGGTTGATCAGGTCGGAAAGTCCCGCGCCCAGGTACTCGGCGGTCTCCTCCAGGACGGCCAGCGCGACCGGATCGGCCTCGGCCCCCTCGGCGGGGTAGGCGGCGGCCAGCATGGCGGTGAGGGCGGTCTCCTCGTCGGCGTTCCCGGGCGGGCAGCCGCCCTCCTCGCGCCAGCGGGCGAGCAGCGACTCGGCGCCCGCGTATGCCTCCAGGCAGCCGGGGGCGCCGCAGCGGCAGCGCCGCCCGCGGACCCGGACCGTCAGGTGGCCCCACTCGACGGCCCGGCCGTGCTCCACCTCCGGGGCGACCAGGCAGGCCCCGACGCCGGAGCCGAACAGCACGACGACGGCGTTGCGGGCCCCGCGTCCCGCCCCGAACCACATCTCGGCCTGGCCGAGGGTCTTGGCGCCGTTGTCGATGAAGTACCGGACCGTCTCCGGGAGTTCGGAGGTGGCGCGGAGCAGCCGCTCCAGCGGCACCGCGTCCCATCCGATGGTCTGTCCGTGCACGACGGCACCCTGGTCGGGAGTGTGCTCGACGATGCCCGGGACGCCGACCCCGACGCCGAGCAGCCGCTCGGGTGCGGCGCCCCCGGCGGTCAGCACCTCGGCGACGCCGTCGCGGATGTGCCCGACGATGACGTCGACGTCGTAGCCCTGCGGGGTCAGCGGGCGCTCGGTGCGGGCGAGTTCGGTGAGCGCCAGGTCGAACAGCTCGACCCTCACCCGGGTCTCGCCCACGTCGACGCCGATCATCTGGCCGCTGTGCGGGGCGACGCGCAGCAGGGTGCGGGGCCGGCCGCCGTCCGAGTCGACGCTGCCGGCCTCCTCGACCAGGCCGTCGGCGATCAGGTCGGCGACCACGTTGCTGACCGAGCCGGAGCTCAGACCGGTGGCCGGGCCCAGCTCGAATCGGCTGAGCGGGCCGTCGAAATACAGTCGTTGCAGTACGGCCGTGCGGTTGCCCCGCCTGAGGTCACGTACCGTGCGCCCGTTCCGCCCCGCCATGCGGCTCCCTTCACGAACCCTGCCCGACCTGCAACATACCCCTTCGGACAGCCGGAGCGCGATATTTTCCCAACCCTTAGTTCACGCTGTGAGCTAAGCAGGGGCCCCATCCGGCGCCGCACATCCCCTCCCCCTGGCTCAGCCGGCCGCGTACACGTCCTCGACGTACCGCCCGTCCGCCACCAGCGCGTCGAGCCACCGCCGGGCCGCCGCCCCGTCGGCGCCGGGGGTCCGCTTCAGGTACAGGGTACGGAACGCCTCGCGCACGCCGGGCGCCATGCGGGCGCCGTCGCCGCACACGTACACCCGGGCGCCGGCGCCGAGCAGCGCCCACACCTCGTCCGCCTCGGCGGCGATGCGGTGCTGCACGAAGAGGGCGCCCTCGACGGGCGCGGCGCTGAAGGCCGGGCGCAGCCGGACCACCCCCGCGGCCTCGGCGGCGCGCAGCTCCCCGGCGTGCAGGAAGTCGGCTTCGGGGGCGTCGCAGCCGAAGTAGAGCAGCGCCTCGGGGAGTTCGGCGCCGGCGCGGCGGGCCTCGGCGCGGTCGGCGACGGCGCCGCGGAACGGGGCGAGTCCGGTGCCCGCGGCCACCATCACCACCGGCGCCGAGCCGTCGACCCGGAAGGCCTCGCGGCAGGGCCGCACCCGGGCGAGGACGGTGTCGCCGGGCCGCAGCGCGGCCAGGTGGCCGGAGCCGGTGCCGCGGTAGTGACCCCTGCCGGACCTGGCGGGGGCGTCGAGGACGGACACCATGAGGTCCACGTGGCGCGGGCCGGCCGCGGGCGAGGAGGAGATCGAGTAGTGGCGGGGCCGCAGCGGGGTCAGCAGGTCCAGCAGGAGCGGCCAGTCGAGGGCGCCGCACAGGGCGGGGTGGTCCTCGGCGAGTTCCACCAGGGTGCGCGGATCGTCGCCGGTGAGGGCCGCGAGGGCGGCGCGCTCGGGCGGGCAGGGGTTGGCCTCGGCGAGCAGGGCCAGCTGCCGCGCGGTCGGGCGCTCCTGCAACTCGACGTGGTGGGTGAGCACGTGGCGCACGGTCGACGGCCGGTCCACCGCGAGTCCTCCCCCGCGCCCGGCCGCGCCCGGGCGGGTGGCCCGGATGTCCAGGACGGCGTCCGGGTCGAGGCCGAACGCGGCGACCGCGCGGTCCACCAGGCCGGGGGCGTTGGCGGGGAGCACGGTCAGGTGGTCGGCGGTGCGGTAGGTGGCGCCGTCGGGCAGGGCGACGCGCAGGAACCGCTTGGCGCGCGGATGTCCGGGCGCGGTGAGGTCGTACGCCTCGGTGACGGTCATCGGGACCAGCCCGTGCCGCTCGGCGAGGGCGTCGAGCGGCCCGCCGGTCAGGGTGCGCACTTCGTAGGCGCGGCCGGGCTCGGCCGGGGTGGCGGCCGCGGCCCCCGGGTCGCCGTACCCGGTCAGCAGGGCGGTGCGCAGCCGGGCGGTGAACTCCCGGACCGTGCCGGTGAGATCGCCGGAGGCGTCGGCCGCGGCGCGTTCGGTCAGCCTGGCGGCGCCGAGTTCGGCGAGCCGGGCGTCGATGCGGGTGGGCACCTGCTGGTAGGTCGCCGACCAGTTGCGGTCGCCGACCCCGAGGACGGCGTAGCGGACACCGGTGAGGTCGGGGGTGGCGTCAAGGCCGGCGGTGAAGGCGGTGGCGTCGTCGGTGGGGCGGCCGTTGTAGGAGGCCGCGGTGATGACGACGGGCCGGTCCGTGGGCAGTCCGTCCGCGTAGGCGTCGAGCGCGGCGACCTCGGTGTCGCAGCCCACGGCGGCCGCCTCCTCGGCGAGTTGGGCGGCGAAGGCACGGCAGGTCCCGTAGTTGCTGCCGTGCAGGAAGAGCGCGCTCGTGCCGGGACGGACCCGCGCCGGGAGCGTCCCGGGGTCCTGGGCCCGGTCCCGCGGTGCGGCGGCGGTGCCGGGCAGCGGGGCGTGGACGCGGTCGGCCGAGGTGCGCGGGGTGAGCGTGAGGGTGAAGCCGTCGGGCTTGAGGGTGAGGGTCTCCTTCACGGTGAGCCGGTAGCCGGCGTGGTCGTGCAGCCGGTAGCGGTGCACCAGCATGGCCAGCAGCATGGTGGCCTCGTGCAGGGCGAACTGCCTGCCGATGCAGGCGCGTTCGCCGGTGCCGAAGGGTTTGAAGGCGTGCACCGGGCGGGCCGCCTCCGCTTCCGCGGTGAACCGCTCGGGGTCGAACAGCTCCGGGTTGTCGCCCCACACCGGCTGCCGGTGCAGCATCGGGGTGAGCACCGTGACGGCCTGCCCGGCGGCGAGGGGGACGCGGCCGCCGAGCACGGTGTCCTCGCGGGCCTGCCGGCTGAAGGCGGCGGCCGTCGGCCACAGCCGCAGCGCCTCGTTGAGGACCTGGCGGGTGTAGGTGAGCCGGCCGATGTCGTCGTACGTCGGCTCGGGGTCGGCCGCGTCGCCCCACAGCGCGTCGGCCTCGCGCTGCACCAGGCGCAGCGCGGAGGGGTGCTTGGCGAGGTAGTACAGGGCGAAGGACATCGCGCCGGAGGTCGTCTCGTGGCCGGCGATGAGGAAGGTGATCACCTGGTTGCGGATGTTGGCCGCGTCCAGGGTGGTACCGTCGGCCGGCCGGGCCGCGCTGAGCATCAGCCCGAGCAGGTCCTCGGCGCCGCTCTGGTCGGTGCCGGCGCGGGAGGCGATGACGTCGTCCACGACTCCGGCGAGGTGGTCGGCGTCCTGCCGGAAGGCCGCGTCGGCCGCCGAGTGGTCCTCGCCCGGGGTACGGGCGAGGCGGGTCATGCTCCACTCCAGGCAGCGGACCATGGACTCCACGAAGGGGTGCGGCCGGTCCCTCTCGAAGGAACCGAAGTCGTAGCCGAATCCGGCCAGTCCGATGGTGTCGAGGGTCATCCGGGTCATGTCGTCCGGGACGTCGACGGGCCGCCCGGCGCGCGCCGCGCGGTCCCAGTGCTCGACGAGCCGTCGGGTCACCCTCAGCATCACGGGGTGGTAGGTGCGCATCGAGCCGAGCGCGAAGGCGGGCATCAGGATGTCGTGCGCCCTGGCCCAGTTGGGCTCGTCGTTGTACGCGGTGAACAGGCCGTCGGCGGTGAAGGCGCGGACGTTCTCCAGCGCGGGTCCGATGTGCTTGGCGAAGCGCTGCTCGTCGGACAGGTCGGCGACCAGGTCCGCGTCGGCGACGAAGAGCGCGTCCCGGCCGTGCAGCCTGCGCACGAGCACCGGGCCGTGCTCGCGCATCAGGCCCATGACCTGCTGGAGGGGGGTGCGTCCGGGGCCCGTGGCGGTGATGTCGACGAGGGGGAGGCCTGGCGGGGTGGGGGCCGGTGCGGGGTGCGGTGCGGTGGGGGGCATGGCGCGGCAACTGCCTTTCGCGGTACGGGTGTACTGCGTTCCAGGGTGATCGACGGGAAGTCCGGGGCCACGCCGCGGCACTACACGATCGTGCAGTCGAAAGTGCCTCCCGGGGCTTGCGCGGTAGGCCGGCAGGGCCCTGGAGCTGGCGCTGACCTGGCCGTTCGTCTTGGATGGGCGGGACGGCCCGGGAACGGCGGGAGATGCGGATGGATGTGGGTCGCGGCGACGCCGTGGTCTGGCGCAACCGCGCCATGACGCTGTTCGACCGGGTGTCGGTGCCGGTCGCGGTGTGCGACGTGTACGGGCAGGTGGTGCTGGCCAATCCCGCGATGGCCGCCGAGTGCGGTACGACGCCCGGGCGGCTGTGCGGCCGGGACGTGCTGGAGCTGTTCCGCCCACAGGAGGCCACGCAGGTGGAGCGGATCGCCGAGGCGCTGCGGCTGCGGCGCCGGTCGCGCTACCAGGTGTCGGTCCGCTGGCAGGGTTCCGGCGGGGCGGAGCGGTTCGGCGAACTGACGGCGGATCCGGTGAGCGACAGCGTGGAGGAGACGCCGGCGCTGCTGGTGATGCTGCGGGTACGGGGCGAGCGCGCCGCGTCCCGGGAGCCGGGGCCGGCGCCGGTCACCGCCGTGGAGGGCCGGGTGCTCGCCCTGCTCGCGTCGGGCGCCACCACGGCCCGCGCCGCCCGCGACCTCGGCCTCACCGTGGACGGCGTCAACTACCACCTGCGGCGCCTGTCCTCCCGCTGGAACGCCTCCAACCGCACCGAACTGGTCGCCCGCGCCTACGCGCTGGGCATCCTCGTGCCGGGAACATGGCCGCCCCAGACGAGAGGGCCGGAGGCGGAGTAGGGCGGGGCGGAGGCGCCCGGGGTGGATCCGCGGAGCCTGCTCAGGTCGCCGAGCCGGTGGTCAGCGGGGTCGTCGCGCCGTGGTCTTCCGGGCCGGAGCCGGTGGACGCCGGGCCGGGGCTGCGGGAGGCGGCCGGTGCTGCCGTGCCCGCGCCCTGCGGGGCGCCGAAGCGTGCCAGGGTGTGCCAGACCATCTTGAGATCCTGAAGCTCGTGGCGGCCGGTGCGGGCCGCGTCGCTCAGGACGCGTGGGGTCAGCACGCCCCGCCCGGCGATCCGGGCGCCGAGGTCGGCGTACTCCGCGCCCCGGTAAGCGGCGTGCCGGCGCAGCCGGGTGACCGTGAGCCGGTAACCGGGGTGCCACTCCAGCGGGAACGGCAGCCGCCGGGCCGCGGCCTCCACGGCCGTGCCCCGGTAGCTCGCGTCCAGCACGAGCGCCTCCACGTCCCGCGCGAGCAGCACACCACCGTGCACATGGCCCTCGATGTAGTCGTCGAGCGCGTCCCGCCGGTCCGCCTCGGCGAGGGCGATCAGGGACAGCGCGCCGGCCGCCCCGAAGTCGGTGGGCTCGGCCGCGCTGTCCGGGTAGCAGAAGGTGGTCCGTGCCAGGACCGCCCCGCGCAGCCTGAGGTGGGAGGAGCCGAAGCGGGGAGCCGCGCCGACCACCTGGCGCCGGAAGTTCAGCGCGCCGTACAGCGGGCGCTCCGCCGGGGCCGCGTCGTCGTACGCGCCGCCGAAGATGCGGCTCTCCCAGCGCCGGCGGTCGCCGCCCGGGTGCGCGGTGAGGCCTCCGTTGCTGGTCCCGGTGACGAACTGGGAGTGGTAGGCGCCGTCCCGGGCCAGGGACTCCAGGATCGGCAGCCCGCCCGACACCCGGTCGGGATGGAAGTTGAGGGTCAGCCGCGGGCCCGGGACGAGCGGGGGCCGGACGCCCGGGCGGCCACGTGCCGCAGCGCTCGCAGGGCACGCGACGGGAGACCGTCCGGGAAATCCATTGGCCCACCCTCCCCAGGGGTACCTAGGCTGCAAGTGAACCTAGACCCCCTAGGTTCACCGCGGCACGACGAAGGACTCCCCCATGAGATCGCTCACCGAGCAGGACATCCGCAACTCATTTGTCAACTGCTCCAAGGGAGAGGCCAAGCGCCTCGCGGTACCCCGGGATCTCGGTGAACGCCCCTGGGAGGACCTGGACTTCCTCGGCTGGCGGGACCCGGGGGCCCCGGACCGCAGCTATCTGGTCGCCGAGCGGGAGGGCCGGCTGGCCGGCGTCGCCCTGCGCTTCCCCGCCGCCCAGCGCGGGTTCCTGCACCGCAGCATGTGCTCGCTGTGCCTGACCACGCACCGCGGCGGCGGGGTCTCGCTGATGACCGCGCGGAAGGCGGGCGCGGCGGGCCGCGAGGGCAACTCGGTCGGCCTGTACATGTGCACGGACCTGGCGTGTTCGCTGTACGTGCACGGCAGGAAGGTGCCGGAGTCGGGCAGCCGGTTCGAGGAGAGCCTGACGCTGGAGGAGCAGATCGCCCGCACGCGGGGCAACCTGTTCTCCTTCATCGACAAGCTCTCCTGAGGTCGGCCACTCGGCCCCTGGGCGAGGCCGAAAACGTGCGTTCACGCCACCCACTCCCCTCAGGCGGGCGATCGCCACGGCCATCCCTCCTCTCGGTGACCGGGTGGACGCCCTCCGTAGCCGGCCTGCGAGGATCCCCGGTCGGCAGAGGGCCACCGGGGGTTCTTTCCGGTCGGGCACGGCCCCCGAACGGTCACGTTCGATGCACCCGAGGAACGGGAACAGGCCAAGGGATGCACGACGTACGCAAGTGGACCTCGGATGCCCTGCGCCTGGCGAAGCGCCGGCGGGAGCCGGTGGTCGTCCAGACCCTGCGATCGGCCACGGCGGCGACGATCGCCTACGTCGTCGCGCTGCGGCTGAGCCCCGAGCCGGCTCCGCTGACCGCGCCCCTGACCGCGCTGCTGGTCGTCCAGGTGACGTTCTACGCCACGCTCACCAACGGCATCCGCCGGGTGAACTCGGTCGTGGCCGGTGTGCTGGTGGCCATCGCCTTCAGCGTGCTGGTCGGGCTGACCTGGTGGAGTCTGGCGCTGCTGATCGTGGCCTCGCTGGCCGTCGGGCACCTGGTGCGGGTCGACGAGTACGTGGCCGAGGTGGCGATCAGCGCCATGCTGGTGCTCGGCGTGACCACCGTGGGCTTCACCGCCTGGGCCCGGATCGTGGAGACGCTGATCGGGGCCGTCGTCGGCACGGCCTGCAACCTGCTGCTGCCGCCACCGGTGTGGGTGGACGAGGCGGGCCGCTCGATCGAGGACCAGGCGCGCCGGGTACGGCAGCTGATGCTGCGGATGGGCGAGGAGGCCGCGGGCCGGATCCCCTGGGAGCGCGCGGCCGAACGGCTGCACGAGGCACGCCGCCTCGACCAGCACATCGCCCGGGTGGACGCGGCGCTGCGGCAGGCCGAGGACAGCCTGCGGCTGAACCCGCGCGTCAGGGAGGGGCTGCTGCACCGGGTGGTGCTGCGCACCGGTCTGGACACGCTGGAGATCTGCACGGTGGTGCTGCGGGTACTGGCCCGCACCTTCACCGACCTGGCCAAGGCCCGGGGTCCGGAAGACCTGTTCCCTGCCGAGGTCGGGGCGACGGTGGAGCAGCTGCTGTCGGAGATCGCCGACGCGGTGGTCAGCTTCGCCGTCCTGGTGACCACCCATCTGAGCGAGAACGCCGAGTCGGCGGAGGCGCGGCTGACGGCCGAGCTGCACACGGCGGCCGGGACCCGCGACCGGCTGTCCGAGCTGCTCCAGGAGGAGATCCGCAAGGACTGGGTGAACTGGCAGCTGCTGGGCGCCGTGCTCACCGAGACGACCCGGATCATCGACGAACTGGACACCGAGCACCGCACCCGCCGCCTGCTGGAGGAGCTGGACCGGGTGTCGCGCGAGCAGCGGGCGAAGCTGCCCCGGATGTCCCGGCTGCGCGAGCGGCTCGGCGTCCAGGACGAGCTGTGGCGGAACCGTACCGGGTTCGGTGAGCGTTCTCCGTGAGGAGAGGCCGGGACGGGAGACGAGGGGGCGGCGGATGACCGCTGCGGGAGTACGGATCGACGGGAACACACTGCGGCTGCCGGGCGGGGTGGCGGTGCGGTTCGTCCGCACGCTGCGGCTGCCCGAGACCGGGACGCATCCGCTGCCGCCGGGGCTGGGCGAGTTCCCCGTCCGGCGGGTCGCGGACCACGCCGACACGGTCCCGGAGGAGTGGCGGGCGCGCGGCGGCGTGATGCTGCCGGTGTATCTGCGCGAGGCGATGTGGCTGAGTTTCGCGGGTACGACGGAACCGGCGGCGCTGCAGGTCGGGGTGGGCAAGGTGTGCGCGGTCTCCGGCCGGCCCTGGAGCGGCCGGCTCTCCCGCGGACCGCAGAACTACCTGACGCTGCCCCGCCAGCCCTGGCTGGACGGCATCAACTCCGGCAAGGGCACGGTGCGCCAGTTCGTCGCCGTGCCGCTCGGTCTCGGGGCGACCGTGGAGGGGCAGGTCACCGGCGAGGAGGTGTGGGGCGGTGTGCAGCTGCAGTCGTTCCCGCTGCGCCAGGACGTCCTCGCCGACTGGCGGCGCCGGGAGCGGGAGCGCGCCGAGCGGGCCCGGGCGGCGGGACCGGTCGGTGGTTTCGGCGCGGCGGCGCCGATGATGGCGTCCGCTCCGGGGGCGCCGCCCCCGGCTCCGGGCACGGCGGCCCCGCGGCGCGCGGCGGCGATGGGGCTGGGCGTCGGCGGTGCCATGCGGCAGGAGGTCTACCAGGACGACCGGCCGCTCACGGACTGGTCCGGGGAGCCGGCCGGGCGGGTGTTCGTACACCTGGTCACGCCCCCGGAGTGGCGCCGGATCACGGGTGAGGCGCCCCCGCCGTCGCCGGTGGACCGGGCGGCGTACACGCGCGCGGGACTGCCCTGGTACGACTACTACGACGCCGATGCCGGTGACCTCGCCCCTGCCGACGCCCTGGGCGCGGTCAAGCCGGTCGGCGACTGGCTCGGGGACGACCTGGACCCGTGGCAGGCGCCGTCCGCCGGTCAGGTGACCCCGTTGAAGGACGCGCCGGGCAAGCCGGTGGAGGACGGCGACTGGTGAGCCCCTTCCGTGTCGCATCGTCCGCAACACGCGTGGCCGGGTTTGCCCCTGGCGGCCCGCAGCCGCCAAGGTGGCTGTCTGGAGCGGGGCGACCGACGACCTGAGGTGCGGCATGGACACGGAGGCAGGGACGAGCGGCGGCGGCTGGAGCAGGCGCCGGTTCGTCGGGGCCGCGGCGGGCGCGGCGGCCGTGGTGGCGGTGCCGTCCCCGGCGGCCCCGCCGGCGGACCCCGCGCCCGCCCCCCGCGGGCGTCCGGTCTCCGGCTTGCCCGCCGGGCCCCGGCCGCTGTACGTGGGCACGTACACCTCCGTCGAGGGCGGTGGCGCCGGCATCGGGCTGGCGTCGTACGACTCCGGGACGGGCCAGGTCACCGGGGCGGGCGCGCTGACCGGGGTCCCCGACCCGTCGTACCTCGCCGTGCATCCGGACGGGCGGACGCTGTACGCGGTGGACGAGCGCCAGGACGGCGGTGTGACCGCCGTACGCCTCGCGGACCGGCGGGTCCTCGGCACGCGGAGCACCGGCGGCACGGGGCCGTGCCATCTGTCGGTGCACCCCGGCGGGCGCTGGCTGCTGAGCGCCAACTACGGGTCGGGCAGTGTCGCCGTGCATCCGATCGGCGCGTCCGGGGCCCTCGGCGAACGCACCGCGCTGGTCACGCACACCTCCCCGCCGCCGGGCCCGGGCCAGGAGGGACCGCACGCCCACCAGTTCGTGACCGGCCCGGACGGCGCCCACGTCCTCGCGGTCGATCTCGGCACCGACACCGTCTACACGTACCGCCTGGACCCGGCGAGGGGCACCCTCGCACAGACGGGGCAGGCGCACGCCCGGCCCGGCGCCGGGCCCCGGCATCTGACCTTCCACCCGGGCGGCCGGTACGCCTACTTGGCGAACGAGGTGGACGACACCGTCACCGTGTGCGCCTACGATCCGGCCACCGGGCGGCTCGCGATCGGCGAGCCGCAGTCCACGGGTTCCGCGGGCGTCACCAACTATCCGTCGGAGATCCTGGTCACGGCGGACGGAAGGTTCGCCTTCCTCGCCAATCGGGGCCACAACAGCATCGCCCGGTTCGGTGTGGAGGCCGGCGGGGCCCGGCTGCGGCTGCTCGGCACGGTGCCGGCGGGCGGGGACTTCCCGCGGCAGATCGCGTTCTCACCGGACGGCGGGCTGCTGTTCGCGGCGAACCAGCGCTCCGGCACGGTCACCGTCTTCCACGTCGACCCGGACCGCGGTGAACTGCGGCGGGCGGGCGAGCCGTTCGCCTCACGCGTCGCCGTCTGCGCGCTGCCGCTGTAGCGCCCGGGGGCAGCCGGCGGCACTCGCCCGGGCCAGCAGGGCGTGCATGCGTTCGGTGAGCTGGGCGAGGTCGTCGGCGGGCGCGTGGAAGGGCAGTCGTACGTCGCCGTGGGCGCGGGTGCGTTCGATGCGCAGGGTCAGCCCGTGCCGGTCGACGGCGAGCGGGACCACGCGGGTCACGGCGTGCAGGGTCTCGGGCCGCACCAGACGGGTGAGCCGCTCGACGGCGTCCGGGTGGGCGTCGGCGAGATGGGTGAGCAGCCGGGGCTCGGCGCAGGCGAGGGGGTCGGGGCGGGCGGTGGCGAACTCGTCGAGGTCGACGAGCACGGCCCCGCAGGGCCGCCGCAGCACCACCCGGGTGGGCCGGAAACGCAGGGCGCCCGCGGCCGGGGCGAAGCAGCCGGCGAGCCAGAGCCTGGCGCGGATCCGGCTGCGCACCGGCACGGGGGCCACGTCGGCGAACTCCAGCACCGCGCAGGGCTCCCCGCGCGGGGCACACAGGGCCGCGGCGAAGAGGGCACTGTCCTCGGGCACCCCCAGCAGGATCTCGCCGTCGCCGGTCACGGTGTGCGCACCGACGTACTCCTCGCGGGCGCCGTCCGCGGTCACCGCGCACGACCACGCGGCGGCCAGCACCGACCGGGCCCGCTCCGCCGCGCCGGGGGCGGCCGTCCAGTCCTCAGTGTCACCCATCCCGAGACCTCCCTAGGTAAGCCTTGCCTAATCTATCGGAGAGCGGAGTGTGCGCCAACCAGGCCCCGCACGGGACGGGGCGATTCAGGCGATGGCGCCCAGCAGGGCCCGGGCACACAGATCGCGCACCTGCTCCCGGCTCAACTCGCCGTCGCGCAGCCACTCCAGGCAGACGGCGGTGGTGAAGGCGAGCCAGCCGCGCACGGCAAGTCGTGTCTGCGGGGCGCCGTCCGGGTCGGGCGCGAACTCGGGGTCGGCCGCCAGCGCGGCCAGGATCTGCTTCTCCTGGGCCGCGAGCGCCTGCTGGTAGACCCGGCGCACGGCCTGGTCACCGGCCGCGTCGGCGCGGTGGAAGGCGCGGAATCCATGGGCGTGGGCCTCGACGTGGCGGAGGTAGGTGTCGAGGCCGGCGGCGAGCTGCTCGCGCACCGGCAGGCCGGGCACGGCCGCCGTCATGCGCAGCATCCGCTCGCTCTCGCGCTCCACCACCGCGGCGAAGAAGTCCCGCTTGGTCGGGAAGTAGTGGTACAGCAGCCCGCGGGAGACCCCGGCGATCTCGGCGACCCGCTCGATCAGCACGTCGTCGTAGGGACTCTCCGAGAACAGCTTCGCGCCGACCGACAGCAACTGCTCCCGGCGCTCCCCGGTGCTGAGCCGGCGCCGGGCGCGCTCCCCCTGGTTCGCGGCCATGGCGTCACCTTACTTGACGCGGGTTCAACAAGCGGACCACACTGAAACCCGTTATTGAACCCACGTACAACACGCGCGCCGGCAGGCGCGACGTCCGCTGGATCAAGGGAGATCGGCGTCATGGCGGCGACGAGGGAGACGACGGGGACCGGGCTGCCGAAGGGGTTCCGGAGCGCCGAGCAGGGCTGGCCCGAGCTGCACCGCATCCCGCATCCGCCGCGCCGGCTGCCGCTGCTCGGCGATGTGGTCGGCGTGGACCGCCGCACCCCCGTCCAGGACTCCATGCGCTTCGGGCGCGAGCTGGGCCCGGTCTTCAGGCGCCGGGCCTTCGGCAAGGAGTTCGTCTTCGTGTGGGGCGCACGGCTCGCGGCCGACCTCGCCGACGAGTCCCGCTTCGCCAAGCACGTCGGACTCGGTGTGGCCAATCTCCGGCCGGTCGCCGGGGACGGGCTGTTCACCGCCTACAACCACGAGCCCAACTGGCAGCTGGCGCACGACATCCTGGCGCCCGGCTTCAGCCGGGAGGCCATGGAGGGCTACCACGGCATGATGCTCACGGTGGCCGGCCGGCTGACCGAGCACTGGGACCGGGAACTGGCGGCCGGGCGGGCCGTGGACGTGCCCGGGGACATGACCAAGCTGACCCTGGAGACGATCGCGCGCACCGGTTTCGGGCACGACTTCGGTTCCTTCGAGCGGGACCGTCCGCACCCCTTCGTCCGGGCGATGGTCGGCACGCTCACCCACGCGCAGCGGCTGAACGCCGTGCCCGCGCCGCTGGCCCCGCTGCTCCTGCGCACCGCCACCCGGCGCAACGCGGCGGACATGGCCTTCCTCGACCGCACGGTCGACGACCTCGTCGCGGCCCGGCGCCGGTCCGGCGGCGGGGACGGGGACCTGCTGGACCGCATGCTGGCCACGGCCCACCCGGAGACCGGCGAGAAGCTCTCCCCCGAGAACGTGCGCCGGCAGGTGATCACGTTCCTGGTGGCGGGCCACGAGACCACGTCGGGCGCGCTGTCCTTCGCCCTGTACTACCTCGCCCGGCACCCCGAGGTCGCCGCGCGGGCGCGCGCCGAGGTGGACCGCGTCTGGGGCGACACCCCGCGGCCCGGCTACGACCAGGTCGCCAAGCTGCGCCTGGTGCGCCGGGTGCTGGACGAGTCGCTGCGGCTGTGGCCGACCGCGCCCGCCTTCGCCCGCGAGGCGCGGCACGACACGGTCCTGGCCGGGGACCATCCGATGCTCCGGGGGGCGTGGGCGCTGGTGCTGACGCCGTTGCTGCACCGGGATCCCGAGGTGTGGGGCGAGGACGCCGAGCGGTTCGACCCGGACCGCTTCGAGGCCGCGGCCGTTCGGGCCCGGCCCCCGCACACCTACAAGCCGTTCGGGACCGGGGCACGGGCCTGCATCGGGCGTCAGTTCGCCCTGCACGAGGCCACTCTGGTCCTCGGCCTGCTGCTGCGCCGCTACGAACTGCGGGGCGACCCCGCCTACCGGCTCAGCGTCACCGAGCGGCTGACGATGATGCCCGAGGACCTCCGTCTCCGCCTCGAACGCCGCCCCGGCCCGGCCCGGGCAGCGGGCGCGTCCGCCGAGGAGCACCGGGAAACGGCGACAGAAGCGCCGAGGACCCCCGCCGGCACGGACACGGGACGACCGGAACCGGCCACCGGCTGCCCGGCGCACCAGGTGGCCGCGGCAGCCGTCACCGGGGCACCGGAGCCGCCCGACGACGGCGAGGCGGGGTCAGCCGGACGTGGTCCAGTGCACCGGGCGGCTCAGTGACTGCGGGAGCCGGGTGCCGGCGCTGCCCCGGGCCGCGTCGAGCTGCGGCTGGGTGAGGAAGAAGGCGCCGGTGAGATCCGCGTCGGTCAGATCGGCGTCGCGCAGGTCGGCGCCGATCATGTCGGCGTCGCGCAGATCCGCGCCGGTGAGGTCCGCGGCGATCAGGTAGGCGCCGCGCAGGCTCGCCCCGCGCAGGTCGGCGCCGCGCAGCCGGGCCCCCATCAGGTCGGCACCCCGCCGGTCCTTCCCCTTGCCCCTGCTCCTGCCGCCCTTGCCGCCCTTGCGGTCGGCCGCGCCGGCCCGGGCCAGCTCGCTGGTGCGCAGCAGGAGCACGTTGACCTCCTGCCGGTGCGCGGCCACGTCCAGCGCGGCCAGCTCCTCGGGGGTCCCCAGGGTGAGCCGCTCGGTCCGCTCCAGCGCCCGCCGCAGATCGGGGTGGACGGGCCGGGCGGCGGGCAGCCCGAGCGCCTCGGTGAGATACCACAGCAGCTCGTGCAGCTGCCGTACGACGGGGAACACCTCGAACATCGCCCGGCCGCGCTCCTTCGGCCCGGTACGCCAGTCCTGCCCGCCGAAGGTGACCTGCGAGACCTTCTGGCCGGCGCCGAAGCAGTCGTACACCGTGCAGCCGCTGAAGCCCCTCCCGCGCAGGTCGGCGTGGATGCCGCAGCGGTGGTCCGCGCCGAGGTTCGGGCACGGCCTGCCCGCGGGCTTGTCGAGCGCGAAGTCGGCGGAGGCGGCGAAGGGCAGGGCGACACAGCAGAGCCCGAAGCAGTTCGCGCAGTCCCCGCGCAGCTCCGGAAGTCCGGCTATCTGATCTGGCATGGAGGCCAGCCTACTGGGGACGACCCGGGAGAAAACCGGCGGTTGCGGCCCCTGCCGGAGGGGCGTTACCTGGAAGTAGCGGCGGTGAAGCGCGCATGAAGGCCACGGCACGGTCCGAGGGCCCCTCCTCCTGTGCCGCCGCGGCCCGCCCCGCCGCCGTCGTCCAGCGTTCGACGCGGAGGTGACAAACGTGAAAGCGGTCGTCTATGAAAAGCCCTTCAGTGTGATGGTGAAGGACGTCGACGACCCGCGCATCCAGCATCCGAACGATGTGCTGGTACGGGTCACGTCGACCGCCATATGCGGATCCGACCTGCATATGTACGAGGGCCGCACGGCGGCCGAGTCGGGCATCGTCTTCGGGCACGAGAACCTCGGCATCATCGAGGAAGTCGGCGACGGTGTGGCCTCCCTGTCCCGGGGAGACCGCGTGGTCATGCCCTTCAACGTCGCCTGTGGATTCTGCAAGAACTGCCTCGCCGGCAAGACGGGCTTCTGTCTGACGGTCAATCCGGGCTTCGCCGGCGGAGCCTACGGCTACGTGGCCATGGGCCCGTACAAGGGCGGACAGGCCGAGCTGCTGCGCGTGCCCTTCGCCGACTTCAACTGCCTGAAACTGCCGCCGGGCGAGGAGTTCGAGACCGACTTCGTGCTGCTCGCCGACATCTTCCCCACCGGCTACCACGGGTGCGAACTCGCCCAGGTCTCCCCCGGCGAGAGCGTGGCCGTCTTCGGCGCGGGACCGGTGGGCCTGATGGCCGCCTACTCCGCGATGCTGCGGGGCGCGGCCAAGGTGTTCTCGGTGGACCGGGTCCCCGAACGGCTCGCCAAGGCGGAGGAGATCGGGGTGATCCCGATCGACTTCACCCAGGGCGACCCGGCCGAGCAGATCAAGGCACAGACGAACGGGGAGGGCACCGACAAGGGCGTGGACGCCGTCGGCTACCAGGCCCAGTCGCACCACGACGCCAGCCACGAGGAACCGGCCGTCGTCCTCAACACACTCGTCGAGACGGTACGGCCGACCGGCATGCTCGGCGTGCCGGGTCTGTACGTGCCCTCGGACCCCGGCGGCCCCGACGAGCACGCCAAGCACGGCCAACTCCTGGTCTCCATCGGCAGGATGTTCGAGAAGGGCCAGCAGATGGGCACCGGTCAGTGCAACGTGAAGCGGTACAACCGCCAGCTGCGCGACATGATCATCGCCGGGCGGGCCAAGCCCAGCTTCGTGGTCTCCCACGAGCTGCCGCTCGACCAGGCACCGCAGGCCTACGAGAAGTTCGACAAGCGGATCGAGGGCTACACCAAGGTGGTCCTGCACCCGGGGCACGCGCTCGCCGCGTGAGCCGGCCCGGCAGGTGAGACGACGGGTCCGGACACCCGCGGGTGTCCGGACCCCCGTGCGTCAGGCCTCGTCGCGGGCCAGCGCCAGCAGCCGGTCGAGGACGCGGGGCGCACCCGCGCGAAGCCCGTCGTGCTCGAACTCGTCGGTGACCCAGCTGCGCAGGCCCCGGATGGTGCGCGCCGTCCGCAGGGAGTGGGCGGTGTCGACGTACATGTCGTCGTGGTAGACGGCGGCGGCGACCGGGACCTCGTTGCCGGCGAGACGGTCGGCGTCGTACAGCGGGCGCCAGTCGGTGCGGGCGGCGAGCAGTTCGGCCGTCTCGCGCAGCGGGCGCAGCGCCGGGTCGGAGTCGAACATCCAGGGGTGGACGGTCTCGCCGGTGAAGAGGACCGGGGCGTCGCCCGCGAGCGCCTTGGCGGCGTCGAACTGCGGGAACTCGACGCGGACGCGGTCGGCGGCCCAGGCGGTGGGGCGGGCGTCCTGGCCGTAGATCGACTCGTGGACGACGGCGTAGAGGGGGTGGCCCGCGTACGACAGCAGGGTCTGGGCCTGCTCCTGGAAGGAGTCCGACAGCTCCGGGCCGGAGGGGGTGCGCACGAAGGCGTCCTCCAGCAGGTGGTGGAGGCGGTGGCTGCCGTCGCCGGTGCCGAGCATCAGGCCGAGGGACTGGAAGGCCTCGACGGTGAGGCGGTAGCCGTTCGGGAGGACCACGTCGCGGGTGAGGAGGTGGTCGGCGATCCGGCGGGCCCGCTCGACGTCCTGCGGGTAGCGGGCGTAGTGCGCGGTGACCTTGCGTTCGACGCGCGGGTAGGCGGCGCGGTAGACGTCCTCGGCGTGGGCGTCGAGGGAGGGCAGTCCGCCGGTGATCACGGCCGTGGTCAGACCCTCCGGGGCGAGGGAGAGGTACGACACCGTGCAGAAGCCGCCGAAGCTCTGGCCGAGCACGGTCCACGGGGCGCCGCCGGTGACCTCGCGGCGGACGGCCTCGCAGTCGCGCACGATGGAGTCCGCGCGGAAGTGGGTGAGGTAGTCGGCCTGTGCGGCGGGGCCGCCGCGCAGCGGGAGCGTCTGCCGGGTGGCGGGCGTGGAGCTGCCGGTGCCGCGCTGGTCGAGCAGCAGGACCCGGTACTCCTTCAGGGCCCTTTCGAGCCAGGCCTGACGCCCGACGAAACGATTCGCCCCGAAGCCGGGGCCGCCCTGCAGATACAGCAGCCAGGGCAGGTCCTGGCCCGCCCTGTCGCTCGCGACCGCCTCGCGGGCGTACAGCTCGATGGTCTCGCCGCCCGGGTCGGCATGGTCGAGGGGCACGGTGAACCGGCGGTCGGTGAGGACGACGCCGGGCTGGCGGTAGCTGAGGGTCAACGGGTCTCCCGGGACGGATGGGACGGAGGCGTCCCAGTTCAGCACATGTCCGTGCGCGGGCCGAGCCCCGGGATCATGGTTTGTTACTGAACTTCGGGTCAGCGGGCCGCCAGGCTGGAGCGGCGCACCACCAGCTCCGGCTGGAGCACCACCCGGCGGTGCTCGTGCGTCCGGCCGCCCTCGGCCTCCTCGGTCTCCTCCAGCAGCAGCCCGGCGGCCAGGGCGCCCATGGTGACGGCGGGCTGGCGCACCGAGGTCAGCGGTACGGCGGCCGCGGAGGCGAACTCGATGTCGTCGTAGCCGACGATCGCGAGGTCGTCCGGGACCGTGACGCCGGCCGCGTACATGGCCTGCAGGACGCCGAGGGCGAGCAGGTCGTTGGCGCAGAAGACGGCGCTGGGGCGGGCGGACAGGCCGAGCAGGCGGGCGCCCGCGTCCCGGCCGGCGGCCACGTCGAGGCGTTCGGTGGGCAGTTCGCGCAGCGCGTCGGGGCCGAGGCCGGCCTCGGCGAGCGCGTCGAGGGCGCCGGTGCGGCGGTCGCGGACCTGGTTCAGCCCGGGCGGACCGCTGACGTAGGCGATGGAGCGGTGGCCCGCGTCCACCAGGTGCCGCACGGCGAGCGCGCCGCCCGCCACGTCGTCGACACTGACCGAGCACTCGGTGGTGCCCTCGGCGACCCGGTCGACCAGCACGAACGGAATGCCGTGCCGGCGGAAGGCCGCGATGTTGCGGCCGGTGGCGTCCGCCGGGGTGAGCAGCACGCCCCGCACCCGCTGCTCGGCGAACAGCGCGAGGTACTCGGCCTCCTCGCCGGCGTTCTGCGCGCTGTTGCAGACCATCACGCCGAGCCCCGCGTCGCGGGCGGCCCGCTCGGCACCGCGTGCCACGTCCACGAAGAAGGGGTTGCCCATGTCGAGGACGAGCAGGCCCATGATCCGGCTGCGGCCCGCCCGCAGCTGGCGCGCCGACTCGCTGCGGACGTAGCCGAGCCGGTCGATCGCGGAGAGCACGCGCGCGCGGGTCTCGCCGGCGACGCTGTCCGGGCGGTTGATGACGTTGGACACCGTGCCCACCGACACGCCGGCAGCGCGGGCGACGTCCTTGATACCCACCGACTGGGCCATCGGGCGGAGACCTCCAGGGAGACGAGGGGGCGGCGGGACGACCTTCACATTACCGTCGCGCCGACGGGGCGAAGCCGGTCGCGTGGAGCGGCGAGGGGGGGCGTATCGTGGCGATGATCATGGCAGGTGGAACACCTCCGTGAGGGGTTTCATGGCCACGTCGGGCCGGGCGCCGTCCGGTGACTCGAAGAACGGCGCCATCTCCGCCTGCCAGCGGGCGTTGACGTCGGTGGCCTCCATCGCGGCCCGGGCGGCGGCGAAGTCCCCGGTCTCCAGGTAGCCGACGAGCAGCCCGTCCTCGCGCAGGAACAGCGAGTAGTTGTGCCAGCCGGTGGCGGAGAGCGCCGCGCGCATCTCCGGCCAGACGGCGGCGTGCCGCTCACGGTACTCGTCGAGGCGCTCCGCCCGGACCTTCAGCAGGAAGCACACGCGCTGCATCGACGCCCCCGGTTCTCAGAAGTCGAACTCGCCGATGTTCCGGGCGTCGAACACGGTCGGCTTGCCCAGCGTGATGACGCCGTCCTTGCCGATGGTGTACGTCGTCCCGCCCGCCTTGAACGTCTCGCCCTCCTTGCCGCTGATCTGCCCGGAGGCCAGTGCCACCACGGTCCGTGCGGCGAGGTCGCCGAGCCTGGCCGGGTCCCACAGCTCGAAGCCCTCGACGGTGCCGTTCTTGACGTACTGGCGCATGTCGTTGGGGGTGTCCAGACCGGTCAGCCTGACCTTGCCCTTGTACTTGGAGCTGGACAGGTACTGGGCGGCGGCCTTGATGCCGACGGTGGTCGGGGAGATGATCCCCTTCAGGTCCGGGTACTGCGCCAGCAGGCCCTGGGTCTGCTGGAAGGACTGCTGGGCGTCGTCGTTGCCGTAGGCGATCTTGACGAGCTTGACGTTCTTGTACTTGGGGTCCTTCAGCTCGTCCTTCATGTAGCCGATCCAGGTGTTCTGGTTCGTGGCGGTCTGCGCCGCCGACAGGATCGCGATCTTCCCCTTGTAGCCGATCTGCTGCGCCAGCAGCCGCACCTCGGTGCGGCCCAGGTCCTCGGCCGACGCCTGGGAGACGAACGCGTTGCGGCAGCCGGGGGTGGTGTCGGAGTCGTAGGTGACGACCTTGATGCCGTTGCTCATCGCCTGCTTCAGCGCCGTGCACAGCGCCCCCGGGTCCTGCGCCGACACGGCGATGCCGTCGACCTGCTGCTGGGTGAGCGTGTTGACGTAACTGACCTGGCCCGAGGTGTCGGTGGCACTGGAGGGGCCCACCTCCTTGTACGTGGAGCCCAGTTCGGTCAGCGCCTTCTCACCGCCCTTGTCCGCGGTCGTGAAGTACGGGTTGTTCACCTGCTTGGGCAGGAACCCGACGGTGAGCCCCTTCTTGGTCGCCGCGTTCGGATCGGCCTTCCCGGCGGAGGCCGCGGAGGCGTTGTCGGCCTTGACGTCCTTCTTGGTGGTGCCGCCGCAGGCGGTGAGCGCGAGCGCGAGGGACGTGCCGGCGGCGAGGGCGGCGCAGACACGGCGGACTGATGACGTCTTCATGAAGGGGTCCTTGGGAGGAGGATGGGTGGACGCGCCCCGGACGGGGGCGCGGAAACTGCACGAACAGCCGTGACGGGCCCGGCGGCCGGCGAACGGCCTAGCCGGCGGACCCGGCCGCCGCCCTGGCGACGAGGATCCGGCGCGCGACCCGCGGGCCGAGGACCGAGACGACGAGCAGCACGCCGGTGACCACGATCTGGGACTGCGCGGACACGTTGAGCAGGCTCATCACGTTCTGCAGCGCGCCGAGCAGGAAGACACCGGCCATCGCGCCGCCGATCGTGCCCCGGCCCCCGTCGAAGTCGATCCCGCCGAGGAGCACGGCGGCGACGACGGAGAGTTCCAGGCCCGTGGCGTTGTCGTAGCGGGCGCTGGCGTAGTGCAGGGCCCAGAAGACGCCGGTGAGGGAGGCCATCAGGCCGGTGGCCACGAACAGGGCCAGCTTCGTCCGCTTGACCCGGATCCCGGCGAACCGCGCGGCCTCCTCGGCGGCGCCGACGGCGAACAGCGACCGGCCGAAGGGGGTGGCGTGCAGGACCACGACGGCGACGGCCAGCAGCAGCAGGAAGGGCAGGAAGGCCTGCGGCAGGAACGTGCCGCCGACGCGGCCGGCCGCGAAGTCCAGGTACTGGGTGGGGAAGTCGGTGACCGCGTCGGAGCCGAGCACGATCTGGGCGATGCCCCGGTAGGCGGCGAGCGTGCCGATGGTGACGGCGAGCGAGGGCAGCCCGAGCCTGGTCACCAGCAGGCCGTTGACCAGGCCGCAGAGCACGCCGAGCAGCAGGCACAGCGGGATGATCGTCTCGATGGCCATGCCCCCGTTCCACAGCCGGCCCATCACCGCCCCGGAGAGCCCGGCCGTGGACGCCACGGACAGGTCGATCTCTCCCGCGACCACCAGCAGCGTCATCGGCAGGGCGATCAGCGCGATCGGGAGCGTGTTGCCGATGAGGAAGGACAGGTTGAGGGCGTTGCCGAAGCCGTCCACGAAGCCGAACGACAGCAGTAGCAGGACGATCAGGAGCGCGCCGACGACCGTGTCCCAGCGGACCGCGCGTGTCAGTGCCTCAGGCATGGCCGGTGTTCTCCTTCGCCACGGCGGTCCTCCTCGGGGACGGCTTCTTCTTCAGGGCCGCGGCCACGCGCAGCGCGACGATCCGGTCGACCGCGATGGCGAGCAGCAGCAGGACGCCGTTGATGGCGAGCACCCACACCGAGCTGACGCCGAGCGCGGGCAGCACGCTGTTGACGGAGGTCAGCAGCAGACCGCCGAGGGCGGCGCCGTAGACGCTGCCCGACCCGCCGGTGAAGGCGACGCCGCCGACCACGACCGCGCTGACGACGGTGAGTTCGTAGCCGCCGCCGGTGCCGGAGTCGACGTTGCCGAACCGGGCCAGGTACAGGGCGCCGGCGAGCCCGGCGAGAGCGCCGCAGAGGGTGTAGGCGGTCAGGATCCGCTTGCGGACCGGGATACCGGCCAGCCGGGCGGCCTCCGGGTTGGAGCCGAGCGCGTACAACTCCCGCCCGCTGCCGTACTGCTTGAGGTAGTAGGCGGTGACCACGAGCACGGCGAGGGCGATCAGGGCGAGCCAGGGGACCGCGGAGACGCCGCCGGAGCCGAAGTCGACGAATCCGCCGGGCAGATCGGCCGCGGTGATCTGCCGGGAGCCGACCCAGACGGAGTCGACGCCCCGGATGATGTACAGGGTGCCGAGCGTGACGACCAGCGCGGGCACCTGGCCCAGGCTGACCAGCAGGCCGTTGAGCAGTCCGAAGCCGATCCCCAGCAGCACGGCCAGGACGACCGCGACGACCGGGTTGCCGCCGCCGTGCAGATAGGTGCCCGCGGCGAAGGCGCTGATGCCCAGCGTGGAGCCGACGGACAGGTCGACGTTGCGGGTGATGACGACCAGCGACTGTCCGGTGGCGACCAGCACCAGGATGGTGGCGTTCAGCAGCAGGTCCTTGACGCCCTGTTCGGACAGGAACTGGCTGTTGCCGGCCTGGGTGACGGCGATCATCACCAGGAAGACGACCAGGATGGCGAGTTCGCGCATCCTGAACACGCGGTCCACCAGCCGGGTTCCGCTGGACTCGGGAGCCTCGGCGAGGGGGGTCTCGTTCGGTGCGGTCACCGTCATCCGGCGGCCCTCCGGGCAGTGGTCGGGTACAGGGGGGCGGCCCTCTCCGCGGCTGTCATGCGGCGGCCCTCCCCGTGGCGGCGGCCATCACGGTCTCCTCGGTGGCTTCGGAACGGGGTATCTCGGCGGTGATCCGGCCCTCGTGCATCACCAGCACCCGGTCGGCCATGCCGAGGATCTCCGGCAGGTCGGAGGAGATCATCAGCACCGCCACGCCGTCGGCGGCCAGTTCGCCGAGCAGCCGGTGCACCTCGGCCTTGGTGCCGACGTCGATGCCCCGGGTGGGCTCGTCGACGATGAGCACCTTGGGCCCGGTGGCCAGCCACTTGGCGAGGACGACCTTCTGCTGGTTGCCGCCGGAGAGCGTGGCGACGGCGTCCGCGATCCGGGCGTACTTCACCCGCAGTCTGACCGCCCAGTCCAGGGAGCGGCTGCGTTCGGCGCCCCGGTCCACCAGCCCTGCCCGCACCGTCGTACGCAGCCCGGTCAGGCCGATGTTGCGCTCGATGCTCATGTCCATCACCAGGCCCTGGGCCCGCCGGTCCTCGGGCACCAGGGCCAGCCCGGCGGCCATCGCGGTGGACGGCGCGCCCTTGGTGAGCGGACGGCCGTCGACCTCGACCTCGCCCGCGTCCCAGCGGTCGACGCCGAACACCGCCCGGGCGACCTCGGTACGGCCCGCGCCGACGAGCCCGGCGAGGCCGACGATCTCACCGCGCCGCACCTCGAAGGAGACGTCGGTGAAGACCCCTTCACGGGTCAGCCGGCGCACGCTCAGCGCGACCTCGCCGGGGGCGACCTCCTGCTTGGGGTACAGCTCGTCCAGGTCGCGGCCGACCATCCGGCGCACGAGGTCGTCCTCGGACATGCCGTCGAGGGACTCGCTCGCGATCCAGGCGCCGTCCCGCAGCGTGGTGACCCTCTGGCAGATCTGGAAGATCTCCTCCAGCCGGTGCGAGATGAACAGCACCGCCGCGCCCTGCTCGCGCAGGGTGCGTACGACACCGAAGAGGCGGGCCACCTCGCTGCCGGTCAGGGCCGCCGTCGGCTCGTCCATGATCAGCACGCGGGCGTCGAAGGAGAGCGCCTTGGCGATCTCCACGATCTGCTGGTCGGCGATGGACAGGCCACGGGCCGGGCGGTCGGGGTCGAGGGCCACGCCGAGCCGCTTCATGAGCGCGGCCGTGGCCGCGTGCGTGGCCTTGTGGTCGATCCTGCCGAGCGTCCGCCGGGGCCTGCGGCCCATGAAGATGTTCTCGGCGATCGACAGGTCCGGGAAGAGGGTGGGTTCCTGGTAGATCACCGCGATGCCGGCGTCGCGGGCGGCGCCGGGGCCGTGGAAGACCACGGGCTCCCCGTCGAGCAGCACCTGCCCGGAGTCCGGCCGGTGCACCCCGGCGAGGGTCTTGATCAGGGTGGACTTGCCCGCGCCGTTCTCCCCGGCGAGGGCGTGCACCTCGCCGGGGAACAGCTGCAGGGAGACCCCCCTGAGGGCGCGTACGGCACCGAAGGACTTGGCGACGTCCCGCAGCGCCAGCACCGGGGCCGGTCCCGTGTCGGGCGGGTGGGTCATGAGGGCTCCTCGACGACACCGGGGGACGGCACCGGGCCTCCACCGCGTCGTGAAAGGTTTCAACTGGATTGCCGGGACCGTAGGCACCGGAGCCATGTCGCGTCAATGGGCTCGTGACGAAAAAATTTTGAGACCACTGGGTCACGGCCCGTCACGGGAAACGGGCTCGGCCGGAGTGCTTGACACCCCTCCGACCGCGCCCCTAGCTTGCGATCTGAATCGTTTCACCGCTCAGCCGTGCCGACCGATCCCACAGGAGCCCTGCAGTGACCGACCTCGCCGCGGTGAAGGCCGCGCTCAAGACCCAGGCCGTCGAGACGCCGTCGTGGGCGTACGGGAACTCGGGGACCCGCTTCAAGGTGTTCACCCAGCCCGGCGTCCCGCGCACTGCGCGGGAGAAGCTGGACGACGCGGCGCAGGTGCACGCCGTCACGGGCGTGGCCCCGACGGTGGCGCTGCACATCCCCTGGGACCGGGTCGAGGACTACGCGGCCCTGGCCGAGCACGCGAAGGAGCGCGGCCTGAGGCTCGGGGCGATCAACTCCAACACCTTCCAGGACGACGACTACAAGCTGGGCAGCATCTGCCATCCCGACGCGGCGGTGCGGCGCAAGGCCGTCGACCACCTGCTGGAGTGCGTCGACATCATGGACGACACGGGCTCCCGGGACCTGAAGCTGTGGTTCGCGGACGGCACGAACTATCCCGGCCAGGACGACGTCCGCGCCCGGCAGGACCGGCTGGCCGAGGGCCTCGCCGAGGTGTACGAACGGCTCGGCGAGGGGCAGCGGATGCTACTGGAGTACAAGCTCTTCGAGCCGGCCTTCTACACGACCGACGTCCCCGACTGGGGCACGGCGTACGCGCACTGCCTGAAGCTCGGGCCGCGGGCCCGGGTCGTGGTCGACACCGGCCACCACGCGCCGGGCACCAACATCGAGTTCATCGTGGCGACGCTGCTGCGCGAGGGCAGGCTGGGCGGGTTCGACTTCAACTCCCGCTTCTACGCGGACGACGACCTGATGGTGGGGTCCGCGGACCCGTTCCAGCTCTTCCGGATCATGTACGAGGTGGTGCGGGGCGGCGGCCTCGCCGCCGACGTGGCCTTCATGCTCGACCAGTGCCACAACATCGAGGCGAAGATCCCGGCGATCATCCGGTCGGTGATGAACGTCCAGGAGGCCACGGCGAAGGCGCTGCTGGTCGACCGGGAGGCGTTGGCCGCCGCACAGGCCCGCGGCGATGTGCTGGGGGCGAACGCGGTGCTGATGGACGCGTACGACACGGACGTTCGGCCCTTGCTCCGCGAGGTGCGCGAGGAGATGGGGATCGCGGCGGATCCGCTCGCCGCGTACACCCGGTCCGGGTGGGCCGAGAAGATCGCCGCCGAGCGGGTCGGCGGCCTTCAGGCGGGATGGGGGGCCTAGGGCCTGTCTGACAATGCGCGTCGTCGCCCGAAGGGCGGCCGCGTCCCGTCGTACGTGGTCTGCCGCCGCGCGTGGTCGATCGCGCAGTTTCCCGCGCCCCTCCGGGGCGCCTCCCCCAGCCTCTTCTGCAAAGGACCGGATGTTCATGTCACCCCATCCCGAGGCCGCCGCCTTGCTCTCCCGCTCCCACCGACTCGGCTCCGACCCCCGCAACACCAACTACGCGGGCGGCAACGCCTCCGCCAAGGGCACCGCCACCGACCCGGTCACCGGCGGTGACGTGGAGCTGATGTGGGTGAAGGGGTCCGGGGGCGACCTCGGGACGCTGGCCGAGTCCGGACTCGCCGTGCTGCGCCTGGACCGGCTGCGGGCCCTCGTGGACGTGTATCCGGGCGAGGACCGCGAGGACGAGATGGTCGCCGCGTTCGACTACTGCCTGCACGGCAGGGGCGGCGCCGCGCCCTCCATCGACACCGCGATGCACGGGCTGGTGGACGCCCCGCACGTGGACCACCTGCACCCGGACTCCGGGATCGCGCTCGCCTGCGCCGCCGACGGGGAGAAGCTGACCGCCGAGTGCTTCGGGGACCGCGTCGTGTGGGTGCCGTGGCGGCGCCCGGGCTTCCAGCTCGGCCTGGACGTCGCCGCCGTCAAGGAGGCCAACCCGCGGGCGATCGGCGTGATCCTGGGCGGCCACGGGATCACCGCCTGGGGCGCCACCGCCGAGGAGTGCGAAGCCAACTCGCTGTACATCATCCGCACCGCCGAGGCGTTCCTGGCCGACAAGGGCAGGGCCGAGCCCTTCGGTCCTGTGGTCCCGGGGTACGAGGCGCTGCCCGAGGCCGAGCGGCGGGAGCGGGCCGCCGCGCTCGCGCCCCACGTCCGCGCCCTCGCCTCCCAGGACCGGCCCCAGGTCGGGCACTTCAGCGACGCCGACGTGGTCCTGGACTTCCTCGCGCGGGCCGAACACCCCCGGCTGGCCGCGCTGGGCACCTCCTGCCCGGACCACTTCCTGCGCACGAAGGTGCGGCCGCTGGTGCTGGACCTGCCGCCGGCGGCGCCCCTGGAGGACGCCGTCGCCCGGCTGCGGGAGCTGCACGCCGGGTACCGCGAGGAGTACGCCGCCTACTACGACCGGCACGCCGAGCCCGGCTCCCCCGCCATGCGCGGCGCCGATCCGGCGATCGTGCTGGTCCCCGGGGTGGGCATGTTCAGCTTCGGCAAGGACAAGCAGACCGCCCGGGTGGCCGGCGAGTTCTACGTCAACGCCGTCGGCGTGATGCGCGGGGCGGAGGCGGTGTCGTCGTACGCGCCGATCGAGGAGTCGGAGAAGTTCCGCATCGAGTACTGGGCGCTCGAGGAGGCCAAGCTCCGGCGGATGCCGAGGGCCAAGGCGCTGGCCACGCGGATCGCCCTGGTGACCGGTGCGGGCAGCGGCATCGGCAGGGCCGTCGCGCACCGGCTGGTGGCCGAGGGGGCGTGTGTCGTCGTGGCCGACCTGAACGCACCGAACGCGGCCGCCGTCGCGGAGGAACTCGGCGGCCCGGACCGGGCGGTGGCGGTCACGGTGGACGTCACCGACGAGGAGCAGATCGCCGCCGCGTTCCGCGCGGCCCTGCTGGCCTTCGGCGGGGTCGACCTGGTGGTCAACAACGCCGGCATCTCGATCTCCAAGCCGCTGCTGGAGACCACGGCGAGGGACTGGGACCTCCAGCACGACATCATGGCCCGCGGCTCGTTCCTGGTGTCGCGGGAGGCGGCCCGGGTGATGACCGCGCAGGGCCTGGGCGGCGACATCGTCTGCATCGCCTCCAAGAACGCCGTGTTCGCCGGACCGAACAACATCGCCTACTCCGCCGCCAAGGCCGACCAGGCCCACCAGGTGCGGCTGCTTGCGGCCGAGCTGGGAGAGCACGGGATCCGGGTCAACGGCGTCAACCCGGACGGCGTGGTGCGCGGTTCCGGGATCTTCGCGGGCGGCTGGGGCGCGCAGCGGGCGGCGGTGTACGGGGTGCCGGAGGAGAAACTGGGCGAGTTCTACGCGCGGCGCACCCTCCTCAAGCGGGAGGTGCTGCCCGAGCACGTGGCGAACGCGGTGTTCGCGCTCACGGGCGGGGACCTCACCCACACCACCGGGCTGCACATCCCGGTCGACGCGGGTGTGGCGGCCGCGTTCCTGCGATGAGCGCGGGCGTGAGGTCGTACGCCGCGGTCGACCTCGGCGCGTCCAGCGGGCGCGTCATGGTCGGCCGCGTGGGGCCCGGCTCGCTGGAGCTGACCGAGGCGCACCGGTTCCCCAACCGTCCCGTGCGGGTGCCCGAGGGGCTGCGCTGGGACGTCCTCGGGCTGTACGGCGGCGTCCTGGACGGCCTGCGGGCCGCCGGGCAGGTCGACTCGGTCGGCATCGACAGCTGGGCCGTGGACTACGGCCTGCTGGACGCGGACGGCGCCCTGCTGGGCAACCCGGTGCACTACCGCGACACCCGCACGGAGGGGGTCGCCGAGAAGGTGTGGGCGACCGTGCCGGCCGAGGAGCTGTACGCGGCGACGGGCCTGCAGTACGCGCCGTTCAACACCCTCTACCAGCTCGCCGCCGCCCGCTCGACCGCCCAGTTCGCGCGGGCCGCGCGGCTGTTGCTCATCCCGGACCTGATCACGTACTGGCTGACCGGGGAGCAGGGCACCGAGCTGACGAACGCCTCCACCACCCAGCTCGTCGACCCGCGCACGCGCACCTGGGCGCACGGGATCGCGAAGCGGCTGGGCATCGACCTGGGGCTGTTCGCGCCGCTGCGGCAGCCGGGCGACCCGGCGGGCGTGCTCCGTCCTCGGGTGCTGGAGGAGACCGGCCTCACGGGTCCGGTGCCGGTGACGGCCGTCGGCTCGCACGACACCGCCTCCGCGGTCGCCGCGGTCCCGGCCGACGGCGAGCGCTTCGCCTACATCTGCACCGGCACCTGGTCCCTCGCCGGCCTCGAACTGGCCGCCCCGGTGCTCACCGAGGAGAGCCGGGCCGCCAACTTCACCAACGAGCTGGGGCTCGACGGCACCGTGCGCTACCTGCGCAACATCACGGGGCTGTGGCTGCTCCAGGAGTGCCGGCGCGCCTGGGGCGAGCCCGATCTGGGGCTGCTGCTGCGCGAGGCCGCGGACGTGCCCGCGCTCCGCTCGGTCGTGGACGCCGGCGACGCGGCGTTCCTGGCGCCGGGGCGGATGCCGCAGCGGATCGCCGAGGCGTGCCGGGCGTCGGGACAGCCGGTGCCGGGGACGCGGGCCGAGATCACCCGCTGCGTCCTCGACTCGCTGGCACTGGCCCACCGCCGTGCCGTCGGTGACGCGCAGCGGCTGGCCGACCACCCGGTGGACGTCGTCCACGTCGTCGGCGGCGGCACCCGTAACGCGCTGCTGTGCCAGCTGACCGCCGACGCCTGCGGGCTGCCGGTGGTGGCGGGCCCGACGGAGGCGGCCGCACTCGGCAACGTCCTCGTCCAGGCCCGTGCGCAAGGGCCGGCCGGCGACCTCACCGCGCTGCGCCGGCTGCTGGCCCGGACCCAGCCGCTGACCCGGTACGCGCCGCGCGGCGGCACCGCGCCCTGGCGGGAGGCCGAGGCGCGGCTCGCCGCGCCGTGAGCCGCGCACTGCTCGCCGCGGGACGCGCCCACTACCCTGCAACTCGTCCGACGACCGACTCCGAGGAGCCGCGATGCGTGTCGCCCTGTTCCTGACCTGTGTCAACGACACGCTCTATCCGGACACCGGCAAGGCCGTGGTGAAACTGCTGACCAGGCTGGGCGTCGAGGTCGACTTCCCGATGGCGCAGACCTGCTGCGGGCAGGCCCACTACAACACCGGCTACCGGCACGAGGCGGAGCCGCTGGCCCGGCACTTCGCCGACGTCTTCGGGGGGTACGAGGCGATCGTGACGCCCTCCGGATCCTGCGGGGCCATGGTCCGGGAGCTGTATCCCCGGATGGGCGAGCGGGCCCGCGCCGAGGGGCGCGGGGACACGCTCGCCCGTACCGTGGCGCCGGTGGTGCCACGGACGTACGAACTGACGGAGTTCCTGGTGGACGTGCTGGGTGTCACCGACGTGGGCGCCCACTACCCGCACACGGTCACCTACCACCCCACCTGCCACGGGCTGCGCGCCCTGGGCCTCGGCGAGCGCCCGCTGCGGCTGCTGCGGGCCGTCGGGGGGCTGGAACTGGTGGAGCTGCCGGGTGCGGAGGAGTGCTGCGGGTTCGGCGGCACGTTCGCGGTGAAGAACGCGGAGGTGTCGGCGGCGATGGGCGCGGACAAGGTCCGCAGCGCCGAGTCGACCGGCGCCGAGGTGCTGTGCGCGGCCGACAACTCCTGCCTGATGCACGTCGGCGGGACCATGACCAGGCTCGGCTCCGGCATGCGGCCGGTGCACATCGCGGAGATCCTGGCGAGCACGGAGGAGGACCCGGCGGCATGAGCGGAACGTATCTCGGCATGCCGGCCTTTCCCGAGGCCGCGCACGCCGCCGTCAACAACCCCACGCTGCGCGGCAATCTGCGCCACGCCACCCACACCATCCGCGCCAAGCGGGCCCGGGCGGTGGCCGAGCTGTCCGACTGGGCGGAGCTGCGCGAGGCCGGACGGCGGATCAAGGACCACACGCTGCGCCATCTCGACCGCTACCTGGAGCAGTTGGAGGAGTCGGTCACCGCCGCGGGCGGCACCGTGCACTGGGCCGCCGACGCCGAGGAGGCCAACCGGATCGTGGCCCGGCTGGTCAAGGAGACCGGCGAGTCGGAGGTCGTCAAGGTCAAGTCGATGGCCACGCAGGAGATCGGCCTCAACGAGGCCCTGGAGGCCGAGGGCGTGCGCGCCTACGAGACCGATCTCGCCGAGCTGATCGTGCAGTTGGGCAGGGACCGGCCCTCGCACATCCTCGTGCCCGCCATCCACCGCAACCGGGGCGAGATCCGGGACATCTTCCGCTCGGAGATGGGCGAGTGGGGCCGCCCGGCCCCCGCGAACCTGACCGACACGCCCGCCGAACTCGCCGAGGCCGCACGCCTGCACCTGCGGGAGAAGTTCCTGCGCGCCAAGGTCGGCGTCTCCGGCGCCAACTTCATGGTCGCCGAGACCGGCACCCTCGTCGTCGTGGAGTCCGAGGGCAACGGCCGGATGTGCCTGACCCTGCCCGAGACGCTGATCTCCGTCGTCGGCATCGAGAAGGTCGTGCCCACCTGGCGCGACCTGGAGGTGTTCCTCCAGACCCTGCCCCGCTCCTCCACCGCCGAGCGCATGAACCCGTACACGTCGATGTGGACCGGCACCACCGACGGGGACGGGCCCCGGGCCTTCCACCTGGTGCTGCTCGACAACGGCCGCACCGACGCCCTCGCCGACACCGTCGGCCGCCAGGCGCTGCGCTGCATCCGCTGCTCGGCCTGCCTCAACGTCTGCCCCGTCTACGAACGCGCCGGCGGACACGCGTACGGCTCGGTGTATCCGGGCCCGATCGGCGCCATCCTCAGCCCCCAGCTCCGGGGCACGGCCGGTGAGATCGACGCCTCCCTGCCGTACGCCTCCTCGCTCTGCGGGGCCTGCTACGAGGTCTGCCCGGTCGCCATCGACATCCCCGAGGTGCTGGTGCATCTGCGGGAGCGGGTCGCGCAGGGCGGTCCGGCGGTGCGGCAGGGCAACAAGGTCGTCCTGCGACCGGCAAAGGGGCACGCGGCCGAGCGGGCCGCGATGCGGGCGGCGCGCTGGGCGTTCGCGCACCCGGGCGTGCTGCGGACGGGCCAGCGGCTCGCCTCCCGCACCCGCCGGCTGCACCCACGGGCGCTGCCCGGCCCCGGGAGGGCGTGGAGCGGCACCCGGGACCTGCCGGCCGTGCCGGCGGAGCCGTTCCGGGACTGGTGGCAGCGCACGCGCGGCGGGAAGGACGGGGCGAAGTGAGCAGCAGGGAGCGGGTCCTGGGGCGGGTGCGGCGCGCACTCGCGGACGTCACGCCCGAGAGCGGGCCGTACGAGGAGGCCGTGCCGCGTGACTACGCGCGCGAGCACGCCGAGCGCTCGGCCGAGGAGGCGGTGGCGCTGCTGGCCGAGAACCTGGCGGACTACCGCGCGGTCGTGCACCGCTGTACGGAGGACGAACTGCCGTCCCTGATCGCCCGGTTGCTCGCGGAGCGGAAGACGGGATCGGTGCTGGTGCCGCCCGGCCTCCCGCCGGGGTGGCTGGCGCGCACGGACGTGGAGCGGGTCGCCGACCTGGCCGGGAGCACGGCACGCGAACTGGACGAGGTGGACAGCGTGGTCACGGCGTGCGCGGTGGCGGTCGCCGAGACCGGCACGATCGTCCTGGACGGCTCGCCGGACCAGGGCAGGCGCCGTATCTCCCTCGTCCCGGACCACCACGTCTGTGTCGTCAGGGTCCCGGACCAGGTCGTGGCGTCCGTGCCGCAGGCCCTCGAACGGCTGGACCCGGGCCGCCCGCTGACCTGGATCTCCGGGCCGTCGGCCACCAGTGACATCGAGCTGGACCGGGTGGAGGGGGTGCACGGGCCGCGCACCCTGGAGGTGGTGCTGGCCGGCGGCCCGGGCGACTGAACGCGCGGGTGGCCCGCCGAGTGGCTAGCGTTGCGGACATGATCCGGTTCGAGCAGGTCACCAAGCGGTATCCGGACGGTACGACGGCCGTGGACGACCTCTCCTTCGAGGTGTCCGAGGGCGAACTGGTGACGCTCGTCGGTCCCTCCGGCTGCGGCAAGACGACGACCATGATGATGGTCAACCGGCTCATCGAACCGACGTCGGGGCGGATCCTCGTCGACGGCGAGGACATCGCCGGCGTCGACCCGGTCCGGCTGCGCCGCCGCATCGGGTACGTGATCCAGCAGGTGGGCCTGTTCCCGCACCGCACCGTCCTGGACAACACCGCGACCGTGCCCGCGCTGCTCGGCTGGAAGCGGGCGAAGGCCCGGGCCCGGGCGGCCGAACTGCTCGATCTCGTCGGGCTCGACCCGAAGACGTACGGGCCGCGCTACCCGGAGCAGCTGTCCGGCGGGCAGCGGCAGCGGGTCGGCGTGGCCCGGGCGCTCGCGGCGGATCCGCCGGTGCTGCTGATGGACGAGCCGTTCGGCGCGGTCGACCCGGTGGTGCGCGAGCAGTTGCAGGACGAGTTCCTGCGGATGCAGACGGCGGTGCGCAAGACGGTGCTGCTGGTCACGCACGACATCGAGGAGGCCGTCCGGCTGGGCGACCGGATCGCCGTGTACGGGCAGGGCCGCATCGAGCAGTTCGACACGCCCGGGGCGGTGCTGGGGGCGCCCGCGACGCCGTACGTCGCCGGGTTCGTGGGCGCGGACCGCGGTCTGAAGCGGCTGTCGGTGACCACGATCGAGCCGGACGACCTGGAGCAGCCGCCCGTGGCCCGCCCGGACGAGCCCGCCGACCGGGCGCGGGAGCGGCTGCGGACCGGGGGCGCGCGCTGGGCGGTCGTCCTGGACGCGCACGGCGATCTGCACGGCTGGGTCGGGATCGACGAACTGGCGCGGGGCGGCACGGTGGGTGAGCTGGCCCACCGGATGACCGCCTGGGTGCCGGTGGGCGCGCCCCTCAAGCAGGCGTTCGGGGTGATGCTCCAGTACGACGCCGGGTGGGTCGCGGTGCTGGACGGGGCGCGCTTCCTCGGGGTGCTGACCCCGGCGAAGCTGCACGAGGCGCTGCGCCGCTCGGTGGACGCGGACGCGCGGGGTGTCGCGCGGGGTCAGGTCAGCTTCGACTCGGTGTCGGACGCCTGACGTGCCTCATTTCAGCAGGCCCTTGTCCTTCAGATAGGCGCGGGCCACGTCGGCGGGCAGCCGCCGCCAGCTGTCGACCTGCCGGTTCATGTCCGCCAGGTCCGCCGTGGTCAGCACGTCGTTGAGCTTGCCGAGCGCCTTGGTCACGCCGGTGCCGCCCGCGCGGGCGCGGTTGACGACGGGGACCACGTAGTCGGCGTTCTGCAGGTGGCGGTCGTCGGTGAGCAGCACCAGGCCGAAGGAGTCGAGGGTGGCGTCCGTGGAGGTGGTCAGCACCATCTGGTCCCGGCCGTCCTGCACGGCCCGCTTGGCCGGGGTGGTGCCGACGCCCTTGGGGTCGACGCCGGTGACGTCGATGCCGTACACCTTCTTCAGCCCCGGCTCGCAGTACGGTCGTTGCACGCACTCGTCGCCCGCCGCGAGCCGGACCGGCAGCCCGGAGGCGCCGAGGTCGCTGAGGGTTCTCAGGTGGTGCCGGCGGGCGTAGTCGGCGCTCACGGCGAAGGCGTTCTGGTCGACGGCCCGGCCGGCCGGCAGGACGGTGAGTCCGCGGGGTGCGGCGAGCGTGCGCAGTGCCTTCATCGTGGCGTCGAGGTCGGGTGAGCCGACCGGGGTGGCGTCGGCGCCGTGGGTCTTGGCGTTCAGCCAGTCGGCGAAGGTGGCCGCGTACTCGGGCACGACGTCGATCTGGCCGGATTCCAGGGCCGGTTCGTACAGTTCCCGGTTGGCGACCGTGAGGACCGACGTCTTGTAGCCGGCCTGGTTCAGCAGCTGGGCGTACATCTGGGCGAGCAGGTCGCTCTCGGTGAAGCCGGCCGAACCGATGGTCAGGTGGTGGCTGTCCCCGGGCGGCGCGGTGACCTGGCCGCGGTTCTCCAGGGACGGGCCGGTGGTGCAGGCGGTGAGGGTGAGCAGCGCGGTGGCCGCCAGGGCGTGGCGTGCGCTCATCGGCCGCCCCGGGCCCAGGCCGGTGCCCGCCGCTCGGCGATCTCGAAGGCGCCCTCGACGACGAGCGCGAACGCCGCGACGAGCAGCGCTCCCGCGACGACCTGGGGCGTGCTGGCGAGGTTGAAGCCGGCCGTGATGATCCGGCCGAGGCCGCCGCCGCCCGCGAGGGCGGCGATGGTGGCGGTGGCGACGAGCTGCACGGCGGCGATCCGCACCCCGGTCATCACCAGGGGCAGCGCGAGGGGCAGTTCCACGCGGAACAGCGTCTGCCGGCCGGTCATGCCCATCCCCCGGGCCGCCTGGACGACGCTCCGGTCCACCCCGCGCATCCCGACGTAGGCGTTGGTGAGCAGCGGTGGCACCGCGAACAGCACCAGGGCGACCACCGTGGGCCCCTCGCCCCAGTTCCCGACCGGGGTCAGGAGCAGCAGGACCAGGACGGCGAAGGTGGGGACGGCCCGGCCGACGTTGGAGATGTTGACGGCGAGCGCCCCGCCCCTGCCGAGGTGCCCGAGGACCAGGGCCACGGGCAGCGCGATCAGGCAGCTGACGACCAGGCAGACGACGGTGAGCGACAGGTGCTGCAGCAGCCGGTGCCACACCCCGTTCTCGCCGGACCAGTGCGCGGGGTCGGCGAGCCAGTCCCAGGTGGCGGTGAGCGTGCTCACCGGCCCGCCCTCGTCCTCGGCGTGGCCATGGCGGCTCCGCCGGTGTCCTCGGCGTGCTCACGTGCGGGCCGTCCTCGTCCTCGGGGCGTGCTCACGTGCCGGCCGCCCTCGTCCACGGGGTGATCAACCACTGGACGCCCAGCAGGAGCAGGTCGGCGGCGACGGCGATCACCACGCACAGCACGGACGCGGTGAGCACCTGGGCCTTGAAGTAGGTGTTCATGCCCGCGTAGATGAGGTTCCCGAGGCCGCCGAAGCCGACGATCGCGCCGACGGTGACCAGGGAGACCGCCGAGACGGTCGCGATGCGCAGCCCCGCCATGGCGGCGGGCAGGGCGAGCGGCAGTTCCACGGTGAGCAGCAGCCGGATCGGCCCGTAGCCGAGGCCGCGGGCCGCCTGCCGGGTCTCCTCCGGGACCGCCCGCAGACCGGCCAGGATGTTGCGGACCAGCAGGGTCAGCGAGTACAGCACGAGACCGGCGACGACGACGGTGGCCGAGAGGCCGTAGAGGGGCAGGAGCAGGGAGAACATCGCCAGCGACGGGATGGTGTAGAGGATCGTCGTCAGGGCGAGGACCGGGCCGGCCGCCCAGCCCCAGCGCCGGGCCAGCACCGCCAGCGGCACGGCGACGACCAGGCCGACGAGGACCGCGAGGGCGGTCAGCCGCAGATGCTGGGCGACGGCGTCGAGCAGGATCTGGCGGCGGCTGCTCAGATAGGCGCCGCAGATCCAGTCGTTGCGCGCGAGGCAGTCGTGCGGTGGCGCGGTCACGGGTCCATTGGACCGGCGGGGGGCGCCGGCCGGCATGTTGTGGTGACCCGTACGAGGGGCCGGCTAGCGCATCCCGGCGGCGTCCAGCAGGGCGGTCGCCGTCGCCGTGGCGAGTCCGTCGTCCAGGCGTTCCACCCGGGCGCCGGCCCGGGCGCTCGCGCCGTCGAAGACCAGCAGCAGCTGGCGGGCGAGCAGTTCGGGGTCGCGGGCGCCGCCCCGCTCGGCCTCGGCGCGGAAGGTCCGCGCGAGGCGTTCCTTGACCCCGCGGGCGACCTCGCTCGCCGGGTGCCCGGGGTCCTTCAGTTCGACCAGCACGGCGAGGTAGGGGCAGCCGTGGTAGTCGGCGTCCAGGGATGCCTTCTCCAGCCGCTCGAAGACGTACAGGACGCGCTCGCGGGGCCCCGCGGCCGGGTCGGGGTGGGCGAGCTGGGCCTCGTACCAGGGGATCCGCCGCTCCAGGCTCGCGGCCAGCATCTCGTCCTTGCTGTCGAAGAGCTGGTACATCGACCGCTTGGAGACGCCCGCCGCCCGGCACAGCGCCTCGATGCCGACCGAGACGCCGTCCTGGTAGGAGAGCCGGGCGGCCGCGTCGAGCAGCCGGTCGCGGGAGGAAGCCTTGTCCGTGGTGGCCATGGGGCGAGGTTACCGCTTCCCGGGAGAAAAGAAACCGATCGGTGTATTTTCCCCGGCGTGACCGCCGCCGCACGGATTCCACGTGACAGGGTCGGTGAACAAGCGCTTAGATAGGTACTCGGACGCCGCTACCCGACCCGCCGGAGGCCCCGTTGTTCACGTCCGTCGACGATGTCTCCGCCCGCCTCGCCGAGACCGGCTACCTCGCCTCCCCCGCCGTCGCCACGACCGTGTTCCTCGCGGCCCGCCTGGGCAAGCCGCTCCTGGTGGAGGGGCCCGCCGGAGTGGGCAAGACCGAGCTGGCCAAGGCCGTCGCCCAGGTCGCCGGGGCCCGGCTGGTCCGGCTCCAGTGCTACGAGGGCGTGGACGAGTCCCGGGCGCTGTACGAGTGGAACCACGCCAAGCAGCTGCTGCGCATCAGCGCGGGCCGCGACGAGAGCTGGGACGAGACCCGCACCGACATCTTCAGCGAGGAGTTCCTGCTCCCCCGCCCGCTGCTGACCGCCATCCGCGGCGACGAGCCGACGGTGCTGCTGATCGACGAGACCGACAAGGCCGACGTCGAGATGGAGGGCCTCCTGCTGGAGGTGCTCAGCGACTTCCAGATCACGGTCCCGGAACTGGGCACGGTCACCGCCACCCGCCGCCCCTTCGTCGTCCTCACCTCCAACGCCGGCCGGGAGCTGTCCGAGGCGCTGCGCCGCCGCTGCCTGTTCCTGCATATCGGCTTCCCGGAGGAGGAGCTGGAGCGGCGGATCGTCCGGCTGAAGGTGCCTGGCCTCGGCGAGGCGCTGACCGAGTCGGTGGTGCGGGTCGTCGGGGCGCTGCGTGCGATGGACCTGCGCAAGGCGCCGTCCGTCGCCGAGACCGTCGACTGGGCACGCACCCTGCTGGCCCTGGGCGCGGACACCCTGGACGAGACGGTCGTACGGGACAGTCTCGGGGTGATCCTCAAGCACCAGGACGACATCCAGAAGGCCGCCGCCAAACTCGACCTGGACGCGCTGTGACCGACGTCGCCGAGCGGATCACCGGCCTGGTCGGCGCGCTGCGCACGCACGGGGTGCGCATCGGCACCGGGGAGACTGTGGACGCGGCCCGCGCGGCCGAGGCGCTGGGGCTCGCCGACCGGGACCGGCTGCGCGAGGGCCTGGCCGCGACACTGCTGCACGGCCCGGCGCAGCGCACGGTGTTCGACCCGGTCTTCGACCTCTACTTCCCGCGCGGGGTCGGCGGTCCGGACGGCACCCCCGCCGACCGGGAGGAGCTGCGCGGCCGGCTGGCCGAGGCACTGGCGGCCGACGACCGTGCGCTGATGGCCTGGCTGGCGGCCGAGGCGGTCGACGGCCTGGGCGGCTACGGGAGTTCACCGGGGGCGGACGGCTGGTCGGCGTACCAGACCCTCGAACGGCTACGCCCGCAGACCCTGTTGGCCCGGGTCCGGGCCGACGTACGGGCACGGGAGGGCGACGGCGCCGGCTTCGCGGACCGGCTGCTGGACGACGAGATCCGGCGCCGCATCGAGGAGTTCCGGCGGCTGGTCGGGGCCGAGGCACGGCGCCGGGTCGCCGAGCGGCGCGGACGCGACGAGATCGCCCGGCGCGCGGTGCGGCCGACCGCCGACCGGGTGGACTTCCTGTTCGCGAACCGGGACCAGCTGACCGAGCTGCGCCGGGCGGTGCAGCCGCTCGCGCGCAAGCTGGCCACCCGGCTCGCCGCGCGCCGCCGCCGGGCCGCACGCGGCACCATCGACCTGCGCCGCACCCTGCGCTCCTCGCTCTCCACGGGCGGCGTCCCGATGCGGCCGGTACTGCGCCGGCGCCGTCCGGTCCGGCCCGAACTGGTCCTGCTGTGCGACGTGTCCGGCTCGGTGTCGGGCTTCTCCGACTTCACGATGCTGCTGGTGCAGGCGCTGCACGACCAGTTCAGCAAGGTCCGGGTGTTCGCCTTCGTCAACCGGCTGGACGAGGTGACCGGCCTGCTCGACCACGGCCGCGCCGACCCCGACGGGCTCAGCGCCCGCATCCGCGCCGAGGCCACGCTCACCGGCTGGCACGGCAGCAGCGACTACGGCGTGGCGCTGGGCGAGTTCGCCGAGCGGTATGGCGCCGCGGTCGGCCCGCGCACCACGGTGTTCGTGCTCGGGGACGCCCGGACGAACATGAGCGACCCCAACCTCGCCGCCGTACGGGAGGTCGCGGGACGCGCCCGCCGCTTCCACTGGCTGAACCCCGAGCCGCGCGCCCAGTGGGGCACCGGCGACTCGGCCGCGCCCGAATACGCCGAACTGGTCGACATGCACGAGTGCCGCACGGCCCGCCAGCTCAGCACACTGGTCGGCCGACTGCTGCCGGTGTGACACCGGGACGCCGCACGACCCGACAGCCGGGCACACTGGTCGGCCGACTGCCGCGGGTGTGACACCCGGACGCCGCACGGCCCGGCGGCTGGGCACGCCGGTCGGCCGACTGCTGCCGGTGTGACGCACGGGGGGCGGTTGTGATCGACTGGTCGCCCGTCTCCCGGCCACGAGGATGTCCGACATGACCCACCCGCCCGTGCCGCTCGGCACGTTCCCCACCCCGCTCGAACCGGCGCCCCGGCTGGCCGCCGCGCTCGGGCTCGGGCCGGACGACCTGTGGATCAAGCGGGACGACCTGACCGGACTGGGCGGCGGCGGCAACAAGATCCGCAAGCTGGAGTGGACGGTGGGCGCGGCCCTCGCCGAGCGCGCGGACACGCTCGTGACCACGGGCGCGGCGCAGAGCAACCACGCCCGGCTCACCGCCGCCGCGGGCGCGCGCCTGGGGCTGGACGTCGTCCTGGTCCTGCGCGGCTCGGCCGGCGCCTCCCGGTCCGGGAACCTCGCCCTGGACGGGCTGTTCGGGGCGAGGCTCGCCTGGGCGGGCGACGTGGACCAGGCGGGTCTCGACGCGACGGCGGCCGAGGTGTGCGCCCGGCTGCGCGCGGACGGCGCCCGGCCGGCGCTCGTCCCGTTCGGCGGCTCCGGCGTCCTCGGCGCCCGGGGCTATGTGCGGTGCGGCGAGGAACTGCGCGAGCAGGTGCCGGACCTGCGGACGGTGGTGGTCGCGCTCGGCTCCGGCGGCACCATGGCCGGCCTGGTCGCCGCCTTGGGCTCCGGCTCGGTGCTCGGTGTCGACGTCGGCGCGCTGGCCGACCCGGCCGCGGCGGTGGCGGAGTTCGCGACACCGCTCACCGGCGAGCAGGTCACGCGGGAGGGGCTGCGGGTGCGCCGGGACCAGGTGGGCGCCGGCTACGCGGCACTGACCGCCCCGGTGGCCGACGCGCTCCGGCTCGCCGCCCGCACCGAGGGCCTCGTCCTCGACCCGACCTACACGGGCCGCGCCCTGGCCGGCCTCCACGCCGCGGTGCGCGACGGCGACGTACGCCCCGGCGCGAAGACGGTCTTCGTCCACACCGGTGGCCTGCCCGGCCTGTTCGGCCACGCGGAAGCCGTGGCCCGCGCGGAGGAGGGCGCCGGGACGTTCGGGGGCTGAGGATCCGGGCGGGGTACGGCGGCTGAGCTCGGCGGTACGTGCGCGCCCGGATGGCTGACCGCGCCCTCACACCGCGACCGGGACGGGCTCCGTCCGCTCCGCCCGCTCGGCTCGGCGCAGGGCCAGGAGGGCGCCGAGGTAGGCGAGGTCGAGGAGGAAGCAGCCGACGTAGAGGTAGTACATGAGGGCGGAGTCGTAGCGGGGGTTCCCGTGCGGATCGGTGAGCAGCGCCTGGGAGGCACAGGCCGTGCCCAGCAGCTTGGTCAGCGCGATCGCGGCGGACTGGCCGCGCGTCCCACGGCGGGCGGCCGCCATGGCCAGGAACATGGCGGACATCGCCAGGTTGCTGCCGAACGCGGTGATGGTGCCGGCACCCGCGTCGAACTGCTCGGAGGCGTAGTTCATGCCCGGGTAGGCGAACGCGAGCACCACGGCCAGCGCGGGCAGGAACAACCGCCCGGGCAGGGAGGGGAATTCGGACCTTCCGAAGCGTACGACCGTGTAGCCGACTGCGAGATCGAAGGTGAACCACACGATGTTGACGACGTGCAGGACCCCCGACTGCGGCCGCACGAACGCGAACATGAACTCCCAGCTTATGTTGGTGGCGAAGGCCACGACCGGCATCCCGAAGGTCCGCTCCCGCACCCCGGTGCGGACCAGCAGCACGTAGGCCGCCGTCCAGAACCCACCCGTGCCGAGCAGGAACGCCGTGTGCAACACCCGCATGACCACCCCCGTCGAAGCGACCCACCGCCTGTGCCGGTGAGTACTCTGGCACGGATGACTCCCGCGAACACAGTGTCGATTGCGTCGGACCCCACCGAAGATCCGCCACTGCGGCCCCTGCCCGACGCGGTCACCCGGCTCCTGACGCGAGTTGACGCCCCGCCACGGCTGGTGGCCCACCTCAGAGCGGTGCACGAGGTGGCGGCCCTGCTGGTGGAGTGGATCCAACGGCACTGTCCCGGAACGGAGTTCGACGCGGAGGCGGTGCGGTTCGGGGCCGCCACGCACGACATCGGCAAGGCCCGGCACACGGCCGAGCTGTCCGGCCCCGGCTCCCGGCACGAGGAGACCGGCCGGGAACTGCTGCTGGCGCACGGCGTACCGGCGCGCCTCGCCCGGTTCGCCGCCACCCACGCGTCCTGGACGGCCCCCGGGACGGGCGTGGAGGACCTGCTGGTGAGCCTGGCCGACAAGATCTGGAAGAACAAGCGGGTGCCGGAGCTGGAGGACCTGGTGGTGGCGCGGCTGGCCGCGGCGGACGGGCGGCCCGCCTGGCAGTGGTTCATGGAACTGGACGAGTTCCTCGCGGACATCGGGGCGGGGGCCGACCGCAGGCTCGCGTACCAGACGTCCCATCCCCTCGACGGGAGGTGACCGTGTTCGCGACCTCACTCGGTGCCGACGGTGCCGAGCTGTGTCCTCTCCAGCCTTGGCAGGCCGAGGAGTTCCTGGCCCACATCGGCCGGGGACGGGAGTTCGTCGGCCGGTTCAACGGTCTGCCGGACGTGGTCGCCGACCTGGCCGGGGCCCGCGCGTTCCTGCGGGCGTACGCCGAGAAGGAGGCGGCCGATGCGGGGCTCATCCGCGCGATCCGGCTCGACGGCACGCTCGTCGGCGCGGTGATCCTGCGCCGGCTGGACGTGCCGCGGGGCACGGCGGAGGCGGGCTGCTGGCTGGAGCCGGCCGCGGTGGGCCGCGGGCTGGTGACCCGGGCCGCGCGTCTACTGATCGACTGGGCGGTCCGGGAGCGCGGTGTCCACCGGGTGGAGTGGTGGGTGTCGGCGGAGAACGCGCCCAGCATCGCGGTCGCCCGGCGACTCGGCATGACCAGGGAGGCGGTCCTGCGGGAGAGCCACCTGCACCGGGGCGAGCGGCACGACGAGGAGATCTGGTCGGTGCTGGCGCCGGAGTGGACCGGCGGCGCCTGACCCCCCGGTGCCGGCGCGCCGCCTACCAGGTCCGGGCCGCGCGCAGCAGGAGTTCGCTCACCCGGGCGACGTCGGGGTTCTCGCACGCGCCGGGGCGCCGTACGAGGAAGCCGGTGTTGATCGGCGGGTCCTCCGGCTCCAGCAGCGCCACCAGCGCCCCGGACTCCAGAGGTTCCAGGCACAGGTAGCGCGGCAGCACGGAGAACCCGGCGCCCGCCGCCACCGCCGCGAGCACCCCGCGCAGATCCGGCACGGTCACGGCGGCGGTCCGGGACAGACGCCGGCCGAAGACGTGGCGCCAGTAACGGCGGGCGATCGGCAGGTCCTCGGCATAGGTGATCAGCGGGACGTCGCGCAGCGCGGCCGGGCCCTCGGCGGCGAGCCGCCGAGCCACCCGCCGTGCCCACACGGGAGCCGCGACCAGCACGAACTCCTCGTCGGTGAGCGGCGTGGCGTGCAGGGTCCGGCCGCGCGGCCGGGTGGTGGCGATCACCAGGTCGTGGCGGCCGGCCCGCAGCTCGTCCAGCAGGGCGTCGGTCAGTCCGGTCGCCACCCTCAGCCGTACGCCCTGGGCCACCAGCGGGGACAGGGCGGGCAGCACGGTGGTGCACAGCAGTTCGGCCGGGCCGGCCAGGTGGACGGGTTCCGCACGGGCACCGGAAGGGACGTCCGGACCGGCCACGGTGGCCAGTTCGTCCAGCGGAGCGGCGATCCGGGCAGCGAGTTCGTCGGCCACCGGTGTCGGCGCCACCCCGCGCGGCAGCCGCTGGCACAGCTCACGGCCGGTCTGCCGCTCCAGCGCGCGCATCTGCGTCGTCACGGTCGGCTGCGACAGACCCAGCAGGCGCCCGGCACCGGTGAAGGACCCGGAGCGGTACACCGCGAGGAAGGTGCGCAGCAGGTTCAGATCGAGGGCGGCGGTCTCCACACGGCCGAGTATCGGCCGAACGGCACACCCCGCGCCCCATAGGACTTCCTATGTCAGCCATTCGCCGTTCCATTGGCTTCCCATGGGTCGGTTCACCTACGTTCCTTCCCGTAGACGCAAGCCCTCCGGGAGAAGGAACCCATGTCGAAGATCCTCTTCGTGCTGACCGGCGCCGACCGCTGGACGCTCGCCGACGGCACCCAGCACCCCACCGGATTCTGGGCCGAGGAGGCCGTGGTGCCCTACCGCGCCCTCAGGGCCGCCGGTCACGAGGTCGTCGTCGCCACGCCGGGCGCTGTGGTGCCGCAGGTCGACCGGGCGAGCCTCGCCGCCGAGGTCAACGGGGGGCAGGAGCGGGCGGACGAGATGGCGCGGGCCGTGGAGGACATGGCCGAGCTGCGTGAGCCCGTGAAGCTGTCCGACGTGGACCTCGACGACTTCGCCGCCGTGTTCTACCCGGGCGGGCACGGCCCCATGGAGGACCTGGCCGTGGACGCCGAGTCCGGCAGGCTGCTGGTGGCGGCCCTCGACTCGGGCAGGCCGCTCGCCGTGGTCTGCCACGGCCCGGCCGCCCTGCTCGCCGCCGTACGGCCCGACGGCACCAACGCCTTCGCCGGCTACCGGGCGGCGGCCTTCACCAATGCGGAGGAGATCCAGGCCGGACTCGCCGAGCGGGCCAAGTGGCTGCTCCAGGACCGGCTCACCGAGGCGGGCGTGGACATCCGGGCGGGCGAGCCGTGGGCGCCGCACGTGGTGGTCGACCGCAACCTCGTCACCGGCCAGAACCCGGCCTCCTCGGCCCCGGTCGCCGAGGAACTGCTGCGGCGACTGGGCTGAGCCGAAGCCGGGCGGGGCCGGGCTGGTACCCCTCCTGGTCCGCGGCTCCGCGGCCCCCCGGAGCGAGCCGGCCCGCTCCCCCGTCCGGCCACCGGCACCCCGTCACCGGCGCCGAGCCCGCCCGGCCCCGCAAGTCAGTCGATTGACTCAGCCAAGGAAAATGCGGGTTTCCGCGCTCACCGGTCCGGCCGCCGCACCGCTAAGTTGGGCGGTATGAGCAACCTTGACCGGGCGCCCGTGCCCAGTGTCTGCGGCGGTCGTGGATTCGTCGTCGCCGAGCCCGTCCGCGAGCTGCTGAGTCCCCGTCAGGTGAAGCTGGGCGAGTCGACCGAGGTGCGGCGGCTGCTGCCCAACCTCGGCCGTCGCATGATCGGGGCGTGGGCCTTCGTCGACCACTACGGCCCGGACGACATCGCCGACGAGCCCGGCATGCAGGTGCCCCCGCATCCGCACATCGGACTCCAGACGGTCAGCTGGCTGCACGAGGGCGAGGTGCTGCACCGCGACTCCACGGGCAGCCTCCAGACGATCCGGCCGCGGCAGCTGGGCCTGATGACCTCGGGGCGTGCGATCAGCCACTCCGAGGAGAGCCCCCGTCCGCACGCCCGACTCCTGCACGGCGCCCAGCTGTGGGTGGCTCTGCCGGACGAACACCGGCACACCGAGCCGAGGTTCGAGTTCCACCCCGAACTGCCGTCGGTCACCGCTCCCGGGCTCCGTGCCACGGTGATCCTCGGCGGCCTCGACGGCTCGGTCTCGCCCGGTACGGCGTACACCCCGATCGTCGGCGCCGACCTCGCCCTCACCCTGGGCGCCGACGTCCGCCTCCCCCTGGAGCCCGACTTCGAGTACGGCGTGCTGGCGATGTCCGGCGAGGTACATGTGGACGGCGTACCGGTGCTGCCGGGCTCCCTGCTGTACCTCGGCTGCGGCCGCTCCGAACTGCCCCTGCGCGCCGAGTCGGACGCCGGCCTCATGCTGCTCGGTGGCGAACCGTTCGCGGAGGAGTTGATCATGTGGTGGAACTTCGTCGCCCGCTCCCAGGAGGAGATCGTACAGGCTCGCGAGGACTGGATGAAGGGGGCCCGATTCGGCGAGGTGAAGGGGTACGACGGAGCTCCGCTGCCAGCACCCGAGCTGCCGCCGGTGCCGTTGAAACCACGCGGAAGGGCGCGCTGACCTGGGAGTATCCGGTCTTCCGGTCAGGTAGGTTCGAGACGATCTCGCCGCCCGCCTCGCAAAGAGTATCTGTGGCGGCTAGGCCATTGGATGCTGCCGCACGGACACCTCCGACGGCATCTCGCGTTTCCAACGTGTGGGCATCTGAAGGCCGCTTTGGCCGGACGAATGCTGACCCAATGCTGACTTTACTGACAGGTAGTCAGGGCAGAGCCAAGCTGTGTGGTCGGCGCGTGGAGCCCGGCCTCGCGGATAGGTCGACTGCAGGGCGCTGTCAGCCGAGGCTGCCCTCGGGAGCCGATTGACCCCGGGGGCAGTGATCGCATGCCGAACGCCCGGGGCATTGTGAGAACCCAACAAGCTCAGGTGGAGTGGGAGGAACGTCGGCCCGCAGTCAAGCGCGGAGACCACCCTCCACAGCACAGACGACTGGGCTGGCTCGCGACAGACTGACGACATACATCGAAGATGGTCACTTGCAACCGTCGACTTCTGCCCCTCCGGGGAGCACCGCGTCCTGGCTCAAGCCCCCTACAGCGAAGCCGCCGAGCGGTATCGCATCTGGTTGGCCGAGGCGGCCCCTGCCGTGGCCGCCGCGGCCGGTCCTGACCGCTTGGACGGCTTCCCTGCCCAGTTCCGGCCAGTCATCGCGGACACCAGCGGCGAGGACGTAGCACGGTTCTGAGCGAGCGCCGGGAAACCTGGCAGCTGCAGACCCGCGACATGGTCACCCCGCACGCCCCAGCGAAATCCCGATGTCGCCAACGATCAGAAGGGGCGTGCACGTGCGTATCGCTGAGCGATGATGTTCACAGAGTGACCGAGCCGATCGGGGGGCCTGCCATGCATCTGAGCCGAATTGCGGTGAGCGGCCTGCGCGCGAGCGCAGAAACTCCAATGAGTTGCACCCTCCCTGGCAGATTCAGTGTGCTGATCGGTGCGAACGGCGCCGGTAAGACCACGCTCACGGACGCCCTCTACCTTGCGCACCCCGGAAGCCGGTTCCCTGTGCTGCCACGGCCGACTTCAGCTGCACTGGCACCACCTGACGCAGGCGTGGAGCGCAGCATCGAAATCACCTACGCACTGGGAGAGACCCTCGAAGCGGAAGGGCGACTCGGCCGCGAGCTTCACACCACGGGCCACCGACGCCTCGGTGGAGACGCTGAATCTTGGAGTGTCTCCCTGCACCGACAGCTGGGATCGGTCACCTCCCGGCTGGCCAACAAGCACGGAATTGCCCCGAAGCTGGACAAGTTCAAACTGATCTACCTGCCCGCCTGGCGCCATCCGCTGGACGAACTGGCCCGGCGCGAGGCACGCATCCTGGTCGAGCTGCTGCGAGCGCGGCAGCAGGAACTCCACGGCAGTCGCAACCTGGTGGCTCTGCGGGCCCGTGCATCCCGACTGCTGGAGGACCTTGCCAAAGACAGCCTGATCGACGCCGTAGAAGCCCGAATCGGGGAACACTTGGGCAGGCTGTCCGCCGGAGTAAGTCAGCAGTGGCCCTACATCCGTGGCCAAGTCATCGACGACGCCTACCTTGCGCGCGTGCTGGAAGTCATGCTCGCCGTCGTCGAAGGCCGCTCCCAGGCTCGTCCCCTAGAGGTCTCCGGACTGGGGTATGTGAACCTGCTGCACATCGCGGTGACGTTGGCGGCGATACCGGATTCCACCGAGGTGCCCATCGAAACGAAGGACCCACTGGAAAGGCTTGGAGACGGGGAGCCCCTCTCCGAGGAGGAGCAGGCCCGGCAAGCCTTTGAGAACCTGGTCCAAGCCCAAACCGAGGCAGCATCGGAGGAAGACTCCTTCTTCTCCACGGCCCCCTTCCATGCAACGGTTGTCATCGAGGAGCCCGAAGCGCACCTCCACCCCCAGCTACAGCACTCGCTGGTGCGCTACCTGCGCAGGACCGTCAAGTCGCGACCCGAACTGCAGGTGGTCCTCTCCAGTCATGCGACCGACATCATCACCGCCTGCGCCCCGGAGGAACTCGTTGTCGTACGCCGCACGGAGCACGGAAGCATCAGTCGCTGCGTGAAAGACGTCGTCCCGCATCAGTATCGCGAGGCCACGCTGCGAATGACCCAACTGCACCTCGACACGAGCCGCTCATCGGCGCTCTTCGCTGAACGCTTACTTCTGGTCGAAGGGGTCACAGAAGGTGCCGTGGTGCGAGAGTTCGGCCGAGCCTGGGCCGCAGACGATGAGGCGAAGCAAGCCTTCGTTGATGCCCTGAGCATCGTCCCCATGGGCACGAAGGTCGGTCAATGGGCTGTCCGCCTCCTGGCGACACGCGGCGCAGAGCTGTGCACCAAGCTGGCCATCCTCCGCGACAGCGACAGCGACCTGCCCTTCGACATCTCACGGGATTCACCCAAGTGGCTCGCCGAGCACGATCCTTCTATCGTCCAAGCCTTCATCAGCCACCCGACACTTGAACCGGCGATCACTTCGGGCAACGAGCACCTCATCGCAGCCGCCCAGCAATCCGTCGACCCGGAGCATCCGCTGGCCGAAGTCACCGTCGAGAGTGTCCGCGCCTATTTCGGGAGCCGGCGAGCGGCTAAGGACGGAGATGGAGGAGCCAAGGAAGGGCGAGGCGCACGGCGAAAGGCTGAGTTCGCCCTGACACTCGCCGCGCTGTTGCGCGACGCCATCGACGCCGATCGTGGGCAGGCAGACGACCTCGCGCCCGTCCGCGTTCCCGACCACCTGAGGAACCTCTTCGACTTCCTCTATCCCGCTGCCGCTGAATCCGTGACCACCGATCCCGCGGTCGACGAGGACGTCACAGAACCGCCTGCCTGGCTTGCGCCGGACGACATCTGGGATGAGATTCGGGACCCTGTCGACTGGGACGACCTCGACGAGCCGGCGTTCTGGCAGGAGGGCAAACCCGACCCAGAGGAGACAGATTACGAACCGACAATCCTCGATGCGGAGGAGGCAACAACGCGCTGGGACGATCTACTCCTCGCACGTCCGGCGCGGCAAGACCACGCGGTGGACCTTGGTCCTGGAGGCTGGCCCACCGCGCGAATATCGAAACCAGGGCAATGGCCGGGAGCACAGAACAATGCCTAAGCCCGGCGCGGGGATCAACGGCCTGACGCCACGACAGCTCATGGCTAGCGGCAGTCCGCACGGCCGCGTGTACGTGGAAGCGGCGCCTGGCTCGGGAAAGACCACAGTGTCAGCATTGCGGTTCGGACTGCACCGCTTTGCCGCCACCACCGACCGGCGGGCAGTCGTAGCCGTCAGCTTCACACGGTCAGCCACCGAGGAACTACGAAACCGAGTCATCGAGCACTGGGGACCGTCATCAGTGACCTGGCCGCACCGTATCGTTACCCTGGACACCCTCCTGTGCGACCTTCTCTTCCACCTCCTCCAAGAGGGTGTCCTCCAGTGGCCAGGCGGTCACACAGTTCTTGAGGTCCTCGACACATGGCGAACGGCGCTTCCCGCAAAGCCCCGGCGCATCAAGCCCGTTCTGAGCATCGACAGCGGACAGGTCGTCATCAGGACTGTTGACGAAGCTCAGTCCGCAAGCCATCCCTCCGTCATGGACTTCAGAAAAGCGATCTCTGAGGGCAGATGCACGCACGACAACGTACGGGAGGCCCTGCAAGGAGCCCTCGCAGCCGGCGAGGTAAGGAAAGCACTGACTTCCTATTTCGAGACCACCATACGATCATTGACAGTGGACGAGGTATTCGACGCTAACGACCTGGACAGGGACATCTTCTCGCTGGCCGCGTCAGGGTGCAGTTCACTAACGCTGGTCGGGGACCCATGGCAAGCCCTCTACCAGTTCAGAGGCGCACGTCCCGCGGCGATGACGAGATATATCAACGAGAATAGCTTTACCACACACCGCTTGGACGAATCATTCCGGTGGGGAAGCGACAGGCAGGCATCGCTCACGAGGCAGCTGCGCCGGCAAATGCCCGTGCAGCTACCCCCGGGCCCCGCGCAGGACGCCGACGTGGTCATTGCGCATAGATGGCAAGCACTCTGGGGCGCCGATCCACACGTCCTCCCTCTCGCCATCAAGCCTGGCGTCGGCCAAGTCCAGGAAGCGATATGCACACTGCTTCTCAACGAGATCACCCAGCATGCGCTCGGCTTGCAGGCAGTATTTCTGCACGACGCTTTGGCCACGCTGGGTCTGGAGAAGGACGATCTAGCGACAACTCTCCAACCGTGCCTGCGGGAAGCCGTCTCTCACCTGAAAGACGGAGCCCCGTCTCGGCGGGTATGGCAGAGTCTCTCGGATGGGTTGACCGATCTCATTCCGGCGCTAGCTGCACAGCGCTACGCACGCAGCCCCCTCCTCGCGCTGAACCGTCTGCAGCTTCGGCTCAGAGATGACCAGCTGGTCCCTGGCCTTACATGCCACCAGTCCAAAGGTCGAGAGTGGAACACGGTGGCCATAAAACTGAGCACCGCAGACATCTCGGCCCTGGCGCTCGGTCTCGACCCTACGGAGGCAGACCATCGCGCCCTCTACGTGGCACTCACGCGTGCACGCCTCAACACGCTGGCCCTCACATGAAGCGCTCTCGGACGACGCCGGAGCCCCGGCTGGATTGCTCTTGAACCGCGACGACAAACAGGGGAGCCGATTTCCAATAGGGATGGGATGCAAGCAGAGTCCCCCGGATAGAATTGGCATTGCCCAGTACAACGCCCGCCACATGGCCGCTTGAATAAGCGATGCAGCGGCAAGTATCAGCTCGTCAGTTCGCAGGGCCTCGCAGCAGGGTGGACGGCTTCCGTACCAAGCGCTGGCATCATCTCAGCCGGGCCACGCCGTTCAGCGTTCTAGCGATTTCATTCTTGACTGCAATGCCGGGATCGCCGCGATCTTGGCCGGGTCAAGGTGATCCCAGAGGATGCCCTCCGGCCGGTGCGGATCCGTGCACTCGATCACTTCATCAGGCGTGATGACCAGGTCGACCTTCACGTCATGGTCAGTGACTGGAATCGGGATGTCGATCACCTGGAGGCTGTGCACCGTGGTCACGACGAGAGTGCTGGAGCCAATAAGGCCGGCTTCCGTCAGGAGTGCGAACTCCAGGTCGGAGTAGCCGGCCCCTTTGCCGATCCGGGCACCGTCCCGGTTGACCGCGACGCTTCCGAGGACGACGACGTCGACCGGACGGAGGGAGTCGACCTCGACGGTTGGTGCGATCGTTGACGCAACGCGGCTGGTAGCTGCCTCTTGCGGCGACACGCGCAGGGTGGCTGGGTCGAGCAGGTAAAAGGGCTTCGTCGCCGCCAGCTTAGGGACTGCCATGTACACGACCTTGCCCTCGTTCAGGGCACAAACCCGTACAGGGAGCTGGGCCTTGTCCGGCACGGCCTTGATGACGTTAGCGTTCTTCCACCCCTCCAGTTCAGCCAGCCGGGCTGCGGCCTCGTCGGCCCCTCGGAAGTTGGGGATGCGGCCGTGAGCGCTGTCGTCGTAGACCGCGCCGGCCGCATCGAGAGCGTTCCAGACCTGAGTCCGTACAAGCCGCTTGGCGTCGTCGTGCATCACGGGCACCCAGGTCTCTCCTCTCACTCACCCCGTTGCCATGAGAGCGAAAAGCTGGTCATGGACGTCGGCGACGATACGCTCCTGCCGCCAAGGGCGCAGGTCGCGGGCGGCACTGAAGACTACGTTGAGTCCTCCCCCGCCCCTGGTCTCTTGTACTTCCGCGATGGCTTTGGTCAGCGCAGCCACAGCCGCGTCGACCTCACCCTGACGGATGTAGGCGAGCGTAAGGTTCCCGAGCACGATCGCGCGCGACTTTCGCCGATCTTGTAGCTCGGCGGCGGTGGCCTCCAGTAGTTCCTGGGCTCGCCGGTACTGTCCCAGGGAGAGGTAGCAGGATCCCGCAAGGCGGCCGAACTGGGTGGACGAGACCAGATCCGCAGCGGCGTCCATCCCGTCCGTTCGTTCTAGCTGCTGCCGAGCTGCAGCAAGGGTCGATTCGCAGTCCTTCGCCCTTCCGAGCATTGCGTACGCTTCGCTGGCATGCAGAAGCGCGAGGCCGGTAACGGCTGGACTGGTCCAACGCGCCGTTTCTGCCGCCTGCAGAGCCAGCTCCAAACCGGCACGCGGATCCCGGGCTCCGTACAGGGCGACGTAGGAAGTTCTCAGCCGGGCTCGGCCCTCAAGCGTGGGATCGTGGAGGTGTCGAGCAACACGCAGGCTCTCGTCGTAGTAGTGGCGTGCTGTCGCGTGATCCCGGCGCTGGGACGCATCCCAGACGAGCTGGCCCATGAATGTGAGTGCGTCGGCCTCGAGCGTCAGCAGCTCTCGCCCTGCTCGTCCGTGCGGGGCGTTTCGGGCCATGTAGGTGATCAGGCTGAGTTGCTCTCCGCCCTTCGCCAGCAGGCTGGCCGAAGGGGCCCGGTCGTAGCGGGATGCTAGTTCATCGAAGTCGTGTCGGAGGTCAGTAGCCGTGGCCAAAGACGCAGTAGCCCGATCGGGGAACACAGCACCCTGAGCCGCCGGAACGCGGCCGTCTCGCTCAGCGTCGTTGGCCAAAAGGTCGACGAGTGCCTCGACCGTGATGAGAAGTGCATCGGCGAGTCGTGGGCGCATCCATGGCTGTGGGGAGGCAGTGCCCGTCTCCCAGCGCACGACCGTCGATCGGTCGACGCCGAGCTTCTCAGCCAGGTCTTCCTGCGTAAGGCCGACTGATCGGCGTCGTTCAGCAAGACGTTGCCGTCTGCGTGCCATTACTTGCCCCCGAACTGCCTCAAGATCTCAAACCCTGGCAAACACCCTGGTCATCCCCGGCAACGCCACGCGGATGCATCACTGTTGCAGCGAATCTGCTCTGGGACCAGCGGAGTCCGAGCGATTCGATGGACACCCTGATTCCGCAGGACGAAGGGCATGACGGTGTTGCTGCAAAGCACTGTTGTCTCCCAGGGTGGCATGGCACTACGCCGCCATCTCACTGCGCACGCGGTGCAAAGCGTGGGCCGCGGCCTCATGAGCAGCCGGCAGTTGGTCGGCAGCGGTGCGCATGATGCGCTGGAGCTGATGCGGCAACCGCTGCACGACCGCTTCGTGAATGGCAGCGTCCAGCGACTCTGCCGCACCGTTGCGGTCGCCGGCGAGCAGCTGCACATGGCCCACGGTCACGAGCTCGATCACCCGCCATTGCGGCGCCACCGTAGTAGTGGGCGCAGGACTGTCTCCCACCAGCCGTATGGCCTCGCGAGCCCGTCCGGTCGCGACCAGCCCCCGAAGTCGGATCTCGTGCAGAGAGAAGGGGTTGAACAGGCTGGTGTGCTCCACCGCAGAAAGCAGATTGTCCGATTCACGCATCACCCGATCGAACAGTACGCAGTTGCCCAATGCACCAGCGGCACGGGCCAGCAGCGCCAGGCCAGCACCGCGTGCGCGTTCGTCGGGCGCAACAGCGACAGCGCGACACAGGCGTTCCACGGCTGCACCTCGCAGTCCGGCCTTCCGCAGCTCGTTGCCGTGCATCCGCAGCGCGTACGACGTCATGACCGGGTCCCCGAAGTACTTGGCAAGCTCCAGACTCTTGGCCGTCCACCGGGCCGCCGTGCTCAGTCGCTCTTCTGGAAGGACATTTCCCAGGGCGACCCCGAGCCCCACGCGGGCACGGGCAAGCAGATGCAGGACGTCCCTCTCCGCGTGTCCGTCTTCCACCCGGGCCTCAAGGCGGGCAACCAGTGGCCACAGTTCAGCAACTGCTTCCGCGGCGTGGCCGGACTGCCGGGCGATCTCGGCCAACCGGACGGTGGACTCACCGAACTGAAGCATGGCCCGGTGATCGGTGTCAGCCACGTCTGTCACACCAAGGACGTGAGGTGGCAACCGCAGGGAGTCGCAGATACGGCGGCGGGACCTCACATCATCAAGGCTGCGCTTCCCGAGTTCAAGGGCGGAGATGTAGGTCTTGTCGTACCCGAGGAGTTCGCCGAGTTCCGTCTGGTTCAAGCTGTGCACACGGCGGTAGAAACGCAGGATGCCTGCCAGTTCTCCTGCCGCCAGGATGACCTCGGCTTGTGGTGTCGCCCAGTGCCACTGTGCATGGCGCGCCGACGGACGAATCGCCGGCCAGCGCTCGCTTTGGTGCTCCTGACTTACTCCAGCGGCCATAGAGAGCTACTTCCGCTTGTAGTCGTCCAAGCATCCCGCCTTTCGGCCGTACCAGGCGGTCACTGCTTGTTTGTAGCCTTCGGGCATGTTCAGAGCGGCCACCTGGTCAGCGGCGAACAGGCCAAGCTGCTTGTGTTCATGGCTGACTACGGGTGCTCGGTCGGGAGTAAGCACCGTGCACCCGTAGGAGACGATCAGGACCTTGCGGCCGGGAATCGGCTCGTAGATCCAGACGCCGCCGTCAATCAGCGGACCCGCTTTCACCTCCCAACCGGTCTCCTCCTGGATCTCCCGCTCCAAGGCCGCTTCGGGGCTGTCATCGGCCGGAACAGCGCCGTCCGCTGTCCCAGACTCCAGACGTCCGCCGGGGAGCTCCCACTCGTCCCGTTCGTTCTTCAGCAGCAGTACCCGGTCGTCAGCGTCGAGAGCGACGCCCTTCACGGAAACGGGCCAACGGGGCGTTGTGTACGTCATTGCGGTCCTCGTCCTGGGCAGTGCACTCACGTTCTCCGGAACGTAGCACGCGGAGGGCAACTCAACGCCAACCCAGGCGATTTGACCGAGTCGACAATCTGTCGCTTTACCCGGCTCACCGGCGGTTCTCACGCTGACCGTACCGACCTAGTGCGAAGGAGTACCGCGATGCACACCGCAACCACTGGCCCGGCGACGTTCATTGAGTCCGAACACATCGACATTCGGGCACCACGCGCCGTTGATGCGTGCATCGCCCGCTTGCATGAGACCGGACTGGTGACCGTCGCGGGCCTCGTGGGCCGCAGTTCGGTATTCGACTTCGCCAACCAGCTGATGCACATCACGCCGCATCCTCACAGCGACCCCGACGGACTGACGACCATCCAGGACACGGGCAGGCACGCGCACCGCGCCGGTCTTGCCGGCCTCGGACGCGGCGACCTGGAGGCACACACCGAGCGTGCCGGAGTCCCCAACCCGCCGCGCATGATGCTCTTCGTCTGCATGAGGCCCGCTACAGAAGGCGGCGATGTCCTGCTGGCCGACGGGCGTGACGTCCTGGCGAGCCTGATCGCTGAGGCGCGGGAAGCGGCGGTCATGCTCGCCAAGGCCAGAACCGCGTATTTCGGCGCGGGCGCAGGACATCCCAGCCAGGTGTTCACGATCCGTGGCGACGGCCGCATCACGGTCCGGTTGCGCCAAGACGGCCTTGCACGTTGGAGCCCGATCGTCCATCCGCATCTACCCGCACTGCGCCGAGCCATCGCGAACTGCCAACGTCGCCTCCGCCTCGGACCGGGCCAGGGTTACCTGCTGGACAACCACCGTTGGCTTCATGCTCGTGCCGGGTTCACGGGTCGCCGCCTGTGCTTGCGCTCCTTGGGTGAGCCCTGTGTCCCCACGCCGCCGGGCTTCGCTCCGGACACGCTTGGTGCCCGTCTTCCGACAACCCTCGATGCCCCCTGCTGACGTGGAAGCCCTACCTGCTCCGGCGCCCTGCGACTCACGGGAGAACCGGATGACTGCTCTCACAGTCCCAACACGATCGCCGGTGGAGCCATCGCCCAGGAATTCCCATATCTTCGAGACCGCCTTCGCCCCGCAGCAAGCCTGTGCTCAGCGAGCCCGCCGAGACATCACGGCGCTCTTGAGGATGTGGGAGGTTCCCCAGGTTCTGCTCGACGACGTCGTGCTTGCCGTTTCAGAGCTGGTCACCAACGCCGTCCAGCACGGAACGGGAGATGTGCGTCTGCGCGCGTTCAACACAAATGAGCAGCTGCGCATCGAGGTCACTGACGACAACAGCGCTCCTGCAACACTCAGGGCGGCCAGCGACGACGACACCTCGGGCCGCGGTCTGCTCCTGGTGTCCGCCCTCGCGCAGAACTGGGGCGTCAGCGAGGACGGCAATACGACGTGGTGCGCCTTCCACATCGCTTCGGGCAGGGCCTGACGGTCAGCGGGAACGACGCAACCGTCACAGCGTGCTGCGCCGAAGACTCTACCTCCATCCCACCCCTTCCTTGGGAGCCCTTTCATGCCCTCTCGGCTTACGTCCACACCCCACTCGGAGACGTCGCCCGCGCTCCTCCTCGACCTGGACGGCGTGCTCGTCGACACCCGCCCGGTCATGAAGCGCGCGTGGCGCCAGGTCTGTGAGGACCACGGCCTCGACGTGCCGTTCGGGGAGTACGAGCGTCACCTGGGGCGGCCCTTCGCCGACGTCATGCAGCAGCTCGGGCTCGCTGACGCCGAGCCGATCCACCAGACCTACTCAAAGGCGTCGACGGCCGCCTCTCACCTTGCCCGGCAGTTCGACGGCGTCATGGAGGTCCTGCATGCCTTCGCCGCTGCCGACTGGCGGCTGGGGATTGTGACGTCCAAGCCGTTGGCGCGAGCCACCCCTCTCCTGGCTCAGCTCGGCGTCCCTTTCGCCACGGTACGCACGCCGAACGGGATAGGGCGGGGGAAACCCGCGCCAGACCCAATACTGCTCGCCCTGATCGACCTGGGCGCCGACCCGGCCGATGCCCTGTACGTCGGAGACATGGCGGTCGACCAGGAGGCAGCCCGTCGCGCCGGCGTCTCGTACGTGCACGCGGGCTGGGGCTACGGCACCCCGAGCTCCCCGGCCCCCGTCGTCGCCGAATCTCCGAAGGACCTGCTGCGGCTCATGGACACCGGGCCGATCCTTGAAGGGAGCCTGGTATGAGGCCGTCCAAGCGCAGTGCCTTGGGCATCGCCCGCGCCGACTCCGATGACAAGCCCCTGTGGGCGCTGGTCGGCGAGCGCGCGCTCGTGACCATGAAGTCCGACCGGATCACCACGTCCGAACTGGAGGTCCTGCCCTTCGACCAGCGCGATGCTGAAGCACGGGTCAACCATGTGATGGAGGCCCTCGAAGCGTACGGCGCCGACCTCGCGAGGACTCCGGGTGGCGCGGGGTGGCTGTACGTCCAGCACGTGCCGGTGCGGCGCCTGGTGGCACAGGTCGTACGTAAGCTGGCGGCGCTCAGCGCGTGGGAGCCGTTCGCCAAGGCCCCAGGTCCGCTGAGACTCGCGCCCTACGAAGGACTCGTCGGGCTGCGGTCGAGCAGCTCCCGCGAGTACCGGGCGTACACGGTCACCTGGTCGGGCATTGCCTACCTGCTCGGAGCCTCAGCCCTTCACAATCCCCTCCGATCCGCGCAGTTACGCAACCTCCCTCCTGCCCTGACGGCCGCGTCGGTGCCGAGCTCGGCGCCCTCGGAGCTTCCAGTGAGCGAGGTGGTGGCGTTGTCGTGGTCGTCCCGTCACGCGGCCACTCTGCTGCCAGTGCTGGAGGAGCTGGCCAGGAACGGGCGCCCCAGCCTCGTGGTGGACTTGGCGACCGACCCGGCGGAGCGGTGCCCGGCTTCGCGCGTCGCGGGGGTGAACCTGTGCTCGCCTCCGCCCAGTCTCTTCGACCTCTCCGGCGCCGTGGACGGGCTTAGGCCGCAGGATGACGGCCCCGTCGTTCGAGTCGACGAGCACGACCTCCGACTGGCCCGATTGCTCCGCCTCGTGTCCGTACTTCTGGAGACGAGCGGCGGGTGCACCCAGCCGTCTTGGCGATCCGTGGTCCGGGCGGAGACATGGTTGGACGGCGTTCTCGCCGCCGTACGGCCGCATACCGTCCTGGTCAGCAACGACACCAGCCCGCTGGGTGCGCTGGCCGTACATGTGGCAGAGCGCCATGGGATGAACACTGTGCACGTCCAGCACGGGGCTTGGACGGCTGAGTCGGTCGCATGGCCCGCCCTGCACAGCCGCGACATCGTGGTCATGGGTGAGCGGGACCTCCCCCTCGCGAAGGAGTGGGTGCGCCACCCTGACGCCGAAGTCCATGTCCTGGGCCAGCCCCGCTTCGATGTACTCGCTGGCCTCGGCCGCGATACCCAGCGGCGCTACCTGGAACATCTGCTGGCCCACGGCCCGCGTCGCAGTCCTGCCCGTATCGCGGTGTGGGCCTGCCAGCCCTTCGGTCCTGACCGGCTCAAGGCCCAGGCCGACCTGCTGCTGGACGGTCTGTGGCAGGCCGGCAGCGACTGGGGCCTCGTCATCGCGCCGCACCCGGCGCAGAGCATCGACGTCTTCGCCCCCCTGCTCGAACGGCACGGTCGGCCGCTCGTGGCCGTGGCCGATCCCCGGGTCGGCGCTCGTGGCTGCCTCGCCGGTGCCGACGCCCTGGCAAGCGCCTATTCGACGTGCGGCATCGAAGCCGCGCTGATGGGCGTGCCGGTGCTCGAACTGGGTTCGCCCGGCGAGCGCACGCTCGGACTCTCCGGCCACGGCCTTGCACGGCGGTGCAGCACCGCCGATGACATCGCCGACGCTCTCGTCGCACTGCGCGGTCCGCACCCGCCTGCCGACCGGGCGGCGACGGACGCGGTGTGCCGGTGGCGCGGTGACAGCGCGGCCCAAGTCGCATGCCTCATCACCCGCCGCTCGGGCGGCCATGCCATGCACTCCCACCACATCAACCACGATGCCCGCGCCGCCGAGTCCGGACGGCCGCAGGGCGAAGGAGTACCTGTCCGATGACACACCTGACCGCCGACAGCGTCGCCGAACTGTTCGTCGGCGCTGTCACCCTGGCCAAGAGCGGCGACAGGGTCAGCCCTCGCGGCATGGCGACCCGTGAGGTGCTCGACGTCCACATGCGGCTGACCCAGCCGCGGGCTCGCCTGCTGTACGCGCCGCCGGCACGCGTCATCAATCCGGCGTTCGCCGTGGCGGAGACCGTCTGGCACCTCTCCGGCTCGGACGCTCCGTGGATCTTCGATTACAACGCGCGCCTGCGGCAGTACGCCGACGACGGTGTCCTGCGGGGCGCGTACGGGCCGCGTATGCGGAAGTGGGCCGGTAACGTGGATCAGCTGAGCCGCATCGTCGAGATCCTCAAAGAGGACCCCGACTCCCGCCGGGCCCTGATCCAGCTCTACGACCCGGCCCAGGACGCCGCCGGGCACAAGGACGTGCCCTGCACCCTGGGCTTCGGCTTCCACCTGCGCACCGGCCGCCTGCACATGTCGACAACGATGCGTGGTCAGGACGTGTGGATCGGCATGCCGTACGACCTGTTCTTCTACACCGTGCTGCATGAGCTGGTCGCGGGCTGGCTCGGCGCCGAGCTGGGCGAGTTCCACCACCACGTGGGATCACTGCACATCTACGAGAACCATCTCGACCAGGCGGAAGAGCTGACCGCGGTGACCGCGAGCCCGGTCATGCCGGACCTCACCACACCGTGGCGGGGCTTCGACGATCTGCTCGACCAGGTCGAGGCCCGGGACGTGACCGGCCACCCGGGCTGGGACACGATGGCCGAGACACTGCGCAGCTACCGCCTGTGGAAGGACGGCGCGCGTGAGCAGGCGTGGCGGGTCGCCGACAAGATCGACGGGCCGCTGGGCGAGGCGCTCATCGCCTGGTACGGCGAGCTGAATCGCCATGCCGGCGCCTCGACCGCGCGCGAGACGGCGGGGACGCGGTGATGGCCACCATGGACCGCGAGCCCTCGGTCATCCTCGGGCTGTGTTCCTTCACGCACGACTCCTCCGCTGCCCTGCTGGTAGACGGGGAGCTGATCGGCTTCGTGGAGGAGGAGCGCCTCTCCCAGCACAAACACACCAAGGACTACCCCGGCCACGCAGTCGAGTGGCTGCTCGGCGAGGCCCGGCTCACCGCGGCCGACGTCGACGCCGTCGCCTACAACTTCCAGCCCGCCCACTACCTGGCCGAGTCCCCGGCAGCCCTGCGCCTGTCTCTGTCGCCGACGACGCGTGAGCGAGCGCTGCCGAGGGCTCACGGCTTCGCCAAGGTGGCGCTGCGCACCCATCTGCGAACCCGCGCCCTCGGCCGGCGGTTCCCCTCCGCTGGCGTCATCCCTGTCTTGCACCACCGGGCTCACCAGCTGACGGCCTTCACCGCCTCAGGGTGGAACGAGTCCGCCGTGCTCATCGTGGACAGCCTGGGCGAACGGCAGACCACCACCATCGCCTGTGGACACAACGCGCTCCACCCTTCCACCCGCACCCTGGAGGCGATCAACGACCCTGCCTCCCTGGGCTATGTGTACGGCGCGGTCACCGAGCACCTCGGGTGGCGCCGTGGTGACGAGGAGGGCACCGTGATGGCGCTCGCCGCCCTCGGCGATCCGGAGCGGTTCCGCCCACTTTTTGCCCGGGCCCTGCGCACAACTCCCACGGGCTTCTCGGTCGACCCCGCCTACTTCCCGCCGCGCGTGCTGACCTCGGGCTACCCGAGGACCTCTCGCCGCTTCATGGACGAGACGTGCCCCGAGCGCCACCCGAGCGAGCCGATCCAAGACGTCCACCGGGATTTGGCCGCCGCCCTCCAGGAGCGCACCGAGCAGGTGATGCTGCATCTGGCCCGCAGGGCCCGGACGATCACCAGATCGCGCCGCCTGTGTGTCGGCGGTGGAGTCGCCACGAACTGCGTGAGCATCGGGCGGATCATCGAGGCCGGAATTTTCGACGAAGTCTTCGTCCCGCCCGCCCCGGGCGACGCCGGCACCGCGATCGGGGCCGCCATCGCCGCACACACCGGCAGCCGCAGCCGGCGGCCCGTGTCCGGCGTCGCCCGGGCCTGCTATCTCGGCCCGTCGTACCAGCACCAGGCCCTTGACCTCACGCCATGGCCCGGGCTCCAGCAGAAGACGCTGGGCGTGGAGTCCGCCGAGTTCCTCGCCGACCAGCTTGCCCACGGCATGATCGTCGGGCTCTTCCAGGGACGAGTCGAAGCCGGCCCCCGCGCCCTTGGGAATCGCTCGATCCTCGCCTCTCCATTGGAGCCCGGGGTCGTCGAGCGTCTGAACGCCACCGTGAAGTTCCGGGAGCCCTTCCGCCCATTCGCCCCCATGGTCCTGGCCGAACGCGCCGCGGAGTTCTTCACCCTCGGCCAAGAGGCGCCGTACATGTCGATGGCGTCCGGCGTAACCGACGAGGCGCGCGAGCGCGTGCCGGCCATCGTGCACGCCAACGGCACCTCCCGCCTCCAGACCGTCACCCGGTCGCAGAACGCGTTCATGCACGACGTGCTGAGCGCCTTCGCCCGCCGTACAGGGGTGCCGGTGCTGATCAACACCTCCCTCAACGTCAAGGGCAAGCCGATCTGCGGAACACCGGAGATGGCGCTGGACTGCCTGGCCAACTCCGGACTGGACGCCCTGCTGCTGGAAGGTCGGTGGATCACAAAGTGAAGATCGGATACAGCTTCTGGGGATTCCTCGGCAACGGAATCACCGACAGCCCGGACGGGGGCCGCAGCCACCGCCGCCCCCTGATCGACGCCCTCCTCGGCCGCGGCCACGAGATCGTCTTCCTACAGGCCAACCGCGACCTGATCGAGGCCGGCGACGACCTCGGCAACGCCTACGCCTTCCACAGCGGCACCCCGGACATCGACGTCCTGTTCCTGGAGTGGCGCTGGGCAATCGATGGGCGCAACACCACCCCGTGCGGCACCGAGGGGCACACCTGCGACCTGCACCGCCAGACAGAGCTGGTCACCTGGTACACAGTTCGGCTCGGAACCCCGACCGTGATCTGGGATAAGGACCGCCAGCTCCGGCCGGACAGCGTGTGGCGGCGTATCCGCCAGACCACTGTGTGCGAGGCCGCTCTCGAACCTACGGCGGGCGCCCACCGCCTGCTCTTCCCGGTCGACGACCGTCTCCTCGACGAGGCGGATCCGATCGTGCTCGCCAACAAGCCCAGGGATCTCGTCCTCGGGTATGTCGGCAACCAGTACGACCGCGACGAGCATTTCGACCGCTTCTTCGCGTCGGCCGCCACCCGCTTCGATCACCTGGTCGGGGGCAAGTGGAGCAAGACCGATCGCTGGCCGCACGTCCGGTTCCTCGGCAGGCTCCCCTTCGAGGCGGTCCACGCCGTGTATGGCAGGTCTCTGGCAACCGTGCTGATGCTGCCGGAGCGGTACGCCGTCGTCGGGCAGATGACGCAGCGGATCTTCGAGGCCGTCCTCGCCGGCTGCCTGCCGCTCACCCCTGCCGACATCCTGCACGCGGACCGCTTCGTGCCCAAGGAACTGATCGTCAGCTCCGGCAGCGAGGTGATCGAGCGGCTCGCCCACCTCCAGCGGATCGCCGGCACCCAGCAGCACGCGGACCTGATCGCAGCCTGCCTGGACCGCCTGGACCTGTTCCGCCTGAGTCGGCAGGTAGACGCGTTGGAAGCCGTACTGGACACGGCTGCCAGCCCCGTAAATGTGGAGCGGGGAGCGGCGTGATGCAGCTGGCTTCCCAGACCATGGCACCTGGATCATCCGAACGTGTCCGACCGGCCGGTCCGACCGGGCACCCGAGCGCCTCTACGCTGGAGCACCATGAAGAAGGTCGCCATCGTCGGCTGCGGAGGCAGCGGCAAGTCCTACCTGGCACGCGAGCTGGGCAGGATCCTCGACGCCCCGGTCACTCACCTGGACGCCGCGTTCTACGACGACGCGTGGAACGCGCTGCCCATGGAGAAGTTCGCCGCCCTGCAGCGGGACCTGGTCGCGCAGCCGAAGTGGGTGATCGACGGCAACTACAACTCCACCTTGCAGATCCGGCTCGAAGCCTGCGACACGGTGGTCCTCATGGACGTCTCGACCGTGGCCGCGCTGTACGGGATCTTCTCCCGTCAGGTCCGGCACGGGGCAGGGCACAAGGGCAACGGGGTGCACAACCGCATCCACTGGGGCGTGATCAAGTACGTGGCGACGTACCGCCGCAAGATGCGCCCGCGCGTCATGGCCAAGATCGAGGAATTCGCCTCGGGCCGTGCCGAGGTGGTGCTGCTGCGCAACCGGCGACAGACGCACCGCTGGCTGCGCAAGGTCGCCGCCGAGCACCGCTGAGCGCTCCGCGCCCCCGAGGGGAGGGTGCGGCATGAGCGGCGCCAACCCGTTCCTGGACCCCGCGCGGCAAGCGGAGCTGTATGGGCACGCCTCGCGGCTGGCCGGCCGGTCCAATGCCCTGATGCGGGCGAAAACCTCCGGACGCCCGGTACCAGACACGATCGTGCGCCTGGTGCGCGCCCACCACGAGCGGGCAGACAAGCTCGGCCTGGTTTTGGACGTCGGCTGTGGTCGCGGTACAAGCAGTCTGGCCCTGGCCCAGCAACTCCGGCCGCAGCGGGTACTCGGTCTCGACGCGGCTCCGGCCTTGATCGAACAGGCCCTGCACCGCGCTCAACGGCTCCCCAACGTCCCAGTCAGCTTCCTCATGGGCAACTTCCACCAACTGCCGCTTCCTGCCCAGTCATTCGATGTCGCTGTCGCAGCCTTCTGCCTTTACCACTCACCGCAGCCTCAGACGGTGGTCGCGGAGATGAAGCGGGTGCTGGCTCCGGGAGGGCTGGCCGTGCTCGTCACGAAGGGACTCGACAGCTACCGGGAGATGGACCAGCTGGTCGCTGCCGCCGGCCTCGACCCGCGGGCCGAGCAGCACGAGAGCCTGTACATCTCGGCGCACAGCGACAACCTCGCCCACCTGGCCGCCGTGTCGCTCGACGTACTCGCTGTGGAGCACGAGGAACACCGCTTCACCTTCGACGGACACGACCACGTGGCGGAGTACCTGGCCACCAACCCGAAGTACGACCTCGCCCCGGGCCTTTACGGCAATCCTGGCGCGCTCGCGGCAACACTGCATGAGTTCCTGCCGGACCGGCCCCTCACCACCAAGTCCCTCGTCACCTTCGTGGTGGCCCAGTCAGGGGGAGGTCGGTCGTGAGCGTTCGCCAGTTCACAAAGCACTACGAGACCCCCGGCCGGGTGGCCTCGGCAGCCCGCCATCACGCCTGGCTCGTCGAGCACGCACCGCCGCTGCGGCTTCCGGCGCTGACGGTGGTGGGGCCGACGAGCCTGACATACGAGTGGATCGACGGCCGTCCTGCCCGGACCGAGGACCTGCCGGCCCTGGCTGGGTTGCTGGGCGATGTCCACGGGGCCGCCTGGACCACCGACCTCCGGCCGGCCGCGCTCAACAGGCCCCACCGTTTCCGTGACGGCATCGCGTTCGGCGACTACATCGGTCCCCGGCAGGCTGCCCTGCGAAGAAGGCTGGAACAGGGGTACCTGCCGGACCGCGGGGCCTTGCACGCATTGCTGACGCTGCTGGAGAAGACCGCCGAGGGGCCGACCGCCTTCTACAAGGACAGCAACCCGCGAAACTTCATCATCACCGAGGCCGGCGAGATCTACACGGTCGACACCGACGATCTGACGCTGGCGCCGATGGGTTACGACCTGGCGAAACTGATCGCGACGCTGGTCCTGACGTACGGGCCTTTGCCGACTCCAACCATTGACTCGGCCCTGTGCGCCTACAACGAGGCCGCCGTACGCCACGACCCCCGGCTTGGCATCACGGATCGCGAGCGGCTCGACGACTTCCTCGCCCTGCACGCCGTGTTGACCGCTCCGTACGCCGGGCGCAACGGCTACCGCTACTGCTGGTCGCCCCGACCCTGCCCCCGAGGATCCGCATGATCACCACCGAACTCGTCTTCGTCCGCCACGGCGAAGCCCAGTGCAACGTCGACGGCCTGGTAGGCGGCCCGCGCACCTGCACCGGGCTTACCAACCGCGGATACGCCCAGACCGAACGGGTCGCGCTCCGCCTCGCCACCGAGCACCGCGACAAGCCGTTCGGAGCGCTGTACGCCGGCCCACGCCTCCGTCTGCGCCAGACCGGCGAGATCATCAGCCAGGCCCTCAACCTCCCCATGTTCACCGACGACCGCCTCGACGGTCCGGTCCACGGTGCCGCCGACGGCAGACCGTGGGCGGAGGTGAAAACAGCCGCCGATGGCGGGCCGCACGCCCACCCGGACAGGCCCTGGGCTGCTGGATCCGACACGTGGAACGGCTACCTGGAGCGTGCCGGCCGCCTTCTACGGGAGCTCATCGACCATCACGAGGGTGAGCGCATCCTGTTCGCCGCGCACGGCGAGACCGTGATCGTCGCCCACACCCTGCTCCTGGGTATCCCTCTCGGGTCTCCGGCGGGATTCACGGTCTCCCATGGGTCCATCACCCGGTGGCAACACCACCTCAACCGGCTCGGACAGAGACGGTGGATGCTCGACCGCCACAACGACACCGAGCACCTGGCCGCGTTAGCGCAGGAGGCTGTCGCGTGATCACGCTGTCCGATGATCCGCGCCTGAGCCTGGCACGCGGCGCACTCGGAGCGGTCCGGATCGTGCACGATCCGACTCTCCCGCCCCGAGTCCTGCGTCTGGTCGACACCGACGGCAATGAGTTCTTCGCCAAGCAACACAGCGAACGCGACCGATACACCCGAGAACTCCATGCCTATCTCGCCTGGGGAGCTCACCTGATCGGGCACGTCCCCCGAGTGGTGGGCCGACAGGACAGAACATGCACCCTGCTGCTCACCGCGGTGCGCGGCGTACGGGCGGATGCGGTCGCCCCCGGATCGCCGGAGGAGGAACAGGCTCACTACGAGGCCGGGCGCGTCCTGGGCAAGCTGCACCACGCCACCTCGGTACCGCGTACCGGCGCCGTCGGCACGGAACTCGCCCAGCGGCTACGCGACTGGATCGCCCGTGCAGACCGAGCCGGCCTCATCTCCACGGCCGAACGCGACCGCATGAGCCACAGCGCGGACGTCTTGGCGAACACGCTCATGGACAGCGCGGTGTGCCACCTCGACTACCAGCCGCGGAACTGGCTCCTTGGGGACGCCTTCGGAATGTGCGACTTCGAGCACATGCGCCGGGACGCCCGCATCCGCGACTTCGCCCGGCTCGAATTCCGCCGCTGGCAGGCCGCTCCCCACCTCCGCACGGCTTTCTTCGCCGGATACGGAACGCCGCTGAACGACACCGAACAGCCACTGCTGGAGTCCTTCGGTGCGATCGAGGCCGTCACCGCCCTGGTCCGCGGACACGAGCAGGACGATCTCGCCCTCAGCAGCCACGGCCGCACCGTTCTCGCCCGGCTCGCTTGAACCACAACCCTCCCCGGATTCCTGGAGAACTCCGTGTCACAGCACGCATCCCACATGACCACCACCGTGCCCCGCCGGGCTGTGGTGACCGGCGACGCCGGCTTTATCGGCTCCCACCTCGCGCAGGCCCTCGTCCAGGCCGGCGTCGTCGTCGTCGGCGTCGACCGTCGTGACCCTGCCACCGACCCCACGGCCGCAGCCAACCTGGCCGCCCTGCAGAGGCTCCCGGGGTACATGCACGTCACCGCTGACCTCATCAACTGCGCGATCGAGCCGCTTCTCGTGGACGCGAACGCCGTCTTTCACCTGGCCGGCATCCCCGGGGTACGCCCCTCCTGGGGGCCGAAGTTCAGCGAGTACGTCGCCTCCAACGTCCTCGCCACCCACCGCGTCATGGACGCCGTCACCCGTATGGGTGTTCCCCGGCTGGTGGTGGCCTCGTCCTCCAGCGTCTACGGCCCCACCGAGGGCGGTCCGAGCGTAGAAACCGACCGGCCACAGCCGGCATCCCCGTACGCGGTCACGAAACTCGCCGAGGAGCAGCTCTGCCTCGCGCACTCCGCCCAGGCCCATTGCCCCACCAGCGTCGTCGCTCTGCGGTACTTCACCGTTTACGGCCCCTGGCAGCGCCCCGACATGTTCACGCACCGCGCCCTCACGGCCGCCCTGACCGGCCAGTCACTACGTCTGTACGGAGACGGTCACCAGCGCAGGGACTTCACGTACATCGACGACGCAGTCGCCGCCACCATCGCCGCGGCCACGATCCCGACCGCCAGCGGAGTGATCAACGTCGGGGGTGGTTCGAGCGCCTCCCTGCTGGAAGTGATCAACATTGCGAACAGCCTCTCCGGTCGCGAGATCCAGGTTCACCAGGAAAACCCCCGCAGCGGCGACGTCCTCACCACCCGCGCCGACCCCGGCCGCGCCCATGAGGTCTTGGGCTGGCAGCCCCAGGTCGACCTTCACAACGGCATGCGAGCCCACATGCAGGCGCTGGCCGCCGAGACCGCCGCGTACGGCCACGCGGCATAACCAGCGGGACACCAGGAGGAGTTGCAGTGGAGAGTCCTGAAAGGGCGCGACTGGAAGCCTTTTTCCGGCAGATCACAACACGGTTCCCCGCTGGCGAGCACGTCACCACGCTGATCATCACGCACCTGCTCTCCGAGCGGCCGGCGTTCCTCTGCGCGATGGCCGCGACGTCCACGGTCGGTGCTGTACTACCCAAGCCCAGGTCCGTCGACCAGCCGACGCTGGAGAAGGTCCGACGTGCCTTCACCGTCCATGACCTGAACCGAGAACTGTTTGCCGACTCGACCTGGGCGTTGGAGTACCTGGAGGACACAGCAGGCGGCCGGAACGTCATCCTGATAGACATCGGCGGCTACTTCGCGCCGTGCCTCGACACCCTGGTAGAGAAGTTCTCCGGCCGTGTCCTCGGCGTCGTCGAGGACACCGAGAACGGACACCAGCGGTACGCGGCACTCGACCGCCTGCCCTGCCCGGTCGTCTCGGTGGCCCGCTCCCCGCTGAAGGACTGCGAGGACCACCTGGTGGGCCGGTCCATCGTCTTCTCGACCGACGCCCTCGTACGCGCCCGCGGCGACATTCTGACCAGCCGAAATGCCTGCGTCATCGGGTTCGGCAAGGTCGGCCGGGCCATCGCTCAGACGCTGCGCGCCCAAGACCTACGTGTCACCGTCCACGACACCGATCCAGTCAAGAGAGTGCAGGCGCATTCCCAAGGCTTCCGTACGAGCGCGTCGACGGCCGAGGCGCTGCGGGAGGCGGAACTCGTCCTGTGTGCCACCGGCAACCTCGCCCTCCGCCAGGGCGATTTCTCCGCCCTGCGCAACGGGGCGTACCTCGCCTCGGTAACGTCCTCAGAGGACGAACTTGAACTCGGCAGCCTCCATGGCCTCTACAAGCGCACCCCGGTCAGCGAGCATCTGACGCGCTACGAGATCACGGGCCACTACTTCTACGTCCTCGCTGACGGCGGCGCCGTCAACTTCGTGCACGGCGCCGCCGTCGGCTCATACATCCATCTCGTTCAGGCCGAGATACTCGCCGCCACCGCGGCCCTCAGCCACGGCCGCTTCCAGTCCGGTCTCCACGAAATGGCCGCACCCGACCGCCAGGCCATCGCCAGGATCTGGTTCGACTACTTCGACAGGTGATTCCATGCCGCCTTCCCCCGACCACATCCGTGCCACCGTTGAGGGGTACCTCACCCGCCACCCGTCCGAGCGGGACGCCCTGGCTGCGCTCTTCGTCGCCCTTACCGGCGGGGACGATCCGACCAGCCGCAAGACCTTTCCCACGCACGTCACGTGCAGCGCCATCGTCATCGACAGCAACGACCGGGTGCTCCACATTCAGCACAACGCCACGGGCAAGGCTCTCGCGCCCGGTGGCCACAACGAGCCAGGGGACACAGACCTTCCCGGTGCCGCCCTTCGTGAACTGGGCGAGGAAGCCGGCATTCCTCGCGATGCCGTCGTCCCCCTCCCCGGCTTTGAGACCGTGCCGCTGGACATCGACGTACACGACATCGCCGCCAACCCCGCGAAGGGCGAGCCGGCACACCAGCACGTCGACTTCCGCTGGGCCTTCCTCCTCCGGGCCGAACACGCCGTGACGCTTCAAACCGAAGAGGTCAGCGGATACGAGTGGCGGTCCTTCGAGGACTCTGCCTCGCCGACCGTCCGCGCCAAGCTGGCCCTCCTCCCCCGCCCCACCCATTCCTGACACTCACCGACGGGAGTACGCCGTGGCAGTCACCACCGCCGCACCGCCGAGCACCGCGCGCCGCCACCACATAGCGGTCATCCCCTGCCGCTGGGGAGCCTCCCGATTTCCAGGAAAGCCCCTTGCGCAGCTCGGGGACAAGCCGCTGCTGTGGCACGTCCACCAGCGCTGCCTGGAGGCAGAGCGCCTCGACGGGGTGGTGGTCGCCACCGATGATGAGCGCATCGAGGAGGTGTGCCACCGCCTGGGCATCGAGTGCATGCGGACCGGAGAACACCTCACCGGCACGGACCGCGTCGCGGAGTGCGCAGAACGCCTGCCCGCAGACGCCTACATCAACGTCCAGGGGGACGAGCCGTTCATCTCCCCCACCGCGATTGACGCTGTCTCCCGAGCCATGGAGCACCTGGCACCCAGAGCCCTGGCAGTGAACGCATACACAGAGCTGGACGACGCCGGCGCCGTCCTGGACCACAACGTCGTCAAGGTCGTCGTCGACGCCGAGCACAACGCCCTCATGTTCTCCCGGCAGCCGATCCCCTACCCGCGCGGTGACCGGCCGAGGTACCTGCGTCAGCTCGGTCTCTACGGCTTCACCCGAACGGCCCTCGACACGTTCCGGCGTCTCCCTCAGGGGCCGCTGGAACGTACCGAAGGCGTGGAGATGCTGCGCTTCATCGAGCATGGCCACGACGTACGGATGCTCGGCGTCGCGGACGATGGGTTGGCGGTCGACACTCCCGAGGACCTCGCGAGGGCCGACACCTTGTTGCGGACTCACACCGCGCGGGCGATCGCCCGCTTCTCCTGATGACCGCGGTCGACCGCCAGTCCCTGGATCCGGCGCTCTGCTCACACGCTTCGACGAGACCGCGCCCGTCCCCGGCGCCGCAGCAGCATGCTCGGCGTTTTGGCCACCGCCGCTCCGACCCCTGACCCAGGGGCCGCAAGGGTCGATGCCACCCGCAAGCTCCGGCGCGCGCTGAATCCCAGGGTTACCAACACGACCGAAACACATGTGTTCGAAATTGCGGCCGGCTCGTTGAGCCACACGAACCAGCCGCACAACCGTCAAGGGGGACCACGTTGACTTCGGCCAGAACACCAGCACATGCGACTCCCCATAACGTGGCACGAGGGGATGGGTACTCGTACCGCGACGAGTCCAGCGGCATGGCCTCTGTGCGGATGATCACGGTCGCCACCATGGCGCGGGGGCTGCCCACGCCGGCTCTCCGGTCGCTGAGCTGCTCCGAGCCGGGAGGCGCCCGGTGAAGAGGTTCTTCGGACGCGTGCGGATGGCGGAGCCGGAGGTCTCCGACGCCGAGGAGGAACTCTTCGGCGGTCCTTTGCGCTACGACCTGGGCTGGTCGGAACACGAGCGTGCCCGGCTGGACTTAACGATGATGTCGGCTCTGCGCTCCATGCCCGGTCTGGTCGGGGCGACCTTGCGGATGGCGTGGCGTGCCGACCGCCGCGCGCTGCTCACGGTCGCCGTCAGCGAAATCGGGCAGGGTCTCGCCGCGGCGGTCGGGCTGCTCGCGGTCAACGCCGTCATGCACGCGCTGCTCGGCTCGGGCACCCCCGAGCAGCGGCTGCACGCGGTGCTGCCGGGCCTGGTCGCCGCCGCCGGCGCGGCCGTGGTCAACTCGGGCCTGGCCGGCTGGTCCACCTCGCGGGCGGGCCGGCTGGAGCCACTGGTCGAGCGGATCGCCACGACCCAGTACCTGGCCGCCGCCGCGTCGGTGGAGCTGGAGGCCATCGAGGACCCGGAGTTCCGACGCCTGATCGACGTCGCCCAGTACGGCGCCGCATCCGCCCGCCGCATGATCAGCGCCTGCGTGGCCGCGCTGAACGGCACCATCTCCCTGATCTCCACGGCCAGCGTCCTCACCATCCTCCACCCGGTGCTGCTGCCGCTGCTGATCCTCATCGCGGCGCCGCGCGGCTGGGGCGCGATGCGGGTGGCGCAGGAACGGTACGTGTCGGTGATGACCTGGGTCGAGCACGTACGGGCCAGCCGCCTCATCGGCAACCTGCTCACCGAGCGCTCCGCAGCGCAGGAGGTGCGCATCCACGCCGTCGGGCCGTTCCTGCTCAGCCGCTACGAGCGGATGGCCGAGAGCGCCGAGGCAGAGCAGGAGCGGCTGGCCGCCGGCAAGGCGGTCACCGAGTGGGTGGCCGCCGCGTTGTCCGGGCTCGCCATGGCGGCGACGTACGCGGCCATGTTCTGGCTGATCATGAGTGGGCATATGAGCCTGGCCGTGGCCGGCACCGCCGTCATCGCCGTCCGGTCCGGCTCGGCGAGCCTGGGCGCGCTGGTGATGAACATCAACCAGCTGCACGAGGAGTCCCTCTACGTCCGCGACCACGCCCGGTTCCTGGACGAGGCGGCGCGGCGCACCATTCCCAGCGGGGGCGATCCCGTTCCGACGCGGGTGAGGCAGGTCGCTCTGGAAAAAGTGAGCTACCGCTACCCGGACCGGGAAGCCCCCGCCCTGGACGAGGTCTCCCTCACGCTGCCCATGGGCTCGGTCACCGCCGTGGTCGGCGAGAACGGCTCAGGCAAGAGCACTCTGATGAAGGTGTTGTCGGGCCTGTTGCTGCCGCAGAGCGGGATCGTGTGGTGGGGAGAAGCGGACATCGCTTCCCTGGACCGCTCCGAGGTCTTCGACCGCGTCTCACTGCTCACCCAGGACTTCCAACGCTGGCCCGTGACAGCGGCGTTGAACATCCGGATCGGCCGGCCCGCCCGGCCGGCCGATCCCGAGCACCTGCAGCCTTCGGTGGACTACGCGGGTGCCGGACCGGTCATCGCAAAACTTCCCGAAGGGCTGCGCACCCTGCTGGCCCGGATGTTCCGCGGCGCGAGCGAACTGTCCGGCGGCGAGTGGCAGAAGATCGGGCTCGCCCGGACCCACTGGCGCAGCGCCACCTCGGATGCCGACGGCGTGCTCATCGTGGACGAGCCCACCTCCGCCCTCGACCCGGAAGCGGAGATCGCCGCCTTCGACCGCATCCGCCGGCTCGCCGCCCCGAACCGGGCCGTCGTCCTGGTCACCCACCGCATGTCCGGCGTCCGCCATGCCGACCGCATCTACGTCCTGCACCACGGACGCCTCGTCGAGCACGGCAGCCACGACGAACTCATGGCCGCCCAAGGCCGCTACGCCTCGATGTTCGACGCGCAAGCCGCCCAGTACGCCCCCGCGGGCACCATCCCCCGCCCCGGCTCCCCCACCATCGCAGATCCCGCATGACCCGCTCGAAAGGCCCCCGGGTGACGACTCCCCCCACGACCGCACAGGAACACGATCCCAGTGCACTGCGGCACCGGCTCGTCGACCAGCTCCTCGCGGCTGGCCACGTCCGCACCGCCACTGTCGAGGCCGCCCTGCGCAGGGTTCCCCGCCATGCTTTCGCACCGGAAGTGCCCGTTAAGACCGCGTACGCCGATGACATCATCCCCACACGCCACACGCCCGACGGCCGGATCAGCAGCTCCGTCAGCGCACCGTGGCTCCAGGCCGTCATGCTCGAATCGGCCCGCCTCCGGCCTGGCCACCATGTCCTGGAGGTCGGCTCAGGCGGTTACAACGCCGCCTTGATCGCCGAACTGGTCGGCCCGACCCGACAGGCCACCACCGTCGACATCGACCCAGACGTCACCGACCGCGCCGCCCGCTTCCTCGCCGCCGCCGGATACGACCGTGTCCGTGTCCTCACCGCGGATGCCGAGTATCTGCCCGCCGATGTCGTCCCCGAAGGCGGATTCGACGCGGTGATCGTCACGGTCGACACCTGGGATCTGCCGTGGATCACCATGGTCGCGGAGGGCGGACGCCTCGTCGCCCCGCTACGCCTCCACCAGTACGTTTGGTCCATTGGGTTCACGAAACACGACGGTGCACTCATCAGTGAGGAGCCACTCACCGTGTGCGGCTTCGTCCCCATGCAAGGCGCCGGCGCATGGGAACCGAATCTACGCACCATCCCAGGCTGCGGCATCCGCCTTGCCTTCGAGGACGGAACACCCATGCCCGTCGACCAGCTGGCCCCGGCCTTCGACATGGCGCCCTCAACGGTCCGTACGCACGTCACCGTCGGGGGTGAGGAACCCTTCGACTCCCTCACCCTCTATCTGGCCGGGGCTCTCCCCGGCTTCTGCCGCCTGTCCGTCGACCCGGACCACCACACCGGCCTCATCAGTCCCCCACCCCCGCACTGGCCCGGCGCGGCCATGGTGCGTGGGAGGTCACTCGCCCGTCTGGCACACGAGCGGATCGGAGACGGCGAAAATGGCAACGGCGCCTACGAGTTCGTCATCCACGGCTACGGACCGGCCGGTCACCTGGCGGCCACAGAAATGGCCGAGCACGTCCGGCACTGGCAGCGCAACCACCGCGCCGCACCCTGCCCGCACATCACGGTCCAGCCCAAGGACGCCACCGGACCGACCGGCGCCTATACCGACGGCCTGCACGTGTTCCATAAGAAACACACGCGGATCAAGATCGACTGGCCCGTCATTCCCGGCGAAGCAGCGCCTGCAGCCCTTGCCGACGCCCAAGACCATGAGCCCTGCTGTTCTGCCCGCTCGCAAAGCGGCCGAGTGGCGACCGTGCCGGCCACCGCCGACTACTGGGAGCCGCTCTGGGCCGGCGGACGCCGGGATCGCGAGGTCACCAGCGCCGAGGCAGCGATGCTGGCCGATCATGTCGGACCGGGCCACGGACGCCCGGCACTCGACATCGGCACCGGCGAGGGTTCACTCGCCCGCCACCTTCACCAGCTCGGTTACCGCACCATCGGCATCGACTTCGCGCCCAGCGCCATCGCCGCGGCCCGCAACACCCAGCGGGGCGACGGGCCGGCCTGGCACCTGATGGACTTCGTCTCCGACGACCTCAGCGCCCTGCCGGATGCCGCGTATGCGATCGTCACCTGCCGCCTGGTCTACCGGTGGATCGACGACAAGGCGGCCTTCCTCGACCGCGTCCGACAGGTCCTGGCGCCCGGCGGGACCTTCTGGGTCGTCACCGAACTCGCCGGCCGCCGCGAGGAGGACGATCCGTACAGGCACCTCGGTATCACACCCGCCGAGGCCGAAATCCTCACCGCGGGCTGGTCCGTAGTACGCACCGCCGATCTCGACGTGCTGCGCTGCTATGCACTCCGCCCCTGAACTGAGCACGGAGGTCGACGTGTTGGACATCGAGCATCAGACCCGCCTCGCCTGGGACACCTATGGAAAGCACCACCTGGAGCGCGCCACTCCCCTGCCGGAAGTGGAACGGATCAGCTGGGGCCCTGCAACGAACGGGCCCGGGGACGCCCTCCTCGGGGACGTCGAGGGCCTGCGGGTCCTGGACATCGGCTGCGGCCCTGGTCGGCACGCCGCCCACCTGGCCCGCACCTACGGAGCGCAGGTGGACGGCGTCGATGCTTCCCTCAGCCAAATCGAGAGAGCGCGTGCCCGCTACCCCGATGTACCGGACCTGCGGCTGGTGCACGCCGACGCTGTCGAGTACCTGGGCACGACAGCCCCGTACGACGTGATCTACTCCCTCAGCACCTTCCACTTCCTCGACCCGCACCGGCTCTTGCCCGCCCTGTCGACCGCCGTCAAACCGGGCGGACGGCTGTACTTCACCGTGCTGCACACCAACTCCGATGGCGACGGCCCCACCTCGACCGTCACCCCACGCCCGGAGAGCCTGCGCATGGCCGGCGGCGACGATCTCACGGTGCACATGTGGGTGCTCACACCCGAGTTGTGGGAAGACCTGCTCGTGCACTACGGGTTCCGCGTGCAGGGCATCACCGTCCTCGACGCGCCGGAGAGGAACAACCACGCCTCCTACCGACTGTTCCAGGTCCACCGGCCAGCCCGGATCACCGCCCGTCCCCGCACCGCGAAGCCACCCGTCGCCCATGCGGCCGTCGGCGTCGGCGCAGTGCTCCTCGGACCCGAGGGCCTCCTCCTCGGCCGACACCGGCTGGGCACACGGGAGCTGCCCGGCGGGACCGTGGAGCCGGGTGAGTCACTGCACGAGGCAGTCGTGCGCGAACTCGCCGAGGAGACCGGTCTGTGCGCCGACCCGGCCGACGTCCGTCTTCTCGGCATGTTCCTCGACCAGGTCGGCGACGTCGTCCGCATCACCTTCGGCGCGCTCGTCACCCACTGGCAAGGCGAGCCGGCCGACCAGCCTGGCGAGAGTGTCGGAGACTGGCGCTGGTGGCCGCTGGATGCCCTGCCGCCGGACCTGTTCGAATGCAGCGCCCAGATCCTCACAACCTGGCGCCCGGACCTCCCCATCGACCACGCCCCCGCCCGCTTCTCGCCCATCACCGACCCGCACACGACCGCCTCCGCGTCATCCCAGCCCTGACTGAGGCGGGCCTCGCCCGGTGAACCCCCTACCGCCTCACCCATCGCCGAATCAACAGGACCGATCCCGTGACCACTCCACGCCGTGCCACGCCCGCCGATGCCGAAGGCATCACCCGCCTGCGGTCCGAGCTGATCCTCTCCCAGCCGCTCACCCCTGACTGGCTGGCCCTGTGCCGAGACCAACTGACCGAACGCCTCGAGGCTCACGGCGATGCCCGGGCCTACGTCGTCGAAGCACCCGAGGGAGGACTCGTCACCTGCGCCCTGGCACTCGTCAGCCCCGTACTGCCCGCAGCCCGGTATCCCAAGGGACTGGCCGCACGCATCCAAGCCGTGGCCACCCGGCCCGGGTACCGACGTCGCGGCTACGCCAAAGCCGCCCTCACCGCGCTCCTCAACGACCTGGAGCAGGAAGACATCACCCTTTTCGAACTGCACGCCAGTGACGAATCCAGGTCTCTGTACGAGGGGCTCGGATTCGTCAGCGATCCAGCACTGATGCGCAGAACCGCACTACCTCCGCAATCCCGCGGTCAGCACAGGTGCGGCGCTCTGACCGACGACTGGGACACGATCCAGCGTCTGGCCGACACGTTCAACCGTCTCGATGCCGAGAACGGACTCGCGCCAGAGGAGCAATGGACCCTGCAAGTGCTCAAGCTCGCCGAAGAGGTCGGCGAGGCCGCGCAGGCCGTCATCGGAGCCCGGGGCACCAACCCGAGAAAAGGGCACAGCCACACGTGGACAGACGTCCAAGACGAGGTGGCCGACGCTGTCATCACCGGCATGGTCGCCCTCGCACGACTGCGTCCCGACGCACGTGAATACTTCACGGCCGTCCTGGCCCGAAAAGCCGCGAAGTTCCTTCCATCACAGGATTCCGGCGACGAGCTGCTTCGCTGACGTAGCCCTGCCACGTGCTCCCGCTTCTCGACGTGCTCAACCGCCTCTCCCGGCAGTGACGGATGCGGCCAGAGACGCATGGGCCCCGGCTAGACGTCGTCAGCCGGGGCCTGCATGCATGTAGAGACAGCTCAGCGGTTCAGGACTCGGTGTAGCGAGCGAGGAAGTCCAGCTCGGCTTGAGAGATCCGCCGCGGCCTGCCGGTCTCCAGGTTGTACGCGGCCATCAAGGTCGTGGCTTCGGCATACAGATGGTCCGCGTCACGGATTTCGTAGGCAAGTTCCAGCCTCGCCCCCCGACAGGTGACGACCCTGACGTGCACGTCAACGGGCTCCTCGCGGTAGGACAGGGGAGCGCGGTAGTCCACGATGGAGCGGCTGACCACGAATGCGTGCTGGCGGCGGCCGGCTTCGTCGGTGGGAAGCATCTCCTGGAACATCCGGGTCCTCGCCTCCTCCATGTACCGGGGGAAGAGTGCGTTATTGACGTGCCCGTACGCGTCCGCGTCGGCCCAGCGCAACGGGAGGGCATAGGTGTACTTCTTCACGAGAAAGGTCTTCCTGTATGTGGGGGGCAGATGGCATGGGGGCCACTGATGCTGTCGGCGGGCGGCTCTGAGCGAGGCCATCCATCTCGGTCCTTCAGCCTGCCATGCAGCTCTTCGGCGACTCGGCATTGCCTTCCTGAACCTGCTGCAGGACATCGCGGAGCACACGCTGCTCGGTGTCGCGCTCGTCGAGGAGCTGCCCGATGCGAACGCTTGCCGCCGCAGGATCGGCCGGCAGCGCAGCGCGCACCAGCTGACGCATCTCAAGGAGGCACGCGCCTTCGATCGTGTGCCTGGGCACGCGAGCGATAACGGTGGCCGGTGAGACATGGGTGACGGACCAGCAGCCGGTGGTCTCTTCTGTGGCCCACACCACGGTGCGCTTGTCCGGGGAAAGCGTCAGATGGACGTCGGGACCCACGGTTCTGCTGATGGCCGGCAGGGGGACGCCGTTCTCACCCGCCAGCGCTGCCGCTTCGTCTGCAGTGGCGACGACCATGCGAGACGCGAGGGTTGCCGCCTCCCTTCGCCAGCGGGTGGCGGCGTCTTCGGCCGCGCGGTTCTGCGCGTGCCGCTGGGCCGTCGCCACGTCCTCTTCGTTCGCGGTCATGGTTGCCCAGGCATCGCGGACGCCGCCGAGGGCGTCGCGCTCCTCGTCGCCATGGCCCTCAACCCAGGTGATCACAACGAAGCGGCAGTCGGGCATCGACGCGGGATAGAGGACGTGGCTGACGACCTCGATCGTCTCCCAGTCCAGCGTCGGCACGTTCATCCGGAAGACATGGCCATCGCGTGTCTCCCCCATATCGTGCTCGGTCTCCCAGACGTGCCGCACGTCGGGGTCCTTCTTGACGTCCTCGATCAGCCGGCGCAGCTCGGCGTCATTCGGCCTGGTGGCCTGGGCGAACTTGAGGATCTTCACGTACGCCGAGGCGTGCTTGTCCCAGTCCTGGTACTGGGCGCGGGCCTCCGGCGTCGTCAGAGCCCACCGAATGAGATTCGCGCCCGGCTCCATCACCCACGGCCACCACTCCGCCATGGCGGTGTTGAAGGCCAGGATGTTCCAGTGCTGGTCACACAGGTACGCGGGGCTGGGCATCTGCCGGTCGATGAGCAGACGCAAAGCCTGTTGCAGCTCCGGCTGACTGGACCCACTCGGCGGAACGAGCATCGAGCCGGCGTTGTAGAGCAGCAGTGCGTGACGCTCATCGCGGTCCAGCCGAAGTAGCTCGGAAAGGGCCTCGCACTGCGTGCGGGACAGTCGGGGCGGTGTCGCACCACGTTCGATCTTGCGATACGTGCGCTCGCTCATGCCCAGAGCCCTGGCCGTCCGATACTGGGTTACCCCTGCCGCCTTGCGCCACCTGCGCAGGAGGGCACCAAAGCCCATGTAGTGGCCGGCCAACTGCTGTCCGCTGCCGTCGCGCTCCGAAATCTGCCCGCCCGTAGCGTCATTCCCGCTGGGCTTTTGTTCCTGCGTGACCACGAAAATCCTGCCTTTGACTCTCAGGAGACGCAACGTTCTGGGCGCACATAAGGGCCCAGCGGCAGCGAATGCGCTGGACCCGCCCTTCGCCTCCCGGAAGAACCATACGCAATCCTTAACGATCTTGAACCGGGTGGGTCGCCCGCGAAAGGCGGCCACATGGTTCAACGTCGAACAAATGAGGCGCGACATGGTGGCACGTTCACGCCCTAAACGGACATGCCTCAAGATCCACTCCTTGAGGTGGCCGGCAAATCGGCAAAACGTTGCCGCTTTTCGCTGAGCGGAGCGATGAACGGTCTAGACCACACTTCTTAGCGGACATTCGGTTGGCACCACTGCTGGCATTTCCCTTACCTGATACGTGAGTTACGGCGTCGTAGGTACGCACCAACTACTGCAACACCCTGGCCACCTACCCCCACAAACTGGACAAATGATCGCCGTTGACGGGGTCGGACGGGCTTGACTTAAATCGCTCTGGCCAGCAGTTCCGCTCATCAATGTGGCATGAGACACAAGGGGGTCGCAGTGAGGACCATGTCCAAGACGCTCGGGTCCTTCGGTCTGTGTCCACCGCTTAGCCGGTTGCTTGTCGACGTCGACGACGACCCGGAACATCCGTCGAGCCGGCCCACTGAAACAACAACCCGAAGCCGGATAGCGGTACGCGCAGCGCGACGGTTATTGATTCGCCATTCGATGCTATGAGGGCGACGACAAGCGCCGGAATTGACCACCTCATATTTTCTGCGCAGATGTTAGCGCCTCGAATTACGGCTTCGTGTCTATGAGTACTGCCGGTAATCGCGGCAGTCGCCCCGCAGCGGCTCAGCAGTACATGGTCGATCGCCACCAGTCGACCGGACGTGCGACCTCGTCACTCTCTGCAACAAGTACAGAGTTTTAGAGCCAACTCTGGATCTTGACACGGGTCGGTGCGTATGTTCGTCGTCCCCCGGGCACCCCGCCTGGTGCCCATCGAGCGTGAGGAGGAGGGCAGGAACCCAACGACTCGCGCAGGTCCGTATACAGCGACGGCGCCCAGGAGCGGCTACTCCTGGACGCCGAACGCGTAGCGGCACGTACCGCCCCGATCCGGCCCGGCTAGGCCAGAGAGGGCAGAGATTGCCCACCATCACCACGCTGATCCCTTTCCGACGGGCGCTTCAGCGTGGCAACACTGCAAAGGGGATTCTTCCATGCCTCCCGCCATACGCAAAAGGCCCCGTCATCCGGCCTGCGCGGCATCGGCTCTCGCCCTGGCGTCGCATCGCTTGGGCACGCTGCACGCCAGCCCGGCGTCGGTGAACAGCCGGCCGGGCGTCGCGGCCGGGGGTGTCCGATGAGCGTCAACGCACGCGAGTGGGTGTGGGAGCACAGCTCCAGCCGGGGCACCGCGCGGCTGGTCTTGCTGTCGATCGCCGACCGGGTCGCCGACGACAGGTGCGTCGCCTGGGCCTCGCTGACGAGTCTGGTGCAGAGAACGAACGCCAGCCGGACGGCAGTGAGGGACGCGCTGGTCGCGCTCGACAAGAGCGGCGAGCTGAGGGTGCTGGGGCACCTGGAGGGCCCGCAACGGACCACGGTGTACCGGCTGCCCCGGGCTGCCGCGTGGCTGGCGAAGGTCGCCGACGCTCGACGTGAGGACCCGGAGGCGTACGTCGACCCACCGACCGACTCCGATCCGGTGCCCAAGCTGGACGAGGAGGCCGAGAAGGGCCTGCGGCGGTACGGGATCTGGCCCAAGAAGGGTGCGGAATCTGGCCCCTCCCGCCGGAATCCGGCCGGTACGGAATCCGGCCCCTCGCGTCGGAATCTGACCCCCCGACGTGCCGGAATCCGACCCCAGCACGGTACGGAATCCGACACACAGAACCGTAGAGAACCTAAGTTGAACCGGAATGGCAGCAGTAGTGATGCTGCCGTCACCTCGGCTGCCGACTGGCAGGTCGACCCAGCCAGCCACACCTGGGCCCGCCAGCAAGGCCACCTCGACCGCCTCGGCGAGGAGGGCCTGCGAACAGCCGACGCGAAGTGGCGCGCCCACCGCGCCGGGCACACCCCCCGACCGCCCGCTGCCTGGGCTGCCGACTGGCGCTCCTGGATCGCCCGGGAGCACGCTCCGGCCCGCCCGAAGCTCTACGCCATACCCGGCAGCGGACACGCCCCGACGGGCGGCATGACCCGCGCCGAGGCCCACACCGCCGCTCTCCTCGCCGCCCTCAACGAGCCGACGCCGACCGGAACGGAGTAGCCCATGGACCGCCGCGAAACTGCCGCCCTGCTGGCCTACATCGGCCGACTCGATCCCCGCACCATCCGCACCGACCAGGGCGAAGCCCGTGACCAGCTCGCCCAGTGGCACGAGCTGCTGGACGAGGTACCGCTGGCCACGCCGCACGGCTGGGACGCCTGCGTCGTCGCCCGCCGCCACATCCGCGTCTCGCCGTACCAGATCCTGCCCGCGGACATCGCCCGCCCGTGGGAGAGCTACAAGCGCGACCGCCTGCACCGGCACACCGACCCCACCCCGTCGGCCGACCCCGACGACCAGGCGGCATGGACCGCTGAGCTGGTCGGCACCCGCCGTGCGGTCGCCACCGGCTCCGCCCAGCCGGTGATGTACCGGCAGCTGGCCGCAAGCCGTGTCAGCCCGAGGCTGGAAGCCCGGCTGAAGGAAGTCGGCTCCTGCATTCCGCCGGAGGCCAGGGCTGCCCTCGCGCCCTTCCGTCGCGCCCGCGCCGCCCGCGAGGCAGCCCTCGCCCAGGGCCAGCCCGACGCTCTCTCGGTGCGCTGCGATTGGTGCGAGGCACCGGTCGGCGAGCCGTGCCGCCGCCGGCGCGTCGACCCCGACGGTTTCGCACGCGGTAGCGCCCCGCGGGCCACCCCGCATCACTGCCGCCTGGACCTCGCCGCCGCCCAGCACGCGGCCTTGGCCTGACCGACTCGCACGACGGTGCACCGTCCGGTGCACCCGCGCAACACCACCGTCCCGCCCCTGCTGCCGCGCCCCTGTCCCGCGCCGCAGCAGGCGCCCGACGCCGCGTCCACCCACGCCGACCTGCTGTCGGCCGGCGCGGCAGCACACCGGAGACCACCTTGCGCCACATCACCACCCACACCACGCCGGCCACCGGCCTGCGCGGCATCGGCGACACCAGCTGGCAGCCCCACGGCGCCTGCCACGGCATGGACCCCGATGACGCCGACGCCACCTTCTTTCCCCTGCCCCGGGACTACGAGGCCATCGCCGACGCGAAGGAACTCTGCGCCATGTGCCCCGTGCGCCGCGACTGCCTCAACTACGCCTTGGAGAACGACCTCAAGGAGGGCGTCTGGGGCGGGCTGACCGCTGAAGAACGCGAACCCTGGCACAAGGGACTGCCCCATCGCCTCGACTACAGCCGCGTGGTCGCCTTCTTCAACGGCCGCGACGTCCACCTCACCGAGGCCGAGCGGCAGGTCGTCATCGACCACGCCTACGTCCGCGGATGGCGCCCCGACCGGCTCGCCGTCGCTCTGCAGATCGGCACCAAGCACGCCCGGGACCTGCTGCGGCAGGCCGCCAACAAGGTCTTCGACCGCGACCGCACCCTCGGCGTACCTCGTCGCAAGGACGCAAAGAGGAAGACCGCACCCAGCAAGGCCAGCCGACCTGGGTCCGCCCGGCCCGCCACACAGCAGCCCGTCACCCGCCCGGTGGCGCCGGCCTCGGCGCACCCCCCTCTCGGAAAGGCCGCATGACCCACCCTTCCCTGTCCCTCGGTGCGAGCCCCGACCTCTCCCACCTGCTCGCCCTCGGCGTCCCCGCCGCCGCGCTGGCCCTGGCCCTGGTCGGCTGGGCGTTCCGGCGACGGGCACAGAACCCGCAGAAACGACTCGGCAATGCCGCGGTCGTGGTCGCCGCCCTGGCCGCGCTCGGCTGCACCGCCTACAGCGCCGACACCAGCTGGCGCTTCGCCGCCGACTATCTCAACATCGCCGGCACGGCCGAACGCGCCAGCATGTTCGCCGCCGCGGAACTGGGCCTGTTCGCCACCGCCCTGATGGCCCGGCAGAACCTGAACACCCAGGGCGCTCCTGGACTGCCGGGCACCTTGGTGTGGCTCATCACCGGAGTACAAGTGATCCCCGCTTACGCCGAGAGCGGTCCCGTAGGAGGCACTGTCCGCGCCTTCGTCGGACCGGTGATGGCGGCGATGCTCTGGCACCTGGCCATGGGCATCGAGCTGCGCCTGCGCACCCCTGGTGCCGCCTCCCACGGCCTGATCGCCACTCTCGGGCGAGAAGCACGCGAGCGCCTGCTGTCCCGACTTGGCATCGCCGCCCGGGACCGCGACGCTGCGCAGATCAGCCGTGACCGCGCCACCGCCCGCGCCGTGGCCCTGGCCACCCGGCTTGCCGAACTCACAGCCGAGCAGCGGCAGAGTCGACGGGGTCGGCGCCTGACCCGGCGGCTGTCGATAGCGATCGGCCGGGCCTCGGTCGCCACCGTCCCCGCCCAGCGAGCCGAGCTGCTGGCCCAGCTTGCCGCCCGCCGACACGCGCTCGCGCTCGCCACCGTCCCGCTGCCCTCCCCATGGTCCCCACCGCGCTCCGGCGAGATGGCGACCACGGTCCCCGCCGCTAGCACCGAGAGCAGCTCGGCCAACCACGGTCCCCACATCGTCGTCACTCGGAACGGGGACCGGGGACTGCAACCTCACCGGAGACCAGACACCGAGAACGCCAAGCAGCACCCCGGGACCGAGGACCGGGCAGCGGGGACCGAGGCGGGGACCGAGGACCGAGGCTCGATTCACGGGACCCACGAGCCGGGGACCAAGGCAGTGAACGCGGAGCCCGGTGAGGAGCACGAGAGCCGCTTGGGGACCGGCCTCCTGGTCGATGAAGTGCCTGCACAACGCCCTGAATGGCACCGGGGACCGGGGACCGACGAGTCGGTGACCGACACCACCGGGGACCGGGGACCGAACGACACGGTGACCGACACCACCGGGGACCGGGGACCGAACGACACGGTGACCGACACCACCGGGGACCGGGGACCGAACGACACGGTGACCGACACCACCGG
>NZ_JBVJTD010000013.1:240617-283844 GCF_055605965.1 Streptomyces sp. NPDC037126
CGGGGACCGGAGGGCCCAGGTTCCCCTGCGCCGGACGCCGGCCCCCAAGGCAAAGGGGAAGAGCAAGCGCAGTAGCCGGTCCCGCGGCCCGCAGGCTCAGCGTCCGGCGCGTGAGCCGGAGCAGGACATCGACCAGCTGGTCGAGCTGATCCGCCCCCACGTGCCCGCGCTGCTGGAACGGGACGGCAACGCGGCCGTGACTCGAGTCCAGCTCAGGGAGATCATCCGCCGCGAGAAGCTCCCCGGCGGCCGAAACGACCGACTCAGCCTGGTCCTGGCAGCCCTGCGCAGCCCAAACAGCAACACGACGACAAGGAGCACCACACCATGAGGACCTGCCCGCAGTTCGCCGCCATCCGTGAGGAATACGAGCGGGAGATCGGCTATCTGAGCGCCCACTCCAGGCGGCATGCCGGCAAGCCGTCGGCGAAGGCCAGCTCGACGTACGCCGCTTCAACGAAGGCGCGGATGGCCCGGGCGCTCAGCGGCCACGTCGGACGCTGCCCCGAGTGCGGCTGACCCTGCAAACCAGCAGGTCACTCCCCCTGTCCCCCTTTGGTGGCCCGGCGCACCCCGGGCCACCGCCCCGTACCGAGAGGCATCCCGTGGTTTCCCACCCCAACCCTCCGTCGCGGCACATGGCCACCGAGGCGGCTGCGTGGGCCACCGTCCTGGTCCGCCGGCACCTCGTCTACGCCATGGTGCCCGTCCCGACCGGCCAGTGGCTCGTCCAGCAGGTGCCGAACGGGCCGGTCCAGCTCCTGCACGGACCGGCCTCCGTTCTCGATCTGGCCGCCACCATCCAGCGGCAGCTCCGTACGGCGAGGCCCGACAGCCGATGACGAACCCGAACGAGAACAGCGCCACCCCGGATCCTGCTCGGGACCCCAACTCGGTCTGGGGGCGAGCAAGTTATCGCAAGAGCATTGCTCCCGTCGGGAGCAATGCTCTTGCCTCCCCCGCCTCTGGAATGGCGGGAGCGGACCGGCACCGGGAGGTGCCGGTCCACCAGGATGCGACCGAGGGCGGACCGCATCCAGAAGGGGGGCTGCCGCACACGTGCCACACCGCGTACTGCGAGCACGCCGCGCCGCCGAAGCCACACGTGCGCCAGCGCGAGCGCCTGCGTGACGAGCACAAGCGCATGCGTCAGCCCAGCTGCCGTATGAACGACGACGAGTACCAGCTCCTCGTCCGCGCCGCGTCCGCCTGCCGCATGAGCGTCGCCAGCTTCCTCGCCTACGCCGCCCTCAAAGCAGCCCGTGACCTCGACCGCGCCGCTGCCGAGATCGCCACCGAACGAGAAGTGCTGACCGAGCTGTTCGCCGTACGCCGGCACCTCGGCCAGATCGGCAACAACCTCAACCAGGTGGCCAAGGCCACCAACGCCGGCGCCGACGTCCCGCACACCCGAGCCGTCCTCGACGCCGTCCACCGCGCCGCCAAGCGGGTGGAGACCTTCACCCAGCACTACCTGGACACCGAGAACCACGTCGCATGATCCCCAGAGTCCACAAGCGCGGGACACGCACCATCGGGCTGCTGTACTACCTGTACGGGCCGGGCACGCACGAGGAACACGTCGACCCGCACCTCGTGGCCGCCTGGGACAGCCTGGCGCCAGACCCCGGCCGCGACCCGCAGGCGACGTACACGGAGTTGCAGAAGCTCCTCGACCAGCCGGTCGAAGCCCTCGCCCCCAGCCGTCGCCCGGCCAAGCATGTGTGGCATCTGTCGGTGCGTGCCGCGCCAGAGGACCCCGTACTCTCCGACGAGCAGTGGGGCGAGATCGCCCGGCGCATGGTCGCGGCCACCGGCATCGCCCCCGACGGCGACGCCGCCGCCTGCCGCTGGGCGGCCATCCGCCACGCCGACGACCACATCCACATCATCGCCACCCTCGTCCGGGAGGACGGCCGTAGGCCCCGCCTGAACAACGACGCGGGACGCGCTCAGGCCGAAGCCCGTCTGATCGAAGCCGAGTACGGCCTCAAGCGGCTCAACACCGGGGACGGCACCGCCGCCCAGCGGCCGACCAGCGCCGAGCGCCACAAGGCCGAACGACAGCAGCGGGAACGCACCCCGCGCGAGGAACTGCGTGAAACCGTTCGCCGGGCCGTGGCCGGAGCCACCGGTGAGAGGGAGTTCTTCGACCGGCTCGCCGCTGCCGGCCTGCTCATCCGGCGGCGGATCGCACCCTCCGGTGACCTGCTGGGCTACACCGTCGCGCTGCCCGACGACCGCAACAAGGACGGCGAACCCATCTTCTACTCGGGGTCCAGACTTGCCCCGGACCTGTCGCTGCCCCGCATCCGCGAACGCTGGTCCGCCGACGACGACCAGGCCAGCGGTTCAGTCGCTGCGCCGTCACGCACGGCGCCCGGCGCCCCGTCCACCGCGCGCCGCGGCACTGCCTCCGCGGCATGGCAGGCACTGATCGTCATCGAGGAAGGCGACGACGCGGTCGCCGCCGCTCACATCGCCTCGGCCGGCGAGGTCCTGGACGCGCTCGCCAAGACCTCCGCCGCCCACACCCGGACTCAACTGCGCGAGGCCGCCCTCGCCTTCGAGCGGGCCTCCCGTTCGCACTTCCGGGCCGAGCGCGGCCACGACCGGGCGCTGCGGCAGGCCGCCCGCGACCTGGTCCTCAGCGGGCCCGCGCTCGGCCGCGGGGAGGACGGGGCAACCACCGCGATGGCGATCGACATGTTGTTCTTCCTCGTCACCGCGGCCATGCACTGGCACGCGAAGAAGGGCCACGCTCAGCAAGCTGCCTCCGCCCGTCAAGCCGCCGAACACCTTCGTGCCGCCTACCAGGCCGCCGCCGCCCAGCCGCTGGGCGCCCTCTACCAGCGCGGCCGGCGCCTGGGCCACCCTCTCCTGCAGCGGCAGACGGCCGTGCTGCGTGAGGCTGTGCCGGAGTTGGCGGACCAGGTCCTGGCCGAGCCCGGCTGGTACGCGCTCGCAGCCACCCTCGCCGACGCCGAAGCCGCCGGCCACAACGCCACCGCGCTCCTCGCCGATGCCGCCGGACGCAGGGAACTCGACACCGCGGAATCCGTCAGCGACGTGCTGGTTTGGCGCCTGCGCCGTAGTGCCGACCTGCCCGCCGACACCAGCAATGCCGTGACCGCCGACCGCGGGACGGAGCACCTGACCAGCCGCACCGGACGCGCGGAGCAGGGCCGGACCACCGCCCGGCGAGGCCGGTCGTGACTGTGGACTTTGCGAGTTGAACAGGTCACATGCCTTCGAGGACGATCATGACGCGAGCAGGACGAGGCGCAGGAGGAGCCAGCGTGTTTGATCGGATACGCCGCCGCAAGCCGGATGCGTTCGACATCGAGATGCAGCGCCGGCACGAGGAGATGTGGGAGATGTGGCAGCGCATGCCCCTCCCCACGCCTCCGATGCCGCAGCCTGGCGTGCAGCTGTCCGAGCCAGTGGCCGAGGTGGACGACTTCCTGCCGCCGGATCTGCGGGTCCCGAGCCACGACCAGGTCGCCGGCCGGATGATGCCCTGGCTGCGGCCTCTCGTCCTGGACGGCGAGGTCGTCACCTGCGCGGAGTGCGGCGCGTACCGGGACTGGATCATCATCTCGACCCAAGATGAGATTTGGCTGCGCTGCCGCGCCGGTCACCAGCAGCAGGAGAGGCGCCTGGACACGGCCTGGTACAACCGGAACTCCGCGCCGGTCGATGCCACGCACGCCACGTTCGAGGACTGCCTGCGCCACCTCGGCCACTGACCCCTATACCCCTACGACCCCACAGGGCCCACTGGCCCGCACTGCCCAACCTTCTCCCAGAACCAAGGGGTCAAGTCGTGCGCGTTCGCGTCGCCACCACCGCCGTCGGCATCACCGCCGTTGCCCTGCTCGCCCTGCCCGCCTGCTCGCCCCACAGCGCGGCACTTCCTGCACCGTCGTCCTCCGCCGCCTCCGGCAGCCCGGCCGTCAATGAGGTGAACAGCACCCCACTGTCGTCGGCCGCACTCACCGCCCGCCTGCTCGACGAGAGCGACCTGGGCAGCGGCTACACCCGCAAGGCCGAGCTCCCTGCACGGCATGACGACGTCACCGTTCTCGGCTGCCCTGCCCTCTCCGACCTCGGCGGCGAGGCGGCCACCGGAGGATCGCTCGACTTCCCCCGCCAGGCGAAGACCTCCTTCACCTACGCCGGCCACAGCGACTCCGAGGTCTCGGAGGAGCTGTACAGCGACACGCCCGCCAAGCTGTCCGACGGCATGGTCGAGGTCTTCGACGCCATGGCCGGGTGCCCCGAGTACCAAATCCTCGTCGGCGGCTCCGCCGTTGACATCGCCACCCAGAAGACGGCATCGCCCCACCTCGGCGAGGAGCAGTGGAGCCAGCTGCTGGCCTTCTCCGCCGGCGGACACGACAGGGTGGTGAAGCAGACCGCGATCCGCGACGGGAACGTCCTCGTGGTCGTTTCCGGTTCGCCCGCTCTCGTCGACCGGCACCTCGACAAGGCCCTCACCAAGGCAACCGCAGGCCGCTGAAAATCCCACTGCTCGGTGCCCCGCCCCGCGCGTTCCTGGCGGGGCACCGTCGCATGGCCCTTCATTCACATCGCAGCGAGCCGCGCTGGACCTCGTACGCCCACCCGCGTGGGACAGGCCGTCCTTCGTCGAGCAGTAGGGCCTCGTACGTGTCGCATATCAGCCGGAATGCAGCGTCCTCCGCGGCCAGGATGTCGATGCGGTAGGGGCCGGCGACGTATACGGGGCGTCGTTCGTCACTGGTCCCGGCCCACTCCAGACGGTGCCTGAATTCTTCAGACAGTTGATCGTCCGGCTGCCGCTGTCTGAAGTTGCGCACCTGGGGCTGTTGCAGGTTGCCGACACCCATGGCGTACTCGTCGAAGTGCTCGATTACATCCCGGGCGTGTTTTCCGCCCGGCACCGCACGGTCGAATGCCTCAAGGGCGTCGCTGACCAACTGCCGAGCTGCTTCTGTCTTCACGTGTGTGCGTGTCATCTCGACGCCCCGCAAAACGTGGCGTAGTGCCATCACCGTATACGGAGCGTCTATGACGGCCCGGCCGGAGTCGCGTTCATGGGTAAGCCTGTGAACGTCCAGAGCCACCTTCCGGTGGGCCATAACGGCAGACGAGTGTCCGATGTTGGCTCCGTGCTCGGTTGGCCGCCACGCGCTCTCGGCTTCGCTCATTCTTTCAACTCCCCGTGCCTTCCTGGGCGAACAGGTCAGCCTACGGCGCCAACCCATACCCGTGCGGCGCTTTATTCGTATCTCTGGCGTTCTTGATGAGCGCAAGACATGTGACGGGTGCGCGAAAAGGCCCGGACACCTTCGAGGGTGTCCGGGCCTTTCGATAGCACGCGGAGGGCCGCTAGGTACATGCCCCATTGAGGGCTCCGACCAGTCGATGCCACACAAGGGCCCTGACCTCATTTCTCCTCTCTGTCCCTGTGGGATCACGACGCGTGGCGTCAGATGGCCGGAGCGCGCAGGAGCCGGTCTTCGGTGCTCGCGGGAAGCGCCCGGCGCAGGACCGGTGCGGTGGAGCTGATCGAGCCTGCGAAGGCGGCGACCAGGTCGTGGGGGACGCTGGAGCTGAACGACGCGGCCCACAGGCATCGTGCGCCGAGCACTGGCTCGGCCCATGCCTGCCACCCGTCCAGGCTCGTCCCTGTGTCGTCGGTCAGGGTGCGCGGGTCGGCGTCCTGAATGAGGGCCGGCACCGTGCCGTAGCTGATGTGGGAGGTGAAGGTCGCGTCCATCGCTCCCGCACGGGGCTGGTCGATGTCGAGGAGCCAGCCGTGAGTGGTGACGGCGTCGAGGACCAGCTCGGTCTCGCCGAACTTCTCGGCCGGGCGCTGCCGTGCGTCGAGTGCGACGAGAAAGTCGACGACGGCCTCTCCGGGGACGTCGGGGGTGAAGTACGCGGACCACTGCGCGAGCGGACTGGCCGTGTCCGTGCGAGCCGACACGTGCCAGGCGACTGGCAGGTCCCCCAGCAGGAACGGCTCGTCCGCCAGAACCCACTGGGCCCATCGGAGGGTGTCGGGGCTGAGGTGCAGGACGGTGCTGCGTACGACCTGTCGGTCCTCCGGTACCTCGTCCGGCTCCTGCCGGCCGCGGACCATCGTCAGGCTCATCCAGCCAAGGCCGGTGAGGGTGTCGGCGACGGTGTCGTAGAGCCGTCCGTCGTCGCCGGCCAGGTGGCGGGGGCCCACCCAGTACGCGGCCTGGGTCCGATCGGGTGCGGCGGGGTCGAGGGGGAAGTCGGGATTCAGGGGCACCTCCAGGATGATGAGGATCTACTGGCCGCCGCGAGCCGTGCGGCGGGGCCGACGCGGTGGCTGGACGGGAGACTGCCAGGCCAGCGTCACGGCTACCTCGGGCGGCAGGACACCGAGCTGGCTGTGCTCATCGCTGCCCTCGGCGAGATGGACGACCGTCTGCCCGGCTGCGTCGAAGGACTGGACGACCTGGGCGAGGCGGTGCTCCATCGGGAAGAACGGGTTGATCGCCTGCCGGACCGGGGCGTCGCGGTCGCAGGCGGACAGCAGGTCGATGAGATCTCCAACGGTCATTTCCGTAGACGGCACGGACAGGCTCCTTGCATGGGGATGGGTGGCCAGCCAATAGGCAGAGCTGGAGCATGGCGCGCTGCACGCGTCGGGCGGCTCCGGCACCTCTGGACGGCGACGCAGCATGTCGGCCGGCGTCTCGGAATGAAGGAACCTCGGGAGAAGCGGCTAGCGGCCGACCGTCACGCGCCATCACCTTCCTGACCTGGCGCTTTTCCGGGAAGGTCGTCTACGTTGACATGCCGCTGGAAGTGTTGGCCAGTCCTTCGCGGATCTTTCCTGTCTGCCCCAGGCGAACTACTGTCCTTTGCCATTCAATCGAGTCGCTTGCCTGCGTGGAGGGGCGTTACCTGCGACGCCGGATCATTTAAGACGCAGACTGCCGAAAGTCTCAGGCGATCTGGTCCGGGATCGTCGGGTTGTGGACGAAGGGAGTGATTGCCGCAGCGGTGAGCGGGGAGGACAAGTACGCTCCGAAGGTGTGGAAGTCGATACGGCCAATCGGAGTGTCGGCGTGCTGGTCAACGGGGAATCGGTCGCCGAGCCGATGAGGAATCGCGACGAGGTCACCTGTGTCGGCGAGGTTCACCCAGTAGCGGACCCCGGCAGGCCGGGCACCCCGATCGGCGATTGGCGCGGGCACCAGGTGATCGAAAATCCCGCCCGGCAGGCCCAGGGGGGAGCCCAAGGTCACGAAGCAATCCACGGTCAATTCCGGGTGGGCATGGAGAGCCTCGTACGCGATGACGGAGCCGAGGGAGTGCGCTAGCACCACGTGGGGGCGGACCCGTCGGATCGACTCGGCCACGGTGGACCGGGCGGCAGCCCGTACCTGCGGAACGTGGAGGTAGCGGCGGACCTCACCGGCCAGTTGGACAGCGAGCCGAATTACCGTACCGATGGGGATGTTGCGGCGTCGGGAAAGCCAGGACAGGACCTGCCGCAGTGGTGCAGTAATCAGTCCCTGCCGTTCCTGGAGGGTGGGTGAACCTAGGGCCAGCGCCCAGGCGATGACGATGGACTGTTCTCGATCGTCGAGAGAAAGTACATCGGGCACGACGGCCTGCCGCTCCGCGGCGTGGGTGTGGTGAGCGTAGTACGCGACGTGCAGGGCAGGGAGTCGGTGGGCGCCCAGTCCGGCGGCAGTGAACCCATGCTGAAGTTTGAGCTGCCACTGTCCTGCTAGTTGGGTGGCTGCCTGTTCCGGCGACCGGCCGCTCAGGTGGTTGCCGATGCCGTGCACTGCGAGGATCGTCACTGCTCTGGTCCTTCCTCCGAGTGACAATGAACGGAGTAGGCCGGGAATCGCCACGGGCCGCCGTTGGTCACGCCGTTGACGTTGCTGATCTCGTACCAGTGTGCCTCCAGCCGCACGGCCTCAAATCCGTCGGGCGTCAGTACGTCGATGAGAGCATCGTGGAGTTCTGCCGTCGTCGCAGTGATGGGGCGGGCGTAGACCAGGCCGAAGGAAGGCGGCAGTCCTCCCTCCCATTCGTCGACGGTGTACAACTCCCATCCGTCTGCGCGGGCATCGCCGCATAGCAGTTCGCCCGGCAACCAAGCCAGGACGTGGGTGACGTGGACGGTCGGCCGCGTCGGGCGGAGTGCCGACGCCGCTGTGGTGCAGGCCCAGCCGAGGGCCGTGACATGGCCTGCCTTGCTGCCTACCAGCACGCCGCTCTCGTGGGGGGCGATCGTGTGCACTCGATCGGGCACTGGGGCCGGGTATCCGAGTGGATCGCCGGATTCGGCATCCCATGCCTGGACTTCCGCCTCGTTGACAGCGGCCACGAGTACCGGCCTGCCGTTTACTTGGCTGACAGTCATTACCTGTGGGCCGGCCACGGAGACAGAGCCCACGAGGGAGGCCGTCATAAGGTCCCAGATCCGCACTTGGTCGTCGTCCGACGATTGCTCGGCGGCGAGCAGGCGTCCTCCTTGCATCGCGATCGCTCCGGTCCGGTCCAGCATGATCGATTGCCGCAGGGTGCCGTCAGCCAGGGACCAGAGACAGACCCTGCGTTCGTTGTGGACGCTGATCAGGAGAGACTCGCCGCCGACGTCGCCCGCGACCAGCTCCGTGACCGGTCCGTCCACGCCGGTGAGGACGTGGGAAGGCGACTCCTTGCTCGTGTCCCACACATGAATATCACCGTCGGCACCGCCGACCACGGCCCACACTGAATCGCCTTGCGGCACAGCTGCCAGCGCGGTGGCCGGAGCGGGGAGGCGGACCGTTTTTTGCAAGGCGTCCTCACGGACATTCCAGGTGTCGAGCTCATTCTCCGTGGTTACTGTGACGACGTAGGACGCATCGCCGGCCGTCACGACGGCGGCATGGCTGAGCCCGCCCAGTTCGGTCAGTTCATGATCCTCGGCGCCGGTGCTCAGGTCCCAGCCCTTGATCTCGCCAGACGCGAGTTCGGCGCTGAGGACGAGTTCCGAGCCGCCGAGCCGGATGGTGCCGAGGATTGTGGCAGGGTGCCAGTGGTTTTGGCCGTGACCGAACTGCGGGCAAACGTCCAGGTCCCACACCCGCATGTTGCCGTCGCGATGGGCGGTCAGCGCGAGCTGAAAGCGGTCTACATGACGGATGTCAGCGAGTGTCAGCCCGCGGTCTTTGGCCTCCGTGACGAAGTGGACAGTCTCACCCTTCACCCTTACCGCATACATGCTGGGGTGGTAGGCGATAAGGGAGAACAGCGGGGTGCGCGCGTTGATGGGCTGAATCCGCACCTCCTGGAGCCGTCCCCCCGACGATATGATGACGGGCCGCTCGCCCAGATTCCGCAGCACCCTCGGCCCATGTGCCTGAGACTCAGCGGAAACGCAGTGGAAGGCGAGGGAGCCGTCTGCGGACTCCTCGCCGAGCAACGAACCGATGGCGGCGCCCCCGGCTTCGACAGTGTCGAAGATCCTGCCGAACGACTCGCCGAGCAGGCCGACCAGGCTGATCTCGCCACTGACTCGACCGACTGCAAGAGCCGTTTCGTCGCCGGTGCCGACGACCGCCAAGGCTGAGACTGTCGCGCCGTCGAGGCGTGTGTCGGCGACGAGCGCACCCGTTGCGAGGTCGTACAGCAGAAGAGCGTTTTGGTCAGTCACCGCGGCGATGACTGACCGCTCATCCAGATCCGCGATCGCCATTTGGGTGATGGCGCCCTTGTCTGTTCTCGGAGCCGAGAAGTACGGGACCGCGCTGTCAGGGCTCGGTGTGATGTCCCACGCTTGGAGGGAGCCATCGGTGCCGCCGAACACGGCGAGGAGCCGTCGATCGACGGCTCCCAGGGCGAGGGCTGACACGGCGGCGCCCAACTCGTCCTCGCTGATGACGTACAGCAGGGACTCCTCAGGCAAGCCCGTGCTCCAGTGCGTGCGGAGCGGGGTCCGTTCGTCGTGGAGACGGCATGCGAGCTCGGCCGCGTGGTAGGTCACGAGGCTCTGCTGAAGCCTGGCACGTCGCGTCTCCAGCGGTATGCGCTGGCCGAAGAGGCTGCCGAGGTCGGAGCGGTCGAATGCCTTCCGGTACGCGACTCCGGCCCGCCGCGCCGTGGGGGTCTTCGTCCTGTGGGCGGCGTCCCAGATGCCGGCGTGGTCGGCGCGGACTAGGTACTCCGGGTCTAGGAACAGCTGGTCGACCGCGGATCCGCCCGGGACAGCGACGGCATGCTCCATGAGATGTCGCAGCAGATACGGTGCGGCAAGGTCCCACCGAGGCCCTTCAGCGGCCCACCGCCCGGGGACGGTCGACAATAGCTCGTGAAAGAGCGTGTCGGCGAGCCCGTCGAGTTCGGCCCCGGCGTCACGGAAGTGCTCGGTGATCGTCTCGTGGAAGAACCGGTAAAGCTGACGTCCGTCCGAGTCGATGTTCGTTCGTAGATAGAAGCGGGCGGTAGCCAGCTTCTCGCGGGCCTCGGCCGGGGTCAGCGGGCGGAGCTCCTGACCCGCGGCCATGGCGGCAGCGGCGGCGGCTGCGGCCACAAGGTCCAGCGGCATACCCTGCCCTCGCGCTTGTGCCAGCCCCACCATCAAGTGCCGCATCCACGGGTCGCCGTCCAGCGTGGTCCGCAGGTGCAGTTCGAGCAGGTGCGGCAGGTTCTGCGGCAGTTGGGCGACCGCCTCCGCGGGATTCAGAGGTGCACCGGTTCGCAGGAAGTCGGCGAAGAGTGCTGCGACGAGGAAGGTGCTGCGATCGGGGCTATGAGCGATCTCGGTAGCGACCGCACGGGCTACGGACTCGCGAAGGGCCTGGTCGTTGTAACCGGGTGCGCTGTACAGGATGTCGGCGATGTAGGTCGTGAGGTCGTCCGCGAGGTCCTCGACATTGGAGGAGGTGTCCAGGTCGAGCACCATCGCGTGGTCACCGGGCACCTCGCAGAACCGGTGGCCGTCCGCCTTCGGCGGGCGCATCCCCACGAGTGCCCGGAAGGCGGGGCGGCCGTCAGAGCGGAGCGTGCGCAGGAGGTCGGGGAGCAGATAGCGGGCGATGTGGCCGCTCTCCAGGGCTTCGTCAATGGCATCGAGGATGAGTACCACCGGTTCCGGCAGGTCCTGGGCGATGCGTTTGAGGTCGTCTAGAGCTTGCTCACTGCTAGCGGCGGCTGGCTCCGCGTCCTCGGGAGACAGTTGAACCATGATCGATGCGATCACCTCGTCCGTGCTCCGGTGCCGGGCGTGGACCGCGACAAGAGTCGGGTACCGACGCTCTGGGCGGTACTGAGCACGAATGCGGCCAACCAGCCCGGTACTCAGCTCGGCGAGCTGGTTGTGTGCCAGGAAGACCGTCACCCCCAGTAGCGCCGACTTTCCGGCGCCAGGGCTTCCGGTGACCAGCAACAGGGGTTCGTCGCTCGCCAACCAGGAGCGAATCTGGGTCAGCTCACGTGTCCGTCCAGTGAAGAGGCAGCCCGTCATCGCAGCGGCGTCGTCCAGGCGGCCGGACGCCCGGGTGAGGAAGTGCACTGGGTCCAGGCCGGGGTCGAACTCCGCCGCCAGTTCCCGCACTGCAAACCGTAGTCGGCTCCGAAGACGCTGCCAGCCGTCAGTGCTGAACGCCGGGTTGGCGAAGAACTCCGGTACCGTCAACGAGGCAGCCCGGCGCGGCGAGTGCACCACGGTCTGCGGATACCCTTCGCCGAGGCAGACCAGCTCCCGCGCGATCTCGTCGGCGACAGCCTCCACCGGCACGTGGGACAGAGTGGGAGAGATGTCCCAGTGCCCCAAGCGGAGCCGTTCCAGCGCCTGGGCTGTGGCCTTGGTGAACCGTGCGTCGAAGGCGCTCTCGTCCGCCGTGCAGGCCGCAATCACCCAGGTCTTTCGGTCGCCCTCGGGAACGTCCTGGAATAGCTGGTAGTCCGTCGCGGCCCCTGCACCGCAAACATCGAGCAGGAATAGGACGGGAGATTGGTTGGAGCCGTGCTCGACCTCGTTCAGCCAACGGCCGACATCGATCGCCGACTCCGGGAGGTCGGTCGGACGGCTGTCGTGCACGGGCAGGTACAAGACCCGGCCACGAGAGACCCCGTGACCGGCAAAGTGAACGATACGCGGCCGGCCCACCGAATCGTGCCGCAGGTGCTTCCAGCTCTCCTGAACGCTGACCCAGTCCGCGTCGATCAACGGTTCACTGACGTTCAGCCCGTCGAAGCGCGAGAGCACCACGGCGAGTTCACGCACCTGCGGTTCAACCGACGGCAGCGGAAGCAACCCCTCCGACGTGGGACTCCACTCTCCGTCGACCGCGCTCTCGAAGGTCCCAACTCCAAGCAGAAGTGCTCGAACCATCATCCCCCCGTGCCCGCACGATTCAGTCTCCAGGCTATCGGGATCGAGGCTGCTCAGCCCTCACGACTAGATTCACTGTCAGAGAAGCCGAAACGGCTGGGTTCGCTGTCAAACGCCTCGATTGGATGACAAAGGACAACTACCGGGATTGCCTGCAACGCGCCGGTCCGTCATCTGCGGGCCCGGAGGCTCTGGTCATCCTGCGGACGGTATGGCACCCGCACCGAAGGGAGGCACGTCCCTGACGGTGACGTCCGAGCGAAGCCGGGCGAAACGAACCGGGTGGCGCCATCCCCCGCGGTCTTGAGACGTGTCGACCACGATCTCAGCCACCAAGTCGGGCTGGACCAGTACGACATCAAGTGGGGTACGCGAGCCCCACGAGGTGGTGAACCGCACGCCTTCCCATGGGTGGTCCGGCCCTGCAAGCGTCAGCTGCCCGGCCAGTTGCCGGGCGGCGTCCGGCCGCACCGGTGTGTTCCGGCCTACGGGACGCAGGACCCCGCTCTGATCGAAACGTCCCAGCAGCAGGGTCTGAGGGCGGCGCGGCGCGCCGGTGATCGCCCCCACGATGGCCTCCGTCGTGTCCCGACGGCGCACCTTGATGAGCGCTCGTGCTCCGGGGAGGTAGCGCTGCTGGCTGCCCCGGATCACGAGGCCCTCGATGCCGGGAACCTGGGTCCAGGAGGTAAACCACTCCTGCGCGAGGGCAATGTCAGTCGTCTCCGGGCACAGCCTCCAGGGATCACTCAGGCGGCGCTCGGTGAACATGGCCTCCAGGCAGGCACGTCGCTCGACGTACGGCGTCCGCAAGAGTTCACGCCCATCGATCTGAAGGGCGTCGAACACAACGAAGTGGGCCGGCAACTCCCCGGCAAGCCGGGCAGCAGTCAGCCCCCCGGAGGCCGCACGTCGCTGGAGGGCCTCGAACGAAAGTCGCTCACCGGCAAGTACGACCAGTTCGCCATCGAGGACCAGGCCGTGAGGCAGGCTGGACGCCGCGCTCACCAGGTCAGGGAACCGCCCCTGGATGAGAGTCCCCCGGCGAGACTGCAGCAGCACCGGTCCGGGCGACGGACAGGGAGTAAACAAGATCGCCCTGTAGCCGTCCCACTTCGGCTGAAATATGAGTTCGCCCGGGAGCGCGCTGGGCGCGGGCAGGCTGTCGCGGGCCTGCGCCAGCATCGGTTCCACCGGCGGTCGAAGCACCATGTCACTCCGAAGCACCAGCCGCCGGCGTGGGCTCAGCGGCGCGGCAGGCTGGACAGATGATCCGGGCATTACGACCGTATCGGTGAGTCAGCCCCTGGCAGCGTGGGCAATACCCGACCTCGTCGGGCGCACAGCCCAGCAGGCGTGCCGCGACGGACCGGTCTGTTTCCGGGTCGATGCGCTGAAGCACCCCGTCCATAGGTGCGAATATATCCGGCCACACGGGGGCGCGCGCACAGCGACGGTCACGCAAGATCCATACCCAGCTCGGTGTCCGGTCTGCAAAATACGCAGGGCTCGATGGCGGGATCGGTGAGCGCCGCTCGTGCCTCGTCTGTCCTGATCGGGTGCGGTGTGCCCTCGATCATGGAGCAGTCTGCGAGGTGAACGAGGGCAGGCTCCACGGTCGGGGTCTTCGAAGGGGTCGGGCAACAGAAAGGGATCCTGTCTGTGGGAATTTCGTGGTCAGCGGGCCCTCGCGGCGCTGCGTTGAGCCGCCGGCGACGGGACCGGCCGCGCCGTCCGGCCCGCGGCTCGGCTGAGGGCGGGTGCCGGCCACGTACCGGGGAACCACACAGCGCTGTACTGCTCGATCGCATCGCGCAGGCCGTTTGTGTGGGCCCCTTCCCACGGCACCCAGTCGGGTCGGTCCTTGAACTCCTTGAACGTGCCGTAGCCCGAGTTGTGCGGCTGAAGGCCGCGCGTGGAGTCGCGGTGATCGAACGTCCCGTGATCGGCGAACCGCAGAACGGTGACGTCCAGTTGCCCGCAGTCCTGGTGGAGGGTAGCGAGGCGGAGGCCGGCGTACTCGTTGGCCCATTGGGTGGGGCTGAAGTCGATCCGCAGCCGCAGCGGTCCCCCGGGTACGGGGGTGGCGTAGTAGGTGTCGCCGACAACGGCACTGTCGGCGAAGGGCAAGTCGAGTTGGGCGAAGAACTCGGGGGCGTGCATGGCCATGTGGGTCTCCCGGTGGTGTCAGCGGTGTGGCCCGGCCAGCACGGGTCGGCTGGTGGTGCTCCAGCGTGGGACGCTGGCAGCGGGCCGGGCGGTCGGGCGGCGGGTGACGGCACGCTGGACATCGAGCGGGGTCGGAGCCGGCGGGCTCGGCGGGACGATGGAGGTGACCTGGCCCTTGCTCTTGACGTAGCTGTAGGTGTCCTCGCGCCAGCGAGGCAGCGGCGCCGGGCCGGAGACGCACTCGGTGACGGCCTTGAGCAGAGCCACGGGGGTGTCCGTGCTGGCAGTGGCGTACCAGTAGGGCCGGTCGATGGAGGTGCCGGCCCACAGCTGCCAGCGTGCCCCACGGGTGGTCAGCTCGGTTTCCGGGTCGAGGTCGCCGGTGGTGTATTCGAGCCCGGCCAGCTTGTCGGGTGACTGGACGGCGAAGACGCCCCAGCGGGGCCGGTCGATGAGCCAGCCCCGGTTGATGAGTGGTGCGACCGCGAGGAAGGGGTCATGGTCTTTGTCCCCCGAGAGGGGTCTGGCCAGGTAGCTGTCCGGCCCCTGCTGATATGCCTCGGCGAGCGCGGTGGTGAAGGCGGTGACGAACTCCGTCGGACAGGAGTCGTTGAAGCACACGCCCCAGACGGGCGGGCCGAAGGGGTCTTTGTAGGCGTTGATGCGCCACAGGCCGTCGTCCTCGCCCTCGGGGAGGTAGCCGAGGCGGACCTTGCTGTCGGGCGCGGTCAGGTAGGCGTTGCCGAGATCGTCGTGGCGGAGTTCCCAACCGAGGTTGCGCAGCGGGTCGAGGCCGGGATCGCCGATCGCGGTGGCGCGGGCAAGGTAGCGCGGGGAGACGTAGACGTCCCCGTCGATGGTGTCGTCGTGAGGTAGCACAGGATCCTGGACAGTGAGGTGGGGCGGTTCACGCCGTGGGGAGCAGTGCCGCTTCAAGGACGGCGGGCCGACCGGTGTAGTGCAGCGCGGTCAGCCCCAGGCTGCGAGCGGCCTGGCAGTTGTCGGCGCGGTCGTCTACGAACAACACGCGCTCCGGGTTGCGGGCGCCGGTGGCCGCAAGGGCATGGTGGTAGGCGGACGGGTCGGGCTTGCACGCCTCCAGCCGGGCCGAGTACAGGGCCTGGGTCATCAGCTGCTGCCAGTCGTGGGTGTCGAGCACGTCGCTGAGGTGGCGGGGTGCGTTGGACAGGAGCACCATCGGCAGTCCCTTCCGGTGGACGCGGCGAAGGACGGCCAGGACGTGCTCGTCCGTTCCGGTCCACATGTCGGTGTCCGCGGTGAGGAGTTCGCGCAGGAGCCGGGGGCCGGGGTGGGAGCCGAGGACGCGGGCCCAGTACGCCATGTCGCTGAGCTGGCCGGCGTCGTAGGGTTCGCGGGCACTCCAGAAGGCGCGCTGGAAACCGGTGAGGTCGTCGTCGGGCCAGGACGCGGTGCGAGCGAGGCGGAGCCACTGGCTGCGAGTGGGCTGCAGGCCGATGACGCCGTTGTAGTCGAGGATCACGGCGTCGAGGCCGGTGTGGCGGGTCAAGAGGTGGTGTTCTCCAGGGCGCGGTGGGCGAGGAAGGCGATGGCGGCTGCGAGGAGGGCGGGCAGCAGAAGTGCCGTGGACAAGGTGGTGGTGCTGGCGAGGGCACCGATGAGTGCGGGGCCGGCCAGCAGGCCGAGGTAGCCGGTGACGGAGACCGCGGCCACGGCCTTCGGTCCGCCGGTCCCGGCGGCGGTGATCAGGCAGGGGACCGTGCCGGACAGGCCGAGTCCGAAGACCGTCCAGCCGGCCAGGGCCGCGGGCACGCTGTCGGCCAGGACACCGACCGTCAGGCCGGTGGCGGCGAGCAGTGCGCCGGTACAGAACACGGTGGGGGCGCCGAAGACGGCGGTGAGCCGGTCGCCGCTCAGCCGTCCCAGGGCCATGGCGGCGCTGTAGAGGGCGAACGCGCTCGCTGCGACGGCCGTGGTGGCGTGCAGGGAGTGAGCGTGCACGGCGGCCCAGTCGGCTGCCGCCCCCTCCCCCAGCAGACTTGCGGCCGCCAGTGCACCCAGCAGCCACAGCCTCGTGGGCGCCAGTGTCGCCTGGGCAGCGCCGGAGCCGGCGTTGTTGGACGTCAGAGGTTGATCGGTGCCGTGCAGGGCGAGGGTGCTTGGTCCGGCAGCGAACACAACAGCGGTCAGCGTCAGGCCGGTGGCGAGGAACAGGGTGTGGTGGCTGATCGCGGCGGTGGCGGCGGCCAGGGCGGCGGCGGCCAGCGCGCCGAGGGAGTAGGCGGCGTGCAGGGAGGACATGATGGGCCGGCCGTAGGCGTTCTGGCAGCGCACCGCCGCGGAGTTCGCGGCGACGTCCAGGACGCCGTGCGCGATGCCGAAGGTGAGCGCCGCCGCGAGCAGCGAGGCCAGGGTGCGGCACTGGCCCAGCACGGCGAGAGCCCCGGCGAGGCCGACAGCTCCGCCCATCAGAAGCACGGGAAGCCGCTTTGGCCGGGCGAGGCGGCCACCGGTTTGCAGGCCGGCGACCATGCCGAGGGCGGCGGCGAGCAGGACCCAGGACAGCTGGGCGGTGCTGAGGTGGGCGGCGTGCTGGACGGCGGGCATCCGGGCGCCCCAGATGGCCATCACCACGCCCAGGCCGAGGAAGTAGCCGGTCAGCAGCATCCGGCTGCGGCGGGCAGCGGTGGTGGGACGGCTCACGCGGCGCGACCTCCGGTGCCAGACGCATCGCCCGCGAGGGGCGCGATGTCGATGTGGAGGCGGCGGGCGGCCTGTTCGGCGCGTGCTCGTGCGAGGTCGGCGGTGGGAGCGGTGGTGATCAGGTAGCCGATGCGGGCGGTGAACATGGTGCCGCCGTCGGCCGGGAGGAGGAGTGGGTCTCCGGCCTGGTGCTGGAAGTGGACGCGTTCCAGCCAGCGCGGGCAGATGCCGTCGAAGTAGACGCGGCGCAGGGTGCCGGAGACGTCCGGGTAGATCAGCTGGATCGCGGCGGCCGAGGAGCGGTTGGGGGTGAGATCGGGTGCCCGGCCGCAGGCGATGTCGGCGGCGGCGCGCGGCAGGTCGATGCCGGTCGCCAGGTGCACGAGGTGGCCAATCATGTCGCCGGCGATCCGGCCGTTGACCTCGACCAGCCTCGGCTGGCCGTCGACCAGGCGCATCTCGACGTGGCTGACACCGTCGGTGATCCCCAGAGCGCGGATCGCGGCGCATGCTGCGGGGGCGACCACGTCGAGCAGCGGATCAGCGGCGTCCACCACGTGGGCCAGTTCCTCGAAGTACGGCGGGTCGCTGACCGTCTTGCGGGTCACCGCGACCACGGTGGTCTTGCCCCGGTAGGTGACGCACTCCACCGACACCTCCGGCCCGTCGAGATACTCCTCGACCAGCACGCTCGTGCTCTCTTGCCCCAGACCGGCGGCCTTCTTGGCGAACGCGTACGCGGCCGTGAGCTGTCCGGGGGTGTCGGCGCGGATCACGCCGATGCTGGCCGCGTGCGCGGCTGGCTTCAGCACGACCGGGTAGCCGATCCGCTCGGCCGCCGCCTCGGCCTCGGCCTCGGTGCGTACCGTCACCGAGGCGGCCGACGGGACCCCGTGCTGGGCGAACAGGCTGCGCGAGACGGCCTTGTTGCGGCACGCCTGCATGACCTCGGGGGTGTTGGTGGGCAGGCCGAGCCGGCGCGCGAGGCGGGCGACGGGGACGAGGTACCACTCGGTCCAGGTGAACACGCCTGCCAGGTCGTAGCGGTCGGCCAGCGCCTGCCCGGCGGCCGACAGCTGTACCGGGTCGGCCGGGTCGGGCACCACCACGCAGTCACGGAGATAGGGCACCTCCCACGACGGCTCCTCACCGGTGATCAGGACGACGTCGTAGGCGGCGGCCACGGACTGGAGGCAGTAGCCGCGGTACGCCTCGGCTTCCATGTCGGCGGCGGCGACGACCAGGATGACAGGACGGTGGGACAAGTACGAACTCCTCAGAGATCAACGGGGGATGAAGGGGCCGAGGGAGGCTTTACGGGCTGCGTCGGCGGCGGACCTCGATCACGGACGCCCACTCCGGGTGGGCGGCGAGCAGCCTGCGCGCGTAGAGGGCGGTGTAGTTGTTGTTCAGGCCCTTGACCCCTGCTGGCTGGCGCCAGCGCAGGGCCTCGAACAGCGCCTTCATCCCGACTCGCTTGGCTCCGGCGGCAAGACGTTCCTCAACGAGCCGTTCCAAAGACCGGTAGATCCAGGGGTACTGGGCGTCGAAGGCGCGGAACTGTTCGGTGATCGTGGGTCCGTCCCGGTACGGGAAGTCGAGGCCGGGCAGTCCGTCCTGCACGGTGGAGGGCATGCGGGCAGCGGTTCCTTTCGGGGTGGGGTTCAGGTGGGCGTGGTGCGCAGGGTGCGCAGCCGGGCGAAGGCGGTGAAGAGGCCGAGGGCCTGCATGAGGGCGGTGACGGTGACGGCGTGCCCGATCTGGGCGGGCGGGACGACTGCGACGAGCAGTCCGGCGGCGGGAAAGGGCACCAGGAGCAGCAGGATGGTCAGGCTCAGGGTGCTGCCGAAGACCTCGGGCGGGATGAGGTGGGAGCGCAAGGTGCGCAGGACGACGGTGAGGCCGCCTTCGCCGGCCATCAGCACGGCGATCAGCAGGACGTATTCGGGGTAGGTGTCGGCCTTGGCGACCGCGAGGGTGGCTGCCGCGGCAAGGGCGGCTGCGGTGGCGCCAACCGGCCACAGCCCCCACCGGTCGATCGCCCGGCGCGCGAGTGCGATGGCGAGCAGGGAGGTGACAGCGGCGGCGGACCAGATGAGTCCAGCGTCGGCGCTGGAGCGGCCCAGCTCGGTGACCACGATCACCGGCATCGCCGCCTGCAACAGGGCAATGGCCGTATTGGAGACGAGCAGGCCGCCCACCAGCCAGGCCAGGGCAGGAAGGGCATGCAGAGTGCCCCAGCCTGCCCGCACACCACTCCTGCTCGCGGGGGAACGGCTCGGCGCGGTCGGCCGGCGCGGAAGCAGCGCGGCGGCGAGCAGTGAGAGGGCGGCGAGCGTGCTGAGCATGAGCGCCGGCCCGCCGTACTTCAGCAGCAAGCCGGAAACGAGAGGGCCGGCCAGCATGGCGATCTGGTCGATCCCCAGCAGGACGGACTGCACCCGGTGCGCCCGCGATCCGGCTGTCCGGCTCGCCTCGCCGCCAGCCGTTTCCACAGCGATGTAACTGCACTCCGTGAGGAAGCCGCTGACCGGGGCGAGCGCCATCACGGTGACCGCCGCCGGCACCCCGACGTCAGGCGCCGCCAGCAGGAGCGCGGCCAGCAGGACGGCAAGAGCCCTGCCGACACACGCGGTACGGAAGATACGGGAGACGCCTTGGCGGTCGACGAGGGAGCCGGCCACCGTGAACGCCACCAGGCGCGGCATCCACTCCAGCGCGAACGCGACGCCCGTCAGGGTTGCCGACCTTGTCGTCGCGACCACGATGAGCGGGATGCCATAGGTGGTCATCGCGAACGCGGCACCGTCAGCCGAGCGGGGCAGGTAGACGCTGCGGAACAAGGAAGGGTGGTCGGCGTGCCGGGCTCTGCCAGCCCTCACGCGGCCAGCACGGGCTCGGCGCCCTGGACAAGCTGCGGGTTCTCGTGCAGCCACTGGGTAAGAAGGTCGCCCGGGCTGGCATGCTTCTCACCGGTCTCGATAACCGGAGCGCCTTCCCGCCCCTCCTGCGAAGTGAGAGCGGTAGGCACGGCGTAGAGCGAGAGGGCGTGCTGGACGCGGCTGGTGAAGTCGCAGACCGGAGCGGGAAGGCAGTGGTGGCGCGCCCAGCGGGCCATCGCGTCGTAGACGTCGGCCAGGCCGGATCCGGACGGTGTCAGGGTGAGCCCGGCACCAGGCCGGTTGTGGACCAGCCGGAGAGCGCGGGCTTGTTCGACGGAATGCCGCAGCTGAGGGACTGGCAGGTCGGGGAGGGTGCGGGTCAGGCTGCGCGGCGGGATGGGGCCGTTGTCGTCGATCTCGGTGACAAGGCGGATCAGACCGGGTGCGGACAGCACCGTGCAGGCGTGCCGGATGGCGGCCGGGGTGAGGGTGGTCATCGGCGTGGTGCTCCAGTATGAAGTGCCACCAGCGGGCGGGGTGGGGTGGCGTGGGAGAAGAGGGCGTTGCGCTGCCAGGCCGGCGGCGATGTCTGATCGGTCTTGGTGGGTGCCGGTGTGGTCGCCGGGGTGACGGTCCGCGCCTGGCTGCTGAGCCACATCCGCTGTTGCGGTGTGGCGCTGGTCTGTCCCCAGACCGGGTGCTGTCCGGCCTGGGTGAGGGGCTGGCCGGCGGACCATGCCGACAGGGCGCCCAGGAGGGGCCCGAGACCGTCGCCGGCGGCGGACAGGCGGTAGGGCTGGCCGATCCCGTCGGTTGTGACGAGACCGTCGTCCACGAGCTGCCGCAGCGGGGGGTAGATGTTGGTCCAGTCGCTGCCGGGCATGACCGTCTGGGCCAGAGCCCGGCCGCTGGCTTCTCCCCGGATCTTGAGCGCCCACAGGATCGCGGCGGCGTGCCGCCGGGTCAGGAGTGTGAGGCTGTCCTCGATCTGTTCGATCGCGGTCAGCGGCTGCTCCGCCTTCTCCAGGTACTGCTCGGCCCAGGTGACGATCAGCGGCAGGACCGGCAGCAGCGCGGTGGCACGGTCGGTATGCCCATAGGTGACGTGCCGCGGGGTGTGCTCGTTTCGCTGGACGAGACCGGCCTCGCACAGCTGCCGCACCTTGGGGTGCAGCTGGCCGTCGCGCAGCCAGGACACCTTGGCCGCGAGTTCGCTGTAGCGCAGCGGCTGCCCGTTCAGGGCGAGCAGGATCCGCACGTACCAGCGCGGGGTGATCATGGCGAGTGCCTCGGTGACCCGGGCGACGTCGGCGTCGGTGTCGGGCGGCAGACCGGTGAGGGCCAAGGAAGAAACTCCTGTGATCGTGACGGATACGCGTGCGGGTCAGCGGCTCGGCGTGCTGCTCGTGGCGGCAGCGGCAGGGCCCGTGGGCACCGTGGTGGTGGGTGGGGCCGGGGACGGCTCCCGCGGCTCGGCCTGCCCGGCCGGCTCGGTGCGCACCAGGCTCTGCAGCACCGCCGACGCCGCGACCGCCTGGGTGTCCCGGACGGCGACCGCCTCGGCGAGACGGCGGGCGCAGTCGAGCACGTGCACCACCTCGTGGGCACTGATCTTCCGCCCGACGTGGATAAATTGGGCGAGGCGTTCGCGGTGGAAGGTGATGCTGCGCTCGGCGAAGTCGAGCGTGTCGTGCAGGCCGAGGAGGGCGGTGAGCATGCCGGGCGGCTGGTCTCGGGCATGTACTTCGAGGGCGGCGAGCGGAGCGCCGTAGAGGTCCTCGATCCGTCCGGCAATCTCGGTGGACATCGGGTGGGTCAAGCCGGGGCTTTCACAGTCGGCGGGCCCGGGTCGCCCCGGCACCCGTGGGTGCCGGGGCGACCGCGGTCGGGAACGGGGCGGGGGGACGGGCCGGTTGTGCGGTGCGCGCGGCCCGGGCATGCTGCCCGGGTGCGGGCATGGCACGCAGGAGCTGATCGAGGGCGAAGCGGTAACCGTCGCGGGCATCGAGTGCCGCCTCGAGCCACTGCGCATCCGTCCGCAGGTCCTCGGCGGACAGTTCGCCCATGTCACGGTCCCCGGCCATCGCCGCGTGTACACGGTCACGGACCCGGGCGACCTGCTCCTCGGCCAGAGCCAGGAAGGAGCGCAGCTCCAGAGCCCGGCACAGCGCGGGGGAAGCGTCGGGACGAACCGCTGCCGTGTACAGGTCGCAGACCGGGACGCCGAAGACCTGGTGCAGCCGGTCGTCCGCGGAGCTGGGCTTGAGCCGGGCGCTCACCGCGCAAGGCTCCTTCCCTGCTGCTGGGTGGTCGCCGGCCTCGGCGGGGGGCTGGTGGTGACGGCCGGTCCCTGACGCCCGCGCAAGCGGGCCGGCCGCCGGGCGGCCAGATCCTGCTTGCCCCTGGCCTCCGGGTCGATTAGCCACCGCACAACCATGGCCCGCCCGTCGCGGGTGGTGACGGCAGCGTTGACGCGATGGGCCAACTCCATCGTCGGGTCGTCGACCTCACTGGGCTGGCCGTCCAGCGCGGCCACGAGGGTGTCCTCCGCACGCTCCAGCGCTGCCTGCGATTCGAGGAGAAGGCCGTGCCACTTGACCACGTCGGTGGCCTGCGAGTTGGCGGTCGGCGCAGCGGCGACGGCGGCTTTCAACTGATCCATGCTCATCCCGAAACGGTTTCGATCTGTTCGGTGAGCACGCCCACGACATCGTCTATCGCATCGAGTGGAGCGTCAGACACGAGAGACTCCTCTTGGTAGACACCGGGATCCTCTAACTGGCAGGTCCGGGAGGGAATCGAACGCTCAAAAGCGCCGCTATACAGTCGAGTTACTGGCGTGCGCGGCTTAGTCGAGGCACATGCGGACGTCGCGGTAGACGTAGGTGGCGGACACCCAGCCCTTCACACCCGTCGTTCGGTCCGTGATGTAGCGCCAGTTGCCGCTGGTCTTGTGGACGGTGAACTTGTGCCCGCGGTACAGGATGCCCACGGCGGTGGACTTGGCCGACGCCTTGGAGCGGATGGTCACGGCCTTCGTGCCGATGACCCACGGCCCGGGGTCGTTGCAGGACTGGGAGGTCAGGGCGCTGCTCGGGGCGGCCGTGGCGGTGGTCGCCGACGCGATCGGCAGGGCGAGGGCGCCGAGGATCGCAGCGGATACGGCAATGCGGGTTGCGCGCATGCGGAAAGAACCTCCATACGAGGGAAAAGGAATGCTGGGGAGTGCCGAACCCGGGGTGCTCCCGGCGGCCGTATAAGAGTCCGGAGAATCGCCGGTTTGGCCAACCGGCGATCATCGGCTATGTTTCGCCGCGCCGACGGGAAAACGGGGCTTCAGCGTGAGCGGCCAGAGGGCCGGGAGGACGCCGGTTTCGGCGCAGGAGCAGGGCGGGATGGCACCGGGCGGACCGGCGGCAGAGCCTTACTTACGCCACCGAGGCGGTCATCGCACCATTGCAAGGCTTCTTCGACCGAATCGAAGCCGCCCTCGCGCAGTGTGTGCGTTCCCGCTTCGATGTCGACGTCCTCGACTACGACGCGGAATGGGGAGGGGGCGCGCTCGTCCAGGGCCCGCAACACCGCGAGCGTGAGCCAGTCGTCCGGGTCGTCCTGGGTGTGGGACCAGCCGAGCGCGTAGTGGTCCCCGTCTCTCATGAGCCGTTGCTCCAGGGCCTGCGTCGCCTCGTCGGCCGGCGCTGTGCCCCGTTCGGGATCGAGCGTGAGGAACTCGGGCGGACAGCCGCGGCGGATCAGCCAGGACTGCGCCATCGAGGAAGGAGGCAACGTGGCCCGCTCGAGACTGAACGTGCGTCTCTCCAGGTCTCGTTGCAGGTGGAGAGCTACGTACTGCGGCACACCTGGGTGGTCCCAGGTGGCCGAGCCGTCGTACAGGACGTAGAAGCTGCGGGCGCCATCGGCGCTGTGGTGCTCGGCGAGGGAGACGAGCATGTCCTTGTGAACGCTGACGAGACGGAAGAATGCCGCGCTGATCTGCTCGTCGGTGTCAAGGTCGTCCACCCGGAAGCTCAGGGAAGGGGACAGGTCCCGGTCGGCGGGTGGGGATGGTTCGTGGGTGGGCATGCGGTCTTTCAGCTCAGCGTCGCTGTGCCGGTGCGGACGGCCATGCCCCTGGTCGCGCCGTGGGCAACGACGCTTGCGTTGTACGGCGGTTGGCGGTCAGCGCGGCACGGCCGGCGTCGGTCAGACTGACCGGCTGGCCGGCCTGGACGGGATGGCTGGTATCGAGGGCGACGAGACTGGCGGACTGGAGCCGCTGAAGCTCGGCGTAGGGGACGCGGGTGCCTGAGGCGGTGGTCACGGACAGCCGGCCGGTCAGGAGATGCTCGTAGAGCTTGGCGCCGCCGGCGATGGCCAGCAGCGCCGCTTGATCAGCCGCGGTGATCTGCGCCTCGCCGCCACGTTGTGCTGATCGCGCGGCGGCTTCGATCGGCTCCAGCGCGTCGAGCACCCGCCGCATGGCGGCGTCGCGGGATGCGGCGGCCTCCTCCAGCTGGTCCACGGTGCGGTCGATCCGCTCGAACAAAGCGGCATCGACGGGGAACTCCCCGGAGGACAGCCGGTGCAGGAGGGTGCGGTAGAACGTGACGCCGGTCTCGGCCTGGGCCAGTTCCCGATGTCGGTCGACCAGCTCGGTGTGCTCCTGGTCGAGGATGCCGCGGTCGCGGTGGGCCCACAGGGTGTCGACGTCGTGGCCGGTGGCTGCCTCGATGCGAGGGTCGAGCGGGGACACAGCGCGGCGGGCAGCCGTGGGCGCCGGATCAGGGGGCATAGGCGGTTCCTTGTGGTCAGCGAGTGTGAAGCGGGGAGGGGCTCTGCGCGGGGCGGGGCAGGCCCGGCATGGCGGACGGCAGCGGTGCCGGCCTGGGTACGGGACCGCGGGTGACCAGCTGCGGGGAACGGGCGCGTGCCGCGTGGGTGCGGGCGCTGAGCGGTCGGCGGGTCATTCCCAGGCGGCGGCCGACCTCGTCGTAGACGTCGTTGCCCGCCCGCGGCCGTACGGCGACCACGTGGATCTCCCGCCGGTGCGCCGACGACTCGGGCGCCGGGCGGATGCCGTAGACGACCCGCCAGTCCTTGCGAGCGTCCACGAACAGCTTGCGGTAGCCCTCCAGGTCACCAGTCAGGCGGAGCCCGAAGCGCTCGGCGTTCACCACTTCCTGCAGATAGGCGAGGGTGAGATCGCGGATGTCGGATGGCGCCTGGAGCAGGTCGTTCAGGGCACGGGGATCGAAGCTCAGGCCGAAAGCCGGCTGCTGCCCCTCGCTCATGCCGTCAGCCCGTACTCCCCAGGCCCGGACGCCTCCGCCGCGGCGGACTCCTTCTCCGCGCGGGCCGAGGGGGGCGGTCCGGGAAGGAGACGGTGCGCGGGACGGTCCGGGGAGGTCATGCAGGCGGACAGGGGGCCGCCAGGTGCACGGATCGCGGCCATGGCGTGGGTGAGGAAGTCGCGGTGCCAGACAAACATGCCGGCCAGGCCCGCCTCGGGGTCCTTGTGCTGCTGGTAGGCCAGCCACAGGGCGTGCAGCCAGGCGACGACGTCGCTGTGCTCCTGCCATTGCAGGCACCAGGGCGCCGCCGTGGTGACCTCCGCCCCGTAGATCGGCAAGAGGAAGTCGTCGACCCAGTCCGACAGGGCGTCGAGTTCGTCCTCGTACGCCTCGCCCTCCAGCTCCAGGATGGGACGAGGCTCCGGCGCAGCCGGTGCCGGGGATCCACCGAACCCCGGCATGCCGAACGCCGCAAACGGCGAAGCTGCGGGCGGAGCGGAGGCGAGGTGATCCAACTGCCGGGCCTGTTCTGCGGTTTGTTCCATCAGCCGACGGACACTGGCTTCGATCCCCTCCAGCTGCGTGTCCGGGATCCGCACCGGCTCCAGTTCTCCGTCAGCCGGGGGGTCGATGGATTCGGACATGAGAGAAGTAACCTCCTGAGTGCCGCGGAAATGGGGACAGGAACTATCCGGCAGTGCACCGACCGAATGCGGCGGTCGACACGGATTCGTATGTGGCGGGGCGGTGGAGTCAGGCGGTGAGGACCACGTCCTCCTGGCCGAGGGTCTGACGGATCGTTTTCGTCAGCCGGTCGGCGGCGATGGACGCGTAGTGTTCGGTCTTCTCCACGCCGATGAAGTCCCGGCCTTCGAGCAGGGCGGCCACGCCGGTGGATCCGGAGCCAGCGCAGAAATCGAGGACTGTGCCGCCGGGCGCACAGATCTTGACCAACTCGCGCATGACCTCGACGGGCTTTTGCGTGATGTGCTGCCGCTGGGAGCCCGACGGCTGTGAAGCGGAGTACATGCCCGGCAGGTAGACCGGGTTGCGGGAGCCGTCGATGGCGCCCTTCGACGCCCACACGATGAACTCGCAGTTCTGGGTGAAGCGTCCCTTCTGGGGTCTGGCCTGGGGCTTGTGCCAGGCCAGGACGCCGCGCCACAGCCAGCCGGCCGCCTGGATCGCGTCCGTCGTGATGGGCAGCTGGCGCCAGTCGGTGAACAGCAGCGCCGCACCGCCGGTCTTGGTGAGGCGGTGGGCCTCCGTCATGATCTGCGTCAGCCAGAACCCGTAAGAGCGCTGGTCCATGTTCTCGCCGGTGAAGTCGGCCAGGCTGTGCTTGGCGTCGGCGGAGGTGTACTTCTGCTTGGCGGACCGGCTGGTGCGCTCCTTCGCCGTGCGCCCACCGGAGTTGTACGGCGGGTCAGTGATGACGGCGTCGACGCAGTCGTCCGGGAGCTTGGACAGGACGCTCAGCGCGTCGCCCTGGTGCAGGGAAAAAGGCAAAGAGGAACCCCGATTCGGGTGGGAGTACGTGCGTGGAATGCCCGTCGCGTCGGCAAGTCCCATTGGCCGGAAAACGGGCATGAGCAGGCCCATGACCATGGTCTGGGGAGGGCGAGGGGGAGTTCAAAAACTGTAGACGTGATTCGGCCGATGACCAAGAAGTGCGCTGCTGAGGGGCCGGATTCCGGCACCTCGCGCCGACTTTTTGGTCAACGGCCGATCTGGGCCTACTGTTTTTGGACCGCCCGGCGCACACCGGCGCTGGCCCACTCCCCCTCTGGCTCGTGGAGGTTCACGCTGCCCCCGCACACCTACCTCACCTGTCGGCCACGCTCGGCGAGCGGCTACTCGCCTGTGGCCGGCCACTCCTGATTCCGCCCACCCCGGTCTGCTGCGCTCCCTTTCCCGCGTTCCCTGCGCTCGCGCGGCGTGCCGGACACCGCACCCGAAGGACCCCTGCATGACGTCTCGTTATCCGCCCCTGCCCGAAACCGGTGATCTGCGCGTGGGCACCACAGGTTGAAGGGGCTCGCCGCCGGCATCGGCGTCGTCTTCCTCTCCCCTCTCCTTCTCGGCGGCGGCGCCGTGATGATGGCCACCTCCAGCGAAGCCGCCCAGAGCACCACCTCATCGCTCGACTGCCTCTCCGACGTGGACACCAGCAAGATCGCTGATCAGGTCACCAAGATCCTCGACGGTGCAGACGCCTCCAAGGTGCACATCAAGGACCTGGACCTGCCCGGCGAGCAGATCCCGAACGCACAGACCATCGTCGCCACCGGCATCAGCCTCGGCGTTCCCAAGCGCGGTCAGATCGTGGCGCTGGCCACCGCGATGCAGGAGAGCCGGCTGCGCAATCTCGGCGGCGGCGACCGTGACTCTCTCGGCCTGTTCCAGCAGCGGCCCAGCCAGGGCTGGGGCACCGCCGCGCAGATCCACGATCCCGTCTACGCGTCCGAGCAGTTCTACAAGGCGTTGCTGAAGGTCCACGGCTGGCAGCAGATGACCGTCACCCAGGCCGCCCAAGCAGTGCAGCGCTCCGGTTATCCGGACGCTTACGCACAGTGGGAACCGCTGGCGACCACGCTGCAGAAGGCGATTGCCGCCACCTTCCCCGACTCCGGGGAGAAGGACGCCGGCAAGACCGACGACAAGCCCGCCCCCGCGACCGGCTGCGACACCGCCGACGGCACGTCCTACGGGCCCATCCCCGAGGGCGCCGTTCCCAAGGGATACAAGATCCCCAAGGGCACCGACCCGCGAGCCCGCAAGGCGATCGTCTGGGCGATGCAGCAGCTCGGCACGATGTACCAGTGGGGCGGATCCTGCACCAACCCCCACGGCCCGGACGCCATGGCCCGCTGCGACTGCAGCTCCCTGATGCAGCAGGCGTACGCCCACGCCGGCATCACCCTCACCCGCACCACCTACACCCAGGTCGGCGAGGGCAAGGCCGTCTCACCGAAGGCCCTCAAGCCCGGTGACCTGCTCTTCAGTCGTGGCACCGCGGCCCGGCCCGAGCATGTCGGCATGTACATCGGCGAGGGCTTGGTCATCGAAGCCCCCCGGACCGGCAAGCCCGTACGGATCACGCCGCTCAAGGACTGGGCCGTCCTCGCCGCCCGCCGCGTCATCTGACGCCGGCCTCTCTCCCGCCGCTCGGCACACCCCCTCTTTCTGAAATGCCCCTCCCGCCAGGGCCTTCGGGCCTGCCCACGCAAGGAGCCCTCCATACCCGCGTCACCCCTCGCTGCCCTTGCCGTCCAACTCGCCTACGATCCCGGCATCTCCCCCAAAGGCGGCGGCCTTCCGGGCCTGACCGTCCTGAAGAACGTCGTCAACAGCATCAACATGTTCGCGATCATCGCGGTCGTCGGCGCCCTGGCCGTCAGCCTCGCGGTCTGGGCGTGGGGCCACCACACCGGTGGCCACCAGGCCGAGGCCAACGGCAAGAAGGGCGCCACCGTCGCCGTCGGCGCAGCCCTCGGGCTCGGCGCCGCGAACGGCATCGTGGCCTTCTTCTCCGGTCTGGGGTCGCAGGTCCACTGATGCTCAAACGCCTCCCCGGATACGGCCTCGGCTGGGCCCCGAATCGCCGCATCATCGCCATTGCGGTCGGCCTGGCCTGCCTGCTCGCCCTGGCTGCCGCGGCGGCCATCTTCTCCGGCCACGGCAACCGCACCCACGCTGCCCCGCCCGTCCCGGCGCCGGTGCACGGCTCCGCTTCCCCGACGGACCAGCCTTCCTCCGCCAGTGGCCCGGTGGCCGGGCCGCCGAGGATTTCCGATCCGGTGGAGTTCGCCAAAGCCGCCGCGAAGATGCTCTGGTCCTACGACACCCGCACCACCAGCCAGGCCCAGCAGCTGACCGGCATGGAGGCGTGGATGACGAAGGAGAGCGAGTACGGCGACTGGGCGTCGGTCTCGGCGCAGATACCGGACCCGGTGCTGTGGTCTCGGATGGCGGACCAGAAGCAGCACGCCACCGCGACCATCAGCGAAGGCCACTACCCGGCCGCCTTCAAACAGGCCCTGTCCGAGGACCCGGCCGCGATCACCAAGGCGTACATCTACGCAGTCACCGTCACCGGCCAGCAGACGATCACCTGGACCAAGGGCGGCGGGGGTGCGGAGGACCGCTCGATGACCCTCGCTGTGCAGTGCCGCCCCTCCGCCGACTGCTCGCTCGTCGCCATCGCCCCGCGCGTCGCGCCCTGACCGAAAGGAGTCCTCATGGGGTTTTGTGATCTCCCCGTCGCGGACAAGGTCTGCGCGGTCGGCGAGGCCATCGACTTCGCCTCCGACCCGGGCAAGTACATCGGCGACTGGATGGCGAAAAGCGCCGGCGAACTCGCCGCGTCCGCAGCCGACCTGGCGTCCAAGGCCGTCGACGCCACCACCCGCGTCGACCTGAACGCGGGATGGTTCCGCGACAACTACGAGACGATCCTGCCCATCGGCCTGGTCATGCTCGTGGCCACCTTCTGCGCGCAGCTGGTCCGTGCCGCGATCCGCCGCGACGGCCAGGCCCTGACCCAGGCGTTCACCGGCACCGCCTCCGGCGTGATCTTCGCGTTCGCCGCGATCGCCCTGACCACCGTCGCGATCGAAGTCACCGACGCCCTCTCCGCCGGCCTCTTCCAGGCCGCGCACACGGACATAGCCTCCGCGGTCCGCCGCATGGTCAAGGTGGCATCCCTGCCAGGACTTGCCGGGCTCGGCTGGCTCGTCGCCGTCTTCGCCGGCATCGGAGCCGCCATCGGCGCCTTCCTGTACTGGTGCGTGATGATGGTCCGCAAGGTCGGCATCCTGGTCATGGTCACCCTCGCCGTGTTCGCCGGAGCTGGCGGCGGCTGGGAAGTCGCCCGCCGCTGGCGCAAGGGCTGGATCGAGGCCACCGCCACCCTCGTCGTATCCAAGCTGCTGATGACGATCGTCTTCGTCCTCGGCATCGCCGCCATGGGCAAGACCGACGCCAAGGACGGCCTGGCCGCCCTCGCGGACGTCCTCGCCGGCATCGTCGTCATGATCCTGGTGCTGCTGTGCCCCTACGCCACCTTCAAGTTCGTGCACTGGGCGGCCGAGGGATCCGACGGAGAGACGTTGCACCGTGCCGGCGGAGCGGGCGCGCAGCTGGCCAGGCAGCACGCCGAGCGCGCGGGCCGGAAGGCCGCGGCGATGGCGGCCACCGCTGGAACCGGCGGTGCCGCGGCCGGAGCCGCAGCAGCTCCGCAGGGCCCGGACACCGTGCCCGGCCAAGACGGGTTCCCCGGCGACATCGCCTCCCACTCGTCCGGCAACGGACAGGACTCTGCCCAAGGCGGTGCCTCCGATGGCCCGTCGGGCGGCAGTTCCGCCAAGTCCGGTCTGGAGCAAGCCGTCCAGCCGCCGCCGACCCACGTCGCCGACGACACCAGCGGCCAGATGGGCGGCAGCCCTACCAGCGCAGGCACCCCCGGTGCGAGCGGATTCGGCCAAGGTGCCGCAGCCGCCGGCCACAGCGGCGGATGGCAGTCCGCGCCGTCGGCCACGACTCCGCCGCCACAGGGCGCCCCGCCCGCCGCGGGCACACAGACCGCTGGCACGACCTCCGCGCCTAACGGTGCGGCCTCACAGCCGCCGCCCGCGACCGGTCTCTGATCTCCTGCCCGATGCCCGATCCCTGGGGGCGGGAAGGCTCACGGTCCTTCCCGCCCCCGGGCCCTCGCTCCAGGAGCAGCCTCCTTGTCCGACCTCGCCGTATCCCCGGCCACCGTCAAGTTCCCGCACCGCAGCCGCCGAGGCATCCTGCTCGGCCTCACCCTCCACCAGCTCGTCCTCGTCTCTGCCGCGCTGGCTCTGCTCCTGGTCACGGTCCTGACCACCGGGCTGCTGGGCGCCATCACCCTGACTCCGCTGTGGGCGGCGGTGGCCGTTGTGGTCGCCGTTCGCCGGCAGGGACGCTCGCTGATCGACTGGGCGCCGATCGTCGCGCGCTTCGCCTGGCGCCGCCACAGCGGACAGACCCTGTGGCTGGCCCGGCCCGTCACCCGGCCCCGCCAGGACGGCATCCTTCATCTGCCCGGCACGGCGGCCTCTCTCAAGGTCGTCACCCCCGGCGACTCCGCCAATGGGGCCGCCGCCGTGCACGACCCGCACCATCAGACCCTCACCGCTGTCGCCCGCGTCAGCAGCCGTGCCTTCGCCCTGCTCGACCCGGCCACGCAGAACCACAACGTCAACGGCTGGGGGCGTGCGCTGGCGGGCACCGCCCGCACCGGGCACGTCGCCACCGTGCAGGTCCTGGAACGCACGGTCCCCGACTCCGGTGACACCCTGGCCCGGCACTGGGCCCAGCACGGCCGGCCCGAAGCACCGGTCGCAGGACAGGTGTACGCAGACCTGGTCGCCTCCGCCGGACCGGCCGCCGCCCCGCACGAGACCTACTTGGCGATCTCCCTCGACCTCAAGGCCGCCAAGCGCCTCATCTCCCAGGCCGGCGGCGGACTGCCCGGCGCGTTCACCGTCATGGAACAGACCACCGCCTCGATCGCCCAGGCCGCCCGGAACGCCGGACTGATGATCACCGGGTGGCTGTCCGCGCGGGAGATCGCCGCCGTCGTGCGCACCGCCTACGACCCCAAGGCCCTCGCCGCGCTCCAGCAGTGGTCCCCGACCGGCCGCGCGGAAGCCGACCCGGCTGCCGCCGGCCCCGTCGTCCAGGTCGAGGAGTACGACCGCATCGCCACCGACTCCGCCCGCCACGCCACCTACTGGGTGGAGAACTGGCCGCGCACCGAGATGGGCGCAGGCTTCCTGCACGGCCTGATGTTCACCGCCGGCGTGCGCCGCACCCTCTCCCTCACCTACGTCCCACAGCCGCTCGAGTCCGCGCTGCGCGACGTCCAGCGAAAGAAGGCCGCGATCATCGCCGACGCCTCCGAACGCGCCCGGCGCGGGCAGGTCGACAGCGAGGAGGACTCCATCGAGTACGCCGACGTCAAAAACCGCGAGCGCCAGCTGATCGCCGGGCACGCCGACGTCGCCCTGACCGGCCTGATCACCGTCACCGCCGACACCGACGCCGCCCTCGACGCCGCCTGCGCCCAGATCGAGACCGCCGCCGTCACCGCAGGCGTCGACCTGCGCAGGCTCTGGTATCAGCAGCCCGACGCCTTCGCCGTCGCGGCACTCCCCCTCGCCCGCACCACCCTCTAAACGCCACCGCTCCCGCCTCCACGGCGGCAAGGACCCCCGATTGCCCCAGCCCCGCTCCAGCGAGACCGACTCCCACCCCTACCTGCGGGCCGCCACCGCAGGCATCCGCCATCACAGGCGTGTCTTGAGCGGCTCCGTGCCCGCGATCCTCCCGGACCGGGGGCACCTCGACACCCTCCACGCCCACCTCACAGAACTGCACCGGCTCCTCGACCAGCTGGCCGAGGCGGCACGGCCCCCGCATCCCGCAGCTGGCCGACACCTTGCTGCGGCGCGCGCCCGGCTGTGGCAGGCCACCACCGACATCCACGCGGCCTTCCACCTTCTGCCGGCCACGTCCGCGGACTCCGCCGAGTGCCAGCCCGGGCAGCTCCCCGAAGGGCCTCCCTTCCTGACCATCTGCCAGCGCCATCTCGCCGCCGGGCACATCGTCCGGCGCAAGACCACCCCCACCGACCTGCACCGCGCACCGCACACCACCTCGTGCGTGCGATGAGCACCATCCGCCGAATCGAGGGCCCCGATGAACCACCGGCCCGCCCGCCGCGCACGCCGCGCCTCCGCCAGCCCGCTGTTCACCCCGCACGGCACCGACCGCGCCGCCCGGCGCGCCGCCCGCAGGCAGCTCGCAGAAGCCGCCGCAAAGGCACGCGCCGAGACAGCCACCCACCCAGCCACAGGCCCGGCACCGGACGAGCACGCCACGCCTGCACCCGTCTATCCGCCCGGCGGGCGCCCCGGACGGGCCTCCGCCCGAGGAAACCGGCTGAAGCTGCCCGCCCACCGCATGACCACCGCCATCGCGGCAGGCGCCTATCCCTTCCTCGCCGAAGGGGGGCTCGGCGCCGAGGGCATCTACATCGGACGCGACGTCCACGCCGAAGCATCCTTCGTGTTCGACCCGTTCGCGCTGTACGGCAAGGTGGAGGGCTTCACCAACCCGAACGTGCTGCTGGCCGGCGTGATCGGCCAGGGCAAGAGCGCGCTCGCGAAGTCGTTCGCCCTGCGGTCCATCGCCTTCGGCTACCGCGTGTACGTCCCCTGCGACCCCAAGGGCGAGTGGACCCCGGTCGCCCAGGCTTTGGGCGGCACCTCCGTCGCCCTCGGCCCCGGGCTGCCCGGCCGCCTCAATCCCCTGGACGCGGCCCCGCGCCCGGACAGCATCACCGAGGCCGACTGGGAAGGCGAGATCCGCAAAAGGCGCCTGCTCCTGCTCGGGTCCCTGGCCCGGACCGTCCTGGGCCGGGACCTGCTGCCCATGGAGCACACCGCGCTCGACGTCGCCCTCGACGCCGCAGTCAACCGTGCGGCCGGCACCGGCCGCACGCCGCTGCTCGGCGACGTCGCCTCCGCCCTCAACAACCCGGCCCAGCTCGACGAGGCCGCCGGGACGATGTCCGGACACCTCGGCGAGGCCGCCCGCGACCTCGCCCACGCCATGCGCCGCCTCGTCCACGGCGACCTCGCCGGCATGTTCGACGCGCCCTCCACCGTCCGCTTCGACCCGCGTGCGCCCATGCTGACCATCGACCTGTCCCGGCTCGGCGGATCCGGCGACGACACCGCCCTCGTCCTCGCCATGACCTGCGCCTCCGCCTGGATGGAGTCCGCCCTGACCGACCCGCACGGGGGCCGGCGCTGGATCGTCTACGACGAGGCATGGCGCCTGATGCGCCACGTCGGCCTGCTGCAGCGCATGCAGGCCCAGTGGAAACTCTCCCGCGGACTCGGCATCGCCAACCTCATGGTCATCCACAGGCTCAGCGACCTGCTCACCGCCGGCGACGCCGGATCACAGGGCCGGGCACTCGCCGAGGGCCTCCTCGCCGACTGCTCCACCCGCATCATCTACCGGCAGGAAACCGACCAGCTCCACGCCGCCGCCTCCCTGCTCGGCCTGACCTCCGTCGAAGTCGACGCCATCGCCCACCTCAACCGCGGCCGTGGCCTGTGGAAGGTCGCCGGCAGATCCTTCATCGTCCAACACCTGCTCCACAGCAGCGAGTTGGCGCTTTTCGACACCGACGCCCGCATGCACTGACCCTGGACGGCCTCGCCCACCGCACCGGAGGCTCCTTGTCGCCACGCCCCTCCACACAGTCCGACGGCCCCGCTCCACCCGGCGACCTCTATCGCATGGCTCGCCGCGACGCCGAGACCTTCCTGGCCAACCACCCGCTGCCGGACCAGCCCACCCCTCTACCGGACCTGACGCCGTACCTCCAGGCACTCCCCGCGGCCAAGACACCTGCCGAGGTCAGCGCCATCACCCACCAGCTGGTCGCCGCCACCGCACCCGCACTCGACCACATCGCCAGCCACTTCATCGCCATAGCCCTCTGGGCCGGCACCGAGCACCGACACACGCCCCAGTCGGTGCGCCTGCTGCGCGAAGCGGCCCTGAGTATCCGAACCGCCCTGGCCAAGGTGGCCCAAGCCGACCTGGAGAACCTGCGCGCCCACTACGCGCCACCGACAGCAAACGCAGAACCGACACGCGCGACCACGCCCACCGCCACCACCTCGCCGGGCCCCACCGCCCCACGGCACACGCCCGAGTCCCGCCGCTGACGTTGCCGCCCTGGCCCCTTCCGCCCCCAGGAGTAGCCACCTGTCCTCACAGACTCACAGCACTTTCGCCACCAACCTCACGGCGCACCTCCCTGGGCAGTGGCACCGCCGGTACACCGGATTCCCGCCGCCCCAGGACCAGCCGCATGTCGCAGACCAGGTCTGGGACTGCGGGCCGACCCACTCGGCCCTGCTCGACTGGGACCCGCCGACCGCCTTCCTCAACGGGCCAGCCGGCGAACAGCTCTGCGTGATACCGCGCCCCCACTACCCCCGCCAGTACCTGGTAGCGCCGCTACGGCCCGACGGGTTCAGGCCGCACCATTTACGCGGGGTGGACGAGCCGAACGGCATCGCCGTCCCCGACGATCCGGTCCGTGCCGCCGCCCAGGTCGTCCGCCGTGTCCTGCCCCGCTACGCCGAAGCCCTGAACGCGGTCCGGCGCAACGCCCTCCATCAGCCGGAGCCACCGCACCGGCCCGCCGCGCCTGAGGTCACCAAGTCGCTCACGCTGATCTGGTACCCCGACGGCGTGGTGGGCGCCCCGTCCGCCAGCGTGCCCGCCGTGGCCCGCACCGTGCTGTACGCCTGCTACTTCCAGTACAGCCCGCACGAGGCGGCGTTCGTCCTCCCCGCCTCCTACAGCACCGAGGCACGCGCCCTGCTGCTGCAGAGCGCGGTCCGGCAGCTCACCGTTCAAGGCATCGGCGTCAACTTCCGGCATGCCGCCCCCATCCCATCCGTTCCGCCCCGCACGGCAGCACCGGCCCTGGGCGCACCGCCCGGCGCGAGGCAGCCGACCGCCCGGCGGTAGAACCGGACCTCCCTGTGCGCACACCGTCGCTGTCCGATCCCGACCAGCGGATGCTGCTGCACGACGTGGCCGACCGGATCAACACCGTCGCCGACCAGCTCCCGCTTCCTGACCAGGTCCAACCGGGCCCCGGACTCGGCGAGATTCTGGACGATGAGGTACGGCACCTGGCCCGGCTGCTGGGCTACCTGGCCGGCGAGAGCGCCTTCCGCCACCGAGCCGCTGCTCGTTATCCGGACCAGGCCACGCCGTCCCAACGCCGCGCCGCCCTCGCCCTCGCGCGTGCTGCTGAACCCGCCGGAGCCGCACTCGCTGCTCTGGGCGGTGCCGTCCACTGCCTTGGCGTCCTCGCCGATCTCAGCCACCAAGATCCTGGCCGCGCCGGCAACTGGACCGTGGACACCGCGCACCAGCAACTCGTGGAACGCCTTGCCGAGAGCCGCGCGCATCTCGCCCGTGCCGCCAAGTCCCTGCGCACTGCTGCGGACGCCCGATCGATACGGCCAGCCCCGTCACCGCCGACGCCCGCGCCAGCCCGCACCCGCTGAATCACGATCCCCCGGAGTTTCCTCATTCCCCTGCACACTTCTGTCCGCCGCACCACACTCCTGCTCACCGCCGCTGCTGTCGCGCTGACCGCGTCCGCGTGCTCCACCTCCAGCAGCACCCACGACAGCACCACGGGCGCCCCGCACCGCGCAGCCCACGCCGACCGCTGAGCCGGCGCTCGCGAAGCAGGAGGCTCTGGCCCAGATCGCCCACTACTCAAAGATCAACAACACGGCCAACGCCACCGGCGACACCAAGCTCCTCGACACCGTCGAGGACGGACCGCTGTACGCGATGTCGTCCGCCGACCTCAAGGAGGAGGCGGCCCTGCCGAGGCCGGACCGCGAGCCGTACCGGCCGCGGGCGTACGACCTCGACGCAACGGATGTCTACATCCCGCGCATCACGCCAGGGCAACAGCGGTGGTTCGCCGCCGTGACCCGCTCCGGCAGCAGGAAGCAGTACGCCTGCGTGCTGGTCCTGGCCGAGAACACGAAGGCCAAGCGCTGGGAGATGGTCGCGGCCGTCGACCTCGACGACCCCGAGCATCTACCGAACATCATCCTCGACAAGGACGGCTACGCCACCGCGGTCGACGCCTCCTCCGCCTCGCTCGCCGCGCCGGTCGGCGTGCTGCGGACGGCCATCGCGGACAACTTCGCCACCGGAGGCGAGAAGACGGGGAAGAAGGTCTTCACCCCGACCGAGGCGTCCCGGCGGCAGACCAAGGTCCACGACCAGACGACCCGCAAGTTCGGCACACGCGGCACCACCCGCTTCTCCTCTGCCGATACGGAGTTCCCTGATGCGTACGCGCTGAAGACGACTACCGGTGCACTCGTGATCTTCTCCCACACGCACACGCAGCACGACGCCGTGGCCGCCCCGGGGCTTCAGATCGTGCCGGACAAGCTCGACCGCGCCTGGCTCAACGCACCGGCCCCTGCCTTCACCTACACCTTTACCTGCTCCGACGTCGCTGGTGTCCCGGCCACGCCGAAGCCCTCCAGCCTGCTGGGCTACGGCTGCCGCCGGACGGACGCCAAGCCCACTGTCCCCGACTTCTCTCTCTAGGAGCCGGCCCTGCGAGACCCGACTTCGAGCTGTACGACAACGTCGGCCGAGACGGCGACCAGATCGCCGCCGCCCGCTACGGCATCGCCACGGACAACGACCTGCTGCGGTGGGCCCGGCGGGACGCCGAGCCGTTCCTGGCCCAGCACCCACTGCCCGAGCAGCCGCTGCCGGCGCCCGACCTCGGCCCCTATCTCCATGCCCTTGCCGCCGCCGAGACCCCCGCGCAGGCCAGTGCGGTCACCCAGCGCCTGCTGGATGCCGCCGCACCCGTGCTCGAAGCGGTGAGTGAGTACCTTGTGGCTGCAGCCCGGTGGCGGGGCCAGAACCGCGGAGCGGAGCTGGGCTCACCGCCCAAGATGCTGATGAGGGCGGCCAGCGACAGCCTGTCGGCGCTGGCCCTCGGCCATCAAGCGGATCTGGCGATCCTGCGCGCCGAGTACGACCCGACACCGCCGCCCACTCCCAGCCCGTTCCCGGGCCGCGCTGGGCCCGGCCTCCCGCCCGCGCCGCCCGGCGCACCGCCCACCGGTGCGGCCCCGGGTCGCTGATCACAACCTCTGGAGGCTCCTTCTGTCGACCCGTTCCTTCATCGCCCGCCCCACCACCAGTGGCTATGACGGCATTTACGTCCAGCTCGACGGCCAGCCGAGCGCGAAGCTGCCCCTGCTCCTCGCCGCCTTCCAGTACCGCTTCGAAGGCGACGTCGAAGCCATGGTCCAACACCTCGTCGACGGCGTGGCCGTCGGCTGGGACGAGCTGGGCACCGACCTCCTTGCCGGCGCGCCACCACAGGTATTCACGGCGCTGACCGGCGGCGAGCAGTGGCCCAGCCGCACCTTCGACCACCTCATCACCCCGGACGGATCCCCACCAGTCCGTATGACGGTCACGGAACGAACCGCCGCCGACCAGGACGTGCAGTGGGGCTATGGCCTGCGCTCCGAGGGCATCGAAGTGATCAGCGTGACCCACGCCGACGCCGGTCCGGTCATCGGCTGGGACACCGATCCCCGCACCCTCTTCAGCGACCATCCGGCTGACTGGCCCGCGCCCACGCCCTCGCCGCTCGCCACCTCCACGCGCACGGTCCCGCGGACCGCTCGGACCGCGGTCTCGCCACGGCCCCGCACGGCCGCACGCCGCTAACCCCAGCCTCCGCACACCGGAGACCTCGCCCTGTCCACCCCCCTGATCACGGTCGTCATCGCCACCCGCCTGCGCGAGGACCGCCTCGGCTTCCTGACCGCCATGCACCGCAGTCTCTGTCGGCAGACCGTGCCCTGGGAGGCCGTCCTCGCCCTCGACGGCGTCGGCCCCGACCGTCTGCCGGCAGCGCTCGCCAGCGATCCGCGCGTACGCACCCTGACAGTGCCGCGGCCCGTCGGCGCCGCCTGCGCCCGAAACCTCGCCCTCAATCTCGTCCGCACTCCGTACGTGAACTGGGCGGACGACGACGACCTGTTCCCAGACCACGCAATGGCCGCCCGGCTCGACGCCCTGGAGCAGGCGGGGGTGGGCTGGTGCGCCGGGTGGAGCGAGGACCTCCACCCCGACGGCAGCACCACGCTCTGGCGGTGCCCCGCGCCGCCCGGCCGGCACGAGGCGGGGGATGTATGGACGTACTGGCGCTCACCGGCCGACACCATTCCGATCGGACCGACCACGATCCTGGCCCGCACCGAGCTGGTGCGCGCGGCCCCGATGGGCGGCCTCGTCCAGGGCGAGGACTACATGACGGCCGTCGGCATCACCAGCCTCGCTCCCGGGATCCTGCTGCCACTGCCGGTCTACCGCTACCGCAAGCACACCGGGCAGATGACCGCCCAGCCGGGATACGACCAGCTGGAGAGCGCCGCCCGCGAGCACGCCTGGCAGTACGGCCGCAGCCTGCGCTCGCTCCTGCACCGTGAGGCCCTGCGTGGCTGACGCACAGATCACGCTCACCTACAGCCGGAATGTCGGCGTCGTCGCCATTGCGACCGGCGAGCAGTACAAGTCCGCGGAAAGCGCGTTGAACGATGCCGGTTTTCGCCGGGGCGAGGCCGGGGTGTACCAGCTGACCTACACGGACGAGGCGGCAGTCAGAGCCACCCTGGCCCACTTGGCCGAGCATGCCGAGGCGCGGGGGATACAGGTGACGGCCAGCAGCCGGCGCTTCATCGGTGACACCGCCCAGGACATCGCCCGTTGCTTGCCCGGCCAGTGGGACACCCGGGTCGAGATCTACTCCCATCCGGTGTGGCAGGAAGACCTCGTGGCCTACCTGTGGGACTGCGGCGAACTCGCCCGCGTCGTACAGACCGACCGAATCCCCCACGCCGCCACTCTCACCGACCCCATCTCCGGCACCACCTTGCTCCTCGTCGAACACCCCGGTCATCAACTGAGCTACCTCGTCGGCGCTTTCGTACCAGAGCCGTTCGGTGAGGGGTTCGACGATCCGCACGCTCCCCGCAGCATCACCGTGCCGCCGTTCCCAGGCCGCGCCGCGCAGGTGATCATCCAGCGCTACCTGCCCGCCTACGACCGCGCCGTCCACGAGCGCCGGATCGCGCACGTGGCCGAGGCCCTCGACCTCATCCAGTCGGAGTGGGGCTCCTGGAATGAGTTGCCTGCCGCCCCCCAGCCCGGCGGCGCCGTGCGCGTCGAACCCCCGGCGTTCACCACGGCCGTCGGCGAGTTCCTGGAAAGCGCGTGGCGGGAGTTCCTCACCGTCCTGGACCACGCCCCGGCGCTACTCGACCAGTGCCGTCCAGCGACCAGCGCGTGGCCGCAGGACGCCGAGGTGCTCGACCAGCTCGCCGTCGCGCTCCTCACCACGCTGCAGCTTCGCGAGGACCTGAACAGCGGCGTTCCGCTGTCTCGCGCCGAGCACCGAGCACAGACCCGGCCGGCCATCGAGACCTGGCTCGCCCACAGCCAGCAGTTTCTGCGCCAGGCCCGCGCTGCCTCCCCTCGCCCACGCCCCACTGTTGCCCTTCCCCAGCCGCCCCACCGGCTCACGCCCGGCCAGGCACGCCATCGCTGACCGGCACCCGATTCCTAAGGAGACCCACCTTCTTGGACCCTGGTACTCACTTCGCCTTCGGCACTCATCCCCAGCACGGCTTCGTCGCCTCCTTCACCGCCACGATGCCAGCGCACCTGGCCCACTGGTTCCTCACCCGCGAGCAGTTCGAGCCCATCCCCGATCGTCCCGGGCTTTACCGCCTCACCGAGCCCGACCGTGACGGTCCGCGCCGCACCCGCCAGGCCGGCCGCGATCTGCGGGCTCAGGGCTACTCGGTGTCCGCCGACATGGGCCTCGATCCGGACGCACCGGCCGCCGCACCGCGCCCGGTACGGCGCCACGATGTCTCGGATCGTCGCGCCCGCATCGCACAGGCCGCGGCCATGCGCTCCCCCCAACGCCGTGCGGCGCCGACCACCACCGCACCGGCCGCGCGAGCCATCCCGCCGAAGCCCACCTACGCTCCGACCGTTCACCTGTCGGCTGGACGCTCCCGATGACACCTTGCGGTGAGACGATCCGCATCACCCGCGGGCGGGGTGGCGAGGTCGAGGTCACCGGCACCATCGACGCGTTCGCGCGGGACATCCTGCTCCGAGCCGGGTTCCTCTTCCTGCCGGCCCTGCGCGGGCACTGGATACGGCTGCCGTTCGACCTCGGCCGGGACTGGGAGAACGAGCACGCGGCCTGGGCGGCGGACATGCTCACCGCCGCCCGCTACCCGGTGCACCTCGACCCCGGCCTTCGCCCTCACCCACCCGGCCAGGAGGCGCCGGCCGCGCCCTCACGGCCGCCGGCCATGACTGCCGATGCACCGCCCAGCAGGACGCCCCGCCGCTGAAACCTTCCGATGCAGGAGCTGCTCCAAGAGGTCATCGAGGCCCGCACCGCCGGCGAGGTCTCCGAGGCCCTGCTCACCGCGCGCAGCAAGGCTACGAAGCCGGTCCCTTGGTCCGGTTGGAGCGCCTCCTTGATACGGCGGGCCGCTTCTCTTACAGCCTGGACACCGTCCGCGGGCAGCAGCTCGACGCCCTTGGCTGGCAACTCACGTTCCTCACCCGCGAGGTGCACGACGCGGCCAAGGATCTCGCCGCCACGGTCGGCGTGCTGCCGCCATACGGCACCCCGGTACCACCGCGGATGCGGCCCCGCCCCGCCCTGAGCACCACACCTCCCCCAGCGCCGCCCCGTAGCACGGCCGTCACCCGCCGAGCGTAGGACCGCCTGCGGGTTCGGCGGGCTGGCCCCTTTTCACCTTCACTCACACACGACCCGTTCAAGGAGATCGATCTATGGCTGTCCATACGAAGTGGACCGTCGAGCACGCCTGCGGCCACGAAATCGTCCATGACTTGTCCGACCGCGCCACCGACCGGCGGGCCGGGTTCGCCCGCTGGCTCGGCGAACGGGACTGCACCGACTGCTGGAAGGCCACCCGCGGCAACGACACTGCCTCCAAGGAGGAGTGGCTTGCCGCCAAGCGGGCCGAGGAACAGCGGGCCGCCGCCGAGTGGGCCACCAAGTTCGGCATGCCCCCGTTGGAAGGGCCGGAACGCGCCGTGGACTGGGGTGAACGCTCCCGCCACCAACTCATGACTGCAGCCCACACCACGCTCGTTGTCGAGGGCACCTGGGACGAGGCCGATTGGGCAGATCTGGAGGAAAAAGCCCGTACGGTCACACGGGCCGGGTGGTGGATCGATCAGCGCGACGCTGACGGTACTGACCTGCCCGAACTCCTCGACGCCGCCACCGAGCATGACCGTGGTACCGAGAACCCGTTTCGCTAGGAACTGACCGCGCCGAAGTAGTGAGCAGGGGACGTCGCGCGACCCGCCCGGTACTCGGCATCCATGATGATGGGGAACTGCCTTGTGCGTTTGATCCACACGCCATGACCGGCCTCATGGTCCGACGCCTCACCAACGAGACCACCATCTCCTGGCGCAACCCGACTCCAGACGTCAAACGTCACATAAGTGATGAAACACCAGAAAGAAACGACCCTTTATTTGCCGACCGGGTGGGCAGCACGTCGTCCGACTCAGGGTTTCTGTAGCTGGTCGCGGTCTTTGGATTACAGTGTGATCAAGGGCGAGCTGGGGGATGAGGTGGCGTCATGCAGTTCGTGGTGGTGGAAGGGCCACGGGATCTACCTGCGGAGTTCGACGGCGCCTTTCTGGTGCCGGACAACTGGAACGACTACGGCTTCGTGACGCTATACAAGTTGCGCATCAAGCGTCGCGGGAGTGTTTCGCAGACCGTTGGCGGTGTCCGTATCGGGCACGTTGAGATGGGGTCAGGTGGCCGTGGTGAGTTCAACGCCACGGAGAGTCGGCTGCCACGCCGATTCACTGCTCTCGACGAGGACTTCTTTAGCCTGGGCGTCGATGACCGGTACTACGAGGCGCTCAGCACGCTGACGGATGGCGAGAGAGTCAGCGTGCTGACTGCCCTGCGAGACATCGCATACGACTACAGCGACGACGTTGTGGACCGTGTGCGGGATCTGCGGGTCTTCAGTGGGCGGTTCGTGAGCCTTTGACTGCATCTGGTGTCGCCTGATCGTGTGGCTGCGGGGCGGACTCTGCCGGTCCGCGGTTGGTGGTCTGGTGA